>NZ_FMIC01000002.1:3028977-3634773 GCF_900091625.1 Micromonospora peucetia
GGGCGCAGGTGCAGCGCGTCGGCGACCACCTTCACCCGCTCGGTGAGGGCCGCGTGCTGCGTGTCGTCGATGGCGAGGGTGCGTCGGATCTGTTCACCCTCCCGGATCCAGCCGGTGAGCAGGGTGAGAGCGTCGCTGAGATAATCGTGCTTGGATCGACCGCTGAACAGTGCGCGCATCACCGCACCTCCCAGGCGCCGTTGCCGGCTTGTGGCCAAATCGTCGCCGTCCCGTGTCTTGTCGGTGCCTTCTAGTCTGTCTTCGCATGCGGGGTGTGTCCACGCCCACACTTCCGGGTTCTCCTGCCCTGACGGTCGGGCCACGCTACCCAAACCGCCTATTGATCTGGCACGCTGGACGCCCGTGCGGACCGAACGGGCTAATGGCGGCGGGCAGGCCGAACGACGGGACCTCAGGGTGATCGTCGGAGCGGCGATCATCAGGGATGGTCGGGTGCTCGCCTGCGCCCGTTCCGCCCCGCCCGAGGTGGCGGGCATGTGGGAGTTCCCCGGCGGCAAGGTGGAGCCGGGCGAGAGCGAGACCGCGGCACTCGCCCGCGAGTGCGCCGAGGAACTGGCCGTACGCGTGGAGATCGGCGACCGGGTGGGCCGCAACGTCCGGATGGCCCACGGCCGCTCGGTGCTCAAGGTGTACGCGGCCCGGCTGCTGCACGGCGATCAGCCGCAGGCCCTGGAACACTCGGCGCTTCGCTGGCTCTCCGCCGACGAACTCGACAGTGTCACCTGGCTCCCCGCCGACGCGCCCATCGTCGCCGCCCTCCGGCCCATCCTGACGGCCTGAGCGGAAGCGGACACCCAGCGTGAAAGGTGACGGGGGCTGCGGCATCAGCCGCGGCCCCCGTCATCGTCTGCGCTGTCAGTGCTTGTCCTGCTCCGGGTGGGCGAAGTTCAGGTGCTCCGGAGGCAGCGGGAAGGTCACGTCGTCGCCGAACGGTGACGGCGCCGCCGCCCGGTCGAACGTGAGCTCCGTCAGCGGCAGCCTGCCGCGGTCGTCGACGGCCGGCGCGGTCGGCCTCGGCACCTCACGGTCCCAGTTGACCCCGCTCTGCGCCTGAACCTCGGCCTGCTGGTCGTGCGAACCGCCCGCGTGCGAGTGCACGCCCCCGTGGGCCGCGCTGCCGCGCACCGCACCGCTGGCGTGCCCGCTGGTCACGATGGTCTGAGGCACCTGACCCCTCCGGAAGATCTTGCTACCAAGCCACACAAGGGGATCGTACCTGCGGTCGACGACCCGTTCCTTCATGGGGATGATCCCGTTGTCCGTGATCTTGATGTGCTCCGGGCAGACCTCGGTGCAGCACTTGGTGATGTTGCAGAATCCGAGGCCCTGCTCGGCCTGTGCGTACTCCTTGCGGTCGGTCTTCGCGTCCAGCGGGTGCATGTCCAGCTCGGCCGCCCGGATGAAGTACCGCGGCCCCGAGAACGCCTGCTTGTTCTCGTCGTGGTCACGGATGACGTGGCAGACGTTCTGGCACAGGAAGCACTCGATGCACTTGCGGAACTCCTGCGAGCGTTCCACGTCGACCTGCTGCATCCGGTAGTCGCCGGGTGCCAGGTCGGCCGGCGGCGCGAACGCCGGCGTCTCCCGGGCCTTCTCGTAGTTGAACGAGACGTCGGTGACCAGGTCCCGGATCACGGGGAAGGTGCGCAGCGGGGTGACCGTGACCGTCTCGTCCTCCGTGAAGGTGGACATCCGGGTCATGCAGCTCAGCCGCGGCTTGCCGTTGATCTCCATCGAGCAGGAGCCGCACTTGCCGGCCTTGCAGTTCCAGCGGCAGGCCAGGTCGGGGGCCTCGGTCGCCTGGAGGCGGTGGATGACGTCGAGGACGACCTCGCCCTCGTTCACCTCGACCGCGTAGTCCTGCAGGTCGCCGCCGGTCTCGTCGCCGCGCCAGATGCGGAACTGGCGCTTCGCGCCCGGCTTGCCGGGGGCCGGGGAGTTCTGGTTACCCATTGCGTCAGCGCTCCTTCTCGGTCTCGACGTCGGCGACGTGGGCGTCGAACTCGGCGAGTTCCTCGTCCGTGAGGTACTTGGCCAGCTCCGCGCGGTCGAAGAGGCCGATCAGCTCCGGGCGCATCTTCGGCAGCGGCTTGCGCTCCAGGCACACCGTGTCGCCGTCGAGCGAGCAGACCAGGTTGACCCGGCGCCACGTCGGGTCCATCGCCGGGTGGTCCTCCCGGGTGTGGCCGCCGCGCGACTCCCGCCGCTCCAGCGCCGCCTTCGCCGTGCACTCCGAGACCACCAGCATGTTGCGCAGGTCGAGCGCCAGGTGCCAGCCCGGGTTGTAACGCCGGCCGCCGCTCGCGCTGACCTTCGCCACCCGCTCCCGCAGCTCCGCCAGCCTGATCAGCGCGTCTTCAAGCTCGCCCTCGCGCCGGATGATGCCCACCATGTCGCCCATGACGACCTGGAGGTCCTGCTGGAGGGTGTACGGGTTCTCGCCGGTGTCCCGCTGCAACGGCGCCAGGGCCGTCTCCACGGCGGCCTCCACGGCGGCGATGCCCACCTTCGGGCGCGCGGGGAGGCTGTCGGCGTACGAGGCGGCGTGTCCGCCCGCGCGCTTGCCGAACACCAGCAGGTCGGACAGGGAGTTGCCGCCGAGCCGGTTGGAGCCGTGCATGCCGCCGGACACCTCGCCCGCCGCGAAGAGCCCCCGCACGTGGCCGAACGCGGCCCCGCTGTCCGGGTCGACCTCGACGCCGCCCATCACGTAGTGACAGGTGGGCCCGACCTCCATCGGCTCCTTGGTGATGTCGACGTCGGCCAGCTCCTTGAACTGGTGGTACATCGACGGCAGGCGGCGGCGGATCTCCTCCGCAGGCTTGCGGGAGGCGATGTCCAGGAAGACGCCGCCCGAGGGGGTGCCCCGCCCGGCCTTGACCTCGCTGTTGATCGCCCGGGCCACCTCGTCGCGCGGCAGCAGCTCCGGCGGGCGCCGGTTGTTGTCCGGGTCGGTGTACCAGCGGTCCGCCTCCTCCTCGGTCTCCGCGTACTGCTTGCGGAAGACGTCGGGGACGTAGTCGAACATGAACCGCTTGCCGTCGGAGTTCTTCAGCACGCCGCCGTCGCCGCGCACGGACTCGGTGACCAGGATGCCCTTCACCGACACCGGCCAGACCATGCCGGTCGGGTGGAACTGGAGGAACTCCATGTTGATCAGCGTCGCGCCGGCCCGCAGCGCCAGCGCGTGCCCGTCACCCGTGTACTCCCAGGAGTTCGAGGTGACCTTGTAGGACCGGCCGACACCGCCGGTCGCCAGCACCACCGACGGCGCCTCGAAGAGGACGAACTCGCCGGACTCCCGGTAGTAGCCGAACGCGCCGGCGACCCGGTCGCCGTCGAGCAGCAGCTCGGTGACGGTGGTCTCGGCGAAGACCTTGATCCGGGCGTCGTACGAGCCGTGGTCCCGCTTGTCCTCCTGCTGGAGGGAGACGATCTTCTGCTGGAGGGTGCGGATCAGCTCCAGGCCGGTCCGGTCGCCGACGTGTGCCAGCCGGGGATACTCGTGGCCACCGAAGTTGCGCTGCGAGATCTTCCCGTCCTTGGTGCGGTCGAAGAGCGCGCCGTACGTCTCCAGCTCCCAGATCCGCTGCGGCGACTCCTTCGCGTGCAGCTCGGCCATCCGGAAGTTGTTGAGGAACTTGCCGCCGCGCATCGTGTCGCGGAAGTGCACCTGCCAGTTGTCCCGGCTGTTCGCGTTCCCCATGGCGGCGGCGGCCCCGCCCTCGGCCATCACCGTGTGCGCCTTGCCGAAGAGCGACTTGGAGATGATCGCGGTCTTCTTGCCGGCGAGCCGGGCCTCGATCGCCGCGCGCAGGCCGGCGCCGCCGGCCCCGATCACGACGACGTCGTAGTGGTGTCGTTCGATTCGCGTGGTGGAGCTCGTCTGGTGGTGAGGATTCGTCATGTCAGGGGGCCCTCTAGTTGATGAACCGCAGGTCGTTGATCCACTCGGCCGCGACCGCCATGACGTAGAAGTCCGTCAGGGCCAGCGTGCCGAGGGTGATCCAGGCGAGCTGCATGTGCCGGACGTTCAGGGCGGAGATGAAGGTCCAGGCCCGGTAGCGCACCGGGTGCTTGGAGAAGTGCTTGAGCCGCCCGCCGATGATGTGCCGGCACGAGTGACAGGAGATCGTGTACGCCCACAGCATGACCACGTTGACGAGCAGGATGATGTTGCCCAGCCCGAAGCCGAAGCCCTTCGGCGAGTGGAAGGCCAGGATCGCGTCCCAGGTGTTGATCAGCGAGATGATCGCGGCGGCGTAGAAGAAGTAGCGGTGCAGGTTCTGGCCGAGCAGCGGGAACCGGGTCTCGCCGCTGTAGGTCTTGTGCCCGTCCGGCACGGCGCAGGCCGGCGGCGACAGCCAGAACGACCGGTAGTACGCCTTGCGGTAGTAGTAGCAGGTGAGCCGGAACAGCAGCAGGAACGGCAGGGTCAGCGCGGCGTCCGGGATGATCCACCAGTCGGGCAGGAACCGTCCGAAGTGTGCGGCCTCCGGCAGGCACCGCTCCGTCACGCACGGGGAGTAGAACGGGGTCAGGTAGTGGAAGTCCTCGACCCAGTAGTAGTCGTGCATGAAGACCCGGACCGTCGCGTACGCGATCCACGCGCTGAGCCCGACCACGGTGATCAGCGGGGCGAGCCACCAGCGGTCGGTACGCAACGTCTTCGCCGCGATGGCGGCGCGCGCCCGCGCGCCCCGCGGCTTGAGGGTCGGCGGCGTGGCCGACGTTGATGTCATTCGAGTCGTCTCCCTGACGGGGCCCGCACACGCGGGCGGATCAAGTTCCGGTCGGCACGCGGACCGGCGAACCCGCACCCGCTTGCCACGTCATGCGCACACCAACGACCGCGCCGACGATACGGCGCAGCTAAGTGACACACGTTACGCCGATCTCCGCGGGCCGTCCGCGCAAGGCAGTGTCCCGTGTGTCCTTGCTGGTGGGAAGCCCTGAACGATGATCGATGTCCGGATGTTAAGAACCTCACCGGACGCCTGTCCCGGGTACGGCAGCGACTCACCCGGAAGCGTCGCCGGCCGGAGTCCGCCGTGGAGGGCGTCAGGGGACGAGATGCTCCGGCCGCAACCACGGTCGCACCTGGCGTGCGAAGTGCGTGGCGTTCCAGTCGTGACCGTGGATGCGCTGGTGAGGGGTGTTCATACCCGTTGCAGAGTCGTTACGCTGTGGCCCGCTGACAGTCCCCGACATGTAGCTTATTTTCACCCTCAGTGCTTTCCTGTAAGTTCTCTTCGTCACTGAGGGAGGCGGTCGTGGACAGGCCGGAGTCGGCGCCGTCCGGGAAACCGGACCGCCCCAGCATGCCGGAGCAGCGCTCCGGCCAGGACCCTTACCTGCGGGTGAGCGACCTGCGGGTCCGCTTCGACACCGAGGACGGCGTGGTGCGCGCCGTCGACGGGGTGTCGTTCGAGGTGGCCCGCGGACGCACCCTCGGTATCGTCGGCGAGTCCGGCTCGGGCAAGAGCGTCACCTCGCTGGCCATCCTCGGGCTGCACAACGGCAAGCGGGCCGGCATCACCGGGGAGATCTCCGTCGGTGGCCGCCAGCTGGTCGGCCTGCCGGACGAGGAGGTACGCCGGCTGCGCGGCCGGGACATGGCAATGATCTTCCAGGACCCGCTGTCGGCGCTGCACCCGTACTACACGGTGGGCAAGCAGATCGTCGAGGCGTACCGGGTGCACCACCCGAAGGCCGGCAAGCGCGAGGCCCGGCAGCGCGCGGTGGACATGCTGGGCCGGGTCGGCATCCCGCAGCCGGCCCGCCGCTTCGACCAGTACCCGCACGAGTTCTCCGGCGGCATGCGGCAGCGGGCGATGATCGCCATGGCGCTGGTCAACGACCCGGACCTGCTGATCGCCGACGAGCCGACCACCGCCCTGGACGTGACGGTGCAGGCGCAGATCCTCGACCTGCTCGCCGACCTCCAGGCCGAGTTCCACTCCGCGATCATCCTGATCACCCACGATCTCGGTGTGGTCAGCCAGGTCGCGGACGAGGTGCTGGTCATGTACGGCGGGCGGGCCGTCGAGCACGGCAGCGTCGAGCAGGTGCTCCGCCGGCCGCAGCACCCGTACACCTGGGGCCTGCTCTCCAGCGTGCCCTCCCTGCACGGCGACGCGGACGCGGACCTGGTGCCGATCAGGGGCAACCCGCCGAGCCTGATCAACCTGCCGTCCGGCTGCGCCTTCCACCCGCGCTGCCGGTACGCCGACCGCAACGGTGACCTGTCCCGCACGGAGGTCCCCGAGCTGCGCCCGGCAGGCGCACCCGGCCACCTGGTGGCCTGTCACCTCTCCGCCGACGACCGGACCCGGCTGTACGCGGAGGACATCGCACACGTGGGAGTGGCCCGGTGAGCGCGAGGAATGCAGTCCAGGCCGACACGGCGCCGGTGCGACCGGCCGGGACCGAGGAGCCGCTGCTGCGGGTGCGCGGGCTGGCCAAGCACTTCCCGGTACGCAACGGTCTGCGGCGCACCGGGCTGGTCCGGGCCGTGGACGGGCTGGACTTCGACGTGCGGCCGGGCGAGACGCTCGGCCTGGTGGGCGAGTCCGGCTGCGGCAAGACGACCACCGGGCGAATGCTGGTGCGTCTGCTGGAGCCGACGGCGGGGAGCATCGAGTTCGCCGGGCGGGACATCACCCACGCGGGTCGCCGTGAGCTGCGTTCGTTGCGGCAGGACCTCCAGATCATCTTCCAGGACCCGTACGCCTCGTTGAACCCCCGGCACACCGTCGGCCGGATCGTGGCGATGCCGTTGCAGGTCAACGGGATCAACCCGCCGGGCGGGGTGAAGAAGCGGGTCCAGGAGCTGCTGGAACTGGTCGGGCTGAACCCGGAGCACTACAACCGCTACCCGCACGAGTTCTCCGGCGGCCAGCGGCAGCGCATCGGCATCGCCCGCGCGCTCGCGCTGCGCCCCAAGCTGATCGTCGCCGACGAGCCGGTCTCCGCCCTGGACGTGTCGATCCAGGCGCAGGTGGTCAACCTGCTGCGCGACCTGCAACGCGATCTCGACCTGGCGTTCGTCTTCATCGCCCACGACCTGGCCGTGGTGCGGCACTTCTGCCAGCGGGTCGCCGTCATGTACCTCGGCAAGGTCGTCGAGATCGGTGACCGGGCCGACATCTACGAACGCCCGCAGCATCCGTACACCCGGGCGCTGCTCTCGGCGATTCCCGACGTCACCCAGCTCGGCGCGGCGGGCCGGATCCGGCTCTCCGGTGACGTCCCGACGCCGCTGGACCCGCCGTCGGGATGCCGCTTCCGCACCCGGTGCTGGAAGGCACAGGAGCGCTGCGCCACCGAGGAGCCGGCACTGGTGTCGCGCGGCGGCGACCAGGCCACCGCCTGCCACTTCCCGGAGACGGGGCCGGTCGGTGACGACGCGCGGCCGGCGGACCTCGGGGCGACCGGGTCCGGTACGACCGCCGAGGAGGTGTCGAAATGAGCCTGTCCCCGGTCGAGGGCACGGCGCTGGCCGAGATCGAGTCCGGCGGTGCCGACGGCGAGCAGAAGACGCTGGTCGGCCGTTCGCCCGGCCAGCTCGTCTGGAGCCGGCTGCGAGGCGACCGCACCGCCCTGGTGAGCGGCGTGGTGCTGGTCTTCTTCGTGCTGCTGGCGGTGGGTGCGCCCCTGGTCCAACGGCTCTACGGGGTGTCGCCGAACCAGCAGTTCGGCGACCTGCTGGACAGCACCGGGATGCCGCTGGGATATGTCGGCGGGATCAGCGGCGACCACTGGTTCGGCCTGGAGCCCGGCCTGGGCCGGGACATCTTCATCCGGATGATCTACGGCATCCGCACCTCGCTGCTGATCGCGCTCGGCGCTGCCCTGATCACCACGACGATCGGCGTGGTCCTCGGGATCATCGCCGGCTACCTCGGCGGGGCGGTGGACGCGGTGATCAGTTGGATCACCGACGTCGCCCTGGCGATGCCGTTCCTGATCTTCGCGCTGGCCGTGGTGCCGACGTTCTCGCTGCGTTTCTACGGACCGCGCGACGAGGTGCCGACCTGGTTCGCGGTCACCACGCTGATCGTGGTCTTCACCGCGTTCGGCTGGACCGGCACCGCCCGGTTGGTCCGGGGGCAGGTGGTGTCGCTGCGCGAACGCGAGTTCGTCGAGGCGGCGAAGGCCAGTGGCGCGGGGCTCGGGCACATGCTCTTCCGGCAGCTGCTGCCGAACATCTGGGCCCCGATCCTGGTGTCGTTCTCGCTGCTGGTGCCCTCGTACGTGACCAGCGAGGCGGCGCTGTCCTTCCTCGGCGTCGGGCTGCCCGAGTCGGTGCCCAGCTTCGGCCGGATGATCTACCGGAGCATCGACTATCTGCAGACCGACGCGGCCTACGTCTTCTTCCCCGGCATCACGATCTTCGCGCTCGTGCTGGCGTTCAACCTCTTCGGCGACGCGTTGCGTGACGCGCTCGACCCGAAGTCGTCACGGTAAGGGGTTCTGCGCATGGTGCGCTTCCTGCTGAAGCGGGTGCTGCTGGCGGTCTCGGTGCTGTTCGCGGTGAGTGTGGTCAGCTTCCTGCTGTTCTTCGCGCTGCCCGCCGACCCGGTGACCGGCATGTGCCCGAAGAACTGCAACGCCGAGCGACTGGAGCGGGTACGCACCGAGCTGGGGCTCAACGATCCCAAGGTGGAGCAGTACGCCAACTACATGAAGGGCATCTTCGTCGGCCGTGACCTGGGCAGTGCCCAGGGCGGCGAGTGCGCGGTGCCCTGCCTCGGCTACTCGTACGTCAACAGCGAGGCGGTCAGCGACACCTTCGCCCGGGTGCTGCCGGTGACGTTGAGCATCGTCCTGCCGGCGGCGGTGCTGTGGCTCGCCATCGGGGTGGGGCTCGGCATGGTCTCCGCCCTGCGGCGGGGTTCGCTGCTGGACCGGATCTCGATCGGCCTCACCCTGACCTTCGCCTCGCTCCAGCTCTACTTCGTCGGCGCGGTGCTGCTGCTGATCTTCGTCTACACCCTGAAGATCCTGCCCACGCCGCGGTACACGCCGCTGTTCGAGAATCCGCTGGAGTGGGCGCGGGGGCTGGTGCTGGCCTGGGTCACCCTGGCGTTGCTCTTCTCCGCGATCTACGCCCGGCTGTCCCGGGCGCAGATGCTGGAGACGCTCTCGGAGGACTACGTGCGCACCGCCCGGGCCAAGGGCATGCCGAAGCGGCAGGTGTACGGGAGGCACGCGCTGCGCGCGGCCATCACGCCGATCGTCACCATCGCCGGTCTCGACGTGGGCACGGCGCTCGGCGGCACGGTGATCACCGAGACCACCTTCGGCATCCAGGGGTTGGGGCGTACGGCGGTGGAGGCGGTCCGGCAGGGCGACCTGCCGACCATCATGGCCACCGTGCTGATCTCCGCGCTGTTCGTGGTCGTCGCCAACATGGTCGTCGACCTGCTCTACGCGTTCATCGACCCCCGGGTGCGTCTCGGCTGACCCGCCACGTCCCGGGTGCCGATCGTTGTGGCCCCGTTATCTGATCGAAATCTACCGACCTGGGAATCTGAGCGAAGCTTTCCTTCATCGGTGATCCGGAGGAGTGAGTATGCGAGCAAGGCGCGTCACCGCCCTGGGCGGTGCGATAGCACTGATGGTCTCCCTCAGTGCGTGCAGCGAGAACACCGGCGACGACACCGGCGGCGTGGACACCACCAAGCCGCGCACCGGTGCCATCGCGACGGACCCCAAGGACTCTCTCGGCCCTGCGCCGGAGGTGTCCGGCGCGGCCAAGGGCGGCACGTTCTACATCCTGCGGGAGAACAAGATCTCCCACATGGACCCGCAGCGGATCTACTCGTTCGCCGGCCTGATGGGGAGCCAGCTCTACGCCCGCTTCCTCACCACGTTCAAGGACGACGGCAAGGGCAACGTCACCCTGGTCGGTGACCTGGCCGAGACCCCCGGCACCAACGTCAACAACGACTGCAAGGTCTGGGAGTTCAAGGTCAAGCAGGGGGTGAAGTTCGAGGACGGCCGGCCGATCACCAGCAAGGAGCTCGCGTACGGCATCGCCCGGTCCTTCGACCCGGACCTCACCGGCGGCCCGACCTACCTGCAGGAGTGGCTGGTCGACAGCCCGCAGTACGACACCAAGTGGGACTTCAAGGCCAACAAGACGTCGCTGCCGCCGGGGCTGACCACGCCGGACGAGCGGACCCTGCGCTTCGAGTTCAACAAGCCCCGCTGTGACCTGCCGTTCGCCGTCTCGCTGCCGGCCACCGCGCCGCTGCCGGCCGACAAGGACACCGGCGTCAACCTGGACAACCAGCCGTTCTCGTCGGGCCCGTACAAGATGACCAAGCACACGCCGGGCGTCGAGATCGTGCTCGAGCGCAACGAGCACTGGGACCCGGCCACCGACGCCGTGCGCCACCAGTACCCGGACAAGTTCATCTGGTCCCTGGGCGCGGACCAGGCCGCCCAGACCAACCGGGTGCTCGCCGGCACCGGCAACGACGCCGCGGCGGTCGCCACCGGCGGTGTCCCGTCGGAGCTGATCGCCAAGGTCACCGGCGACGCCGCGCTCAAGGCGCGGATGATCGTCGCGGCCACGCCTAACGCGTACCGGCTGAGCATCAACACCACCCGGGTCACCGACCTGTCGGTGCGGCAGGCGATCAACCACGCGATCGACCGCACCAGCATCACCAAGAACCTCGGCGGCCCCTACGGCGCCGTGCCGCTGACCACGCTGCTGCCGCCCACCACGCTCGGCTACAAGCAGTTCGACGCGTACCCGGCCGGCGACGGCGGCAACCCGGAGAAGGCCAAGGAACTGCTCGCCGGCAAGACGCAGAACCTGGTGCTGCTCACCTCCGACGTGACCAGCTCCCAGGAGCGGGCGACCCAGATCAAGAACGCGCTGGAGAAGGCCGGCTTCACCGTCACGATCAAGACGATCCCCGAGGACGGCTACCTCGACACGGTGAAGAAGAAGGACAACCCGTACGACCTCTGGGTCGACTCGTGGGCGGCCGACTGGCCCAGCGGCGCCTCGATCCTGCCGGTGCTCTTCGACGGCCGCGGCATCAAGGCCGAGGGCAACAGCAACACCTCCCAGCTCAACAACGACGCGCTCAACGCGGAGTTCGACCGGGTGCTCGCGCTCGACCCGGCCAAGCAGGCCGACGAGTGGAGCAAGATCGACGAGCGGCTGATGAAGGAGTCCGCACCGGCCGTACCGCTCTACACCGAGGTGGTCTCCGTCGCCCACGGCGAGAAGGCCGGCGGCGTCTTCATCGGCAGCATCTTCGGCTGGCCGAGCTTCGTGGACGCCTACGTCAAGCAGTGACACCACCCGTGACCCGGTGACACCCGTACGGTGACACCAGCACGGACCGACCCCCGGCCGACAACGTCGTCGACCGGGGGTCGCCGTGTAGACGGGCCCCGCCCTTCCCCTGCCCCCGCTCCGCCCTCGTCTCGCCCCCGTTCTGCCCCTGCCCCCGCGATTCTTGTAGCCCCGCCCCGCGATCTTGCACTTTGTGCCCTTGATCTGTGCCAGATATCCCTTTAGCTGGGGCAGTAAGTACAAGATCGCCGTGGCGGGGGCGCCGGCGTGGCGGGGTGGGGCGCGTGGGGGCGGCGTGGCGGGGGTGGCGGGGGTGGGGTCAGAGGTGGCGGCGGACGAAGTCCAGTTCGAGCCTGAGCAGGTGTTCCGCCGTACCGCCGGCGGCCATGTGGGTGGCCCCGGTGATCGGGAGCACCGAGTGCGGCCGGCCGGTCGCGAGCAGCGCCGCGGACAGCCGCAGCGTGTGCGCGGCCACCACGTTGTCGTCGACCAGCCCGTGCACCAGCAGCAGCGGCCGGGCCGCCTCCGGACCCGGCACCTGCTCGCCGGCCAGCTCCACCAGTGAGTGGTGCGCGTAGATGTCCGTTCCGTCGTCCGGCAGGCCCAGGTAGCGCTCCGTGTAGGCGGTGTCGTACAGCGCCCAGTCGGTGACCGGTGCCCCGACGATGCCGCACCGGAACAGCTCCGGGTGCCGCAGCACCGCCAGCCCGGCCAGCCAGCCGCCGAACGACCAACCGCGCACCGCCACCCGGCCCAGGTCCAGGTCGGGGTGCTTACCGGCCAGCGCGGTAAGCGCGTCCAACTGGTCCTGCATGACGACGTCGCCCACCCGCCGGTGGATCGCCTTCTCGAAGGAGGGGGCCACGCCCGGCGTACCACGGTTGTCGATGGTGACCACCGCGAAGCCGGCGTCGGCCCACCACTGCCGCTCCAGCCACGCCGCGCGGGCCGCCAGCACCTCCTGGTGCCCAGGCCCGCCGTAGACGTCCAGCAGCACCGGCAGCCGCCGGCCGGTGACGTAGTTGTCCGGATAGAGCACGGCCGTCGGCAGCCGCCGGTCGGTGACCCGCTCCAGCAGCGGCAGCGGTGAATACGGCGGGGTGGCGGCCAGCGAACGCAGCACGGCCACCTCGCGTTCCCCCTGCCACACCGTCCACCGGGTGCCCGGATGGTCGAGCGAGGCGCTCCCCACCACCAGCACGTCCCCGCCCACGGCGGCGGTGTGCCAGCCCGGGTCGGTGGTGATCCGGCGGGCGTCCACGCCGCCACCGATGGTGGTACGCACCCGGAACAGGTGCCGCTCGCTCGGCTCCCCGTCGCTCGCCTCCACCAGCAGGTCGGCCGGGCCGTCGCCGCCGGCCAGCCGCCCCACCACCCGCCGTACGTAGAGCGACGGCGGGGTGAGCAGGGTCCCGTCGGCGAAGAGGCAGCGGGCGTCGTACCCGTCGTGGGCGAGTTCGCCGCCGACCAGCACCCGGCCGTCGGGCAGATGTGCCGGGGTGCCGGGGATCGGCTCCACCCAGCGCGGGTCGGCCAACTCGGCGTGCACCTGGGTCTCGCCGGTGCGCGGGTCGACGGCGAGCACCAGGCCGTGCTGCTGGGAACGGCGCAGCACGGTGATCAGCGGGCCGCCCTCGGCCCAGTGGACGCTGGCCAGGTACGGGTAGGTCTCCCGGTCCCAGTGCACGTCGACCCAGCCGTCGTCGAGGTCCAGCAGGTGCAGGCTCACCTCGGCGTTCGTGCTGCCTGCCCGGGGGTACGCGATCGTGGTCGGCGGGCTCGCCGGGTCGGCGGGGTCGTGCAGGTGCCAGCGTTCCACCCGGGACTCGTCCACCCGGGCGGCCAGCACCGAACGACCGTCCGGCGCCCACCAGTAGCCGCGGAACCGGTGGAACTCCTCGGCCGCGATGTGCTCGGCCAGCCCCCAGGCCACCCCGGAGTCCTCGCCGGCCAGCAGGGTGTCCGTGCCGTCGTCCTCGACCACCCGCAGCTGCCCCCGGTGGACCCCCTCGGCGGCGTCGGTGACGTACGCCAGACGCTGTCCGGTGGGATCGGGCCGAGGGTCGAGCACCGGGCCGACGGTGGCCACCTCGACCACGTCGCCGTGCACCAGGTCGGCCCGGAACAGCCGCCCGGCCAGCGCGAACACCGCCACCCGGCCGGTGCCGTCCAGCGCGTACGAGCCGATGCCGGAGGCGCTCAGCCGCAACCGTTCGCGCAGCGCGCGCTCGCCCGGGCTCAGCGCACCGGCGTCGGCGTCGGCCCCGAGCAGCGCCGCCGGGTCGGCGACCAGCCGCTCCTCGCCGGTCGCCACGTCGAGCAGCCAGAGCGCTTCGGCCGGGTCCTCCGGGCCGGCCGAGCGCAGGAAGACCACCCGGGAGCCGTCGTCGGCCACGGTGACGGCCCGCGGCGCTCCGCGGCTGAACCGGCGGGTGCGGGCGGCCAGCTCCGGAAAGTCCACAGCCCAGATCGTAGAGCGGCGGCCGGGGGTGATGTGGCCGACCTGCGCGGACGCGTCAGGGCCGGCGGAGGAGAACCGCCGGTTAGAGTGACCAGCGTGACGACGCTGCCTGACCGCCGCCTCCTGCTGGTCCACGCGCACCCCGACGACGAGTCCATCGGCACCGGTTCGACGATGGCGCACTATGCCGCCGCCGGCGCCCACGTCACTCTGGTGACCTGCACCCTCGGCGAGGAGGGCGAGATCCACGTGCCGGCGCTGGCCCAGCTCGCCGCGGCCGAGGCCGACCAGCTCGGCGGCTGGCGGATCGCCGAGCTGAGTGCCGCCTGCGCCGCGCTCGGCGTCACCGACCACCGCTTCCTCGGCGGCGCCGGCCGCTACCGCGACTCCGGCATGATGGGCCTCGCCACCAACGAGCACCCCCGGGCCTTCTGGCAGGCCGACCTCGACGAGGCCGCCGGGCACCTGGTGGAGATCATGCGGGAGGTACGCCCGCAGGTCATGGTCACGTACGACGACAACGGCTTCTACGGGCACCCGGACCACATCCAGGCGCACCGGGTGGCGATGCGCGCGTACGAGCTGGCCCGCGCGGAGGGCTTCGCCCCGGCGAAGATCTATTGGACCGCGATGCCGCTCAGCGTGCTGGAGGCCGGCCTGACCCACTTCGCCGAGTCGTCGGACAATCCCTTCGCCGGCATCCAGGAAATCTCGGAGCTGCCCTTCGGCACCCCGGACCCGCAGATTGCCGCCCGGATCGACGCCACCGAGCAGCACGCCGCCAAGGAGACGGCGATGCGCGCGCACGCCACCCAGATCCCCGACGCCTCCTGGCTCTACTCGATCGCCGGCAGCTTCGGCAGCGAGTTCATGGGCGTGGAGTACTACACCCTCGCGGTGGGGGAGAAGGGGCCGGGCGTCGGCCCGTACGGCTGGGAGAACGACCTCTTCGCCGGGCTCGACGTCGCCGACGGCCCGGACCGGTCCCCGGTCGCGGCGGCCGGTCACCGGTGACACTGCCGGTCGCGTCGATGTCGGCCGTCCCGGAGGAGACCGTCCCGCCGCCGCCGTCCGGACAGTCCCGGCGGCTGCTCGACCTCGCCCTGCGGGTGGCCGGTGGGCTGGTCGCCGTCCTCGCGGGGACGCTCACCGCGGTGCTGGAGCTGCTGCTGGCCACGCTCCGGGTCGGCGGGCAGCTGATCGGCGTCTCGGTGCTCATCGCCATCGGCGCGAACATCGCGCTGAGCTGGTTCGCGCACGCGACGGTCGGCCGCCGCTGGGCGGTGGCGCTGCCAGCGACGCCCTGGTTCGTACTGATGGCGGTCGCGGCGGTCCGTACCGCCGAGGGGGACCTGCTGGTCTCCGGCGACAACTGGGTCGGCCTGGCGATGATCGTGGCCGGCGCGATGACCTTCGCGGTGATGGGCTTCCGGCAGGTCCTGGCACCGCCACCCGTCCGGTCGGGGGACTGACGACGCACAGGTTCCGGTGGTAGACATTCCAGCCAGGAAGCCCGCCAGCCCGGCGGGCGGTACGGCGGGAGGCGTGCGATGAGTGAGCGGTGGCGCGCGATCGGGGTCCTCGCGGTCGCGTTGTTCTCGGTCAACGTGGTTGCCCGGCTGATCACCCGGTTCGGCTTCGACGGCGACGACACGGCCGCCGCCGACCGGGTGTCGCTGGGGATGTTCGTGGTGGTCGGGCTGGCCCTGGCCGCGGTCGCTTTCATCTGGGGGAAGCGCCGGCCGGTCGCCGCCTGGGGAGCGGACCTGGCCGCCGCGGTCGGGATCGCGCTGCTGTTCACGGTGCTGGTCGGGCCGCTGCTGGTCGGCGACAACCCGTTCGGCGGGGGCGCGGGCACCTTCTTCGCCCAGATCTGGCTCTACCTCGCGGCGGCCGGCGTCGGCGTGCTGCTCGGCTTCCTGCTCCTCACGGCGCTCGGCCTGGATCACCGCTCGCAGTCCCTCAAGCGGTACGCCGAACTCAGGGCCACCAAGCCCCGCCGCATAGTCCGCCGCTAACCACCCCCACCCCCACCCCACCCCCACCCCCCCCATCCCTCCCGCCCTCCCCGCCCCTGCGCCCGCGATCTTGCACTTTGTGCCCAGGCATTGCGGCGAATGTCGGCTTTGTCGGGGCACAAAGTGCAAGATCGCCGAGGCCGAGCGCCGAGCGGAGCGCCGGGCCGAGCGCCGAGCGGAGCGCCGGGCCGAGCGCCGAGACGAGCCGAGCGGGCGGGGTGCGGGCGGGAGCGGGGCCGGCGCGTCAGTGACAGCCCAACCAGCGGTGATCAGGACGCCATGGACCCTAAAACGGCCGGATAACGTCCATGCCGTCCTGATCACCGGGGCGGCGCGCGGAGCGGACCCCGAGCGGGCGGGCGGAAGCGGGGGTGGGGCCGGGCGCGGCCAGGTGCGGGCGCGGCGGGGGCGGGGCCGGGCGCGGGCCGGTGCGGGCGCGGCGGGGGCGGGCGCGCAGCGGGCGGGGCGTGCGGTGGGCGGGGTGGCCGGGTGGCGGGTGTGGCGGGCTGGACGGCGGTCAGTGCGGGGCGATGCGGGTGAGGTAGGTGTGGTGGGTGGTGAAGCCGAGGGCGCGGTAGAGAGCTACGGCCGGAGTGTTGCGCTGCTCGACCTGGAGGAAGGCGTGCGAGGCGCCGGCCGCGACGCCCCAGTCGGCGAGCGCGCGGATGATCCGTCCGGCCAGGCCCTGCCGTCTCGCCTCGGGCAGCACCTCGATCAGGCTGAGCCCGAGCCAGCGTCCCTGCCCGGTGACCGTGCCCCGGCCGATGGCGAGCAGCGTGCCGTCGGCGTACACGTGGGCGAAACAGACCTGGTCCACGGCGGTGAGCACGTGCCGGGCGGCGTCCGGCAGGCCGCCCTTGCGGCCGGCGGCGACGGTGAGCCAGTCGTCCGACGGCGCGGCGGTCAGCTCGACCGGCGTTGGGCCGTCGCGTTCCGGCACGGCCGGCGGTGCGGTCTGCGTAAGCACGGCCGGCGGTGCGGTCTGCGTAAGCGTGGCCGGCGATGCGGTCTGCGCTGGCACGGCCGGCGGTGCGGTCTGTACGAGCGCGGCCAGCGGCACGGTCTGCACCAGTACGGGCGGCCCGCTGTCCCAGCCGCGGGCGTCCAGTTCCGCGCCGACCGGGTTGGCGAGGGGCAACGGGGTGTTGACCATCGGCGGTTGGCCGAGGTCGGCGTACCAGCGCTCCACCGCGTCGAGTGCGGCGGGCAGGGGGCGGTCCGGGTCGCCCACGGGCAGCGCCGAGTTGGCCCGGCCGGTCCAACCGTCGGCGGCGCGCAGCAGCCAGCCGCCGAGCCGGTCCCGGACGGCGGCGGGCCAGGCCTCGTCGGCGGCCAGTTCCAGCTCGACCACCGCCGCGGCGGTGGGCCGGCGGGTCGGCGGCACCCGCTTGGCCCGGTGCACCTCGGCCACCGGGACCCGGAGCCGGCCCTGCGCGGTGGCGACGGTGAGATGGGTTTCGCTCAGCTCCACCAGCTCGCCGAGGGCGTCCGAGAAGAGCGGCCGACCTTCGCGAATCCCCACGATTCGGCGCACCACTATCCGATGTCCCACATCCTGCTGTCGGAGCACGATCGACCCCCTCCCCGGCGAGATACTAGGCTCTAACCGTCGCGGGTGATCGCGGCGTGTCTTGCGGAGGAGAAGACCGGTGACCTACATCATCGCCGAACCGTGCGTGGATGTGCTCGACAAGGCTTGCATCGAGGAATGCCCGGTTGACTGCATTTACGAGGGCAACCGGATGCTCTACATCCACCCCGACGAGTGTGTCGACTGCGGTGCCTGTGAGCCGGTCTGCCCGGTCGAGGCGATCTTCTACGAGGACGACGTCCCCGAGCAGTGGAAGGACTACACCGGCGCCAACTACGAGTTCTTCGAGGAGTTGGGCTCGCCCGGCGGTGCCTCGAAGATCGGCAAGGTGGAGAAGGACGCGACCTTCGTCGCCGCGCAGCCGCCGCGCGGCGAGGGCCACTGAACCGGCCCGCGCCGGTCTCGTCACGGCTGCCCGAGTTCACCTGGGACGCTCTGGAGGCCGCGGCCGCACTGGCCGCGGCGCATCCTGAGGGGCTGATCAACCTCTCCATGGGTACGCCGGTCGACCCGGTGCCCGAGGTGATCCGGCGGGCGCTGGCCGACGCGTCCGACGCTCCGGGCTACCCGCTGACCGCCGGCGCCCCGGTGCTGCGGGAGACGATCGCGGCGTGGGTCGCGCGGGCCTGCGGTGCCGGCGTCGACGGCCTCGGCGTGCTGCCGACGATCGGCTCCAAGGAACTGGTCGCCTGGCTGCCGACCCTGCTCGGGATCGGCCCCGGGGACGTCGTCGTGGTGCCGTCGGTCGCCTACCCGACCTATGAGGACGGGGCCCGGCTCGCCGGTGCCACCGTCGTCCGCGCCGACTCGCTGACCGCCGTCGGCCCCACCCCCCGGGTGCGCCTGGTCTGGGTCAACTCCCCGGGCAACCCGACGGGCCGGGTGCTGCCGGCGGCCCACCTGCGCAAGGTGGTCGACTGGGCCCGGGAGCGCGGCGCGGTGGTCGCCAGCGACGAGTGCTACCTGCCGCTGGGCTGGTCCGCCGAGCCCGTGTCGGTGCTCTCGCCCGAGGTCTGCGGCGGATCGTACGACGGTGTGCTGGCCGTGCACTCGCTCTCCAAGCGGTCCAACCTGGCCGGCTACCGGGCGGGCTTCGTGGCGGGTGATCCGGCGCTGGTGGCGGAGCTGCTCAAGGTCCGCAAGCACGCCGGGATGATCGTGCCGGCGCCGGTGCAGGCGGCGATGGTGGCCGCGTTGCGCGACGAGCGGCACGCCGACGAGCAGCGGGAGCGCTACCGGGCCAGGCGGGACGCCCTGCATGCCGCGTTCACCGGCGCGGGCTTCTCCGTCGAGCACTCCGAGGCCGGGCTCTACCTCTGGCTGACCCGGGGTGAGGACTGCTGGGAGACGGTCGACTGGCTGGCCCGGCGGGGCATCCTGGCCGCTGCGGGCACCCTCTACGGGCCGGGTGGCCGGCAGCACGTCCGGGTGGCGCTGACCGAGTCCGACGAGCAGGTGGCGGCGGTCGCCGGCCGGCTGCGCGCCTGAGCACCCGCCGGCCGGCTGCGCGCCGGAGCGACCGGCGGGCGGGTGTCGCCGGGGGCCGGTGGGCCGCACCCGTCCGAGGCCGACCCGATCCATCCAACCGACTTGCTTCGATGGGTCGGGGGCTGGCGATCCGGTCCTCGGGCGATAGTGTGCACCGGCGTGCGTAGGGCCGACGCGGTGTGCGGCCGGCCGGCCGAGGGCATGGGGAGTGCGGCGTTGGACGGTGGCGGCGAGAGGATCCGTGGCGGGCGGCCGGTGATCGGGTTCCTCGGGCCCGAGGGCACCTTCACCCATCAGGGGGCGCGACTCCTGCACGGGACAGCCGCCGACCTGCGGGCCGACGGGAGCATCCCGGCCGTGATCGCCGGGGTCGCCGAGGGCCGCTACGACTTCGGCGTCGTCCCGATCGAGAACACGGTCGAGGGCATCGTGACGGCGAGCCTGGACGGGATCGTCTTCCGTGCCGACCCGGTGCTGATCATGCGGGAGGCCTCCGTCCGGATCACTTTCGACGCGTACGTGTCGGTGGCGGCCGACACCCCGCCCACGGCGGTCGGCAGCCACCCGCACGGGCTCGCCCAGTGCACGCGGTACGTCAGTCGCACCGGCCTGCCGGTGGAGCACTTCCCGAGCACCGCCGCCGCGGTCCGGGCCGCCGCGGAGCGACCGGGGCTGATCGCCATCGGCGCCCCCGGCCTCGACGAGGCGTACCCCGTGCGGGTCCACGGCCGTGCGGTCGAGGACCATCCCGGCGCGTACACCCGGTTCGTCTGCCTCGGCCTGGCCGGCGGGTCGGAGCCGCTGGCCGTGGACGCCGACGGGTTGACCTGGAAGACGAGCGTCGCGCTGACGCCGGGCTGGTCCCGTCCGGGAGCGCTCGCCGAACTCTGCACGCAGTTCGCCGACCGGGGAATCGACATCGTCTCGCTGGCCTCCCGTCCGTTGCCCGGCTTCGCCGGGAGGTACGTCTTCGTCGTCACGGTCGACCACGACCGCCGCTCGGCCAACCTCGCCCGGGCGATCCGGAGCCTGATGCACCAGGGCATCCGGGTGAAGCACCTGGGCAGCTACCTCTCGGACCACACCACCGCCGGCGTGGATGCCCGTCGAGCGCTGGTGCCGCCGCCCGGCAGCCTCGGGCTGGCTCATCTCGACGAGATCACGCAGGTTTTCCCGGGCAGCCTGCGGGCGGTCTGACATGCGCTATCTCCACCCCCTGCTGCGGGACCGCAACATCGACGGGGTACGGCAGGCGTCGCTGGCCACGGCCGCCGTGATCTTCGGCGTGCTCAATGTGATCGTCCTACAGAACGCCGACCTGCGGGACGTGCAGACCAAGGCGGCCACCGTGCTGCTCTCGGCGCTCAGCCTCGCCGTCCTCGCGGGCCTCGTGCAGAGGCTGTTCCTGATGATCTGGGCGCAGCCGGTGCTCGGCGAGTGGATCTACAGGTCGTCCTCGGGCAACTGGGGCCTGGCCCGCATCGACCTGCGCGGTGGCGAGTTGTCCTATTCGGTGCAGCTCTACCGGACCGAGCAGGACGCCCAGGCGGCGGTCCGGGGCGAGCCGGGCTTCGTGACCCGCTGCTTCGCCACGGTCTCCTCGGTCGGGGTGACGTACGAGAAGGGCCAGGTCGAGTTGATCTACAAGATCAGCGACGCGCACGAGGACTACGCCACCCGCAGCGGCATGCTGACGCTCCGGCCGCTTCGCGCGGGCGCGATGAAGGGGTACTGGAAAAGCGATATCCTCGGCGCCGAATCGAGTCGGGGCGTCCTCGACATGTACCGACCGAACCGCCGAGGTGCGTGATGGTGGACAGTCCCCGTGGGCAGCCCCGGGTCGCCGTGGTGGGCACCGGCCTGATCGGCGGGTCGATCCTGCTCCGGCTGCACGAGGCGGGGCTGGACGTCGTCGGCTGGGACCCGGACCGGGCCACCCGGGCGGACGGGCGCGAACGCGGCGTGCCGTTCCCCGACGACCTGGGCGAGGCGGTCCGTGACCGCGACGTCGTGTTCCTCTGCGGCCCGCTGCCGAGCCTGCCGGAGACCCTGCTCACCGTCGCGAAGCACGCCGGTGACGGCTGCGTCCTCACCGATGTGGGCAGCACGAAGGGCGCGGTGGCCGCCTTCGCCGTCGCCCACGGGCTGACCGACCGGTTCGTCCCGGGCCATCCGATGGCAGGCACCGAGCGGTCGGGGCTCACCGCCGCCGTGCCGGCGCTCTTCGAGGGGGCCGCGTGGGTGCTCTGCCCGGCGGTCGAGGGCATCGGGCCGTTCCGGATGCTGTCAGGGCTCATCGTCGACGCCTTCGCCGCCCGGGTGGTGCCGATGTCGCCGGCGGTGCACGACTCGGTGGTGGCGCTCTCATCCCACGTTCCCCACCTGCTTGCCGGCAGCCTCGCCGGCGCGGTGGCGGGGGCGGACGTCCGGGACGCCGTGCTGGGCCTCGCCGCGGGCAGCTTCCGGGACGGCACCCGGGTCGCCGGCACCCCGGCCAGGCGTACGGCCGACATGCTGTTCGACAACCGCGAGCAGGTGCTGCGGCAGCTCGGCCAGGTCAGCGCGTTCCTCGACGGGCTGGCGTCCGCGTTGCACAGCCAGGACATCGACGCCCTGGTCGCCCTCTTCCAGCGGGCGCGGGACCTGCGTACCGCACTTCTCGACCGGGACCTGGTCGCCCACCGGCGGGAGTTCCCCGCCGGTGGCGACCACCGTGCCGAGGTGGCATACCTGATGCAGTTGGGGGCCGACGGCGGCTACCTCACCGGGTGCCGGGTCGACGGCGACCTGGTGGGTTACACGGGCCACCTGCCGGAGCCGGTCGACGCGACCTGAGCCCGAGGGTGGGCGGCACCTGGGGGCGGCGCTGGGCGGCACCTGGGGGCGGCCCGCCGGCCGCACCGGTCGACCCGCACCTGCGGCGGGCGGCCGGGTGGGCCACTAGGGTGAGGGCATGGTGGACGGGCCGGTGGTGGCGGTACGCGGCGAGGCGTACCGGGAGGTCGCTCCGGAGATCGCCCGGTTCGCGGTGACCGTCACGGCCCGCGACCGGGACCGGGAGGCCACCCTGACCCGGCTGGCCGAGCGGGCCGCCGCCGTCCGGGTGCTGCTCGACGGCGAGGGCCCTGCCATCGACCGGCGGGAGACCGGCGAACTACGGGTCAGGCCCGAGACCCGGCGCTCCGGCGAGCGGGTGGTGGCGTACAGCGGCAGCGTGACCACCACCGTGACGGTCAGCGACTTCACCGCGCTCGGCGAGCTGATGTTGCGCCTGGCCGACCAGGACCAGGTCGAGGTGGCCGGGCCGTGGTGGTCGCTGCGCCCGGACAGCCCGGCCCACCGGGAGGCCAGGCACGCCGCGCTCGCCGACGCCCTGCTGCGCGCCCGGGAGTACGCGGAGGCACTCGGCGCCCGGGTGACGGCCCTGATCGAGCTGGCCGACGCTGGCGCGGCGGAGCAGCCGATGATGAGCCGGATGGCGTACGCCTTCGACGGTGCCGCCGAGGGTGGCACGCCGGAGCTGGAACTCGATCCGCAGCCGCAGACCGTGCACGCCGCGGTGCAGGCGCGGTTCGCCATCAGTGAGCCGGTCCTCGGCTGATGGTGACCGTCCGGGTCGTCGAGATCGACGAGCTGGTGGCACGGGCGCGGGCCCTCGCCGAGGCCGGCCCGCGGCAGTTGCTCGGCATCGTCGGGCCGCCCGGTGCGGGTAAGTCCACGCTGGCGGAGCAGATCGTCGAGGCGGTCGGTCCGACCGCCCGGCTGGTGCCGATGGACGGTTTCCACCTGGCCGGGGCCGAGCTGCGCCGGCTGGGCCGGGCGGAACGCAAGGGCGCCCTGGACACCTTCGACGCCAACGGCTACGTCTCGCTGCTGCGTCGCCTGCGTCGGCTGGAGCCGACGGCGGTCTACGCGCCGGCGTTCCGCCGGGACCTGGAGGAACCGGTGGCCGGCTCGATCGAGGTGCCGCCCTCGGTGCGGCTGGTGGTCACCGAGGGCAACTACCTGCTGGTGACCGGGACACCCTGGGACGAGGTGCGGCAGTTGCTGCACGAGGCGTGGTTCCTCGACCTGGACGCCGAGCTGCGGCTGCGCCGGCTGACCGCCCGGCACGAGGCGTACGGGCGGTCACCGGAGCAGGCCCGGGCGTGGGCGACCGGTAGCGACGAGACCAACGCCACCCTGGTGGCCGACACCGTGGACCGCGCCGACCTGGTCGTCCGGCTCGCCGAGCCGCCGCCGTCCTGACAGGGCAGGTTGCCCTGACGGCTCAGCCGGACCCGCGCCGGGGTGCCGGGACGCCCCGCCGCAGCAGCCACGCCACCCGCGAGCGTTCCCGGTGGAACTCGGGCGCCTCCGGATAGCCGCTGTGGTTGCGGATCGGGGGGTCGGCCACCTCCCCGTCGCTGGGGTGCAGCGCCTCCGGGTCACGTACGGCCAGCTCCCGTTCCGCTGCGGTGACCGGCCAGCCGAGCGGGTCGGTGTTCCGCCAGAAGTTGGTCCAGCGGGTCGGGCCGTCGGGCGGGGTGAGCGCCTCGGCCAGCACCGGCAGCCGGTCCGGGCCGAAGTATCCGGGAAAGACCCGTCCGTAGAGCCGGGTCAGCTGGCAGCCGTACGAGAAGAACCAGATCCGTCGGCGTACGCGGGCGGGCAGTTGGAGGATCACCGCCGCGCAGATCACCGTGCCCTGGCTGTGCCCGGAGAGGATGATCCCGTCCACGCCCCGGGGGTCGTTCTCGGCGAGCGCCAGCAGCCCGGCGGTGCGGGTCTGCAACTCGGGCACGGCCCGTTCGGCATAGCTGGGCGGGGCCAGCGGGTGCGCGGTACGGGGCCAGAACGTGCCCACGTCCCAGATCACGCCGACCGAGCGGCGGACGAGGTCGTTGCGGTAGACCAGCAGGCCCACCGCGGCGATCAGCACCGGCAGCCAGCCGAGCAACCGGTCTCCCACTGCGGAGATCCACTCGACGACCGCCGCCCCGCCGGTCGCCACCGTCGGGTGTGGACGGCTCCGGGAGAGCAGGGCGGCGCAGCCGAGGGTGACCAGTACGGCCGACCCGGCGGCGTACCAGCCGACCAGCCGTACGGCGTGCTCGCCGATCAGCCGGTGCAGCGCCCGCCACGTGCTGACGTCCCGGCACCGTCGCAGGTCGTGCGCCGAGAGCGAATGGCCGGGCGGCGCGAGCTGGGCGTACTCGTGCCGGCGGAGGCGGAGGAAGATCAGGCCGGCCCAGCCGGCCGTGGCGGCGAGCGCGAGCAGCGCGACGGCGAAGGCAAGCCCGGCCCACATCACCGGAACCGGGGGCGCGACGGGGGAAGGTCCGTGCGGGGCGGCGCCACCGTTGAGCCGGTCGGTGATCCAGTAGAGCAGCCCAGCGCTGTTGGAGACGCAGAGCAGCCAGCCGAAGCCGGCGATGACCGCCGGAGCCCGTCCGCCCCAGGCCAGGCCGGTGTGGGGTGCCAGTGGCCGCTGTTCGGCCGGCGACGGGACGCGTGGCAGCAGCAGGCCGGTGGCGGCCAGCGCGGCGACCGGGACGACGAGCGTCCAGAAGTCCAGCGCTGCTGGCGCGGCTGGCAGCCCGGGCAGCCAGCCGGTGGACCAGGCGAACCCGAGGGCGAGCAGCAGGGCGGCGGTGGCCGGCGCGGCCAGCGCCCGCCGTCCGGACCGGGCCACCGATCCGATCGCGATCAGCAGCAGCAGTTGCCCGGTGCCGAGCCAGGCGACGATCCAGTCGAGGCCGGGCAGCGACCGGTCGGCCGGACAGTTCGGCGTGGCGGCGTGCCAGGCGCAGCCGGGTGTCGGGCGCAGGGCGGCCAGGGGTGTGCCCGCGGGCCCGTCGGGCAACAGCAGGATCAGCACCGTCCCGACCAGTCCGGCACCGGTGAGCACGACGACCGCGATGCTCCGGCCGCCGAGCGGCGTGGCACCCGCGCGTCGGGTCAGCCCGGGCCGCGCGAGCGCCACGACCGCGATCAGCACGACGGCGGCGAGCGCCGCCACGGTGGGCCAGGCGACGGCGGCCCGGCCACCCCGGGGCGGGTCCATCGCGAGGACCGCGCCCAGCGGTACGGCGGCGGCGACGACCACGCCGGTGCAGAGGTGCAGCACGGCGCCCCTGCGCAACTGGCCCTCGCCCATCCAGAAGGTGCGGTCCTGCAACGGGTTGCCGGGCGGGTCGGGGGGCGGTTCGGGCACCGGTGGGCCCGCCTCGGGCTGTCCCGGCCCGTCGGCCGGCGCCCCGGTCGGCCGCCGGGAGGTCGGTGGCGCGACGGGGTCGGCGGGCATCTGCGCCTCGTACTGGTAGGTCCGCCAGGTCACCAGCCCGAGCAGGGCCAGCGCGCCGAGCGGCACGAGCAGCCCGACGGCGAGCGCCCTCGCGCCCTCGCTCCACCAGCCCCGCCCCAGGAACTCCCAGGGGCCGGGGATCTGGCGTAGGCAGTCGTCGGCGACGCACTGCCAGCCCACGAGGTCTACCCCGACGCCGGTGAGGGTGAGGGTGAGGGTGCCGGTGAGGCTCAGGCAGAACAGCCGGATCAACCAGGCCGTGATTCCCGAGGTGCTGTTCCAGCGTTCGGCATCGGGGTCGGCCGGAATGGACGGGCGGGCGTGCAGTGCGACGTTGGCCAGCGTGAACGGCAGCAGCAGCGTCCACAGTGCGCGCTCCACGTCCCGCGCGGTCCGCGCGCCGGAGGTGAGTTGCCCCCAGCTGTACGCCTCGACGACGACCGGGTCGCCCGGCTCGACGGTGGGGGAGCGGTAGAAGCCGGTGACCGGCCCGCCCGCGACGAGCCATGGCGGGGGTGGCGCGTCGGCCCCCGGTGCCGGGCGCAGGCCGAGGATCTGCCCGGGGGGCGTGTTGGAGACCCCGTGCACGCGCAGTTCGAGCACCCGATCGACCATCCCCGCCTCCAGGTGACGACGTCACCACCCACAGTGCCGCGGGTCGGGGTCGTCACGCCAGTGTCGGGAGGGTGTTTGTGCAGGTGGCGGGCTTGATGGTGGTCAGTCGAGCTGGCGTACGACGCGGGCCGGGTTGCCCACGGCGACGACGTTCGCCGGCAGGTCCTTCGTCACCACGGCGCCCGCGCCGACGACGGTGTTCTCCCCGATGGTGACGCCGGCGAGCACGATCGCCCCGCCGCCGAGCCAGACGTTGTCGCCGATGGTGATCGGCTGGGCCGCCTCCCACTTGTCGCGGCGCGGTCCGGGCTCGACGGGGTGGGTGGGGGTGAGCAGTTGCACGTTCGGTCCGATCTGGACGTCGGCGCCGATGGTGATCGGGGCGACGTCGAGGAAGACCGCGTTGAAGTTGACGAAGCTGCGGGGGCCGATCCGCACCTGCCAGCCGTAGTCGATGTAGAGCGGTGGCCGGACGTGGGCACCCTCGCCCACCTCGCCGAGCAGTTCGCGTAGGGCCGCGAGTCGGGCCTCGGGGTCGGCGGCCGGGCTGGTGTTGAAGCGTTCCATCAGCCGGGTCGCCCGGTCCACGTCGGCGGCGATCTCCGGATCGTCGGCGATGTAGGCCTCGCCCGCCAGCATGCGTTCCTTCATGGAGGTCACCGACCGATCATCCCCGAGGATCGGGCCCGTCCGTTGGCTGGTCCGTCATCTTCGTGTCTTTATTTTGCATACTCGGTATGCAACTCTGATGACTGTCAATGCGTCTCTCTCTACAGGTAGTAACGCCCGACGAGGAGGATCCGTTGCAGAGAAGAAGAAAACTGGTCGGTCTCGGTCTCGTGCTCGGCATGGTGCTCGGCACCCCCGGCATGGCCGTGGCCCAGGCACCCGCCGACCCGGCCGGCCGTCCCGACCCGGCAGCCCGCCCGGCCGCACCGCTCCGGACGGGGGCGGGCAACAGCGGCCCGGCCACCGTCACCCTGCTCACCGGCGACCGGGTAACCGTCAGCGGTTCCCAGGCCAGCGTGCGACCCGCACCCGGGCGTGAGGACGTCCGCTTCCAGACCCGACGCGATCGGGGCCACCTCTCGGTCGTGCCCGAGGACGCCGTGGCGCCGATCCGGGACGGTCGGGTCGACCGGCGGCTGTTCGACGTCACCGAACTGGTCGCTGCCGGCTACGACGACGCCCGGCGCGACAACCTGCCCCTGCTGATCACCGGCAGCAACGGCGCGGCCCGGCGTTCGGCGGTGCCCGGTGGGGTCACGGTCACCCGCGAGCTGTCCGCCGTCGGCGGGTTCGCCGCCACGGCCAGCAAGCGGCGGGCCGCGGAGGTCTGGGCGGCGGTCACCGCCGCCGGCACGAAGGTCGGCGCGGCAGGGGGCGCCGACCGGATCTGGCTCGACGGCCGGCGGCAGCTCACGCTCGACCGCAGCGTGCCGCAGATCGGCGCGCCGGAGGCGTACCGGGCCGGCTTCACCGGCCGGGGCGTGCGGGTCGCCGTGCTGGACACCGGGGTCGACGCCACCCATCCGGACCTGGCCGGCCGGGTGGCGCAGGTGCGCAACTTCACCGAGGAGTCGGCGCCGGGCGACGTGGTCGGACACGGCACCCACGTCGCCTCGACCATCGCCGGCAGTGGTGCCGCGTCCGGCGGGCGGCACAGCGGTGTGGCCCCGGACGCGACGCTGCTCGACGGCAAGGTCTGCGAGACGTACGGCTGCTCGGAGTCGGCGATCCTCGCCGGCATGCAGTGGGCCGCGGTCGAGCAGCGGGCCAACGTGATCAACCTGAGTCTCGGCGGCTTCGATACCCCCGAGGTCGACCCGCTGGAGGAGGCCGTCAACACGCTCACCGCGCAGACCGGCGCCCTCTTCGTGATCAGCGCCGGCAACTCCGGCCGATTCGCCCCGGTCAGTTCCCCCAGCACCGCCGACGCCGCCCTCTCGGTGGGCGCCGTCGACCGGGACGACACCCTCGCCGGCTTCTCCAGCCGTGGTCCCCGAACCGGCGACGACGCGCTCAAGCCCGACATCACCGCCCCCGGGGTGGGGATCGTGGCGGCGCGTAGCCGCGACGGGGTGATCGGCGAGCCGGCCGGGGACGGGTACGTGGCGATGTCGGGCACCTCGATGGCCGCTCCACACGTCAGCGGCGCGGCGGCGCTGCTCGCCCAGAAGCACACCGGCTGGAAGGCCGACCGGCTCAAGGCCCTCCTGATGTCCTCGGCGAAGCCGCACGCCGAGCTGACCGCGTACGAGCAGGGGGCCGGGCGGGTCGACCTCGCCAAGGCGGTCTGGCAGACGGTGACCAGCGACCCGCCGAGCGTGTCGTTCGGGCGGGCGCTCTGGCCGCACGGCGACGACGTCCCGATCACCCGCACGGTGACCTGGCGCAACGACGGCTCGACCGCCATCAACCTGGACCTGGCCGTCGAGACGACCGGCCCGGGCGGCAGGCCGGCCCCGGCCGGCATGTTCACCCTCGGTGCGACCCGGATCACTGTGCCGGGCGGCGGCACGGCGAGTACCACCGTCACCGCCGACACCCGCGTCGACAGCCCGGACGGCCACTACACCGGCCGGCTCGTGGCCCGCTCCGACAACACGGCGGTGGCGATCACCCCGCTGGCCGTGCACCGGGAGGTGGAGAGCTACACGGTGACCGCCCGGCACCTGAACCGCTCCGGCGCGGTCACCGGCCAGCACCGCACCACGCTGGTCTCGCTGGACGGGCTCGACCCGTACGACCTGTACGACCCGGACGGCACCGCCGAGCTGCGGGTCCCCAAGGGCCGGTACGGGCTGGTCAGCTATGTGGACGAGCTGGACGGCGACGAGTTCGTCGGCACCACCCAGCTCGTCCAGCCGGAGCTGGTGGTTGCCGGGGACACGCGGATCACCCTCGACGCCCGGAGGGGCAAGCCGGTCCGGATGACCGTCCCGCAGCGCTCGGCCACCCCGGCGCTCGTCGTCACCGAGGCGAACTTCCTCGCCGGCGAAAGCAGCTACGGCTTCGGCCTGCTGGCCTTCGACTTCACCGGCCTCTACACCGGCGGGCTCGGCCGGGCGGTCTCCGGGGAGCGGTTCTTCGCCACGGTCAGCAGCCAGTGGGCCGACCTGGAGGTGGCGAGCAGCCCCTACCTCTACGCCCTCAGCGAGGCGGTGCCCGGGCGGATGCCGACCGGCTTCGTCCGGCACTACCCGGCGAGGGATCTGGCCACCGTCAACCACCGGTTCAACGGCGGCAGCCCGGGGCTGGTCACCCAGCGCCTGGTCTTCCCGCACCGGGACCCCGACATCGGCGGCTGGGCGGTCGGCCTGCCCACCGCGACGCCGGGGCAGCGGGTCGAGCACTACAACACCCGGGGCGTGCGCTGGTCCTCGGAGCTGGACTTCGGGGTGCCCACCGACGACGGCTGGCTCGACCTCAAGGCGATCCTGTTCTCCGAGGAGCGGAGCCTGCGGGCCGGGCGGCACTACCGGGAGAGCTGGAACAGCGCGCCGTACGGGCCGTCGTTCCCGGCGGCGGGGATCACCCGGCAGGGCGACCGCGTCGAGGTGAACCTGCCGCTGCACAGTGACGCCGAAGGGCACGCGGGCGGCTCGGTCGCCGATACCGCCCGCACCGTTCTCTACCGCAACGGGGTGCTGGTCGGGGAGGAACCCGCACCGGGGTACGGCGAGTTCGACGTGCCGCCGGGCGCGGCCGACTACCGGCTGGAGACGTCATCGAAGCGGAGCTTCACCGACCTCTCGACCGAGGTGTCGGCCACCTGGACGTTCCGGTCCGGGCACGTCGCCGGGGACGAACCGGCCGCGCTGCCGGCGTCGGCGATCCGGTTCGCGCCCCGACTGGACCGGGACAACGCCGCCCCGGCGGGCCGGAGCTTCGTGATTCCGGTGACGGTGCAGCGGCAGCCGGGCGCGCCCTCGGCCCGGGTCGCCGCGTTGACCGTCGACGTCTCCTACGACGGTGGAAAGACCTGGCAGCAGGCCAGGGTCCGGCCCGGCGGTCAGGGCTGGGCGGCCACCGTGCAGCACCCGGCCGGCACCGGACACGTCTCGCTGCGGGCCACCGCCCGGGACACCGCCGGCAACACGGTCACCCAGCGCGTCATCCAGGCGTACCGCCTGCGCTGAGGCGTACCCCCGCCGGGTCCGCGACCGATCGCGGGCCCGGCGGGGTGGCCGTCAGTCGTTGGCGTGCAGCGCGGCGTTCAGCTCGATGCCCCGGCCGGCGCGCTGCTTCGCCTCCAGCGCCCCGGTGACCGAGTTGCGCCAGAACAGCAGGTTGTCCACCCCGGAGAGTTCGCGGGCCTTGACCACCCGGCCGTCCGGCAGGGTGATCTTGGAGGCGGCGGTGATGTAGCAGCCGGCCTCCACCATGCAGTCGTCGCCGAGTGAGATGCCCACGCCGGCGTTCGCCCCGATCAGGCTGCGCTCGCCGATGCGGACCTTGTCGGTGCCGCCGCCGGAGAGGGTGCCCATGATCGAGGCGCCGCCGCCGATGTCGGAGCCGTCGCCGACCACCACGCCCTGCACGATCCGGCCCTCGACCATCGAGGTGCCCAGCGTGCCGGCGTTGAAGTTGCAGAATCCCTCGTGCATCACAGTGGTGCCGGCCGCCAGGTGCGCGCCGAGCCGGACCCGGTCGGCGTCGGCGATCCGCACGCCGGAGGGCACCACGTAGTCGGTCATCCGGGGGAACTTGTCCACCCCGTAGACGGTCAGGTGGCGGCCGGCGGCCCGCTCGATGACCCGCAGCTCGTCCACCCGCTCCGGGGGGCACGGCCCGGCGGAGGTCCAGGCCACGTTGGCCAGCTTGCCGAAGATGCCGTCGAGGTTGAGCTCGTTGGGCCGCACCAGGCGGTGGGACAGCAGGTGCAGCCGCAGGTACGCGTCGGCGGCGTCCTTGATCGGGTCGTCCAGCGAGCCGATCACGGTGACCACCTGGACGGTACGGATTCCGGGCAGCGCCCGGTCGCCGACCGCCCCCGGCGGCAGGTCCAGCACGTCCGCCTCGTCCTCGCCGACGACCAGCGGCAGTTCGCCGAGGCCCAGCTTGCCGGTCGGATACCAGGTGTCGAGCACCTGGTCGTCAGCGGTCACGGTGGCCAGGCCGATGCCCCAGGCGGATTCGGACGTCACTGATTCACCTCTCGTTCGTGCTGCGGGCCGGCGAGCCCTTCGCGCCCCCACACGACCGCGTCGTGCACGGGCGGCCACGGTGAACTCGCTCCTCGCGCTCGCCAGCTCTGACGGTACCGTGCGAACCATGGAGAACCCGCTGACCCCCGAGGTCCTGGCCGATCCGGTGGCGTTGACCCGTGCGCTGGTCGACATTGAGTCCGTGTCCCTCGACGAGAAGGCGATCGCCGACTGCGTGGAGCAGGTGCTGCGGGGCGTACCGCACCTGACCACCTACCGGCACGGCAACACGGTGATGGCGCGGACCGACCTGGGTCGCGACCAGCGGGTGGTGCTCGCCGGGCACCTGGACACGGTGCCGCTGAACAACAACTTTCCGTCGACCACGCGCGGCGACCTGATGTACGGCTGCGGCACCTCGGACATGAAGTCCGGCGTGGCGTACGCGTTGCACCTGGCGGTGACCCTGCCGGACCCGCGCTACGACGTGACGTACTTCTTCTACGAGGCGGAGGAGATCGATTCGAAGTACAACGGTCTCTTCCTGGTCGCCGAGGCGCACCCGGAGTGGCTGGAGGCGGACTTCGCGCTGCTGCTGGAGCCGACGCACGGCATCGTCGAGGCCGGCTGCCAGGGCACCATGCGGGCGGTGGTCACCACCACCGGCGTACGGGCCCACTCGGCCCGCTCCTGGCACGGGGTGAACGCGATCCACGCGGCCGGCGAGGTGCTCGACCGGTTGGCCAGCTACGAGGCGCGGCGGGTCACCATCGACGGCTGCGACTACCGGGAGGGCATGAACGCCGTCCGCATCCACGGCGGTGTGGCCGGCAACGTGGTGCCCGACCGGTGCGAGGTCGAGGTCAACCACCGGTTCGCGCCGGACCGGACCCCGGCCGAGGCCGAGGCGCACCTGCGCGAGGTCTTCGCCGGTTTCGAGGTGCGGATCACTGATTCGGCCGCCGGCGCCGCGCCCGGGCTGGAGGCGGCCCCGGCCCGGGAGTTCCTCGCGGCGGTGGGCGCCGCGCCGATCGGCAAGCTGGGCTGGACGGACGTGGCCCGGTTCGCCGCGATGGGCGTCCCGGCGCTGAACTTCGGCCCCGGCGACCCCAACCTGGCCCACCACCCCGACGAGCACGTCGAGATCAGCAAGATCCGGGACGGCGCCGCCACCCTGCACCGCTGGCTGGCCTCCGCCTGACGGGGGGCGTCCCTTGCCTGAACGGGAGGTCCGCGTCAGCTGACGCGGACCTCCCGTTCACGGTGCTGTCGGTGCGGTCAGACGGTGGCGGACGCGTCGGCGGTGGGCCGTGCGTCGGGCTGGCCGCCCTGGTCGGTGGATGGTTCCATCAGGCGGGCGCGACGGCGCTCGGCCACCACGTCGCGGATGCGGCGCTGCATCTGCCGCCGGATCCGGATCATCTCGCTGTTGCTGATCACGCTGGCTCCTCCCCCGAAGGCGCGTGCCGGGGCATACCCGGTATGTGAATAGTAAGACGTCCGTGCGACCGAATTAGTTGCCCAAGATCCGGAAAAATCTTTCCGGGCCCTCCGGCCTGCGCCTCGCCTGTCGCCAGGCCCACATGCGCCCGGCCCTCGCCCGGCCCTCGCCCGGCCCGGGCGGCTCGTCCCCTCGCCGGGCCCGGGCGTTCCCGTCCGGCGGTCCGGGGCAGTCCCGGCTCGCGGTGCTCGCACCCGGCGGGTGCCGCTCCACTACGGTTGCTCCCATGGGTCAGAGCAAGGGGCGGGAGGCCGGCCGAGAGCCGGGACAGGAGCGGCACCGGGGGGCTGTGACGCTGCGTCGGCAGGCGATCACGAGCAGCACCGCCGATCAGCGCCTGCTCGATTCGCGCGGGCGCGGCGACTGGAAGACCAAGGACGCCTGGCGGGCGCTGCGCATCCTCTCCGAGTTCGTCGAGGGTTTCGACACTCTGGCCGACCTGCCCCCGGCGGTCAGCGTGTTCGGTTCTGCCCGCAGCCGGCCGGAGAGCCCGGAGTGCCAGCTGGCCGAGGCGCTGGGCGCGGCTCTGGCCCGAGCCGGCTATGCGGTGATCACCGGCGGCGGGCCGGGTGTGATGGAGGCGGCCAACCGGGGCGCCAGCGAGGCTGGCGGGCTGTCGGTCGGCCTCGGCATCGAGCTTCCCTTCGAACAGGGCCTCAACGACTGGGTCGACCTGGCCATCGACTTCCGCTACTTCTTCGCCCGCAAGACCATGTTCGTCAAGTACGCCCAGGCGTTCGTCGTGCTGCCCGGCGGGTTCGGCACCCTGGACGAGCTCTTCGAGGCGCTGACCCTCGTGCAGACCGGCAAGGTCACCCGGTTCCCCGTGGTGATGATGGGCGCGGACTACTGGAGCGGCCTGCTCGACTGGCTGCGCGACACCATGGCCGCCGACGGCAAGATCGGGCCGGTCGACCTGGAACTGATCTGCGTGACCGACGACGTCGACGCGGCGGTCCGGCACATCGTGGAGGCCGAGGCCGCCCTCAACGTCGAGCAGGAAGCGGTCCGTGAGGAGGCCGTCGCCGTCACCGCCGCCGATCAGCGTGCCGCTGCCGAAGCGGGCGACGAGAGCCGGGACCACTGACATGGCGGCGATCTGCGTCTTCTGCGCCTCCTCCCGTACGCTCGACCAGCGTTGGCTGGACCTCGCGGCCGAGACGGGCGCGGAGATCGCCCGGCGCGGGCACACGCTCGTCAGCGGCGGCGGGAGCGTCGGCATGATGGGCGCGTTGGCGGACGGGGCGCGGGCAGCCGGCGGCCGGACGGTCGGGGTGATCCCCCAGTCGCTGGTCGACCTGGAGGTCGCCGACCTGGCGTCGGACGAACTGCTCATCACCGACTCGATGGCCAGCCGCAAGACCGTCATGATCGACAAGTCGGACGCGTTCCTCACCCTGCCCGGAGGGCTCGGCACCCTCGACGAGCTGTTCGAGGTCTGGACGACCGCCACCCTGGCCCTGCACGCCAAGCCGATGGTGCTGGTCGATACCGACGGCTTCTACCGCCCGGTGCTCGACTGGCTGGGATCGCTGGCCGACCAGACCTTCCTCAAGCCCGCCGGTCTGGGCCTGCTCACCGTGACCGACACGGTCCCCGCCGCCCTGGACACCCTGGACCTCCACCTAACCTGACCCCCTCCCTCCCTTCCCTCGCCTCCGCCCCCCGCCCCCCGCCCCACGCCCCCACGCCCCCACGCGATCTTGCGCCCCCGCCTCCGCGATCTTGCACTTATGGCCCTTGATATGCCTGGTTTACGTGCTTTGCCCGGGCCGTAAGTGCAAGATCGCGGGGGCGCGGGGCACGGGCCGGAGCGCGGGGGCACGGGGGCCGGGGCACGGGGCGGGGGCGGGAGGGCGAGGGGTGGGTGGGGACGGGGTGGCGGGGTGGGGGTGTCGTACCGGCATGGTGGGATGGACGGATGCAGGCGTACCGGTTGGTGCGCCGGCCTGCCGAGGCGGCCCGGGGGGACCAGCGGCCCGGCGGGTCGGCCCGGGAGGACGGTCGGTCCAGGGGGCCGACCGCGCCCGTCGGCCGCCAGCCAGCCGGCGACGAGGGTGAGTGGCAAGCCGGTGGGGCCACTGAGGGCGAGTGGCAATCCGCTGGGCCGGCCGGTGGGGGCGGGCGCCGTGGGGCGGCGTGGCTGACCGATCCGCGCCAGGCGGAGATCGTGGCGCACACCGACGGGCCGATGCTGGTGCTCGGCGGCCCCGGCACGGGCAAGACCGGCACGCTGGTCGAGGCCGTCGCCGCGCGGGTGACCGAGGGCGTCGACCCGGAGCGGATCCTCGTGCTCACCTTCGGCCGCCGGGGCGCCACCGCGCTGCGCCAGCGGATCGAGGCCCGGGTCGCCGAGGGCGGGCACCGTGTGCTGCGCGAGCCGCTGGTGCGCACCCTCCCGGCGTACGCCTTCGGCCTGCTGCGCCGGGCCGCGGCCGAGCGGGGTGAGCCGTCCCCCCGGCTGCTCACCGGCCCGGAGCAGGATCTGATCATCCGCGAGCTGCTCGACGTGGTCGGCGAGGAACCCGATGACGACCCGGTCGGGTGGCCGGAGGACCTGCGCCCCGCGCTGCGCACCCGGGCCTTCGCGGCGCAGCTGCGGGACCTGCTGATGCGTGCCGCCGAGCGGGGCGTCGGCCCCGTCGAGCTGGCCCGGCTGGGCGAGAAGCTCGGCCGCGCCGACTGGCCGGCCGCCGCACGCTTCCTGCGGGAATACGTGGCCGTGCTCGCCCTGCGCGACGTCAGTAACCGTGGCTCCGTCGCGTACGACCCGGCCGAGCTGGTCCGGGCCGCCACCGGGATGCTGCTCGACGACCCCGAGCTGCTCGCGGCGGAGCGCCGGCGGCTGGCGTACGTCTACGTCGACGAACTGGCCGACACCGACCCGGCCCAGCAGGACCTGCTCGCGACGGTGGCTGGTGGCGGCAAGCCGCTGGTCGCGTTCGCCGACCCGGATTCCTCCACGTACGCCTTCCGCGGCGCGGACCCGGCGGGGGTGACCACGTTCCCGCACCGCTTCCGCACCGCCTCGGGGGCACCTGCGGCACAGGTGGTGCTCAACACCTCCTATCGGGCCGATGCCCGGCTGCTCGCCGCGTCCGGCCGGCTGGCGCGGCGACTGCGCGGCCCGTCGGCGCACCGTCGGCTGCACCCGCTGCCCGACGCGCCGCCCGGCTCGGTCGAGGTACGCACCTTCCGCTCGGCCACCAGCGAGGCGGCCTGGCTGGCGCACGCGTTGCGCGAGGCGCACCTGCTCGGTGGGGTGCCCTGGTCGGAGATGGCCGTGCTGGTGCGCTCCACCGGCCGGCAACTGCCCTCGCTGCAACGGGCCCTGCACGCCGCCGGGGTGCCCACCGTGGTGCACGGCGAGGACCTGCCGCTGCACCTGCAACCGGCGGTCGCGCCGCTGTTGCTCCTGCTGCGCTGCGCCCTGGAGCCCGAGCGGCTCGATGAGGAGGCCGCCGTCGCGCTGCTGCACTCGCCGCTCGGCGGTGCCGATCCGCTGGCCGAGCGGCGGCTGCGGCAGGGGCTGCGTGCCCTGGCGCTGGCCGGCCGGGACCGCCGGCCCTCCGGGGAGCTGATCGTGGAGGCGCTGCGCGACCCGGCCGAGCTGGCCGGGATCGAGCGGCACTGGGCGGAGCCGGCACAGACGGTGGCCGGTCTGCTGGCTGTCGCCCGGGAGACCGCCGCCCGGCCCGGCGCCACGGCGGAGGACGTGCTCTGGGCGGTCTGGCGGGCCAGCGGGCTTGCCGAGCTGTGGTCTGCGGCGACCGGCCGTGGCCAGACGGTGGCCGGCGAGGGCGACGTCGCGCGGCGCCGCCGCGCCGAGGCGGCCGACCGCGACCTGGACGCCGTGATGGTGCTCTTCGACGCGGCGGCCCGGTTCACCGATCGGCTGCCCGGTGCGCGTACGGAGGTCTTCCTCGACCACGTCCTCGGCCAGGACCTGCCGGCCGACACCCTCGCCCTGACCGCCGACCGGGGGGAGACGGTGCGGCTGCTCACCGCGCACGCCGCGAAGGGGCTGGAGTGGGATCTCGTGGCGGTCGCCGGGGTGCAGGAGGGGGTCTGGCCCGACCTGCGGCTGCGCGGAAGCCTGCTCGGTTCGGAGCGCCTGGTCGACGTGCTCGCCGGCCGGGCGGCCGGTGCCGGCGCGGTGGCGGCCCTGGTCGGGCAGACCTCGGCGCTGCTCGACGAGGAGCGCCGGCTGTTCCACGTCGCGGTCACCCGGGCGCGGCGGCGGCTGCTGGTCAGCGCGGTCGCCTCCGCCGCGGTGGGCGGCGACGACCACGAGGAGCAGCCGAGCCGCTTCCTCTACGAGCTGGGCCCGACCGACCCGCCCACCCCGGACGAGGACCCACCGCCCCCGGACAGCGGCCCACCGCCCCCGGACAGCGGGCCGGATCCCGAAGCGTCGGCCTCGGGTGTGCCGGCCTCGGGCGGTCCCGGTCCGGCACGACCGGGGCGGGACTCGTCGCAGCGGTCGGGGGACGGCGGTCCCGCCGGAGCCGAGGAGGAACCCGACCGTCCGGGCGCGTTGCCGGTGAGCCGGCCACCCCGGGCGCTGACCCTGCCTGCGCTGGTGGCGGAGCTGCGTACCGCGGTCAGCGACCCGGCCGCGCCCTACGCCCGGCGGCAGGTGGCGGCGGCCGAGCTGGCCCGGCTCGCTGCCGCCGGGGTGGCCGGCGCGCACCCGGACGACTGGTGGGGGCTGCGGCAGCTCTCCGACGACCGTCCGCTGGTCGACGAGGGTGACCCGGTCCGGGTCACCCCGTCGGCGATGGAGAGTGCGCTGCGGTGCAGCCTGCGCTGGCTGCTGGAGCGGCACGGCGGCAGCCCGCCGGCCAGCGCCGCCCAGGGGGTCGGCAATCTGGTGCACGCCGCCGCGATGCTCGCCGAGGACGCCAGCGCCGACCGGGGTGCGTTGCTGGACTACGTGGCCGCCCGGTTCGACGCGATCGAGCTGGCCGCCCGCTGGATGGTCGGGCCGGAACACAGCCGCGCCGAGGCGATGGTGGACAAGCTGCTGCGCTGGCTGGCGGTGAACCCGCGCCGGCTGCTCGCCATCGAGCACGAGTTCGCGGTACGCCTCGACGACCCACGTCGGCCGGTCGAGCTGGTCGGCCGGGTGGACCGGCTGGAGGTCGACGAGGACGGCCGGCTGGTCGTGATCGACCTGAAGACCGGGAAGTCCACCGCCGTCACGGCCAACGACCTCGCCGAGCACCCGCAGCTCGGCGCCTACCAGGCGGCGGTGGAGGCGGGTGGCTTCGCCGACTTCGGCGAGGAGTCCGGCGGGGCGGCCCTGGTGCAGCTCGGCACCGGCGCGAAGGACGCCAGGGAACAGAGCCAGCCGCCGGCCGGGGAGGGCCCGGAGGCCGGCTGGGCGACCGCGCTGGTGCGGCGTACCGCCGATACGATGGCTGCCGCCACCTTCGCCGCGGTCGCCAACTCGAAGTGCCGGGTCTGCCCGGTGCGTACGAGCTGCCCGGTGTCCGGGCAGGGCCGCCAGGTGGTCGAGCCGCCGACCACCCGCCGTCCGGAGCAGACTTGACGCAGCCCGCACTGTTCAGCAGCGCGACCCCGGCGCCCCGGGTCGCCGACGCCGGCCCCCGGTACACCCCGGTGGAGTTGGCGAAGTTGCTGAGGCTGCCCGCGCCGACCCGGGAACAGGCGGCGATCATCGCCGCCCCGGTGGAGCCGTTGCTGGTGGTCGCGGGCGCCGGCTCGGGCAAGACCGAGACGATGGCCGCCCGGGTGGTCTGGCTGGTCGCCAACTCGTACGTGCGGCCGGAGCAGGTGCTCGGGCTGACCTTCACCCGCAAGGCCGCCGGGGAGCTGGCGCACCGGGTGCGTACCCGGCTCGACCAGTTGGTGCGGCGGCTCGGGCGGCGGGGGCGCGACCCGCTCGACGACCCGCTGGCCGGGGAGCCGACCGTTTCGACCTACCACTCGTACGCCGGCCGGATCGTCACCGAGCACGGCCTGCGGGCCGGCTACGAGCCGTCCACCCGGCTGCTCACCGAGGCGTCCCGCTGGCAGTTGGTCGACCTGCTGGTGCGTAACTACGACGGTGACATGTCCGAGGTGGACCGGATGCCGAGCACGGTCACCGACGCGGTGCTGGCGCTCGCCGGGGAGCTGGACGAGCACCTGGTGGCCCCGGACGCGCTGGCCGCGTGGACGGGCCGCTTCTTCGCCGAGGTGCAGGCGCGTCCCGGCCGGGTCTACGCCGACGTCCGTAGGGCGCTGCAACTCCAGCAGACCCGGCTGAAGCTGCTTCCGCTGGTGCGCGCGTACGCCCGGCGCAAGGAGGACTTCGAGGCGATGGACTTCGCCGACCAGCTCGCCCGGGCGGCCCGGGTGGCCCGGGACCATCCGGGGGTCGGCGAGATCGAGCGGGACCGCTACCGGGTGGTGTTGCTCGACGAGTACCAGGACACCAGCCACGCCCAGGTGGTGCTGCTCAACGCGCTCTTCGGCGGGGGGCACCCGGTGACGGCGGTCGGCGACCCGTGCCAGTCGATCTACGGCTGGCGTGGGGCGAGCGCCGGCACCCTGGACCGCTTCCCCACGGAGTTCGCCCGTGCCGGCGGCGAGCCGGCCGAGGTGCTCAGCCTCACCACGAGCTGGCGTAACCGGCCGGAGATCCTCGGCGTCGCCAACGCCCTGGCCACCCCGCTGCGGGCCGCCGGCGCCCGGGTGCCGGAGCTGCACGCGGCCATGAGCGTCAGGGACCCGGTGCCGCACCGCAGCGCCCGTGGCGCCGCTGGCGGCACCGTGCACTGCGCCCTGCTCCGGACGTACGCCGACGAGGCCGACTGGATCGCCGACAGCGTGCTGCACGCCTGGCGGGGCGCGGCGGGGATGCCCGGCGTGCTGCCCGAGCACATTCCGGTGCCGCTGCGGCCCACGACCGCCGTGCTGGTGCGACTGCGCAGCCAGATCCCGGCGATCGAGTCGGCGCTGCGCGAGCGGGGCCTGCCGGTCGAGGTGGTCGGCCTGGGCGGCCTGCTGGACACCCCCGAGGTGCGGGACGTGGTGTGCACGCTGCGGGTGTTGGCCGACCCGACGGACGGGGCCGCGTTGCTGCGGCTGCTGACCGGCGCACGCTGGCGGATCGGGCCGCGTGACCTGGTGGCCCTGCACCGTCGGGCGAAGGCCATCGCGGCGGCCCGGCGCAAACTCGCCGACGACGGCACCCCGGAGATCAGCCCGGACCTGCTCGACGAGGCGACCCTGGTCGAGGCGCTGGCCGACCTGGGCCCGGCCCAGGCGTACTCGGCGGAGGGCTACGCGCGGCTGCGGGCGTACGCCCAGGAGCTGGGCCTGCTGCGTTACCGGTTGGACCAGTCCCTGCCGGAGCTGATCGCGGACATCGAGCGGACGTCCGGCCTGGACGTGGAGGTGGCGGTGCGGGCCGGCCGGGACGGGGCCGGGGACGCCGGCCTGGCCCGGGGGCACCTGGACGCGCTCGGCGACGTCGCGGCCCGGTTCAGCGGGGAGACGCCGGGCGCGACGCTGTCGGGGTTCCTGGCCTACCTGGCCGCCGCCGAGGACGAGGAGCGCGGCCTCACCCCGGGCGAGGTGGAGGTGGTCGAGGGGGCGGTGCAGATCCTCACCGCGCACGCCGCGAAGGGCCTGGAGTGGGACGTGGTCGCGGTGGCGGGGCTGAGCCGGGGTGTCTGGCCGGGGCCGGTGCGTAACTCCGACCACTGGCTCGGCGGGCTGGGCGTGCTGCCGTTCCCACTGCGCGGCGACGCCGACGGGCTGCCCGAGCTGGGCCTGGCCGAGGCCGAGGAGCAGCGGGGGGTGGCCCGGGCGGTGGAGGACTTCACCGACGCCTGGCGGGCGCACGACGAGCGGGAGGAGCGCCGGCTGGCGTACGTGGCGGTGACCCGGCCCCGGCGGCTGCTGCTCTGCTCCGGCTACTGGTGGGGGGAGAGCACCAAACGGCCGCGCGGCCCGTCGGTGCTGCTGCGGGAGGTGCACGACGCCTGCCTGGACGCCCGCGCGGGGCACCTGGTCGACGAGTGGACGCCGGAGCCGCCGGGCGACGCGGTCAATCCGACGACCGAGGTGGTGCTGCGCGCCGAGTGGCCGGCGGACCCGCTGGGCGCCCGCCGGCCGGCGCTGGCCGAGTCGGCAGCCCTGGTCCGCCGCTTCCTCGCCGACAGTGACGGCACCACCGGTGAGAGCAGCACTGCCGGAGAGGACGTGGACCGGCCGACCGGCGACCCGGACGTGGCGCGGTGGCGGCGGGAGGCCGACCTGCTGCTCGCCGAGCGGGCCGAGCTGACCCGGCAGTCCGGCGCGGTCGAGGTGACGCTGCCCGGCCAGCTGTCGGTGACCCAGCTGGTGGCGCTGCGCCGCGACTCGGCGGCGCTGGCCCGCGCGCTGCGCCGCCCGGTGCCCACCGAGCCGAATCCGTACGCCCGCCGGGGCACCGCCTTCCACACCTGGCTGGAGCAGCGGTTCGGTGCTGACCGGCTGCTCGACCTGGACGAGCTGCCGGGTGCGGCCGACGCGGACGCGGCGCCGGACGAGGCGCTGGCCGAGCTTCAGGAGCGCTTCCTGGCCAGCGAGTGGGCCGACCGGGTGCCGGTCGAGGTGGAGGTGCCCTTCGCCACAGTGATCGCTCAGGTGGTGGTCCGGGGGCGGATGGACGCCGTTTTCGCCCGTCCGGGCGGGCGGTTCGACGTGGTCGACTGGAAGACCGGCCGGCAGCCCGTCGGCGCCGCCGCCGACGTGGCCGCGGTGCAGCTCGCGGTCTATCGGCTGGCCTGGGCGGAGCTGGCCGGCGTGCCGGTGGACCGGGTTGGCGCGGCGTTTCACCACGTGCGGGACGGGGTCACGGTCCGCCCGGCGGACCTGCTCGACGCGGACGGGCTGACCGCGCTGATCGTCTCCGTGCCGGAAATTCCGGCAGACGGTGGTCCTACGGCGAATCCATGATAGGTTGGTCGCGTTGCAGTTATGGTTCCCAGAGACTCTGTGTGCGCCTGGAGGATTGTGGCCCAGGCGCTCTTTGTTGTGTCCGGAGTTCTCCGGGCGGGGCGACCAGAAGCGACAAGCGAGTCAGGCAGTTCCGCGTGGCGCGCTCCTCTTCGAGCCCGCAACAAGTGCGGGTTCGACGTTCCGTCAAGGAGACGAAACAAAAATGGCTATTGGCACCGTCAAGTGGTTCAACGCTGACAAGGGCTTCGGCTTCATCACCCCGGACGGCGGCGGCGCCGACGTCTTCGCCCACTTCTCGGCCATCCAGTCCTCCGGCTACCGGAGCCTGGACGAGAACCAGCGGGTCGAGTTCGAGGTGACCCAGGGCCAGAAGGGCCCGCAGGCGGAGAACATCCGTCCGCTCTGATCTTCGGATCTTCAGTAACACCCACCGCACCCTCCGGGCGCGGTGACGGGACCGGTCCGCCGCACCGTCGACCTGCGTATGCAGGCGGCGGGACGGCGGCGGGCCGGGCTCCCGTACCCCTTTCGGTTCGTGCTTGTGAGTCACCCGCGGCTTGGTCCGCCGGTGACAGCGCCGCCTCCGGCGCCCTCCCTCGACACGTGCCGCCGTCGAGGAAGGCTTCCGCATGACCACTGTCGTACCCTCTTTCGCCCTTACCGGGCTGGCCCCGGCGTTGCTCGCCGAGCTGGCCGCCCAGGGCATCACCGAGCCGTTCCCGATCCAGTCGGCGACCCTGCCGGACTCGCTGGCCGGCCGGGACGTGCTCGGCCGGGGCCGCACCGGCTCCGGCAAGACGCTCGCCTTCGGGCTTCCGTTGCTGTCCCGCACCGCCGGCCGGCGGGCCCGTCCGGGCCGGCCGCTGGCCCTGGTGCTGGTGCCGACCCGTGAGCTGGCCCAGCAGGTCACCACCGCGCTCGACCCGTACGCCCGGGCCGTCGGGCTGCGCTGCGCCACCGTCGTCGGCGGCCTCTCACTGCAACGCCAGGCGGATGCCCTGCGGGCGGGTGCCGAGCTGGTCGTGGCCACCCCGGGGCGGCTGCACGACCTGATCAACCGCGGTGACGCCCGGCTCGACCAGGTCGCCATCACCGTGCTCGACGAGGCCGACCAGATGGCCGACATGGGCTTCCTGCCGCAGGTCACCAAGTTGCTGGAGCAGGTCGCCCCGAACGGGCAGCGGATGCTCTTCTCGGCCACCCTGGACGGCGGCGTGGACAAGCTGGTCCGCCGTTTCCTGAGCAGTCCCGTAACGCACTCGGTGGACCCGGGCACCGCCACGGTGACCGCGATGACCCACCACGTGCTGCACGTCGACGCGCTGGACAAGCCGACCGCGCTGACCTGGATCGCCGCCCGCGAGGGCCGGACCATCCTGTTCATGGGCACCAAGCACCGCGCCGACCGGCTGGCCCGCCAGCTGCTGTCCAAGGGGGTACGCGCGGCCGCGCTGCACGGTGGCAAGTCCCAGCCGCAGCGCACCCGGATCCTGGAGCAGTTCCGCAACGGGCAGGTGACGGCGTTGGTCGCCACCGACGTGGCGGCTCGGGGCATCCACGTGGACGGGCTGGACATGGTGGTCAACGTGGACCCGCCCACCGAGGCGAAGGACTACCTGCACCGGGGTGGACGTACCGCCCGGGCGGGGGAGTCCGGCGCGGTGGTCACCCTGGTCCTGCCGGAGCAGCGCCGGGACGTGTCCCGGCTGATGTCGACCGCCGGCATCCGTCCCGAGTCCGTCCAGGTGCGTTCGGGCGACGCGGCCCTGGCCCGGGTGACCGGTGCCCGGGAGCCGTCCGGCGTGCCGGTGACGATCGCGCCGCCCCCGCCGCAGGCTGCCGCCAGCCGCGCCGGTGAGGGTGGCCGGGCTCCGCACCGCGCCTCGGGCCGGCCCCGCCGCTCCCGCCGCCCCCGTGCCCCGCACGCCTCCTGACCGACCTTCCCCGCTTCGTCCACCGAGCTCCCGGCACCTGTGCCGGGAGCTCGGTTGTTGAGTCCGGAATCAGCAGACGTTACGTCCGATCGGCGACTGTTTCCGCCGCCGCGGGTGGTGGAAGCTGGGCGCGGGGGAATATCCGGGCGGGACCGTCCGGCGTGGGAGGGGTGGTCATGGCGGGCGACGCCGGCTCGGGTGCGGCGCGGGAACTGTTGCTGGTGCTCGCGGTGGCGCTCGCCGGGCTGTTGCTCGCCATGGTCGCGGTCTTCACGCCGTGGCACGCCACCCCGGACGGGGCCGCGCCGGCCGCTCCGGTCGAGCTTCGCAGCCCGACGGAGCAGCCGGCCGCCACCGCCGGCTGAGCACGCCGCACCCGGCGGTCAGCGGGCGCGGGTCTCCCCGGCGCCGGCCGGCCGGTGTCCCGCAACCAGCAGGTCGGCGAGGGTGGTGCGGTCGACCACCAGGGCGATCGCGCCGTGCACGGCCAGCCAGACGTCCCGCAGGCCGGTCGCCACGCCCGCGTAGCCGGCCCGCTCGGCGGGCAGGCCGCGGACGGTCGTCAGGGACCCGCCGACCGCGCGGAGCACGTCGCCGACGCTGATCTCCACCGCGGGGCGGGCCAGGGCGTACCCGCCGTCGGTGCCCCGGTGGCTCACCAGCAGGCCGGCCCGGCGCAGGTCCACCAGGATGCCCTGGAGGAAGCTCAGCGGGATGCCCTGGCTCTCCGCCAGGGCCCCCGCCTTGACCAGCCCGCCGCCGCCGGCCGGGGCCACGGCGGCGACGGCGAGCATGGCCCGGAGCGCGTAGTCGCTGCGCGCGGAGACGTACACGTCACTGACCAGCCTGGTCCAGCACGCCCCAGCGACGCCGGATCGCCCGGTCCGCCGCCCCGAACGCGGCATCGACCACCAGGCCCAGCACCAGGATCACGATCATGGTGGAGATCAGCCAGGGGGAGTCGGAGAGTTCCCGCGAGTAGGTCAGCTGCGCGCCCAGCGAGGTCTGCGAGATGCCGACCACGATCAGCTCGCCGGCCATCAGGCTGCGCCAGGAGAACGCCCAGCCCTGCTTGAGGCCGGCCACGATGGCCGGCAGCGCGGCGGGCGCGATGACGTACCGGTACAGGTTCAGCCCCCGGGCGCCGAGGTTGCGGCCGGCACGCAGCAGCAGCGGCGGCAGGTAGTCCACGCCGGCGATCACGCCGTTGGCGATGGACGGCGCGGCGCCGAGCACCACCACGAAGAAGATCGCCTTCTCGCTCAGCTCGAACAGCAGGATCGCCAGCGGGAACCACGCGATCGACGGCATGGTCTGGAGGGCGGTGATCATCGAGCCGATCGCGGCCCGCAGGATCCGCGACCGGGCCACCGCGAGGCCGAGCAGCAGGCCGACGGCGACCGAGAAGAGGTAGCCGAGGGCCGCCCGGCGCAGGGTGGTGGCCAGCCCGTCCCAGAGCTGGACGCCGCTGACCTGCCGGATCAGTTCCTGACCCACGGCCGCCGGGCCGGGCAACGAGTACTCGGGCTTCCAGCCGGACCAGACCACGACCTGCCAGGCGCCGAGGGCGAGGGCGAGGGCGGCCAACTTCGGCCAGGTCGCGGCCCAGAGCCGGCTCGCCCGGGTACGGCTCTCCTCCCGGCCGGCCAGTTCCAGCGCGTCCAGCCCGGAGATCTCCGCGTCGGTACGCGTAACAGTGGCGAGGGTGTCACCGGCCATGACGGCCCACCTCCGTACGCAGGCGGTCGGTGACCTCGGCGGCGATCGCGGCGACCTCGGGGGAGTCGATGCGGCGCGGCCGGGGCACGTCGACCGGGGTGGACCAGATGATCCGGCCGGGCCGGCTGGAGAGCAGGATGATCCGGTCGGCGAGCCGGGCCGCCTCGCGGACGTTGTGCGTCACGAAGAGCACGGTGAGCTGCCGCTGCGTCCAGATCCGTTCCAGCTCGTCGTGCAGGATGTCCCGGGTCATCGCGTCGAGCGCGCCGAACGGCTCGTCCATCAGCAGCACCGGCGTGTCCAGGGCGAGGGTGCGGGCCAGCGCCACCCGCTGGCGCATGCCGCCGGAGAGTTCGTGCGGACGCTTGCGGCCGAAGTCGGCCAGGTGCACCGTGCCGAGCAGTTCGGCGACCCGGTCCCGCCGCGCGGCCCGGGGCAGTCCGCGCAGCTTCAACGGCACCTCCACGTTGCCCTCGACGGTCAGCCAGGGGAAGAGGGCCGGCTCCTGGAACATCAGTCCCGGTTCGACGCCCTCCTCGAGGTCGATCCGACCGCCGCTGGGCCGGTCGAGGCCGGCGACCAGGTTGAGCAGGGTGCTCTTGCCGCAGCCGGAGGCCCCGACCAGGCAGACGAACTCGCCGGGCGCGACGTCGAGGGAGACCCCGTCCAGGGCGGGGACGGCGTTCGCCCCACGCCCGTACACCTTGGTGACGCCGTGCAGCGCGACCGAGCCGGTCGCGCTGCGTGGCGTCGTCGTGGTCGACGTCATGGTTGGACGACCTCGGTCCTGCCCTGACCCTTGAGTACCTCGTTGAGGTGGGTGAGGTCGTAGAGCCCGTCGAGGCTGACCGGCTGGGTCAGCCCGACCGCGACGGCGTGGTCGAGCCCGGTCTTGAGCGACGAGGCGATCGGGTCGTTGGTGAACTCCAGCGTCGGCCAGGCCTGCTTGATCAGCTTGAGGTCCAGTGGCTTGCCGCTGATCTTCCCGATGTGCTCGGAGATGGCCTGGTGTGCCTCGTCGGGCCTGCCGTTGACGAACTCGTTCGCGGCCACCTGGCCCTCGACCAGCTTCTTCACCACGTCGGGGTGGGCCTTGAGGAACTTGGTGCTGACGATCAGGTTGGTGATCACGAACTTCCGGTCCGGCCAGAGGTCTCGCTCGTCGACGAGCACCTTGCCACCGGCGTTGACCAGCCGGGACACGAACGGCTCGGGCACCCAGGCGCCGTCGATGGCCCCGCTGTTGAACGTCTCCACCGTCTGGGCGTTCTCCTGGGGGATGATCTTGACGTCGCCGCCGCCCTCCTTGGTCGTCGTGAGGCCCTTCTCCTTGAGCCAGTGGCGGATGGCCACGTCCTGGGTGTTGCCAAGCTGCGGGGTGGCGATCTTCCTGCCCCGCAGTTGCTCCACCGAGGTGATCTCGGGCTTCACGACGAGCGCGACGCCGCCGGAGGCCGCGCCGGAGATGACCCGGACGGCCTCGCCCTTGGACTTCGAGAAGGCGTTCACGGTCGGGTTCGGACCGATGTACGTGGCGTCGAGCGCGCCGGAGAAGATCGCCTCGATCGCGGCGGGGCCGGCGTTGAAGGTCTTCGTCTCCAGCTTGACGTCGCTGCCGAGCTTCTCGGCGAAGATGCCCTTCTCCACGCCGACGACGGCCGGCGCGTGGGTGATGTTGGGGAAGTAGCCGAGCCGCAGGGTCGTCGGGCCGGAGCCGCCGCCCGCGCTCTCGCTGTCGTCGCCGCAGGCGGCGGCGGTGCCCAGGGTCGCCGCGCCGACGACGGCGAGGGTGGCCAGGGAGACCCACCGACGCAGGGGGAGCCGTCTCATCGTCCATCCAATCCGCAGTATTCCTACTTAGTTGGTAGGAAGAGTGGGCCAGGCGGTGAACCGACGTCAAGGGCCAACCACATCTCGGGATGAGCATCCCAAAAAAGGCGGCAATCTCTACTGGTTGGATGGGCTTTGCGGCCTACGTCGTCTGCGCCGCCCGCAGTCGCCGGGGGAGGTGGGCGGGCCGCCCCGGGCACCGGTCGGGCCGGCTGGCGAAAGGTCCCCGGTGGCGGGGGCGCCGACGCGCTAGGGTCGATCCCGTGGCGGCGCGGAGATCGAGAATTCCAGCGACGAAGTACCCGGTCGAGCGGTTCACCCTCGACAACGGCCTGCGGGTGGTGCTGACGCCCGACCGCAGCGCCCCCGTGATCGGGGTGGCGGTCGTCTACGACGTCGGCATCCGCTCCGAGCCCGAGGGACGCACCGGCTTCGCGCACCTCTTCGAGCACCTCATGTTCCAGGGGTCGGAAAACCTGGAGAAGCTGGCCCACTTCCGGCACGTGCAGGGGGCGGGCGGCACCTTCAACGGCTCCACCCACCTGGACTACACCGACTACTTCGAGACCCTGCCGAGCAACGCCCTGGAGCGGGCGCTGTTCCTGGAGGCCGACCGGATGCGCGGCCCCCGGCTGACCGAGGAGAACCTGCGCAACCAGGTCGACGTGGTCAAGGAGGAGATCCGGGTCAACGTGCTCAACCGCCCGTACGGCGGCTTCCCCTGGCTGACCCTGCCGCCGGTGATGTTCGACACCTTCCCGAACGCGCACGACGGCTACGGCTCCTTCGTCGACCTGGAGTCGGCCACCGTCGAAGACGCCGCCGACTTCTTCCGCCGCTTCTACGCCAGCGGCAACGCCGTACTGGCGGTCGGTGGCGACATCGACGTCACCGAGGCGGCCAGGCTGATCGAGCGGCACTTCGGTGACGTGCCGGCCCGGCCCGCGCCGAAGCGGCCCGACTTCGCCGAACCCGACCTGACCGAGGAACGGCGCACCTCGTACACCGACGAGTTGGCCCCGCTGCCGGCGGTGGCCGGCGCCTGGCGGGTGCCCGACCCGATCTCCGACTTCGCCGGCTACCTGCCGTACGTCGTGCTGGCCGAGGTGCTCACCGACGGCGACGCGTCCCGGCTGGTCGAGCGGCTGGTCCAGCGGGACCGGGCGGTGACCGGCCTCAGCGGCTACGTCGGCTTCATGGGCGACCCGTTCGACGTGCGGGACCCGACTGCGCTCCTGCTCCAGGCGCACCTGCCACCCGGCGGGGACGTGGACAAGGTGCTGCGCACCATAGACGAGGAACTGGACCGGCTGGCCGGTGACGGCCTGGCCGAGGGGGAGTTGGCCCGGACCCAGGCCCGGATGGCGACCCACCTGCTGCGCGACACCGACGCGGTGCTCGGCCGGGCGTTGCAGATGGCCGTGCTGGAGCAGCAGCGCGGCGAGCCGGGACTGCTCAACGACCTGCCCCGGCTCATCGGAGAGGTCACCGACGAGCAGGTCCGCGCCGCCGCGGCCACCCTGCGGCCCGAGCGCCGCGCGTCCATCGAGGTCATCGCAGGAGGTGCCCGGTGAGCGCGAAAGGAAGGCCAGTGAGCGCGAGGACGAAGGAAGGCCAGGGGACGGCGACCGCACAGGCCGTGCCCCGGGCGCTGCCGCCGCTCGGCCCGAACCGCAGGCTCAAGCTGCCGAAGCAGGTCGAGCGCACGCTGGGCAACGGGCTTACCGTGATCGCCGTACGCCGGCCGTCGGTGCCGTTGGTGGAGCTGCGGCTGTGGATGCCGTTCGGCCGCGCCCACCTCGCCCGGGGCGCCATGCTCGCGCAGACCCTGCTCTCGGGCACCGCGACCATGTCCAGCGTGCAGATCGCGGCCGAGTTGCAGAAGGTCGGCGGCGGGCTCTCCGCCGGGCTCGACCCGGACCGGCTGATGCTCTCCGGCGCCGGGTTGGTCACCGGGCTGGACCGGATGCTGGAGATCCTCGCCGAGGTGCTGACCGGTGCGAGCTACCCGAACGACGACGTCGCCACGGAGCGGGACCGACTGGTCGACCGGATCCACGTGGCGCGGAGCCAGCCAACACACCTGGCCCGCACCGCCCTGCTCCGGCGGGTCTACGGCACCCACCCGTACTCGGTGCAGACCCCCGGACCCGAGGCGGTCCGGGCGGTCCGGCCGGGAGTGCTGCGGACCCTGCACGCCCAGCGGGTGCACCCCGCCGGCGGGGTGCTGGTGCTGGTCGGCGACGTGCAGCCGGAGCGGGCCCTCGACGCCGCCGAGAAGGCCCTGTCGGGATGGCACGGCGCCGGGCACACCGCCGACCTGCCGCCCGCCCCGCCGTTGGAGCCCGGGCCGCTGCTGCTGGTCGACCGCCCGGGGTCGGTGCAGTCCTCGCTGCGGATGGCGCTGCCGGCGGTGCCCCGAACCCACCCCGACCACGCCGCGCTGCAACTGGCCAACCTGATCTTCGGCGGCTACTTCTCCTCCCGCTGGGTGGAGAACATCCGCGAGGACAAGGGCTACACGTACGGGCCGCACTCGCTCGTCGAGCACTCGGTGGCCGGGTCGGTGCTGGTCGCCGCCGCCGAGGTGGCCACCGAGGTCACCGGTCCGGCACTGTTGGAGACGACGTACGAGCTCGGCCGGCTGGCCAGCCTGCCACCCCAGGAGGAGGAGCTGGAACAGGCCCGCCAGTACGCCCTCGGCACCCTCCAGCTCGGAATGTCCACCCAGGCCGGGCTCGCCTCGCTGACCAGCGCGTACGCCGGCAACGGGCTGCGCCTGGACTTCCTGGCCGAGCACGCCGCCCGGCTGGCCAAGGCGACCGTGACCGACGTGGCCGAGGCGGCGGCCCGCTACCTCGCCCCGGCCCGGGCGGTCACCGTGGTGCTGGGCGATGCCGAACGGATCGGGCCGCAACTGTCGGCGCTGGCCCCGGTCGTCACCGAGCCGGCCGGGACGTGAGCGGGGAGGCCGCGCCACCGCTGGCCCGCTCCACCCTGGACCGGGCGGCCCACCGGCGCACCGACCCCGGGTGGCTGGCACAGGCGTGGAGCCAGGCCCGGGTGCTGGTGCTCGACTCCTCCGACGGGGGCCGGGCGCTGGTGCGTACCGACACGCCGACGCCGACGCTGGTGCTGGTCGACCGGGCCGGGTTGCCGGCGGCGACGTCGCCGATGTTTCTCGGCGTTGAGCCGGACGGGGTGCCGGTGTTCGCCGTGGACGCCCCGCTGCCGGCGGTGCCCGGGGCCCGGGCGGCGCACCTGCGCGAGGTCGGCCACCTGCTCGGCGACCGGGACGCCGGGCTGTTCACCACCGCGCTCGCGCTGGTCAACTGGCACCTGCGGCACCGATACTCGTCGGCCACCGGGCATCCGACCGAGGTGGACGAGGCCGGCTGGTCCCGGGTCGACCCGGCCGGCGAGCGGATCTGGCCGCGTACCGATCCCGCGATGATCGTGCTGGTCCACGACGGCCTCCCGGGCCAGGACGGGCGGTGCCTGCTCGGCAACAACGCCACCTGGCCGCGCACCGCTGGCGAGCGCCGGTTCTCCTGCCTCGCCGGCTACGTGGAGCCGGGGGAGTCGGCCGAGGCCGCGGTGCTGCGCGAGGTTCGCGAGGAGGTGGACGTCCCGGTCGAGGACATCGCGTACGCGGGCAGCCAGGCCTGGCCGTTCCCCGGCTCGCTGATGCTCGGCTTCCTCGCCACCGCCGACCCGGATCATCCGGTGCGGGTGGACGCGACCGAGATCGCGTACGCCCGGTGGTTCTCCCGCCGGGAGATCGGCACGGCCCTGGCGGGGCGGCCGGTGGAGGTCGGCGGTGCCCGGCTGGTGCTGCCGCCGCCGTCGTCGATTGCGCTCTTCCTGATCCACCGCTGGCTCGACGGGCACTGCTGACCCGCCCTCGGCGTCGATGGCCGGGGCGCTGGTGCGGTCCCGGTCCGTGACCGCCGTTGCCGCGGCGGTCACGGACCGGGAACACGGGCCGTCGTGGTCGGCTGGGGCAAGGAACGCGGCGGGGGAGCCGGTCCGACCACGACGGACATCTGGGTGCGGGTCAGCTGCCGCGGTCTTTTGGTGTGGCCCGCCGGCCGAGGCCCGGCTCGTCGAGCGGGAGCACCTTGACCCGTTGTCTGCCGGAGCGGACCGCGCCGACCGTGGCGAGGGCCCGGGCCAGCAGCAGCGCGGCGTCGCGCTCCTCGGCGTGCACGATCTGGCGGCGCGGTTCGGGCGTGGTGGTCTCGTCCCGCAGGCGGTCACCGCACGCCCACGCGGCGGCGATGTCCACGTCGGCGGCGGCGCGGATGTCGGTGCGAACGATCAGGAAACGCATGTGGGTCTCCGTGATGAATCGCGACAGTGGAGAACGGGTGGAAGTTCCACGTCACTCTGCGCTCATGTTACGCCGCGCGGTCGTCTCATCAAGTGAAACGCGACGATTGGTTCGTAGCCTCGTCCGATCAGCGGATGCCTGGTCGGCGGGGTGGCAGGGCGCAGACGGGACAGGGCCGCCGGCACTCTGCCGGCGGCCCTGTAACGGTCTGCGGATCAGTTCAGATCGAACTGTCCGTTCTTCGCGCCGGCGATGAAGCCCAGCCAACCCGCCCGGTTGAACAGCAGCACCGGACCGCTCTGGTCCTTGCTGTCCCGCAGGGCCACCGCGGCCGGCCCGGTCCTCAGTGGTGCGACCTCGACACAGTTCGAGGTCTGGCTGCGCGTGCTCTTACGCCACGGGGCGTTCGTGAGCTGGGCGAGTACGGACGGCGTGTTGCGGATCTCGTTCATCGTGCCACTCCTGAGGTGAACTGCTCCGATGGAACGAGTGGCGCCGCACGGCCCGACGGTGGGACCCCCGTGATCACCGCTCCGTCAGGCGCCCGGAGTGCCGGCGGCGCTGGGTCGGCGCCGTTGCCGATCCGTACGCCACCGTGGACGCGGTCGCCGTGCCGGGCAGCCGCCCCGTCGCCTCGATCAGCCAGGAGAGGGTGTCCGATTCGGAGAGCGCCGCCGTGCATAGCCACTCGAACACCACTTTATAGCGATTTAGGGCGTTTGCCTCGGTCGACATGACGTCAGTGAACCCCCCTTCGATCGCCAACGTCTCCGGATCGAGCGGATCGGCGAACCGGTAGACCGAGAACGCGGTCGGTGGGAGGTACCAGTCGCCGATCTGGGTGTCGCGGGGCAGCACGTGCAGCGTGATGTTCGGCAGCATCGCCAGGTCGCAGAGCTGCACGAGCTGCTCGCGCAGGACCTCCGGTGGCGCGGTCCGCCCGCCGAGCGCGGCCTCCTCCAGCACCGCGGTGTAGCGGGGCGCGTCGGCGGCGCGGGTGAGCAGCGACTGGCGGGCCAGCCGGGCCCGCACCTCGGTGTCGATGTCCTCGCCAGCCTCCGGGTCGCCGGCCTGCTCGTCGACCTGCCGGGCCGAGGCGATCCGCACCGACGCGTACTCCGGCGTCTGGAGCAGGCCCGGCACCAGGACCGGGTTGTACTCCGAGATCTTCGCGCAGCCCGCCTCCAGTTCGGCGAAGCTGCGCTGCTGCTGGGTCATCACCGGGTAGTTCCGCAGCCAGCCGCGGATGTCGCCGGCCTCCTGGGTGATGCCGAGGAGTTCCCGGCAGGACGCCTCGTCTGCGCCGTAGAGATCCAGCAGCACGCGGACGTCGTCCGGGTCCGGGCGGCTGCGGCCGTTCTCCAGCCGGGACAACTTGGATGCGGACGCCCAGCCGATCCGCTCGATGACCTGGTCTCCGGTGAGACCCGCGGCCTCGCGCAGCCGGCGCAGTTCGGTGCCCAACCTGCGGCGGCGCAGGATCGGGCTGGGTGAGGCAGGAGGCACGACGTCCTCTTTTCCCGTGGACCGACGCGGACGCGACGGTAACTGTATGAAATTCGCCCCCCACGGTCAGTATGGACGGCGTGACTCTCGCCGGAGGTCCCGGTGGGGGCGTGTCTCGCAGAAAAAGAGGACCGTGGAGGGTGCGGCGTCCGGCACGACGCCGTCGCCCCACCCGCGCCATCCCCGACCGCGCCATGCCGCGCACCACCCCCGCCGGAGGGACCCCATGCGCACCGTCCTGCGCCGCCCGGAATTCCGCCTGCTCTTCGGCGGCCTGCTCGCCAGCATGGCCGCCGAGTCGATCCTGTTGCTGGCCCTCGCCATCTGGGTGAAGGACCTGACCGGGTCGGACGGACTGGCCGGCGCCACCATATTCGCGGTCATCGCCCCGATGACCCTGGCCCCGCTGGTCGGGTGGCTCGTCGACCGCTACCCCCGGCGCCCGTTCTTTGTGGTGGCGAACCTGGTGACGGCCGTCCTGCTCACCCCGCTCCTCGCGGTGCGGGACCGGGGCGACGTGTGGATCATCTACGTGGTGGCGGCCCTGTACGGACTGTCGTACATCACGCTGAGCGCGGTGCTCAGCGGCCTGATCCGCCAGCTCGTCCCGGTGGAGCTGCTGGCCGAGGCGAACGGGGTGCTCCAGACCGTGCGCCAGGGGCTGCGACTGATCGGCCCGCTGGCCGGCGCCGGGCTCTACGCCGCCGTCGGTGGCTGGATGCTGGCCGTGATCGGGATGGTCGGCTTCCTGTCGGCGGCCGTCGTGGTGAGCCTGATCCGGACGACGGAGACGCCGCCCGCCGGGCCTGGGCTGCGCTGGCCGGCCGAGCTGAGCGTCGGGCTGCGGCATCTGGCCGGAGAGCCGGCGCTGCGCCGGGCGCTGCTCGGCTACGGGCTGGGGTCGCTGGCGATGGGCTTCAGCGAGTCACTGATCTTCGCGTACGTCGACCAGGGGCTCCGCCGGGACGCCGCGTTCGTCGGCGTGCTGGTCACCGTGCAGGGCATCGGCGGACTGGTCGGCGGGCTGCTCTCCCCGGCCGTGGTACGCCGTGCCGGCGAGGTGGGCACGCTCGCCGCCGGGGTGGCGTTCTTCGGGCCGGCCTCGCTGGCGCTGGTGTACCCGAACCTCTGGCTCGGCTTCGTCGCGGTGCTGCTGGCCGGGGTGTCGCTGCCGCTGACCATGGTCGGACTGCACACGCTGATCCAGCGGCGTACCCCGCCAGGGCTGCTCGGCCGGGTCGCGGCGGCCTCGGAGGCCGTGGTCAGCGGCCCGCAGGCGCTCTCCATCGGCGCGGGGGCGCTGCTCGTCGGGGTGCTGGACTACCGCGTCCTGTTCGCCCTGATCGGGGTGGCCACCCTGCTCGCCGGCGGCTTCCTCTGGCACGGCCGCACGCTCAGCCCGCCGCCGTCCGCCCGGATTCCCGCCCCCCGCCGGCCGGCCGACGGGCTCACCCGCGCAGACCGGGTCGACACCGTGGGTCAGACGGTCGGCGGTACGACACCCCCGGGCCCGGGGCGATGACCTGCTGGCCCTTCCCGTCGCCGCCGCGATCGCCCCGCCGGGACGCGACGAGCGGCCGGCCCGGGTGGGCGGCCGCTCGTCGGCGACGGGCGTCGGATCAGGCGTCGATCGTGGTCAGGTGCTGCTTGACCTGGGTGATCGAAGGGTTCGTCAGGGCGCTGCCGTCGGCGAAACGCAACGTCGGGACGGTCTGGTTGCCGCCGTTGACGCTCATCACGAACTCCGCGGCCTTCGGGTCCTGCTCGATGTCGACCACCTCGTAGCCGATGCCCTCCCGGTCGAGCTGCGACCTCAGCCGGTGGCAGTAGCCGCACCAGGGGGTGGAATACATCGTCAGCATGCTCAAATCCTCCAACGGTCCACACGGCGGCTTGCCGATCAAGCCCAGGCTAACCGCTGCAACGTCCGGCGGAGCTGAGACAATTCCTCGCTGTGGTGGTTCACTCAGCATCGGAACGCGTGCTCGCCGGGCTCGACCCGGAGCAGCGGTCGGCCGTGACCGCCCCCGCCGGCCCGGTCTGCGTCCTGGCCGGGGCCGGCACCGGCAAGACCCGCGCGGTCACCTCCCGGATCGCCCACCGGGTGCTCTCCGGGGAGGTCTCCGCCCGGCACGTGCTCGCGGTGACCTTCACGGCCCGTGCCGCCGCCGAGATGCGGGCCCGACTCACCACGCTCGGGGTGGGCGGCGTCCAGGCGCGGACGTTCCACGCCGCTGCACTGCGTCAGGTGCGCTACTTCGCGCCCCGGCTGCTGGCGGGCAGGGCCATGCCCGAGCTGCTGGACAGCAAGATCCGCCTGGTCACCCTCGCCGCGGCCAAGGCCGGCCTGCGCACCGACCGGGCGGCGGCCCGGGACCTCGCCGGTGAGATCGAGTGGGCGAAGTCGTCGCTGGTGGAGCCGGGGGAGTACGTCGTCGCGGCGGCCAAGGCGATCCGGGACACCCCGCACGAGCCGGCCCGGGTCGCCGAGGTCTTCGCGGCGTACGAGCGGCTCAAGCGGTCCAACGGGGTGATCGACTTCGAGGACATGCTGCGCGCCGCGGTCTGGGGCATCGAGGAACACCGGGACGTCGCCGAGCAGGTCCGCGCCCAGTACCGGCACTTCGTCGTCGACGAGTACCAGGACGTCAACCCGCTCCAGCAGCGGCTGCTGGGGGCGTGGCTGGGCGGGCGGGACGACCTGACCGTGGTCGGCGACGCCAGCCAGACGATCTACTCGTTCACCGGGGCCACCTCGTCCTACCTGGTCGACTTCCCGCGCCGGTACCGGGGGGCGACGGTGGTCCGGCTGGTCCGTGACTACCGCTCCACCCCGCAGGTCGTCGGGCTGGCCAACGCGGTGATCTCCCAGGCGCGAGGCGCCGAGGCGCGGCTGCGCCTGGAACTGGTCGGCCAGCGCCCGCCCGGCCCCGAACCGCAGTTACGGATCTTCACCGACGAGCCGGCCGAGGCCAACGCCGTCGCCGCCCGCTGCCGCGCCCTGGTCGACGCCGGCACCCCGGCGAAGGAGATCGCCGTACTGTTCCGGACCAACGCGCAGTCCGAGGCGTACGAGAAGGCGCTGACCGAGGCGCAGGTGCCGTACGTCGTGCAGGGGGCGGAGCGGTTCTTCGAGCGCGTCGAGGTCCGGCAGGCGATGGTCGCCCTGCGGGCCGCCACCCGGTCGATCCCGGGGGAGACCCCGCTGCCCACCGCCGTGGTCGAGGCGCTCACCGCGGTCGGCTGGGCTCCCGACGCCGCACCGGCCGGCGGCGCCGCCCGCGAGCGGTGGGAGGCGCTCGCCGCGCTGGTGCAACTCGCCGAGGAGTACGCGGCCACCCCGCAGGTGCTGCCGATCGGGCCCGCCGCCTCGGTCGAGCGCCCGGTCACCCTGGCCGACTTCAACGACGAACTGGCCCGCCGGGCCGCCGCACAGCACGTGCCCACGGTCGACGGGGTGACCCTGGCCTCGCTGCACTCCGCCAAGGGTCTGGAGTGGGACGCGGTCTTCCTGGTCGGCCTCTCCGAGGGCACCCTGCCCACCACGTACGCCAGGACAGTCGAGCAGGTCGAGGAGGAGCGCCGGCTGCTCTACGTCGGCCTCACCCGGGCGCGGGAGTGGCTCTGGCTGTCGTACGCCTCGGCCCGATCGCCGGGCGGACGGGCCCGGCGGCCCTCGCGGTTCCTGCCGCAGCTCGACCGCTCCGGCGGGCCGGAGCGGGCCGGGGCCGCTCCGGTGGCACGCCGGCCGGAGCGCCGCCGGACCCAGATCGTCTCCTGCCGGATCTGCGGCGCGACCCTGCTCGCCGGGCCGGACCGCAAGCTCGGCCGCTGCCCGACCTGCCCGTCGGACATCGACGAGGAGTTGCACGAACGGCTGTACGCGTGGCGCCAGCGGGTGGCCGGCGGACAGCGGGTGCCGGCCTATGTGGTCTTCACCGACGCCACGCTGGTCGCGCTCGCGGAGCGGCGCCCCGGCCGGACGGAGGAGCTGATCGCCATCGCCGGCATCGGGCCCCGGAAGCTCGGCCTCTACGGGGAGGCGGTGCTGGCGCTGGTGGCGGGCGCGGCTGTCGACGAGATCTGCCCTGAGAAAACTTTCGAAATCTCGCCGTAAATTCGTTTGCCCTCGCCCCGTGGCGAGGAATAGCCTCATGACACACCTTGCGAGCGGCACCATTCGGGCTGCTCACGAGGGGTAGAGACCGTTTCGGCACGAGAGAACGTCAGAGGAGGTGGCCCCGATGGAGATCGTCTACAACTGCGAGCGTCCGGCGGCGCTGCCCGCTGTCGTCGCTCCGCTGTCGGCTGTCCGGGTGGCCCTCGCCACTGCGCGACCGCAGGTTTCCCAGGTGCACCGGGTCGAGGTTCAGGCCGAGCTGATCCTCGCCACCGCGCCAAACGGAATCCAGGGCACCAGTGGCTTCACGGGCAAGGGCGTCGATGCTGCCAAGCGTCGCATGGACGCCCGCGGAGTTCCACCTCGAGGTAGACCAGTCTGATCATCAGACACCGGCTCACCTCGAGGCCGCGGAACCCGCTACCGGGATCCGCGGCCTCAGTTTTTTGCCCGCCCGAAGTACGTCGGAAATGCGATCCATGAGATCGAAGTGTGAGAGAGAGGTGACCGGGCGATGAGTCTGGCGTTGGCACCGCTCGACGTGAGCGTCGACGTGGAGGCGAACCTGTCCTGCCGGAAGTTCGACCCCGACCTGTGGTTCTCCGACTCGCCCGCCGAGCTCGAGCTGGCCAAGTCGCTCTGCGGGGACTGCCCGCTGCGCGTCGAGTGCCTGGCCGGGGCGGTGGAGCGGGCCGAGCCCTGGGGCGTCTGGGGCGGCGAGATCTTCGAGCGTGGCGCGGTCGTCCCGCGCAAGCGGCCCCGTGGCCGCCCGCGCAAGGAGGACCTCGCCCGTGACGCGGCGCTCCGGGTCGAGGCCGAGGCACGACTGGCGGCCAGTGGGCTGTCCGAGTCGCGTCCCACGGTCCGGCTGGCGGCCTGACATGTACCCGATCCATCCCACCCATGCCGGTGCCACACCGGCAACGAGAGAGCTGACCACCATGCTGAACGTTCTTGACGGAGTCGCCGAGATGCAACTACTTCACGAAGCGTTGTCCCGGGCTCGAATGCGCCGGCCTCAGGCCGGTCGTACCACCACGAGCACTGAGGCAACCCTTTCCGCCCGTACCGTCGCCATGAACAGCCGCAACCGAGCGGCGCGCGACCTGGGCGTTCTCTAGAACCACCCGATGCCGAGGGGCGGTGGCCGGATTCCGGCCACCGCCCCTCGCGTGTTCCGTGCCTGAGCGCCGCCGCCCCGCCGGACGGCTGCTCAGCCCGCCGGACGGCTGCTCAGCCCGCCGGACGGCTGCTCAGCCCGTCGCCTCGCCGGACGGCTGCTCAGCCGATGGGGCGAAGCCGGGCAGCCAGCGCTCCAGGATGCCCCGGTAGGGCGCCTTCGCCTCCAGTTGGCACAACACGCCGATCGACCCGAGCGTCACCCGGTGGATGAGCAGGTACGACGGCGGCAGGTTGAGCTGGCGGCTCAACTGGTACGCGGGGGAGCGGGGGCTGGCCAACCGGGTCGCCTCCGCGCGCAGCCAGGCCCGAGTGAAGCGGAACTCCTCGGCGGCGATGGGCTCCAGCATCGGACGGAGGAAGTCGAGCACCGCCTGGGCGTCGAGCTGCTCGGTGGAACCGATGAAGCCCTCCGCCCGCAGGCCCGCCACCACCTCGTCGCCGTCGCCCCGCAGCGCCAGCGCGGCGATCCGGCCGATCGGCTCGGGCGTGCCCTCCGGCATTCGGGCCACCGCACCGAAGTCGATCACGCCGAGTCGGCCGTCCGCCAACAGCCGGAAGTTGCCCGGGTGCGGGTCGGCGTGCAGCAGCCCGGCCCGCTGCGGCGCGGACAGGTGCAGGATCGCCATCAGCCGGCCGGCCTCGTCGCGCTGTTCCTCCGTGCCCTCGCGGATGATGTCCGCCAGCGGGGTGCCCTCGATCCACTCGGTGACCAGCACCCGGGGCGACGCGGAGACCACCGCCGGGATGTGGATCTCCGGATCGTCGGCGTACGCGGCGGCGAAGGCGCGCTGCGACTCGGCCTCCAGCTCGTAGTCGAGCTCCTCCGTGATCCGTTCCCGCAGCTCCACCAGGAGCGGCTTGACGTCCAGCCCGGGCTGGATCGCCCGGAACATCCCGCCGAGCCGGGAGAGCTGCTTGAGATCGGTCAGCAGGGCGTCGCCGGCACCCGGATACTGGATCTTGACAGCCACGTCGCGGGTGTGCGGCGCGCCGGAGGGGCCGTAGCCCGGCTCCCGCCAGACCGCGCGGTGCACCTGGCCGATGCTGGCCGCGGCGGCGGGGGTGTCGTCGAACTCGACGAACCGGTCCCGCCAGTCCGGGCCGAGCTGCTCGGCGAGCACCTTGTGCACGCTGGCCACCGGCAGCGGCGGCGCGGCCTCCTGGAGCTTGGTGAGCGCCTGCCGGTAGGGGGCGGCGATCTCCTCGGGCAGGGCGGCCTCGAAGACCGACAGCGCCTGACCGAACTTCATCGCACCGCCCTTGAGCTGCCCCAACACGCTGAAGAGCTGCTCGGCGGTGCGTTGCTGGATCTCTGCGGAGATCACGTCGGAGGCGAGCCCGGTGACGCGCTTACCCATGCCGAGGACGGTCCGACCGGCGAAGCCGAGCGGCAGAGCGGCGAGCTTGGCGGTCCGGGACACGGCCCGGCGCGGGATGTCGGTCACCCGGTCATTGTTACCGACTCCGGGGGCCCGCGGCTGCTCTGCCGCCGGGCTGGGTGCCTGTCCCCGCCTACGGGAGGCGTCACCGGCGTCGTCGGGAGCATTCGCAGGAGGGATGCGGCGGCCACATCCGGCGACGGAACCGTCCCGCCCCGGTGATCTCCACCGCGCAGCCCAGGGTCTCCGGGGTGCCCCCGTCGAGCTGGGTCAGCGCCTCGGCCGCCGCGTACGCCCCGGCGGCCAGGATGGTGGCGGTGGCGCACGCCTGCTCGCCGCCACCGGTGGCGAGCTGGGCGGCCAGCGCCGGCCAGTCCGGGTCCCGGTCCGCCCGGTGCAGGTCGAGGCAGTTCAGGCAGGGGCCGGCTGGTGGGCGGACGAGTGGGCCGACCACGGGCACACCCTCGCGGAGGCCGAGCAGCAGGTGCGGCTGGCGGCGCTGGGTGTGAACGGCGGCGAGCAGGGCGGCCGGTCGGTCCGCGCCGAGCTGCACGACCAGGTCGACCCGGCCCCGCCGGAGGGGACCAGTGCCCGTGCCGGGGGCGGTCCGTTCGACGGCGTCGCGTACCGCCGGAGCGAGCGGCCGGCCGAGCGCGGCGGCCGGGATGCCGGTGCCGACCAGGTCCGCCGGTCGCACCGGGCCGGCCAGGTCCGGGTGCACGTGCCCGACGCCGGCCTGGGCCAGCGCGAGAGCGACCGGGGCGCCGAGGTGGCCGGTGCCGCTGACCACCACCCGGGCGGCCAGCCGCCGGCGCAGTATCTGGGCGGGTGTGCCGGGCAGCCGTGCGGCGGCCAGGGCGAGCGCCCCGGCCTCGGCGGTGAGCCGGGCCCGGGGCAGGCCGGCCAGGTCCTTCGGCAGCAGGGTGTGCGCGGGTACGACCAGGCCTGCGGTCCGCAGGGCGTCGAGCAGGGCGCGGGCCTCGTCGGGGGCCACCTCGGCGGCGACGGCGTGTTCCACGACGAGGCGTTCGCTGCGGGTGCCGTCGAGCAGGTCGAGCAGTCGGGCAGCCCGGGGATCGGTGATCTCCAGCAGCACGGCGCGGCCAGGCTCGACGCCGAGTTGGAGGGTGTGGCGGTTCCGCCAGAGTCTGGTGAGGCCCGGCAGCAGGGTGGGACGGGGCAGCGTGACACGGCGCATGACACGAATCGTGACCGTGTCCACGCTCACCGTCGATCGTTGTCCACAGGTGCGCGCTGCCCTGTCCAGGGTTGTCCACAGGAAATCCCGGGATATCCACAACCCGCCGGTAACCATGTCGGCGAGCCGACAGTGTGGCGGCCGGGTGCGCCAGCGCTGGGCGCCGGGTGCGCGGGCCGGGCGGAGTTGATGAGTGCGTCGGCCGGGGGCGGGTGCGCCAGGCGTCGGGGTCGGTTCCGGATGCAGGTGCGGTCATGCAGGAGGGGGCGGCCGACGGCCGCCCCCTCCGACGCATCCTGGGTCAGACCTTCGCCTTACCCAGGATGCGGTTCACTGTTGTGCCGCAGACCGGACACTTGCCCTTGGCCATGTTCATCCCGGTCTTCGAGACCTCGACGCGGCCCTCGAAGTCCCGCTTCTCCTTGCACTTGACGCAGTAACCGTTGTAGGTCTGGGCCTGGTCGGCCACGGTGCCCTCCTCGTCTCGTCCGCCGGCCGATGCCGTCCCGGCGGGTTCCCGGCGGCGGGCCACTCGGGCACCGGCGCTGGGTCGTCTTCCCACGGCCACGCTCGTGACCGCTGGTCCGCGGACCCTACCCAGGTCTGGGCAGTTCCATGTCAGCTGTGCTTCGTCACTGTGAGCAAGTCGACGTCGAGAGTGTGCACGGCGAATTACGTCGGATAAGTCAGTTTGGCGGGGACACGCCGACCGAACCCGGCCAGATACCCCGTGCGGGGCACCCCGAGCTGCGCCCGCTACGGAGATCACCTACGGTGGGGTTCGTCCCCGTCGCGCCCTGCGGACGGCCGCCACGAAGGGTGACGGCGACGAATCGCCGTGATCCGGCAAATATTTTTTCGGGACTCCGGCCGACCAATCGCCATTTTCCGGGCGGATGTCGGGGTGTTGACCCTTGCGGACCCCTGGTCAGTACGCATTAGCTTTCCTTCGTGGCAGGAATCCGAGGCTGCGCGGCCCACTGATGGCAGGGGTGCGGAAGCCGGTCGTCGAAGTGCGGCGCAGCCAGCGTCGGCGACGCACGGTGTCCGCGTACCGCGATGGCGAGCGGGTCGTCGTCCTCATCCCGGCCCAGTTCTCCCGAGCCGAGGAGAGCGAGTGGGTCGACCGGATGCTCGCCCGCCTCGCCGCCCGGGAGGGGCGCCTCGCCCGGTCCGACGCCGAGCTGCTCGCCCGGGCCACCCGTCTGATCAAGCTCTACCTCGCCGAGCACGGCACGCAGGCGGTACCGGCGAGCGTCCGCTGGGTCACCAACCAGAACGGCCGGTGGGGGTCCTGCACCCCGGCCGACGGCACGATCCGCATCTCGCACCGGATCCAGGACATGCCCGACTGGGTGATCGACTACGTGCTCCTGCACGAGCTGGTACACCTCATCGTGCCCAGCCACAACGCCCGGTTCTGGGCGCTCGTCGCGCGCTACCCGAAGTCCGAGCGGGCGCGCGGCTACCTGGAGGGGGTCGCGGCGGCCTCCGGTACCCCGTTGACGGACTGACCCCTCGGCGCCAGCGTCGCGCACATCATCCCCGTCGCGCACATCACCCCGCCAGCGTTGCCCGGCACCCGCCGGGGCTGCCGGACGTCGACTGCGTCGGCTGGCGTCGACTGCGCCGGCTGACGTCGACTGCGCCGGCTGACGTCGACGGGGTCGGCTGACGTCGACGGGGTCGGCTGACGTCGACGGGGTCGGCTGACGCTGGCTGACGCCGAGCGCGAGGTCGTCGACGCGCCCTGACGCCCGCCCACCACTGCGGTTGAGGTCGACGGGGCCGGCCGCAGAGCTGGAGTTGGCAAGATCTTGGTACGAAACGGCCCCTCCAGGGGCCTGTTCCTACCAAGATCTCGACACCGTCTCCCGACGACCGCCCGGCCTCGGGTTGGGTGCCTGTCGCCTCTGGTTTCTGGCGTCGCTCGTCGTTCCGCACCCGTTGTGCCGGATCCGTGGCTCCAGGCCGGAGTCCCGGACTGGCGGTCCCGGACTGGCGGTCCCGGACTGGCGGTCCCGGACTGGCGGTCCCGGACTGGCGGTCCCGGACTGGCGGTCCCGGACTGGCGGTCCCGGACCGGCAGTCCCGGGCTCGTGGTCCCGGGCAGCGCGCCGGGGCGTCGTGCCGCGCCGTGGTCTGCGTGGGATCCGGCTAGGGTCGTGGGGTGGCCCGACGTGTGGTGGTGGCGTTGCTCGGACCGGTGGCCTGGGCGCCGCCCGGCATCGACCCGGTGGACTGGCGGGCCGCGCTCGCCGAGGACGTGGTCGACCTGCTCGCCACGCTCAACGAGGTGGAGACGGCGGTCGCCGTCACTCCGGCAGACCGGCGGCTGGCCGACGCGGTGGTGTGGCCGGGCACGGCCGTGCACGAGGTGCCCGAGGTGACTCCGAACGCTGTCTTCGCCGCTCTCGCCGACTCCGGCTACGACCAGGTGGCTGTGATCGCCGGTGACGCGCCCGACGTGCCGGGCCTGACCATCGGCAAGCTGCTGCGGACGCTCACCACCCAGCCGGTCGCGGTCGCCCCGGTCGAGGGCGGCGGACCGGGGCTGATCGGTGTGGCCGCGCGCCTGCCCGTACCGGCGTGGCTGCCGGCACTGGACCTGGACACCACGCGACCCGCGGCCGTGCGCGCGGTGGCACCGCGACCCGGCGACCTGGCGGTCACCCCGGCCTGGCGGCGCCTGCGCGGGCCAGGCGACCTGGCCTTCCTCGATCCGGCGGTCGAGGGCTGGGAAACCACCCGCGCGCTGCTCTCCGGCACCGCCCGGCCTCGCTGACCCGAGCATCGCCCGGGGTTGGTCGCCCGATCACAGCCCTACCCGGGCCGCGATCGGGCTGCCCTACCCGGCGCGCGATCGGGCTGCCCGACCGCGATCGGGCTGCCCTACCCGGGACGCGGCCCGGCCGCCTGACCCGGGCCGCGATCGGGCTGCCTGATCCGGGGCGCGGCCCGGCCGCCTGACCCGGAGCACGACGGGGTCGCCTGACCCGGACCACGACCGCAGGCCGCCCGGCCCAGGGCGGGTCGGGCGGCAGCCGCCGTCGGCGGGTCAGGGGCGGGAGTCGCCGTCCTCGGTGTCGTCCGGGCGCCGCTCCGGCTCGCCCGGGGCCTTCTCCTCCGGCCCGCCCGGCGCGCTGAAGTCGAAGCTCTCCAACTCACCGAGATCCCACTCGGACATCGCGAACGCCACCGGGTCGGCGAAGTCGTCGTCGGAGGGGAGCAGGTCGGGGTGGCCCCACAGGGCGTCCCGGCCGGCGATGCCCCGGTGCTCGGTCAGCGCCGCCCAGAGCGCCGCCGCCTCGCGCAGCCGGCGCGGACGCAACTCCAGGCCGACCAGCGCCGCGAAGGTCTGCTCAGCCGGGCCACCGGCGGCCCGGCGGCGGCGGAACGCCTCGCCGAGGCTCACGACGTTGGGCAGCCGGCCGTTCGCCGCGCTGTCCACCACGTGGCACACCCAGCCCTCGACCAGGGCCAGGGCGGTCTCCAACCGGGCCAGCGACGCCTTCTGCGCCGGGCTGTCCTCCGGGGTGAAGATGCCCTCCAACGCGATCGCCTGCATCGACTCCGGGTCGGTCGGGTCGACCCGGCCCATCGCCTCCTCGATCGCCTCCCGGTTGACCTTGATGCCGGCGGCGTACATCTCCACGGCGTTGAGCACGTGCCCGCGCAGCCACGGCACGTGCTGGAAGAGCCGCTGGTGGGCGGCCTCGCGTAGGGCCACGTAGAGGCGGACCTCGTCCTCGGGCAGCTCCAGGCCCTCGCCGTACGCCCGGATGTTGGCCGGGACCAGTGCGGCCGTGCCGGCCGGGCCGAGCGGCAGCCCGATGTCGCCGGCGGAGAGCACCTCCGCGGCGAGCGAGCCGAGCGCCTGGCCGAGTTGGCCGCCGAAGAGCGCGCCACCGAGGGTGGCGACCATCGACTGCATCGGGCCGAGCTGGGCGCGCGCCTCCGGCGGCACCAGGTCGCCCATCGCGCCGACCATCCGGCTGGCGACCGGGTCGCAGAGCTTGCGCCAGACGTCGAGCGTCTTGTAGATCCACTCGTTGCGGTTCCAGGCCACCGAGGTCTGGATGCCGGAGGGCAGGGCGGAGGCCGGCTCCAGCCACAGGTCGGCGAGCCGCAACGCCTCCTCCACCGCGTTGCGCTCGAAAGGCGACACCGCCGGGTCGCCCGAGGCGGCGAGCTGGCTGGCGGCCACCTGCCGGGCCAGGTCCCAGTTGACCGGCCCGCTGCCCGACGCGGAGAGCAGGTGCTGCAACTGCGACATGAACTGCTGCATCTGCGCGGGATCGTTGGGGTCTGGTGGTTGCCCACCGGGGAGCGCGAAACCGAACGGAATATCAGGCACGACGTCTACGGTACGCGCGCCGCGCCCCAGGTAGCCGCCGCTGGCGTTGCGCTGAGGGCGAAGTCGTGATTCACCCGCCGGACGCCCCGGCCCTGGTCGGTACGCTCTGCCGCATGAGACGTCGCGGCGTGACCGTCCTGGTCGGTGCTCTGCTCACCGCTCTGCTCAGCATCGGCGTGCTCGGCGCGCCCATCCCGTACGTGGTGCTCGGCCCGGGGCCGACCGTCAACACGCTGGGCAAGGAGAACGGCAAGGAGGTCATCCAGGTCACCGGCCGGGAGACATCCACCTCCGCCGGTCAGCTCCGGCTGACCACGGTCGGGGTGCAGCCCACGGTCAAGCTGCGCTCGGCGATCCAGGGCTGGTTCTCCGGCGACGAGGCGGTGGTGCCCCGCGAGCTGGTGTACCCGCCCGGGGAGAGCCGTGAGGAGGTCGAGGAACGCAACGCGGAGGACTTCAAGGTCTCGCAGACCAGCGCGGAGACCGCGGCGCTGCTCGAGCTGGGGTACCCGGTGCAGGTGGTGGTCAAGACCGTCGCCGCCGACGGCCCGGCTGCCGGCGCGCTCAAGCCCGGTGACGTGCTGACCTCGGTCGACGGGCAGCCGGTGCCGCTGGCGGCCCGGCTCACCGAGCTGATCCGGGCGAAGCCGGCCGGGACCGCGCTGGAGATCGGCTACACCCGGGGCGGCACCGCCGCGACGGCGACGGTCACCAGTCGGGAGCAGGACGGCCGCCCTCGCATCGGCGTCGAGATCGAGCAGCAGCAGCCGCACCCGTTCACCCTCAGCATCGACCTGGCGGACATCGGCGGACCGAGCGCCGGCCTGATGTTCGCCCTCGGCATCGTGGACAAGCTGACCACGGAGGACCTCACCGGCGGGAAGGTCATCGCCGGCACCGGCACGATCGACGACTCCGGTCGGGTCGGCCCGATCGGCGGCATCGCCCAGAAGCTGGTGGGCGCGAAGAAAGCCGGCGCGGCGGTCTTCCTGGTGCCGGCGGACAACTGCGCAGAGGCCGTCCGCAACCCGCAGCCCGGGCTGCCGCTGCTGAAGGTCGGCTCGCTGGACGAGGCACTGACCGCGCTGGAGACGCTGCGCGCCGGGGGCCAGCCGACCCGCTGCTGACCGCCGCCGCGTGGGTGGTTCGCCCGGGCTGCGGATCAGCCGGCCTGTGCCGCTTCGGCGTGCGGGGCGAGGACCGGCAGACGTCCCGACGAGCCTGCGCGCCCATCGACGCTTCTGCCATCCGGCGTGGCGCCGGGCAGTCGCCGTGTGACCTTGGACCGACACGTTCAGGAACACCCCGTACTCTGGGTGCCTGGTCGGAGCCGATCATATCGAGCGTGCGGAGCCAACAGTGGTCATGCGTAGCAGCAGCCCCCTGCCGAGGATGAGCCGACGCGGACGCGTCACGATCGGTGTCCTGGTCGGGGTGTTCGTGCTCTTCACCCTGCTCGGCTGGGGTGTCCAGGCGTGGACGGACTGGCTGTGGTTCGACGAGGTTCGTTACACCGGGGTCTTCACGGGGGTGCTGACGACCCGGCTGGTGCTCTTCCTCGCCGTCGGTCTGGGCATGGCGGCGATGGTCGGCGGGAACCTCTGGCTGGCCCAGCGGCTGCGCCCCCGACTGCGCCCGCACTCGCCGGAGCAGGTCACCCTGGAGCGTTACCGGATGCTGCTGAGCCCCCGGCTCGGCCTGTGGATCTCGCTGCTCGCCGTCGTGGTCGGCCTCTTCGCCGGGCTGTCGGCGCAGAGCCGGTGGAACCAGTGGCTGCTCTTCCGTAACGGCGGGGACTTCGGCGTGAAGGACCCCGAGTTCGGCATCGACGTCGGCTTCTACGTCTTCCAGTTGCCGTTCCTGCGCTACCTGCTCGGGGTGGGTTTCACCGCGGTGGTGCTCTCCGTGATCGGCGCGCTCGCCGTGCACTACATCTTCGGCGGCGTCCGGCTGCAGGGTGTCGGCGACCGGATGACCAACGCCGCCCGCGCCCACCTGAGCACGCTCGTCGCGGTCTTCGTCCTGCTCAAGGCGCTCGCGTACGTGCTGGACCGGCGGGCGATGCTGCTGGAGTACGGCGACGGACCCGTCTACGGCGCCGGCTACGCCGACGTCAACGCGCTGCTGCCGGCCAAGGAGATCCTCGCCTACATCTCCATCGTGGTGGCCATCGCGATCATCGTCTTCTCCAACGCCTGGATGCGGAACCTGGTCTGGCCGGGCATCTCGCTCGCCCTGCTGGGCGTCTCCGCGGTCGCCATCGGCGGCATCTACCCCTGGGCGGTGCAGACCTTCGAGGTCAAGCCCAGCGCGAAGGAGAAGGAGGCGCCGTTCATCGAGCGCAGCATCACGGCCACCCGTGCCGCGTTCGGTCTGACGGCGGCCACCACCACGCCGTACGCGGCGAGCAACCTGACCCCACCGGCGAGCCTGGCCACGGACACCTCCGTGGTGCCGAACATCCGGCTGCTCGACCCGCAACTGGTCTCCGAGACGTACACCCAGCGCCAGCAGGTCCGGCAGTTCTACGACTTCGGCGAGAAGCTGGACGTCGACCGGTACGGGGTCAACGGCAAGGTGCAGGACTACGTGGTCGGCCTCCGCGAGGTCAACTACCGGCAGCTGACCCCCCAGCAGAACACCTGGATCAACCGGCACACCGTCTACACCCACGGCTACGGGCTCGTGGCGGCGCCCGGCAACCGGGTGGTCTGCGGCGGCCAGCCCTTCTTCGTCTCCGGCTTCCTGGGCGACCCGCAGGAGCAGCAGAAGGAGCAGGGCCAGCAGCAGACGAGCGAGCAGTGCGCCGCGCAGACCGAGCAGATCGCGGCGAAGCAGCCCCGTGTCTACTACGGCGAGCGGATGGACTCCAGCGACTACGCGATCGTCGGCCAGAGCGACCCGGAACGGAAGGCGGAGTTCGACCGCCCGGTCGGCGAGGGCGGCGAGTCCTACACGTACACCGGCGAGGGTGGCGTCGAGATCGGCTCGTTCCCGCGCCGGCTGCTCTACGCGATCAAGGAGCAGGAGTCGAACTTCCTGCTCTCCGACGCGGTCAACGACGACTCCAAGCTGCTCTACGTGCGCAACCCCCGGGACCGGGTGGAGAAGGTCGCCCCGTTCCTCACCCTCGACGGCGACCCGTACCCGGCGGTGGTGGACGGCCGGATCCAGTGGATCATCGACGGCTACACGACGGCGGCGACCTACCCGTACGCCGAGCGGGTCAACCTCCAGGAGCAGACGGCCGACGAGTTGACCGGTCGGGGCACCTTCCAGCTCGCCCGGGAGAACGTCAACTACATCCGCAACTCCGTGAAGGCCACCGTCGACGCGTACGACGGCACGGTCCGGCTCTACGAGTTCGACGAGACCGACCCGGTGCTCAAGGCCTGGAACAAGGCGTTCGGCGGTGACCTGGTGGTGCCGAAGTCGGAGATCCCGGCGGAGCTGGCCGAGCACTTCCGCTACCCGAGCGACCTGTTCAAGGTGCAGCGCAACCTGATGACCCGGTTCCACGTGACGGATCCCGGTGCCTTCTACTCGGAGACGGACTTCTGGCAGGTGCCGAACGTGCCGGACGCCCCCGACACCGGCCAGAAGCAGCCGCCCTACTACCTCTACACGCAGTTCCCCGGCCAGGACTCGGCCCGCTTCCAGCTCACCTCGGCGGTCACTCCGAACGGCCGGGAGAACCTCGCCGCGCTGATCTCCGGGTCGTACGTTGACGGGCAGCCGAGGCTGGAGGTGCTCGACCTGCCCGACCAGACCCGGGTATCCGGCCCGGTGCAGGTGCACCAGTCGATGACCAACAACGCCAACATCCGGCAGCAGCTCAACCTGTTGCAGTCCCAGCAGGCCCAGGTGCAGTACGGCAACCTCCTCTCCCTGCCGTTCGGCGACGGCATGCTCTACATCGAGCCGGTCTACGTGAAGACCGCCGCGCAGAACGCGCCGCCGCTGTTGCAGCGGGTGCTGATGTCCTACGGCGACGGCGGCTCCTACGTGGTGCTGGCCAACAACGTGGCCGACGGCATCAAGCAGCTCGTCGAGCAGGGCAAGCAGGCCGCGGCCCCGGGCACGCCGCCGCCGGCCGGTGGCACCCCGCCGCCGGCCGGTGGCACCCCGCCCGGCGGAACCGCGCCCCCGATGACCGGTGAGCTGGCCGAGGCGGCGACCCGCGTCCAGACCGCCATCACGGAGGTCCGGGCCGCGCAGACCTCGGGTGACTTCGAGCGGTACGGGCGCGCGTTGAAGGCGCTGGACGAGGCGCTCACCGCCTTCCAGCAGGCCCAGCGGGCCGCCAGCACCCCGGCCCCCGGGGCCAGCGCTCCGGCGGCCTCCCCGTCGCCCGGCGGCAGCGCGCCGGCATCCCCGGCACCGGGCGGCAGCGCCACACCCACCCCGGGCGGCTGACCCGCGCCACTCCCGGCAGCGCCCCCGGCACACGGACCGATCCGGTCCCGACGCCGGGGGCGCTGTCGCGTTCACGACGACCGGCCGGGCACCCGCAACCCGCCGCCCCGTGCTGCCGTCTCTCCTGCAAGAGGCGGGTACGACCGGGGAGCGTGGGTCGGGGACATGAGAGACGCGACGAGCTTCGACGAGTTCTACCGGAGCACCTCCCGGCGGATGCTCCGCTACGGCCACGCCGTGGCCGGTGACCACACCGAGGCGCAGGACCTGGTGCAGGAGGCGTACGCCCGGGCCTGGCGGCAGTGGGGGGCGCTGGCCGCCCACCCGGCGCCGGAGGCCTGGCTGCGGCTGGTGGTCGCCCGGCTGGCCACCGACCGGTGGCGCCGGTTGCAGGGCTGGCGCGCGGCGCTGAGCCGCACCGGCCCGCCCGAGCCGGTGCTGCCGCCGAACGAGGATGCCGTGCTGCTGGCGGGCGCGCTGCGCCGGCTGCCGGCCGCCCAGCGGCAGGCGCTCGCCCTGCACTACCTCTTCGACATGTCGGTGCGGGACATCGCCCGGGAGACGCAGGTGCCCGCCGGCACCGTGAAGTCCTGGTTGTCGCGGGGGCGGGCGCGGCTGGCCACGCTGCTGCCCGGCCTGCCCGCCGAGGAGTTGGAGGCGAACGATGTCGCGTGAACTGTCCGATCTCTACCGGTCGCTCGCCGAGGATGCCGACGGCCGCAGCCTGGCCGGCCCCGGGGGCCTGCGCAGGCGTGCCGACCGACGGGCCCGGCGCCGGATCACTGGTGCCGCGCTCGGAACGGCACTGCTGGTCGGTGGGCTGGCGACCGGCACCGGGCTGGTGCTCGCCGAGGAGCGCGGTCCCGTTGCGCCGCCCGCCGCCGTCCCGCCGCAGGCGACCGTACCGGCGTCGCCGGCCGCGTCCGCACCGCCGAACGCCACGACTCCGTCCAGCGGCCCGCCCCGGGCGACGGGCACGCCCGCGGCGACGGCGGGAGGCACCGGCGCCGCACCGCCGCGGGCACCCCGCTCCGTACCGGATCGGGCGTTCTTCGTCCAGGCGGCCGGGAACCGGACGGGCATGGAACCGGCCTTCCGGGACACCGACGCGCTGCCGGCGCTCTGTGACGCCCGCTACCGCAGCGACGCCGGGATCGTGCAGCGCCGCACCCGCAACCTGGCCTACAAGCTGCCCCCGACCCCACCGGGGTACGTCCCGGACGGCAGCTACGCGCACACCATCACCCTCTACCGGCCGGGGCGGGCCGACGAGTTCCTTCGCGAGCTGCGGGCGGCGGTGCGGGACTGCCCCGCGCAGCCCGGGGTGGGCGGCGGCAACGCGTCGACCTCCCGACTGCGGCTGCTGGCCGATGACGGCTTCGGCGACGGGTCGGTGCTGTTCGAGATCCGGACGCCGGCCCGGGACGTCGACGGCAACCCCACGGGCGGCGACGAGGTCCGGCTGGTCCGGGCGATCAGGGTCGGCGACGTGGTGACCGTGCTCTGGGAGCAGGGCTGGGAGGGCACCTCGTCGACGCGGGCCCAGGTCGACATCGACAGTCGACGGGCGGTGGACGCGATCGAGGACTGGCTGCGCTGAGGGGTGTGCCGCCCGGGCCGGATTTCGGACCCGGGCGGCCGGCCACCGGGGTCGTTTTGCGGCGACGGGGGTAGGTGGGATACCGTATAGAAACCGACGCGGGGTGGAGCAGCTCGGTAGCTCGCTGGGCTCATAACCCAGAGGTCGCAGGTTCAAATCCTGTCCCCGCTACCACGATCGGAACGGCTCCGAGGATATCTCCTCGGAGCCGTTCCGCTTTCCACGACCGCCTGCCTCGCGACCGTCGGCCGCCCGCCTCGCGGGTCTGGTGTCGGCCTTGCCCGGTGTATGCCGGAGCGTCCGCGCCTCCCGCCGGCGTGCTGCCGTCGCCGTCCTTCAACGTTCCGGATCGTCCGTGGATTGTGTGGCCCCGGTCACTTCTCGCGGAAATCTTCGCCTGATGTGGCGGGGAACCGGGCGTCGAGTGATGGGCGACGGGCTGCGGGTCGTGGGCGCACTGCGACGGCTGGCAGGCTGTTTGCGCTGGTCGGGGGCGGTGGCCTCAGTCGGTTGGGGGGTCCGCTGATCATCGCGACGTCGGGTGCGCTACTGTTAACGAGCCGACGCGGGGTGGAGCAGCTCGGTAGCTCGCTGGGCTCATAACCCAGAGGTCGCAGGTTCAAATCCTGTCCCCGCTACCACGATCGGAACGGCTCCGAGGATATCTCCTCGGAGCCGTTCCGCATTTCCGGGCTCCGACGTCGCCGTCTGCACCTGCCGGCTGCGCACCCCACCGGAGCATCGGGCCGGGCCGACCGGCGGGGCCGTCGCCGGACCCGGCGGTACGTTCCCGGGCCGACCGACGTGCCGAGGTTGCGGTTGTCGGCGAGGATGTGGACATGTCTTCTTTTGGTAAGTGGTGGGGCCGGTTGACCGCCGTCCTCGGTGTTGTCGTGTTGTCGGTGTTCGTGCCCGTCGCGGCCTGGGCGTCCACCGGCACTGGTGAGCTCGTGGTGGAGGCCGCGCGGCGGCGGCGCGGTGGCGGGTTCGGCTTCATCGGCCTGCTCTGCTGCCTGGTCGTGGTCGCCGGCGTCGTCTTCCTGTTGCTGCGCATGATGCGCAACCGCCGGGGCGGCCCGCCGCGCTGAGTCGCGGCACCGCCGCCGAGCCGGCCCGAGGCAGCACGCTGCGGCCCCATCGCGCCGCGCCGGGAGCACCACGCCCCGGTTACCACCGCGCCGCCCCAGGCTGGAGCCGCACGCCCCGGTACCCGTCGGGTGCTGCCTTCGCGGCGACTGGGCCTATCCGGCCAGCGCGGCGTTCGCCTGGGCCATGAAACGGGCCGTGGCCGCCCGGGTGCCGGCCGCGCCGCCACGGACGTTCTCGGCGGCCTCCAGCAGCAGCGCCCGCACCCGGGGATGGCCCTGCGGCGGTGGGTTGGGCGCCGGCCCCAGCCGGTTGGCCAGCGCGGTGCCGAGGGCCGCCGCGCGCCGCTGCGTCGGATCGGTGATGCCGGCCTCGACGTAGCTGCGCACGGCGAGGCTGGGGCTGAGCCCGCGCTCGTGACCGAGCACGGCGCCCGCCTCGCCGTTGCCGGTCAGGAAGTTGATCACGTCCGCGACCAGGGCGGGTTGCCGGGTGCCCCGGAAGGCCGCCCAGTACATCGACGCCCGGTGCCACTGTGCCCCCGGAGGACCTGGCAGGGCGGCCAGGCCGAGTTCGGTGTCGGTGAGCCGCTGGAGTTCCGGCAGTTGGTGTGACCAGGCGAACGAGGCGGCAGTGGCGCCGGTGACCACGAGCTGCCGGGCCGGTTCGCCGCCGTCGGCCTGCTCGACCAGGGCGGCACTCGGGGTGGCCCGGCCGGACCGGGCGCGACGCCACAGCTCGAACCACTCGATCAGCGCGTCGGCACCGAAGCCGAGCTGTCGATCCCGGTAGAGCTCGTCGCCCCGGCCGCGCAGCCAGAGCCAGAATGCCCGGTAGTCGCCGGACGGGTCCATCGTGCCGGCCACCCGGCCCTCGCCGGCCCGGGTGACCCGCCCCGCCCAGGCGACGTACTCGGCCCAGGACATTCCGGTGCTCGGCTCGGGCAGCCGCAGCCGGCGCAGCAGCGTGCGGTCGTAGACCACGGCGGCGGCGGTCTGCGCCGCGGCGACGCCGACCGTGCGCCCGTCGACCTGCCCGTACCGGACCAGGCCCGCGGGCAGGGTGCGCAGGTCCAGGCGGTGGTCGGCGACGTACTCGCTGAGGTCCAGGACGATCTCGCGGCGGGCGTACTCGGTGAGCATGCTGTCGTCGAGCTGGATCAGGTCGGGCACGTTGCCGCCCACGGCCTGGGTGGCCAGCCGGTCGTAGTAGCCGTCGGGGCCCTGCCAGGTGACCCGGAAGCCGACGCGGGGGTTGCGGTCGGTGTAGAGCCGCAGCACCCGTTCGGTGAGCTCGGCCCGCTTCGCCCCGCCGTACCAGAACACCGACAGCTCGACCGGCTCGGTCTGCACCGGGGCCGCCCGGTCCTCGCCGCACCCGGTGAGCCCGCCGGTGGCGAGCACCGGGGCGCCCAGCAACGCGGCGAGCAGCCGCCGCCGGCCCGGATCCGCTCCGGCGCGGAGCAGCGGGGAACGGACAGCGGACACGAAAACTCCTGGCGGACCGGTGGGGCGGGCGGCCGGATCATTCACGCAGGCGTCGCGGGAGGGTGTCAACGTACGTCCGGCCACACCGCGGTGCCCCAGCCGTACGCATCGATGCCAGCGGCCACCGGGGGAGGCCGTACGCGGCCCGCATGGTGTACTAACGCGCGTGGAACTTCTGCACTCGGGCAAGGTCAGGGACGTCTACGCCGACGGCGAGGACCTGATCCTGGTCGCCTCCGACCGCATCTCGATCTACGACGTGGTGCTGCCGACGCCGATCCCCGACAAGGGCAAACTGCTCACCGCGCTCTCCCTGTGGTGGTTCGAGCAGTTGGCCGACGTGGTGCCGAACCATGTCATCTCCGCCACCGACGTGCCGGCGGAGTTCGCCGGTCGGGCGATCCGCTGCCGGCGGCTGGAGATGGTTCCCGTCGAGTGCGTCGCCCGGGGCTACCTGACCGGCGGCGGCCTGAAGGACTACCAGCGCACCGGGGCGGTTTCCGGCGTCGAGCTGCCGCGCGGCCTGGTCGAGGCGTCCATCCTGCCCGAGCCGATCTTCACCCCGTCGACCAAGGCGCCGGTGGGTGAGCACGACGAGCCGATCACCTTCGCCGAGGTGGTGGACAAGGTCGGCGCCGAGACCGCCGAGCGGCTGCGCCGGATCACGATCGACGTCTACCGCCGGGGCGCCGAGCTGGCCGCCGACCGGGGCATCCTGGTCGCCGACACCAAGATCGAGCTGGGCTGGGCGCCGGACGGCACCCTGACCGTCGGCGACGAACTGCTCACCTCCGACTCGTCCCGGTTCTGGCCGGCGGAGTCGTACCAGCCGGGCCGGGCGCAGTTCTCCTACGACAAGCAGTACGTCCGGGACTGGGCGGTGCAGAGCGGCTGGGACAAGCAGGCCCCGGCGCCCGAGGTGCCGGCCGAGGTGGTCGAGGCGACCCGGGCCCGCTACGTGGACGTGTACGAGAAGCTCACCGGCAACCGCTGGAACTGAGCCCGCACGGCGGTCAGTTCTCCCAGTCGAGGGTGCGCTGGACGGCCTTGCGCCAGTTGCGCAGCTCCCGCTCCCGGTGCGCCGGCTCCATCGTCGACTCCCACTGCGCGTCGGAGCGCCACTGGCCGCGCAGCGTCGCCAGGTCCGGCCAGAAGCCGACCGCCAGGCCGGCCGCATACGCGGCACCGAGGCAGGTGGTCTCGGTGATCCGGGACCGGACCACCGGCACGTCGAGCACGTCGGCGAGGAACTGCATCAGCAGCCGGTTGGCCGTCATCCCGCCGTCCACCCGGAGCCGGCGCAGCGCTACGTCGGAGTCGGCGTTCATCGCGTCGACCACCTCGCGGGTCTGCCAGGCCGACGCCTCCAGCGCCGCCCGGGCCAGGTGCCCCTTCGTGATGTAGCCGGTCAGGCCGGCGATCACCCCGCGTGCGTCGCTGCGCCAGTGCGGGGCGAACAACCCGGAGAAGGCCGGCACGACGTAACAGCCGCCGTTGTCGTCGACGGTGCGGGCCAGCTCCTCCACCTCGGGCGCGGTGGAGATCAACCCGAGGTTGTCGCGCAGCCACTGCACCAGCGAACCGGTGACCGCGATCGCCCCCTCCAACGCGTACGCGGCGGGCTGGCCGTGGATGCGGTAGGCGACCGTGGTGAGCAGGCCGTGGGTGGAGGGGACCGGGCTGGCACCCGTGTTGAGCAACAGGAAGGCGCCGGTGCCGTAGGTGCACTTGGCCTCGCCCGGCTGGAAGCAGGTCTGCCCGAACAGGGCGGCCTGCTGGTCACCGAGCGCGCTGGCCACCGGCACCCCGGCCAGCACCCCGGTGGCCTCCCCGTAGACCTCGGCGGAGCTGCGGATCTCCGGCAGCATCGCGGCCGGCACACCCATCGCGTCGAGCAACTCCGGGTCCCAGTCGAGGGTGGCCAGGTCCATCAGCAGGGTGCGGCTGGCGTTGGTCACGTCGGTGACGTGCCGGCCGGTCAGCTTCCAGATCAGCCAGCTGTCCATCGTGCCGAAGAGCACCTCGCCGGCCTCGGCGCGCCCACGCAGCCCGTCGACGTGCTCCAGCAGCCAACGCAGCTTCGGCCCGGCGAAGTAGGTGGCCAGCGGCAGCCCGGTGCGGGAGCGGAACCGTTCCTCGCCGTACGCCTGATCCAGCTCGCGCAGCAGCGGCCCGGTGCGGGTGTCCTGCCAGACGACGGCGTTGGCCACCGGGCGGCCGGTGGCCCGGTCCCAGACGAGCGTGGTCTCCCGCTGGTTGGTGATGCCCACGGCGGCGAGGCCGGCGGCGTCGGTGCCCGCGGCGTGCAGCGCCTCCCGGACCACCCGCTGCACGTTGTCCCAGATCTCCTCGGCGTCGTGCTCCACCCAGCCCGGCCGGGGGAAGATCTGCCGGTGCTCCCGCTGGGCCACGGAGACGATCTCCCCGGCCCGGTCGAAGACGATGCACCGTGAGGAGGTGGTGCCCTGGTCGATGGCGGCGACGTACTGGGGGGTCACGGCAGCACCGTACCCGGACCGGCCGCCTTCCGCCTTCCGCCGGCCGACCGGGCCCGGCCCGGTTCCCGTCCGTACGATGTGCAGACGTGCGTGACATCGCCGTTTTCAGTGGAACCGCCCATCCCGAACTCGCCGCCGAGATCTGCGCCCATCTCGGCGTGCCGCTACATCCGGTACGGGTGTCCCGGTTCGCCAACGACTGCCTGGAAGTGCAACTACAGGCCAACTGCCGGGAGCGGGACGTCTTCCTGATCCAGCCGCTGGTGCCGCCCGTGCAGGAGAACCTGGTCGAGCTGCTGCTCATGATCGACGCTGCCCGGGGCGCCTCGGCCGGCCGGATCACCGTGGTGCTGCCGCACTACGCGTACGCCCGGTCGGACAAGAAGGACGCGCCGCGCATCTCGATCGGCGGACGGCTCGTCGCCGACCTGCTCACCTCGGCGGGCGCGGACCGGGTGCTGGCGATGACCCTGCACTCGCCCCAGGTGCACGGCTTCTTCAGCGTGCCGGTCGACCACCTGCACGCGCTACGTGAGCTGGCCGACCACTTCACCCGCTACGACCTGAGCAACACGGTGGTGGTCTCGCCGGACCTCGGCAACGCCAAGGAGGCGGCGGCGTTCGCCCGGCGGCTCGGCACCCCGGTGGCCGCCGGGGCGAAGCAGCGGTTCAGCGACGACCGGGTCAAGATCAGTGCGGTGATCGGCGACGTGGCCGACCGGGACGTGATCGTGCTCGACGACGAGATCGCCAAGGGCAGCACGGTGATCGAGCTGATGGAGCACCTGCGCGAGCGGAAGGTCCGCTCGATCCGGCTGGCCTGTACGCACGGCCTCTTCTCCAGTGGCGCGTTGCAGCGGCTGAGCGAGCAGGAGGGTGTGCTGGAGATCGTCTGCACCAACACGGTGCCGATCCCCGCCGACAAGCGGGTGCCGAAACTGGAGATCCTCTCCGTGGCGCCGGCCCTGGCCGAAGCGATGCGCCGCATCCACAACGGCGAATCCGTGAGCACCCTCTTCTCCTGACCCGCCCCCGCGCCCCGCCCCGCCCCGCGCGCGTCGGCGATCTTGCACTTTTGGCCCTCCGTATGGGCGCTCTGTCCAGGTTTGTCGGGGCAGAAACTGCAAGATCGCGGGGGCGGGGATCGCGGGCCAGGGGTGGGCGGGGATCGCGGGCACGGGGACGAGGTGCGCGGGGGCCGAGGTGTACGGGGTGGGGTGAAGGTGCGGGGGTGTGGGTGGGTCAGCCCCGGCGGTGGCGGGCGGTGTGTTGCGGGGCTGCGACGGCGGTGCTGATGCGGACCGTCGTGCCGTTCGTGCCGGTCTCGACGTCCATGCTGTCGCTCATCTCCCGGGCCAGCCAGAGGCCCCACCCGCCGGCGGTGTGCGCGGCGGGGCGGCTCCGGTCGCCCAGCCGCTGCGTGCTGATTCCCTGCCCGTGGTCGGATACCTCGCAGAACAGCTGACCCGACTGCCGCCACATTCGCAGCCAGCCCCGTCCGCCGCCGTGCCGGACCGCGTTGGTGATCAGCTCGTTGACCGCCAGCACGAAGTCGTCCAGGCGCTGCCCGCTCAGTCCTACCGCATGCGCACATGAGGTGACCGAGTGGCGAAGCTCGGTCACCTGAGCCTGCTCGAAGGCTTCGGCGATGAGAAGGGAGGGTTCGATGGGCACAACCGTACGCTGTGCACCGGGTTCCGCATTCGTCATGGCCCCGTCCCGACAGCGGATCGCGGAGATTTTCGCGGCTTTTCTACCGTACGTCAGGATTTTCCGGAGCGCATCCGCCGGCCCACCGGCCGGTCCGCCGGCTGTGGCATGGTGACGGGCGTGCCGACGCCGCCCGGTGGTTTCGAGGTCCCGCTCTGGCGGGCGATCGCCGTGTTCCGGGTCGCCTCCCTGGCGTACGTCTGCGTGCTGGCGCTCCGGGACGCCGACCGGTACGCCCATCCGCTCGCTGCCGGCGGTCTGGTCCTGCTGATGGCGGCCTGGACCGGCGTGACCGCCGTCGGCTACGCCGACCCGACGCGCCGGGGCTGGCCGCTGCTCCTGGCGGACCTGGGGGTCGTCCTCGGCATCATGCTGGCCACCCCGTGGGTGATCGGACGGGCGGCGCTCGCCGCCGGTGTGCCCACCCTGGCGGTGGCGTGGCTGGCCGGTCCGGTGCTGGCCTGGGCGGTCTCCGGCGGTCGGCGCCGGGGGACCGTCGCGGCCCTGGCGCTCGGCGCGGCGGACCTCGCCACCCGCGAGCGGATCGGCCAGTCGTCGCTCACCGGGGTGATTCTGCTGCTGCTCGCCGGGGTGGTGGTCGGGCACGTCGCCCGGCTGGCCGTGACCGCCGAGGAGCGGCTGCACCGGGCGGTGGAGTTGGAGGCCGCCTCCCGGGAACGGGAGCGGCTGGCCCGGGACATCCACGACTCGGTGCTCCAGGTGCTCGCGTTGGTGCAGCGGCGCGGCGCCCACCTGGACGGCGAGGCAGGTGAGCTGGCCCGGCTCGCCGGGGAGCAGGAGGCCGCGCTGCGTGCCCTGATCGGCGGCGCCGCGCCGGTCGGGGCCACCGCCGACGGCAGGTCGGTGGACCTGCTCGGGCTGCTCGGCCGGTACGCCTCGGCGACGGTCTCGCTGTCCGCACCGGCCACCCCGGTGCCGCTGCCCGGACGGATCGCGCACGAGTTGGCCGCCGCGACCGCCGCCGCCCTGGACAACGTGGCCCGGCACACGGACGGGCGGGCCTGGGTGCTGGTCGAGGACGAGGGGGCGACGGTGACCGTGTCGATCCGCGACGAGGGGCCGGGGTTCCCGGACGGCCGGCTGGAGGAGGCCGCCGTCGAGGGGCGGCTCGGCGTCGCCCGGTCGATCCGGGGCCGCCTCACCGACGTCGGCGGGACCGTGCGGATCACCTCCGCTCCGGGCGTCGGCACCGAACTGGAACTGACCGTCCGGAGGGAGGACCCGTGACCGGTGTACGGGTGATGGTGGTGGACGACCACCCGATGTGGCGGGAGGGGGTGGCCCGGGACCTCGCCGAGGCCGGGCATGTCATCGTCGCCACCAGCGGCGAGGGTCGGCAGGCCGTCCGGGTGGCCGCCGCAGCCCGGCCCGACGTGGTGGTCCTCGACCTGCAACTGCCGGACGTCTCGGGAGTGGAGGTGATCCGCGGGCTACGGGCCGTGCTGCCGCAGGTGCGGGTGCTGATGCTCTCGGCCAGCGGCGAGCAGCAGAGCGTGCTGGACGCGGTGAAGGCGGGTGCCACCGGCTACCTGGTGAAGTCGGCCGCCCCGGCGGAGTTCCTGGAGGCGGTGCGCCGGACGGCGGCGGGGGAGCCCGTCTTCACGCCCGGCCTGGCCGGGCTGGTCCTCGGCGAGTACCGCCGGCTCGCGGCCGACCCGGGAGGGGCCGGCCCGGCCGCCGGGCGGGACGCCCGGGGCGTCGGTTCGGCGCCCCGGCTCACCGACCGGGAGACCGAGGTGCTGCGCCTGGTGGCCAAGGGGATGTCCTACAAGCAGATCGCCGAGCGGCTCGGGCTGTCTCACCGTACGGTGCAGAACCACGTGCAGAACACGCTCGGCAAGCTTCAGCTGCACAACCGGGTGGAGCTGACCCGGTACGCGATCGAGCGGGGCCTGGACGACTGAGGGGCCGCCGGGGAACCTCCCCCCGAAGGGTTCCCCGACAGCCCCGGCCACTCAGACCGAGTGTGGCGGTCGCGTCTCGTGGATGGCCAGTTCCTCGGCGCTCGCGCCACCGCCGGCCGAACCCGCGTCGTACGCCACCGAGTCGGTCTCCTGGTCGGTGTGCGCCCCCTCGTCCGGTTCGACGAGCCGGCCGACCTGGCCGTCGGCGACCGTGCCGAGCCTGCCGTGGTCGTAGACGGAGACCGGCGAGTTCGGGTCGGAGGTGGGGCCGGGGTCGATCACGTCCGCGTCGAGCTGGGCCTGCGCCGCGGCCTCCTCGCTGTCGGCCTCGGCGGCGATGTCCGGGTCGACGGGCCCGGCCAGCGGGTCGTCGGCCGGGCGTTCGAGCTGCTCCCGGTCGAGCTTGTAGTCCAGCGACTCGCCGTCGAGCTGCTCCTCGGCGGTGGTCCCGAACCGGTCCACCGCGACCGGCGTCCGGTCACCGGGCAACTGGGCCGGCTCCGGGCCGTCCGCCTCGCGCCCGGTCAGGACGTCGTCGTTGGCGCTCGAGTCGTCGTCGGCGGTGTCGGGCAGGCCCTCCGCCTCGGGGTCGGACACGGGGGTCGGGTACTCGTCGTCGCGCATGGCAGATCACTACCCACTGCCCTCCCGGCATAACCGGTACCGCCCGTGGCCATCAGGGCGAAAGGGGCACGTCGGGGGACGGAAGGGCCGGATCGGGGCGGCGGGCCGCGGCCTCGTCGTCGGCGTGCAGCACACACCAGACGACCTTGCCGTCCGGGACCCGGCTGCTGCCCCAGCTACGGGCGACGGTGTCGATCAGCAGCAGGCCCCGCCCGCCCGCGGTGTCCAGCGGGGCCGACCCGGTGAACGTCGGCTGCCGGGACGAGTGGTCGCGTACCGCCAGGTGCAGGGTGTCGTTCCGGGGCGCCAGGCGGACCGTCATCGTGGTGTGCGCGTGGGCGACGACGTTGTTCACCATCTCGGTGACCGCGATGCAGGCCGGCTCGACCAGCTCGTGCAGGTTCCAGCGGTCACACCCCTCGGCCACGAGCTGCCGGGCCTGCCGGGCGGCCCCGACGACGGGCGGAAGGTCGGCGCCGACCACCGCGGCCGGCGGCGTGGCGGCCAGCCCGGCCCTCGCCCCGGCCAGGGTGGGCCAGGCCGGCACCCCCTCGACGGCGCCGGTCGGATCACAGAGCAGCAGGTCGGCGGCGGGCCAGTCGCGTATCTCCCGGCGCACCTCGGCGAAGACGCCCCCGGCCACCGGGTCGGCCACCCGCAGGCCGGTGAGGTCGGCGACCACCGGGCCGGGCCGGCCGCAGAGCCGGGCGAGCAGGCCGTCGCGCACCACGTCGACGCCGGACCGGTCGAGCACTCCGGTCAGCCGGACCACCTCGGAGGCCTCGTCGGTCTCCACCCGGCAGCGCACATCGGTCGGCATGATCGCCCCATTGTGCACCGCCGGCCCGGATCGCGCACCCGACCGCTCGGCCCCTGGCATCAGCGGTCCGTCCGCGCTCGGCGGGTCATCGCGGCCACCGTCCCGACAGCCGTCCCCGCCGCCGCCAACCCGAAGGCGGCGGTCATCCGGACCAGGTGCCGTCGCCGGCCGTGCCAGTCGCCCCCGCGCCGTGCCGCCGCGTCCGCGTGGAAGACGTTGCCGGTGCTGTCCGGCCGAGGGGCGGGCCCGAACTGGGTGCGGTGCGCGTACCAGCCGAGGACCCGCTCGGCGAGCGCCGGGGCGAGCCGCCACTGGAGGCCGATCAGCCGGGCGGCCCCGCCGGCGTACGCCTCGCGCCGGGGGCGGCGCAGCAGCCGGACGATCGTCTCGGCCACCACCTCCGGCGGATAGACCGGGGGCGGCGGCACCAGTTCCCGGCCGCTGTGGTTGGCGGCGTGCCGGAAGAACGGGGTGTCGATGGTGGCCGGCAGCACCGTACAGATCGAGACGTTGCCCCGCCCGGTGACCCGCATCTCCTGGCGGACCGTGTTGGCGAGCCCGCGGATGCCGTGCTTCGTGGCGTTGTACGCCGACTGGTAGGGCATCGCCACCTCGGCCAGCACCGAGGCGTTGTTGACCAGCACCCCGCCACCCGCCGCGCTCAGCTGGGGCAGGGCGGCCCGGGTGCCGTACGCGGCACCGAGCAGGTTCACCTCCAGCACCCGCCGGAACTCCTCCACCGGAATCTCGTCGAAGAGCCCGACCACGCCGACCGCGGCGTTGTTGACCCAGCCGTCGATCCGGCCGAACTCGGCGACCGCGCGGGCGGCGAGCCGTTCCACGGCCGCCGGGTCGGTCACGTCGGTCGGCACCACCAGTGCCCGCCCGCCCAGCTCCCGGCACCGCTGGGCGACCTCCTCCAGGGCCACTTCGCTCCGGGCGGCCAGCACGACGGCGGTGCCGCGCCGGGCGAGGGCGTACGCGGTGGCCGTACCGATGCCGCTGGAGGCGCCGGTGAGCACGACGGTGGCGTCGGCGAGGCTGCGGGTGAGAGGCATTCTTCGCCCGTACCCCCGCTGACATGGCTCATGCGACCGACGTCGGCCGGATGACCGTGCAGCCGGGCGGCATCCGGCAACAGTTGCCGTCGCGCAAGTACCTGCCGGGCTCTTCCCGATCTGCCAGGTTTCGGCTCCCGGGGGTTCGGTTAATGGGACCCTCTGACCGAGGACCACCACTTGAGAAGATCGCATGGAGGTGACCCATGCGCGTCGGCCTCGTCTGCGCGCACGCCGGCCCGCCCAGGGGCGCCGACGGCCTGACCGTCGGCACCCACCAGCACATCGCCCGGGTCGCCGCCGAACTCGCCGCGCGGGGCCACGACGTCCGGGTGTACGAACGCCGGGACGACCCGGACCTGCCGGAGACGGCGACGGTCGACGGCTACCGGGTGGAGCGGGTGCCGATCGGCCCGGCCGCCCCGCTGCCCACCGCGGAGCTGGTGCCGCACGTGTCCGCGTTCGGCGCCTGGCTGGCCGACCGGTGGGCGGGTGACTGGCGTCCCGAGGTGGTGCACGGGCACTACTGGATCGGCGGGCTGGCCGCCGCGCACGCCGTCCGCGAGACCGACGTCCCGGTGGTGCAGACCTTCCACTCCCTCGGCGTCGAGCAGCTGCGCCACCTCGGCCGACAGTACGACGGGCCGGGGGAGCGGATCCCGCTGGAGCGGGCGCTGACCCGGGCGGTGGACATCGCGGTCGCCCAGTGCAACGACGAGGTCGACGAGCTGACCCGGATGGGACTGCAACGCGCCTCCGTGGCGATGGTGCCGGCCGGCGTCGACACCGCGCAGTTCCACCCCGACGGCGAAGCCGCCCCCCGCGACCAGCGGGCCCGGATCCTCTCCGTCGGCGGGCTCTCGCCCGGGCACGGCCAGGAGGACCTGATCCGGGCCATGCGGCTGGTCGGCGACGCCGAACTGGTGATCGCCGGCGGCCCGCCCGCCGGGCAGCTCACCAACCACGCCGAGGCCCGGCGGCTGGGCGAGCTGGCCGAACGCAACGGGGTGGCCGAGCAGGTGAAGCTGGTGGGTGCGGTGCCGCACGACCAGATGGCCACCTGGTACCGCTCGGCGGACGTGGTCGCCTGCACCCCGCGCTACTCCTCCGCCGGCCGGGTGTCGCTGGAGGCGATGGCCTGCGGGGTGCCGGTCGTCGGCTACGCCATGGGCGGGATCGCCGACGCGGTGGTCGACGAGGTCACCGGCCGGCTGGTGCCGCCGGGCGACGTCCGCACGCTGGGCGTGACGCTGCGCCGGCTGCTCGGTGACAACGCCGGGCGGTTCGCGTACGGGCACGCCGCCGTGGACCGGGTGCGGTGCAGCTACACCTGGGAACGGACGGCGGGCGCGCTGGAGCGCCTCTACGAGCGGGTGGTGAGCCGCCGCAAGCCGGTCGAGGCGGCCTGACGGACCGTCCTCTACAGCGGGCGGCCGGGCACCCCGACGCCGACCATGCCCCGGTCCCGTTCCCCGGCGACGGCGTGGTGGTGCTGGGGTTCGGCGTACCGGGTGAGACCGATGACCGCGGCGAGGGTGACCAGGAACCCGACCGCGGCGAGCCACTCCCGCCCGGGCCAGATCTTGTCGTTGAGCAGCAGCAGACCGACGATCGCGGCGGGCACCGCCCCGGCGGCGTCCATCGCCGCCACGGCGGCCGTGGTCGAGCCGCGCTGCATGGCCAGGCCGAGCAGTAGCTGACCGACGATCGAGTGGGCGATCAGCAGGTAGAGCAGCGGGTCCTGGACGAAGGCCTCCGGCGTCGGGGCGGAGGCCAGCGGTCGGGCGGCCACCGCGGCGGCGGAGAACGCCAGCCCGGCCAGCGCGCCGAGGGCCACCGAACCGGGCGCCCCGTGCAGGCGTACCGCGAAGAAGCCGACCACCGCGATCACGCCGAGCGTCACCGCCAGGACGATCATGCCGGCGGTGCCGAGCGGCTTCGCCGGCGCGGGCTCGGCGGAGAGCACCAGCGCGGTGATCCCGGCGAACAACAGCACCAGCAGGGCCACCTCGGCGGCCGGCAACCGCCACTTCAGCACCAGCACGCCGAACAGGGCGGTGACCCCGAGCCCGGCGGCGACGCTGGACTGGACCAGGAAGAGCGGCAGGTCCCGGCGGGCCAGCAGGGCCAGCACGAAACCGGCCACCTGACAGCCCAGCCCGATCAGGTAGGTGCGGTGCCCCGCCAGCCGCAGCAGCAACCCCGGGTCGAAGGTGTGGTGCACGGTGGTGCGGGCGGCGGCCACCGACTGGAACAGGTTGGCTACGCCGTACGCGACGATCATCGCCGCGAGGAAACACCAACCGGAGGAGACCACCTGGCGAGGATAGAGGCTGCCGGAGGTCAGTGCTCGGTTGGCTGACCCAGCCGGGAGAGGATGTCGGCGTGCAGCGCGCCGTTGCTGGCCACGGCGCTGTTCTCGGTGCCGGCGTCGCCGGAGGGGGCGGGCCGGCCGGCCAGGTCGGTGAACGTTCCGCCCGCCTCGGTGACGATCGGCACCAGCGCGGCGACGTCCCACAGCGACAGCTCCGGCTCCACCATCACGTCCAGCGCGCCCTCGGCCAGCAGCATGTAGCCGTAGAAGTCGCCGTACGCCCGGCTGCGCCAGGTGTCCCGCATGAGCTGGAGCATCGCGTCCAGCCGGCCGGTGGACTCCCAGCCGGTCAGGGACGAGTAACAGATGCTGGCGTCGGCGAGATCCCGGACCGCGGAGACCCGGATCGGGGCGCCGCCAGCGGCGTCCGGGCCCGCGTACGCGCCCTCGCCGAGCGCGCCCCACCAGCGGCGGCCGAGCGCCGGCGCGGAGACCAGCCCGGCGACCGGGCGGTCGGACTCGAGCAGCGCGATCAGGGTGGCCCAGACCGGCACGCCGCGGATGAAGTTCTTCGTGCCGTCGATCGGGTCGACCACCCAGCGCCGGCCGTCCGGGCCGCTGGCCGGCTCCTCGCCGTACTCCTCGCCGAGCAGGCCGTCGCCCGGCCGGTGCGCGGCCAGCAGCGCGCGGATCTCCCGCTCCACGGCGGTGTCCGCGTCGGAGACCGGGGTCAGGTCGGGTTTCGCCTCGACCCGCAGGTCGAGCGCGCGGAACCGGGCCGTGGAGACGGCGTCGGCGGCGTCGGCGAGCAGGTGGGCGAGGGCGATGTCGTCGGCATACCCGGGCATACGCAAACGGTAGCGACGCCTGGGTCACGACCCGGCGAGTGGGTCGCCCGGATTCCGCTGGTCGGGCTCGCCGCGGGCGTCGCCCTCCCCGGACCGGGAGGCCAGCAACCGGCGGTACGACGCCAGCCGGCGCGGGTCGGCCCTGCCGGCGGCCACCCAGGCGTCCAGGCCGCAGTCGGTCGCGTCGGGCGTGTGCGGGCAGTTGGCGGGGCAGTCGACCGTCCCCTCGACCAGATCGGGGAAGCCGTGCAGCAGGCTGTCGGCCGAGACGTGTGCCAGCCCGAAGCTGCGTACGCCCGGGGTGTCGACGATCCAACCCGCGTCGTCGTCGCGGTCGGGCAGCCGGGGCAGTCGCAGCGCCACCGCGCTCGTGGAGGTGTGCCGGCCCCGGCCGATCGCGCTGACCGTGCCGACCGCTCGGGCGGCGTCCGGCACGAGGCGGTTGACCAGCGTCGACTTGCCCACCCCGGAGTGCCCCACCATGACCGAGATCCGCCCGGCGAGCAGGCTGCGCAGGGCGTCGAGGTCGGACTCTGGGCGGATCAGCACGTACGGCAGTTCCAGCTCGGTGTAGTAGCCGAGCACGGTCTCGGGGCCGGCCAGGTCGGCCTTGGTGAGGCAGAGCAGCGGCTCGATGTCGGCGTCGTACGCGGCCACCAGGCACCGGTCGATGAAGCCGGTGCGCGGTGGCGGGTCGGCGAGTGCGCTGACGATGACCAACTGGTCGGCGTTGGCGACGACCACCCGTTCCAGCCGCCCCTCGGCGGTGGTCTCGTCGTCGTCGGCGGTGCGCCGCAGCACCGACGTACGCTCGGCGATCCGGACGATCCGGGCCAGCGCCCCGGCCGCACCGGAGGTGTCCCCGACCAGGCCGACCCGGTCGCCGACCACCACCGACTTGCGTCCCAGCTCCCGGGCCCGCATGGCGGTGATCATGGGCGCGTCCGGCCCGGTGCCGGGCAGCACGCACGTGTAGCGGCCCCGGTCGACGGCGATCACGAAGCCGTCCACCGCGTCGGAGTGCCGGGGTCGGGTGCGGGTACGCGGGCGCGACGATTTGCCGGGCCGAACCCGGACGTCGTCCTCGTCGTACTCCCGCTTTCTGGTCGCCAGGACCTGCCCCCCCGTCGTGTCAGCTCTTGCCGGTCACCATTGCCGACCATAGCGCCGGGAACTCGGGCATGGTCTTCGAGGTGCACGCCACGTCGCTCAACTCGATACCCGGCACGGCCAGGCCGGCCACCGCGGCGGCGTGCGCCATCCGGTGGTCGTGGTAGGTCTCGAACACCCCGCCGTGCAGCGGCCGGGGCCGGATCTCCAGCCCGTCCGGGGACTCGGTGATGTCGGCCCCGAGCGCGGCGAACTCCCGGGCCAGCGCGGTCAGCCGGTCGGTCTCGTGGCCCCGGATGTGGCCGACCCCGGTGAACCGGGACGGCGAGTCCGCGAGCATCGCCAGCGCGGTCAGTGCCGGGGTCAGCTCGCTGACGTCGGAGAGGTCGGCGTCCAGGCCGTGCACCACGCCGGTGCCCCGGACCGTCAGCCCGGCGGTGGAGAGCGTCACCTCGCCGCCCATCCGTTGGAGCAGCGAGCGGAGCTGCTCGACGGGCTGGGCGCTGCTGCGCGGCCAGCCCTGGAGGGTCACCTCCCCGCCGGTGACCAGGGCGGCGGCGAAGAACGGCACGGCGCCCGACAGGTCGGGCTCGATCTCCCAGCCGCGCCCCGTCAACGGGCCCGGCTCGACCACCCACACGTCGGGGGTGCCGTCGTCGACCGCCGCGCCGGCGGCCCGGAGCATCTGCACCGTCATCCGCAGGTGCGGCGCGGAGGGCACCGGCGGGCCCACGTGCCGGACCACCACGCCCCGGTCGAAGCGAGGCGCGGCCAGCAGCAGCCCGGAGACCAGCTGGCTGGAGGCGGAGGCGTCGATCACCACCTCGCCGCCGGTCACCCGCCCGGTGCCGAGCACGGTCAGCGGCAGGCTGCCGGTGGCGGGGGCGTCGACCCGTGCGCCGAGGGAGCGCAGCGCCCCGATCAGCGGCCCGAGGGGCCGGGTGCGGGCCTGCGGGTCGCCGTCGAAGGTGATCCGTCCGTCGGCCAGGCCCGCCACCGGCGGGACGAAGCGCATCACGGTGCCGGCCAGGCCGACGTCGACGTGCGCCGGGCCGACCAGCGGGTGGGGGCGGACCAGCCAGCGCTCGTCGTCGCTGATCGACATGTGCGCGCCCATCGCGCGCAGCCCGGCGGCCATCAGTTCGGTGTCCCGGGCGCGCAGCGGCCCGGCCAGGGTCGACGGGCCGCTGGCCAGCGCGCTCAGCACCAGGGCACGCGCGGTCATCGACTTGGACCCGGGCAGGCGCAGCGTCGCCTCGACGGGATCGGAGGCGGTCGGAGCGGTCCACGGCTGCGGCGGCCGGGTCGCGATGAGGTTCCCCACGCCTACATTCTGCCGTGTCCCGGGGCGGGTGAGGCCGGCCGACGCCCGTACTCCCGGTCAGCGGGACAGCTGGGCGGCCTGCGGCGGGTTAGCGTGTGCGGCATGTGCGGGAGGTATGCGACGACCCGGAGCGCGGGCGACCTGAGCGCGATGTTCGAGTCCCACGACGAGACCGACGGCCGGGTCGGCCCCGACCGCAACGTCGCGCCCACCGATCCGGTGCCGCTGGTGCGGGTCAGCCCGGAGGGCCACCGCGCGTTGTCGGTCGGCCGCTGGGGGCTGGTCCCGTCCTGGTCCCGGTCGCCCGCCGGCGCCGCCCGCATGATCAACGCACGCGCGGAGACGGTCGTCACCAGCCGGGCGTACGCGAGGGCCTTCGCCCGCCGCCGCTGCCTCGTCCCGGCCGACGGCTGGTACGAGTGGGTCCGCTCGGCGGACGGGCGCAAGCAGCCCTACTACATGACCCCGCTGGACGGCTCGGTGCTCGCCTTCGCCGGCATCTGGTCGGTCTGGGAGGGCTCCGGCACTCCGCTGCTGACCTTCAGCGTGCTCACCACCGCCGCGTCGGGCGAGCTGGCCGAGGTGCACGACCGGATGCCGCTGCTGCTGCCCCGGGAACGCTGGGGGGCGTGGCTGGCGTCGACCGGTGAGCCGGAGGGGCTGCTCGCCCCGCCCCCGCCCGACTGGCTGGCGACGCTGGAGATCCGCCCGGTGGGGACGGCGGTGGGGGACGTACGCAACGACGGGCCGGAGTTGACCGTGAGAGTGCCGCTCGCCCGGGCCGCCACGCCGGAGGAAATGACGCTTTTCTGACAGCCCGACACATAGTCGGGTGTGATTTGCCAGAGTTGCGGGTGAAACGTCGCATCGTTGTTCACCCATATTTGCCGTGAAGTCTTGTCCCGATGTCCGTAAGTGCGATACAACACAGCGCCGGTAGTGGGCGCGACTCGCACGGGGCGGACGACGCACACCGATCTTGCCGGTCCCACGGGGGAGGTGGGTGGATGACACGGGCACGTATGCCCCGGCCGCACGAGGTGGCCACCGCACGACGAGATCCGCGGCTGTTGCGGGCGCTGCGGGAAAGGCGACAGGACGAGGCGTGGCGGACCAGGGGAACCTGTCAGAACGTCGACCCGGAAACGTTCTTTCCGGCGCCGAACGAGCCGGCCGACGCGGCCGTGGCGCTCTGCCGAAGTTGCGACGTGCAGGGCTCCTGCCTGGCCTGGGCGCTGGACGTGGGTGACTGCCACGGCGTCTGGGGCGGCACCACCCCGCGCGAACGGCGGGCGATGCTGGTCGCCTGGCGCGACGAGGTGCAACCGGATCCGGACGCCGTCGACGAGGCTGGCCCGCCGGTCCGGGACCAGCTGCTCACGCTGGTGCCGCTGAGTTGACCGTCGGCTGAACCCGGTCGCAGCCGGCCCGCCGCAACTGGCGGGCCGGCTGTCCGTCGTGCCCCGGACACCGCAGAATGGGTCGGTGCCGCAGGACGACGAGCTTCCTACCCCGCGTGGGCCGGCCAGGGCCGACCAGGACGACGAGCTTCCCACCCCGCGCGGGCCGGCCAGGGTCGACACCGACGTGCCGACGGGTGCGCCGAGCGCCCTGCTGGTGCTCGGCCACGGCGCGGGCGGTGACGTCGACGCCCCCGACCTGCGTGCGCTGCGGGACGCGGCGGTCGGCGCCGGGCTGGTGGTGGCCCGGGTGACCCAGCCGTACCGCGTCGCCGGCCGGCGCGCGCCAGCTCCGGCGGGGCACCTCGACGAGGCGTGGACCGCCGTGCTCGCAGTGCTGCGGCAGCGGCATCCCGGCGTACCCCTGCTGGTGGGTGGGCGCTCCAGCGGCGCGCGGGTGGCCTGTCGCACCGCGCCGGCGGTGGGCGCCGCCGGGGTCGTCGCGCTCGCGTTCCCGCTGCATCCGCCCAGCAGTCCGGAGCGGTCCCGGGCGGCGGAGCTGGCAACCGGCCTGCCGACCCTCGTGGTCAACGGCGACCGTGACCCGTTCGGGGTGCCGGAGCCAGGGCCGGGAGTGAGCGTGGTGACCCGCCCGGGAGAGCGGCACGACCTGCGGAAAGACCCGGCCGGCACGGCCGCGCTGGTGTGCGACTGGCTCCACAGCCAGGCCTGGACGCAAACCTGACCCCGCACCCCACGCCCCGCTCCTGCACCCACGCCCCGCACCCCCGCACCCCCGCACCCGCGATCTTGCAGTTTGTGCCCGGACAAAAGGGGCTATTCGTGCATTCGGGGGGCCTGAAGTGCAAGATCGGCGGGGTTGGGGGCGGAAGCTCGGCTTGCTGATGGCGCTGGGGGCGGGTGCCAAGGGGGTGGGGGGTGGAGCGGGGCCGTGTCCGGTGGTGGCGGCGGGTCGTTGCATCGGATGGCGCCGCGTGCCCCGCTCGGGCGGGCGGCGACGGTCCTCCCAGGCCCTTCCTGGTCCCAGCGTCGGCCCGTCTCGGCGCCGGGGCCAGGAACGGGGGAGGGCGGCGGAATGCCCTGCCCTGTCGAGGGCGTTGCACCCTCCGGACGACATTTCTGGCGAGGGGGGAGACCGGTGCCGACCGAGACACGGGCCCGGGAACGGGACGAGCGGGGAGCGCGGCAGGTACAACGGTTGCTGGGCGGCCCGGACTGGCCCGCGGTGCCGCCGCCGGTCGGCCCGGCCGCGGTGAGCACAAGCACACCCGCCGGAAGTGAATCTGCCGGCACGTCCGTACGCGTATCCTCGGCGGGAAAGCATCCGACGCGAGGGGATGTGCGGTTGACCACCGAAAAGACGGACGAGCGCAGGGCCCGCTTCGAGCGGGACGCGATGCCCTTCGTCGATCAGCTCTACGCTGCCGGGCTGCGGATGACCCGCAACCCGGCGGATGCCGAGGACCTGGTCCAGGAGACCTACCTGAAGGCGTACGCCGCCTTCCACCAGTTCGAGCAGGGCACGAACCTGAAGGCCTGGCTCTACCGGATCCTGACCAACACCTACATCAACACCTACCGGAAGCGGCAGCGCCAGCCGATCCAGGCGCCGACCGAGGAGATCACCGACTGGCAGCTCGCCGAGGCCGAGTCGCACACCTCCAGCGGGCTGCGCTCGGCCGAGACCGAGGCGCTGGACCGGCTGCCGGACAGCGACGTCAAGGAGGCCCTCCAGGAGTTGCCGGAGGAGTTCCGGTTGGCCGTCTACCTCACTGATGTCGAGGGCTTCTCCTACAAGGAGGTCGCCGAGATCATGGGTACGCCGATCGGCACGGTCATGTCGCGCCTGCACCGCGGCCGTCGTAATCTGCGCAAGCTGCTTGAGCAGTACGCCGCCGAGCGGGGCTTCAGCGCCGCGGCGTCGAAGAAGGGCTCGACTGCTGCCGCCAGCCGGGAGGTGTGACGTGAGCTGTGGGAAGCCGCACGAGACGGACTGCCGAGAGATCATCGCGGAGGTCTACCTCTACCTGGATCTGGAGTGTGTCGAGGAGCGGCGCACGCTGATCCGGCACCACCTCGACGAGTGCGGGCCGTGCCTGCGCGAGTACGGCATCGAGCAGGAGGTGAGGGCGTTGGTGGCCCGCTGCTGCGGCAACGAGACCGCGCCCGACCAACTGCGGGAGCGGCTGCGGCTGCGCCTCACCGAACTGGTCGTCTTCGAGAGCACCGAGTCGAGGGAACTGACCGACTGAGGTCGGGCCGGGACGGCAGTCGACTGCGATCGCCCGACGCCGGCCCACCGGGTGCCTCGCCCGTTGGCCCGGGCCCACGCAGACAGCAAACGGACCGCGGCCGGGGTCACCTCGACGCACTCGTCCTCACGGCAGAACTCGAGGGCCTGCTCCAGTCGTCAGAGACAGCAAACCGGTGGCCCGGGTCGTCCCGACCCGGGCCACCGGCATTTCCGCTGACTGCTCGACGCCGGGCCGTGGGGCCCGGCAGCTGGTCAGGAGTTGGGGCGCTTGCCGTGGTTCGCGCCGCTCTTCTTACGGGCCTTCTTCTTACGGGCCTTCTTCGCCATGGTGACCTCCTCGTGATGGTCGGATCCGCCTGCGCACGAGCTCGGCGCCGGTGCACGCACCGGTCCTCCCGGCGCCGGGGTCCGACCCGCTGATGCTAGTGCGGCCGGCACCCGCCGTTGTCCGCCGGGGCGGCCGGCCTCACGACACGCCGTGGGCCACGCAGGCCCGGAGCCGATCAGCGGCGCCCGGCCCGGAGCCGAGCCGGCCCGGAGCCGAGCCGGCCCGGAGCCGAGCAGCTACCCGCTGCGGGCCGCTCCACGCCCGCCGGAGGGCACCCGCATGATTGGATACGTCGGCAGGCAGTCGCGAGAGGGAGGGCTCTGAAGATGGCCGAGGAGATCCGCGCCGAAATGGTGGCGAACGTCTGGAAGGTCGTCGCGTCGGCCGGGGACACCGTGTCCGAGGGGGACACGCTGGTGATCCTGGAGTCGATGAAGATGGAGATCCCGGTCATCGCCGAGTCCGACGGTGTCGTCAAGCAGCTGGCGGTCAACGAGGGCGACGTCGTGCAGGACGGCGACCTGATCGCGGTGATCGATTGACCGGCCTGTCGGTCCGCCCGGCCGGGCCCGCCGACTTCCCGGCGGTGGCCCGGCTGACGGTCGCCGCCTACGAGGCGGACGGTCAGCTCAAGGGCGAGCACGGCTACGCCACCGTGCTGGCCGACGTGGTCTCCCGGGCGGAGGGCGGTGAGGTGCTCGTCGCCGCCGACGACGTCACCGCCGAGCTACTCGGCTCGGTGACCTTCGTCCTGCCCGGCAGCCGGTACGCCGAGATTTCCGGGCCGGGCGAGGCGGAGTTCCGGATGCTGGCGGTGGACCCGGCCGGGCAGGGGCGGGGCGTCGGCGCGGCGCTGGTCGAGGCCTGCGTGTCGCGGGCGGCCGAGCTGGGCTGTTCCGCCGTGGCCATCTGCGTCCGCAGCGGCTTCGCCGCCGCCGCCCAGCGGCTCTACCTGCGGCGCGGCTTCGTGCGGGTGCCCGAGCGGGACTGGGCGCCCCTGGACGGGGTGGAACTGCTCGGCCTCCGGCTGGAGCTCACCGGCGGGTGAGGCGCCGCCGGGAATCGCGGGCTCGGAGTTGACTCGGGCCGGGGCGGACCGCCTCACCGGCTCGTGAGGCGCCGCCAGAGACGGCGCAGGCGGGAACGCGGCCGGGGCGCCGGGCGGGTGGCAGCCAGCGAGGCGGCCAAGGCCGCTGTCTCCGGGTCCAGGGCCGGGCTGGCCAGGGCCAGGTGTGCCAGGGACAGCGCGATCGGCACCGCACGGGTCCGGGCGACCGCCGCCACGTCGGCCAACCGCTCGGTGACCACCCGGGCCACGTCGGGGCGTACCGCCGGGTCGACCCAGGCGGCGGTGACCAGGGCGAACAGTGCCGCCTCGGTGACCCAGTCCTCGACACCCCAGACCAGGTCCAGCAGCACCCGGCGCCGGGTCGACTCCGCCCACGGCTCGTCGGTGCGGTGGTGCAGCAGGCCGAGGCACGCCCACACCTGGACGCAGCGCACCCAGAGCGAGGGATCGTGCCCGAGCACCCGGCCCAGCGCGGTGGGCGGCACCTCCGGGGGGTGCGCCAGCAGTCCGAGCAGGTCGGCGAGTTCCAGGGTGGCCAGGCCCACCGCCGCGTCGTACGCCGCCGGCGGGTGCGGCCACGCCGGGTGGGCGAGCTGCCGTAGCCGCGCGGTCGCCTCCGGCGAGGGCGGCGGCACGGCGGGCACGACCGTCGTACCGTCGTGCCGCCAGAGCTGCGAGGCGACCGGCCGCCGGGGCTCGCGCGGGTCCGGGTCGGGCACGCCGGCCACCTCGATGCGCAGCCCGGGCGCGAACGTCGCGGCGGTACGCGTCGCGCTGGGCGGCGCGGGCGAGTCCAGCCGTACGGCGCCGAGGCCGACGTGCTCGTCGGTGACGGCCTGACGCAGCGCGTCCACCACCGCCCCGATGGCGGGGGTGACCTGCCCGAGCCAGGGCCGGCTACGGCAGCTCTCGGCCAGGTCGCCATGTTCGTGCGTGTCGTCGGGATGGTCCCGGACGAAGTCGGCGAGCGCGACCAGGTGCGCCACGTCGCCGTCGCGCTGGTGCCGCAGCCGGTGCGCGGTGTGCACGGCGCAGTCGAAGGAGGGGTCCCGGGCCAGCGCCCGGTCTATCCAGTCGAGCGCCTCGTCGAGCCGCCCGTTGTCGGCGAGGGTCCCGGCGAGGTCGGCGTAGACGGTGAGGTCGTCGGGTTCGTGCTCCACGGCGCGGCCGAGCGCCGCCAGCGCCTCCCGGGTACGGCCGGCGCTGCGGTACGCGTACCCGAGCCACACCTCACCGATCTTCGACGGCTCGACGCGTACGCCTCGGGCTGCCCAGCGGATCGCCAGGTCGACCTCGCCGACCCGCCGGGCCAGCGCGGACGCCGCGCCCAGCAGCAGGCCGTGCTCGGGATGGACGGTGACCGCGTTGCGGGCCAGCGCCAGGTAGGGGGCGAGGGCGGCCCGGCCGGCCCGGGGCACCGGGTCGGACACGGCGGCGCAGACCTGCATCAGGATCCGGGCGGTCCGCTCCGGTTCGAGGCGCTCGGCGAGTTCCGGGGTGGTCACCCAGGGCACTCCGGCCCAGTCCGTTCCCGGGGCGTGGCCGGTCGCCGCGACCAGTAGGTCCAGCCCTTCCGCCGGCCGACCGGTGGCGGCGAGCAGGTGGGCGCGGGCCACCACGGCACCGACGTAGGCCTGGCCCTGGAGTGGGAAGAGATCGACGCCGCCCGCGCCGTCGGCGGCGGCGAGCCGGGCGAGGATCTCGTGCACCTCGGGCAGGGTCGGGGCCTGGGCCAGCGCGGCGGCGACGTGACCGGCCGCGTGTGCCAGGTCGCCGTCGTCCATGGCCAGGCGGGCCAGGGCAAGTTCCTCCGCCGCGGACAGCGACCGGTCGTCCTCGGGCACGTGGTCCTCTCGCTCGTCGGTGCTCCGGTGGGCCGGGCAAGCCTAGGTGATGTTGCGCCGACATGGTGATCATCTGCGCACTTGTGCTCGTTCAATTGCTCTGATCAGTTCAAAGGTGCAAGACTGAGCAGGAAACGCGCGGCAATCGCGCAGTGGGAGGGGTTTCCGTGACACGTGCAGGGGCTGGCATGGCCGCCGACATCGACGAGCAGCCGGCGGGCTACGAGCGGTTGCTCTCCGCCGAGCACGCCGGGCCCATCGCCCGGGTGGCGGCGGTCATCGCGCAGCGTCGCCCCCGGCACGTGGTCTTCACCGCCCGGGGCACCTCCGACCACGCCGCGCTCTACGGGGCGTACCTGACCGAGATCCGGCTCGGCCTGCCCGCCGGCCTCGCCTCACCCAGCGCCGTCACCGTCTACGGCGCCCGGCCGGACCTCTCCGACGCGCTGGTCGTCGGCGTCAGCCAGAGTGGCGGCTCGCCCGACCTCGCCGAGGTGCTGCGGACCGCCCGGGACTCGGGCGCGCTCACCCTCGCGGTCACCAACGCGCCCGACTCCCCGTTGGCCGGCGTCGCCGAGCTGAGCGTCGACATCGCCGCCGGGCACGAGCGCGCGGTGGCCGCCACCAAGACCTACACCGCCGAACTGCTCGCCCTGCTGCTGCTCGTCGAGGGCATCCGGGCCGGCGACGGCGCGCTGCCCGCCGACGAGCGCGCGGCGCTCGCCGCCCTGCCCGAGCTGGCTGCCCGGACCCTGGAAGACCCCACCCCGACGCAGCTCGCACCCCGCTACCGGTTCGCCGGCCAGCTCGTCACCACCGGCCGGGGGTACGCGTACCCGACCGCCCGGGAGGCCGCGCTGAAGCTGATGGAGACCTCCTACCTGCCGGCGCTCGCGTTCTCCGGCGCCGACCTGCTGCACGGCCCCCTCGCCATGACCGACCCGGACGTGCCGGTGCTCGCCGTGGTCGGCTCCGGGCCGGGTGGGCGGTCGATGGGCGAGGTGCTGCCCCGGCTCGGCGAGCGCCGTGCCGATGTGGTGGTGGTCGGCTCCGCCGACGTCGAGGGCGCCACCCGGATGGCCGTCCCCGAGGTCGACGAGCGGTACGCGCCACTGCTGGACATCCTGCCGTTGCAGCGCCTGGCGCTGGCGCTGGCGCTGGCCCGGGGCGAGAACCCGGACGCGCCGCGTGGGCTGAAGAAGGTCACCGCGACGATGTGACGCCCGTCGTGGCACGCTGGTCAGCGTGTCCACGCTGCGCAACCTCGCCGAGGAGCACACCCGCCTCCGCCCGGCCGACATCGACCACCTGCACCGGATCGCCGGCGACTGGCAGTTGCTGTCCGATCTGTCCTTCGCCGACCTGCTGCTCTGGGTACCCGTGGACGCTGACGGGACGTTTCTGTGCGTCGCCCAGGTCCGGCCGACGACCGCACCCACCGCGTACCTGGACGACCAGGTGGGGCGGATCGTCGGCGGGCCCGAGGTGGCGCACCTGGAGGTGGCCCACCGGCAGGGCCGGATCTGGCGGGAGGGCGACCCGGTCTGGTACGGCGACGTGCCCGCCCGGCACGAGGCGATCCCGGTCCGGCTGCGCACCACCGACGGCGAGGCCGGCGAGGTGATCGCCGTGGTGGGGCGGGACACCAACCTCTCCACCGCGCGCACCCCGAGCCAGCTGGAGCTGAACTACCTCACCACCGCCGACGACCTGGCCCAGATGATCGCCGACGGGACCTTCCCGCCACCACGCCATCCCGGGGAGACCACGTCGGCCCCGCGGGTCGGCGACGGGCTGGTCCGGCTCGACGCCGGCGGCAAGGTCACCTACGCGAGCCCGAACGCGCAGTCGGCGTACCGTCGGCTGGGCTACGCCTCCCACCTGGTGGGCGAGGATCTGGCGGCGCTGCACCGCCGGCTGGCCGGCGACCCGCTGGAGGGCACGGACGCCGCGAACGGCATCCTCGCCGCGCTGCGCGGCGAGGCGCCGCCCCGCCGGGAGATCGACGCGCGCGGCGCGACGATGCTCACCCGGGCGCTGCCGCTGATGCCCGCCGGAGTGCCGATCGGCGCGCTGGTCCTGGTCCGCGACATCACCGAGGTACGCCGCCGCGACCGTGCCCTGATCACCAAGGACGCCACCATCCGGGAGATCCACCACCGGGTGAAGAACAACCTCCAGACCGTCGCCGCCCTGCTGCGTCTCCAGGCCCGCCGGGTCTCCATGCCGGAGGCCCGGGTCGCCCTGGAAGAGTCGGTACGCCGGGTCGCCTCCATCGCGCTGGTGCACGAGACCCTCTCCATGTCCAGCGACGAGGCGGTCGAGTTCGACGGCATCGTCGACCGGGTGGCCAGCGCGGCGACGGAGGTGGCCGCGACCGAGTCGACGGTCGGGATGCGACGCGAGGGCAGCTTCGGGGTGCTGCCCGCCGAGGTCGCCACGTCGCTGGTGATGGTGCTGAACGAGTTGCTGCTCAACGCCGTCGAGCACGGCTTCCCGCCAGCCCTCGATACGACCACCGGCCCGACCGGGCCTGGAACGCCCGCCCCGGCCGTGCCTGTTCCGGCCGTGCCTGTTCCGGCCGTGCCTGGTTCGGCGGTGCCTGTTTCGGCCGTGCCGGAGCCGCCCGCCTCGGCCGTGCCGGAGCCGCCCGCCTCGGCCGTGCCGGAGCCGGCTGGTCCGCCGGAGGTGGTGGTGTCGGTGCATCGGTTCCGGAAGATGCTGCACGTCTCGGTCACCGACAACGGGCGCGGGCTGCCGTCCGACTTCGACGCCGACCGGGGTGGCAACCTCGGGTTGCAGATTGTCCGGGCGCTGGTCACCGGCGAACTACGCGGCACCATCGAGCTACGCGACGGCGCGAAGGGCGGCACCGAGGCCACGCTCGTCGTCCCGCTGGCCCGCAACGCCCCCGAGGGCCGCTCCGCCGGCTGACCCCGGGCGCCGGTGGCGGTGACGGTGGTCGGGTGCGGGTGCGGGTGCGGGTGCGGCTGCACAGGATGCGGGGGCGGGGTGTGTCGACGCCGTCCGGCAGTTGCATGCCCGGCGTCACGACCGGTACGGCCGGCGTATGGGGGTGTGGTGGGCGTTGTGCGTTGTGCGGTGGAAGCTGTGCGGTGCGGGGTGTGCGGTGTGTGCGGTGTGGGGGGTGTGCGGTGTGCGGTGTGTGGGGTGCGGGGTGTGCGGGGCGCCGGTGGTGCCGGCGGCGGGGCGCCATGATCAGTTGATCGGGAGCCGGCCCGGAAGCACTCGCCACACCGGCCCACCATCAAACGATCGAGCCGGGGACGGGGAGTCGGGCGGAGGTCGGGGCGGGGAGTTGGGACGGGGGTCGGGGCGGGAGTGCGGGGGTTGGGGCGGGGGAGTTGGGCGGGGGCGGGAGTGGGGAGGTAGGAGGCAGGGAGGCAGGTGGGTCAGCGGGTCAGCGGGTCAGCGGGTTAGTAGGGCGACGGTCAGTCCCGGGCGTGGCCAGACTCGCTCGACCGTGAAGTCGGCACGTAGCGCGTCGCCCTTGGCGCCGGGGACGGCGGCCAGCGGATCCTCGCGGCGGCCGGTCACGACCAGCCAGACCCGATCCATGCCGGCCAGGCACTCGGCCGGGCGGGCGCACTCGGCGGCCCACAGGTCGCCCCGGCGGGCCTGGTCCTCGGTCACCAGCACGTCGCGGGGCCGACGGTCGCCCAGGTGGTACGCGAGACCCAGGTCGAGGAAGAACCAGCTCTCCCGGGGCGAGTAGACGATCACGTCGCCCGGCCGTTGACCGTCGGCGACGATCCGGGCCGCGCCCCGGTAGTCCACCGTCGCGCTGCGTGGCCACTCGTGGGTACGCCGCAGCGATGCCTGGTCGGGTAGGCCGAGCAGCCCGGCCAGGGCGACGACGGCGAGCGCCGGTGGTAGCGGCACAGTGGCGAGCGCCGCGCCGGCCAGCAGGCAGGCGAAGGGCACCACGAAGACGAGGTACCGGGGCACCCAGAGCGGCACGACCAGCCCCGCGGCGAAGAGCAGCAGCACGGGCAGCAGTACGGCCAGCCCGGGCAGCAGGGCACGCCGGCCCAGTCGTGCCGCGCCGAGCGCCGCGAGACCCACCAGCAGCCCGCCCACCACCCCGCTCTGTGCCACCCCGCCCGCGAGCGCGGCCAGGTCGTCGGGACGGGCGGTCTCCACCCAGCCGAGCTGTCGGGACCGCTGTCCCCGGGCGAGCAGGACCAGCGGGGTCAGCAGCAGCACGGTCGGCAGCAGGGCGAGCACCCAGCGCAGCGGACGGTTTCCGGGCCCCGTACGCCGGGTGGCGAGCACCGTCACGGCGTGTGCGGCGAGCAGGGTGAGCGCGACCAGGTGGGTGAGCCCGAGCGCGGCCACGGCGACGGCGTACCCGGCCCAGCGCGTCCACCCGGGCCGGGCCAGCGCTTCGACCAGCAGCAGGGTCGCCAGTACCGCCAGGAAGGTGGCCAGCGCGTACGGGCGGGCCTCCTGGCCGTACCGCGAGGTGCCCGGGAGGACCGCGAAGAGCAGCCCGGCGAGCAGCCCGACCCGGGCGCCGACCAGCCGCTGCCCGAGGACCGCGGTCAGCCCGGCCGTGGCGGCCATGGCCAGTGCGGCGGGCAACCGCAGCGCGGTCACCGAGTCGCCGAAGACGGCCACCCAGGCATGCATGAACAGGTAGTACGGGCTGGTGGCGGCGTCGATGGTGCCGGCGAGCCGGACGAGGTCACCGAGCGGCCGGCTCGCCGCGCTCCAGGTGGCCAACTCGTCGCGCCACGGCTGCGCGTGACCGATCCCGGTCAGTACGACGGCCAGGGTGGCCAGACTCGGCCCGATCCAGATCAGCCGGCCCGTGCGATCCGGCCCGCCCTCCGCCTCGCGCACCGGCGGGACGCGGTCGCTGGGCGGATCAGCGGAACCGGTCACGTACCGTAGCGTCACACAACCCGGACCTCCCGTGCGCCGATCCGCCGATCGGGCACCGCCGGGCGACGAAGCTCTCGTGCCGGACGGCCGGCCTGGGCGTCAGCCCTCGATCGTGACCCCGTGCTTCCCGCACGCTGCCACGAAGTCGGGCAGCGCCTCGCGCAGCGACTGCCGGTAGAACTCGGCCCCCGGGCCGGTCTCGCCGCGCATGCGCTGGACCCGTTCCACCAGGCCGACCGTGGTGAACCCGACCTTGGCCAGGTGGGGGTCCGCCGACGCCTCGAAGAGCTCGGTCAGTTCCACCAGCTTCTCGCGGGGCACGATGGGCCCCTGCTCACCGTGGATCAGCACCCCGCTGGAGCGGCACGCGCGTACGCCGCTGTCCTCGTCGGCGGGCGACGCGAAGCTTTGGTACGCCAGCACCGCGCCGACCCCTACCAGGACGAGCCCGAGCAGGGCGGCCGTGGCCACCACGCCGCGGCGGCGCCGCCGGAGCGGGCCGGCGGACGGCGCGGTCGTGGTGCCGGCGTCCGGGGCGGGGTCGACGTGCGGGTTGGCCATGGGGGTTCTCTCCGTTCGGGTGGCGGCGGAGCCTAGCACCGGCGGTGGCCGGCAGGTCGCCCGTGATGTGGGATGCCACACGCGCTCGTTGGCCGGTCCCTGGTGGGTGTGGCAGCATGACTTCCATGACCGCCGCTGTCGTCCGCCGCTTCGTGGCTCGCCGCCACGTCGATTACGGCCGCGTGCGCAGCGCGATCTGTCCGGCCGACTGACGACGCCCGACCACTCTGTCTCGGGCGCGCCTCGCGCCGGCTGCTTCGACACCGTTGTCGCCAGCCCGTTCTGACGGGTCGGCCGCGCGCCTTGCGTGTCTCTGGGGCACCTCAGACAACGGAGGACGCCGCCATGGCGGTCAGCAGCATCCCGGCCCGGGCCGGGGACCCCACGTCCCCCCGACCGGCCCGGACCCCCCGCCGGCCCCGTGGGGAAGGTCAGTGGGCGCTCGGTCATCGCGAGCCGCTCAACCCCAACGAGCGGATCAAGAAGGACGACGATCCGCTGAACGTACGGGCCCGGATCGAGCACATCTACGCCCACCACGGGTTCGCCTCGATCGACCCGCAGGATCTGCGCGGCCGGTTCCGCTGGTGGGGCCTCTACACCCAGCGCAAGGCGGGCATCGACGGCGGCCGTACCGCCGTGCTGGAGCCGCACGAGCTGGAGGACGAGTTCTTCATGCTCCGGGTCCGGGTCGACGGGGGCCAGCTCAACCTGGCTCAGCTCCGGGTGGTCGCGGACATCTCCCGCGAGTTCGCCCGGGACACCGCCGACATCACCGACCGGCAGAACATCCAGTACCACTGGATCCGGGTCGAGGACATGCCGGAGATCTGGCGCCGGTTGGAGTCCGTCGGCCTGCAGACCACCGAGGCGTGTGGGGACTGCCCCCGTATCGTGCTGGGCAGTCCGGTCGCCGGGGTGGCCCGCGACGAGCTGGTCGACCCGACCCCGGCGATCGACGAGATCGTCCGCCGGTACGTGGGCGACAAGGCGTACTCCAACCTGCCGCGCAAGTTCAAGACTTCCATCTCCTGGCTGGTCGACACCCCGTACGAGGCGAACGACATCTCCTTCCTCGGGGTGGACCACCCGGACCACGGCCCGGGCTTCGATGTCTGGGTCGGCGGTGGCCTGTCCACGAACCCCATGCTGGCCCAGCGGCTCGGCGTCTGGGTGTCGCTGGACGAGGTGCCGGACGTCTGGGCCGGCGTGGTCGGCATCTTCCGTGACTACGGCTACCGCCGGCTGCGTAACCGCGCCCGGCTGAAGTTCCTGGTCGCCGACTGGGGCGTGGAGAAGTTCCGCGAGGTGCTGGAGAAGGAGTACCTGGGCCAGGCCCTGCTCGACGGCCCGGCCCCCCAGTTGCCCGACCGGCCGGTGGACCACATCGGGGTGCACCCGCAGCGCGACGGGCGCCACTGGGTGGGTGCCGCCCCGGTGGTGGGACGGGTCTCCGGCGGGCAGCTCGCCCGCCTGGCCGACGTGGTCGAGGCGCACGGCAGCGGGCGGGTGCGACTCACCCCGTACCAGAAGCTGTTGGTGCTGGACGTGCCGCCGGAGCGGACCGACTCGCTGGTGCGGGAGCTGCGCGGGATCGGCCTGGAGGCGCAGCCGTCGGCCTGGCGGCGCGGCACCATGGCCTGCACCGGCATCGAGTACTGCAAGCTGGCCATCGTCGAGACCAAGGCGCGCGGCGAGGAGTTGGTGGCCCGGCTGGAGGAGCGGCTGCGCGACTTCGACGCCGACATCTCCATCCACCTCAACGGGTGCCCCAACGCCTGCGCCCGCACCCAGGTCGCCGACATCGGTCTCAAGGGCCAGTTGGTGGTCGGCCCGGACGGCCAGCAGGTGGAGGGCTTCCAGGTCCACCTCGGCGGCGGGCTCGGCATGGCCGCGGGGCAGACCGCCGGGTTCGGCCGCAAGCTGCGCGGTCTGAAGACCACCGCCGAGGAGCTTCCGGCGTACGTGGAGCGGCTGGCCCGGCGCTACCTGGCCGGCCGGGTGGCGGGCGAGACGTTCGCCAACTGGGTGATCAGGGTCGACGAGGAGGAACTCCGATGAGCGAGCGCAGCGAGCGAATCAGCAGGTGCGGTGCCATGGAGCCTCGTCGCGGTGCCGAGCGCAGCGAGGTGACGCGATGAGCGAGCGCAGCGAGCGAATCAGCCGGCTCCGGGGCCCTCGTCGCGGTGCCGAGCGCAGCGAGGTGACGCGATGAGCGAGACCCGGTCCGCGCCGCTGTACTGCCCGTACTGCGGCGAGGAGGACCTGCGTCCGAGCGAGGCTGGCCACGGCGCCTGGGAGTGCCACGCGTGCGCCCGGGTGTTCACGGTGAAGTTCACCGGCCTGCTCGGCAGGGCGGTGGCCCGGTGAGCGGGGGCACGGGCGACCAGCCGGGCCTCGTCTCGGCGGCAGGCCTGGGCCTGGTCGGCCTGGGCCTGGTCGGCCTGGGCGGTCCGGCGCCGGCCGACCCGGCCCGGCGTGGCGCCGACGAGCTGCGCGCGCTGGCCGAGGAGGCCGGCCGGGAGTTGGAGGGCGCGCCCGCGCTGGAGATCGCGCGCTGGGCGGCCGAGACGTTCGGCGACCGGTTCTGCGTCACCAGCTCGATGGCTGACGCCGTGCTGGCCCACCTGGTTTCCCGGGTCGCCCCGGGGGTGGACGTGGTCTTCCTCGACACCGGCCTGCACTTCCCGGAGACGCTCAGGGTCCGTGACGAGGTGGCCCGGACGCTGCCGGTGAACGTTCGGTCAATCCGGCCGCGACTGACCGTGGGCCAGCAGGACGGCCAGTACGGCCCCCGCCTGTTCAACAAGGCCCCGGACGACTGCTGCCAGTTGCGCAAGGTGGAGCCGCTGGAGCGGGCCCTCGCCGGCTACGACGCGTGGGCCGCCGGGCTGCGCCGGGACGAGTCGCCGACCAGGGCGAACACAGCGGTGGTGACCTTCGACGCCCGCCGGGGCAAGGTCAAGGTCAACCCGATCGCGGCGTGGCGGCAGGCCGACGTGGACGCCTACGTCGCCCGCTGGAACGTGCCGGTCAACGAGCTGTTCAAGCAGGGCTACGGCTCGATCGGCTGCTGGCCCTGCACTCGGCGCACGAAGGCGGGGGAGGATCCGCGGGCCGGCCGCTGGGCCATGTTCGAGAAGACCGAGTGCGGTCTGCACCTCTGACCGGGCCGGTCCCGGGCTCTCTCGCGTGGGGAGCGCCCGGGCCGTCCGGTGCGGCCTGGCCGGGAACACCAGGGCTGTCCGGTGCGTCCTGGCCGGGAGCGGCCGACCCGGTGGTTCTGGTCGCGCACGGCAGCCGGGACCCGAGGGCTGCCGAGGCGACCAGGGCACTGGCCGGTGCCGTGTCGGCCGCCCGGCCGGGGGTGACGGTGCTGGCGAGCTGGCTGGACCACACCGAGCCGGGACCGACGACGGTGCTGCGGGACCTGGCCGCCACCGGGCACCCCCGGGCGGTGCTGGTGCCGCTGCTGCTCACCGCCGCGTACCACCGGCGGGTGGACATTCCGGCGGCGGTCGCGGCAGCCCGGGAGACGGGCCCACCGATCGCGGTACGGGTGACCGACGTGCTCGGCCCCGCCGACTGTGAGGTGGACGCCGGGCTGTTGGCGGGCCTGTACCGACGGCTGGGTGAGGCGAGGCCGGGGCGGTTCGACGGGCTGGTGCTCGCCGCGGCGGGCACCAGGGACGCCCGGGCGCGTAGGTCGGTGGGCCGGGTGGCCGCCGCGCTGCGCGCCGGTCTGGGCGTGCCCACCCGGGTGTCGTACGCCTCGGCGGCCCCGCCTGCCGTCGAGACGGCGGTGGCGCGGCTGCGGGCCTGTGGTGCCCGGCGGGTGGCGGTGTCGGCGTACTTCCTGGCTCCCGGCCTGTTCCACGACGCCGTCGTCGCGGCTGCGCGGGGCGCCGGGGCGGTGGCGGTGTCCGACCCGTTGACCGACGCGCCGGAGCTGGCCGATCTGGTTCTGCGGCGGGTGGACGCCGTGAGCCGGGTGGCCGGGTTCACAGCCCGTCCATGATCGGAAGAGGGGTCCGACGGGTATGAGGATGGTGGGCGGACAGCAGTACGCCCCGGCGGGCGTACCCGGCCGGGGCGTATCGCTGGTGTGTGGGGGATTCAGGCGGAGTGAGCGCGCAGCACCCGGAGGCCACCGCGCCGCTTGACGGCGCGCCGTTCCTCCTCGCTCATCCCGCCCCAGACGCCGGCGTCCTGACCGGACTCCAGCGCCCACTGCAGGCACTGGTCGGTCACGGAGCAGCGCCTGCAGACGGCCTTGGCCTGCTCGACCTGCAGGAGAGCCGGTCCGGACGTCCCGATCGGGAAGAACAGTTCCGGGTCCTCGTCGCGGCAGACAGCATGGTGACGCCAGTCCATGGCGGCAACACTCCTCATTCTGGATGGGTGGCAGATATCGCTCTGTTTGCTTTTCCTATATGCATCCGCAGCGCCGACAGTGACGGTTCGCGTCCGGCTATTCGGCAGTGCGTGAGCAGGCTGTGTCAGCCCCGTGGACCTGCTGGAACAGCTCAACCTGCCGAGCATATCCAGGCAATGTCCCGGTAACTCAAGTTCGCTTGTGAATACTTTCACGAACGCCTGGGATGTCAAGGGTGACGCTCGGAAAAACTCCGGGCGGTGAGCAAGCCCACAACCCCTTTGTCCGGATTCCAGCGCCTTCCTGGTTACCCGGCGTACCACTGTCGAGGATCAATATAGTACAGTCCGCGTGACATTGCTGACATTTCCGGCACCTGCCCCTCGGTGTGGCGGTCGTCGCATCGGTGTGGCGACCCGACCTCGTCGACCTAGGGCAGTACCCGAGAGCTAGCAGATTACTCTCAGTGCGGCGGGAATGGATGTGAATCTAACTTTTTCCCGTTCGCCAAGATAGTCGCCGTCGAGCTGGAACCCCTGCGGCCGGGCCGAGAGCAGGGTGAACTCGGCGACATCGTGCAGCCGCAGCACCTGAGGGCCGTGCGGATCCGGCGTTCGGGAGAAGAACTGCGTCACTGTGCGTGTCGTGCTGGCCACCCGGAGCTGCCGCAGGGCCAGCACGTCCAGGCCCAGATCGAAGGACGCCTCCGGATTCGGGTTGACCTCGCGGTCACCCAGATAGGTCCACGGCGCGGTGTTCTGGATGATGGCAGTCGCCAGCTCACCCTCCGCCGGCTCGCCCGGGCGCTCCAGGCTGATCGCCGGGTGGCGGCGGTCGGAGTTGAGGAAGTACTGGGCGGCGGTGGAACGGAAGTAGAGGGCGGGCGTCGAGACCCGGCCCCGCCGCCGCGCCTGCTCCACCCGGTGGATGACCGCCGCGTCGATCCCGAAGCCCGCGCAGAAGGTGAAGTAGCGGTCGTCGGCCCGGCCGAGCCCGATCGTCCGGTGCCGGCCCAGCCGCAGACCCTCCAGGATCATGCTGGTCCCGTCCGGCCAGTCCCGGGGCAGGCCCAGCGCCCGCGCGAAGACGTTCGTGGAGCCCCCCGGAACCGTCGCGAGGGCGGGCAGCCGCTCCGCCGTCGTGGCGCCCGTCGGCATGGTCGGCGGCTGCGCCGTCATCAGGCCGTTGACCACCTCGTTGACCGTGCCGTCGCCACCGAGCGTGACGACGACATCGACGCCCTCCTCGGCCGCCTCGCGTGCCAGCGCGGTCGCGTGCCCCCGCCGCCGGGTGTAGCGCACCGAGAGGTCGACTTCGCTGCGCAGCGCCCGGACCAGGACGTCCCGGCTGCGCTCGCTGGTGGTGGTGGCCTTCGGATTGACCACCAGGACGGCCCGCATGGGCGGCACTGTACCGCGTGGTAGCCCGGGTATCGTGGCGCGCGTGACCATCGACTCCGACCCGATCCCCGTCACCCTCCGCTGGGCGGCCCGGTTGCTGCGGGCCGAGGCGGTCGGTGTGGGGCTGGTCGCCGCGTGGCTGGTCTGGGCCGATCTCACCGCCGCCACCACCGACGTCACGTCGGCGTTGCTGGTGACCGCGTTCGCGATCGGCGCGGCGGCGGCCCTCTGGGCGCTGGGCGGCGCGCTGACGCGCCGGAAGGCGGGAGCCAGGGCCCCGGCGATCGTGCTCCAGCTCATGCTGCTGCCGATCGGGTGGTTCATGATCCAGGGCGGGGTGGCGTGGCTCGGCGTACCGCTGATGGCGCTCGGCCTCGGTGTGACCGCACTGCTGGTCAGCACCCCCACCACCCGGGCCCTCGGCTTCGAGTGACGCCCCGCCGGCACCGACCCGACCGGCGCGGTGCGGGCGGGCGGTCAGTAGCCGGAGGCGCGACGGGTGAGCAGCGAGATGGTGGCCCGACCGTCGGTGGCCGTCGCGGCCGCCGACGTGGTCAGCGCGGTGAGCACCTTCCAGGCGAAGGACGACTCGGCGGGAAGCGTGGCACCGCGGACGGTCGGCACCGTCACCTCGACGGTGAGCGCGTCCTCGGTGACCGCGAAGCGGCAGTCGAGCTCCGCGTCGCGGGTGGCGATGGCGAGCAGCATCGCGCACGCCTCGTCGACGGCGATGCGTAGGTCCTCGATCTCGTCGAGGGCGAACTGCAGCCGTGCCGCGAGCCCCGCGGTGGCGGTACGTAGCACCCCGAGGTAGCCCCCGTCCGCAGGCACGGTGAGGTGCACGACATCGTCGTCGGTCATCGGCTGTCCGGTCAGTTGAGTCACCACTCATCCCCCCGGTCGGGGACTCTACCCGCTCGGCGGTCCGGATGTGTGGGGACCGCCACGTGCCTGTGTGGCGAGGCCGGTCAGGGCGTCCCCGCTGAGCCGGTAGGGGACCCACTCCTTCATCGGCTGGGCGTCGATCGAGGCGTAGAAGCCGGCGGCCGGGTTCCAGTCGAGCATCCACCACTCCAGCCGCTGGTAGCCCCGCTCCACACAGATCGCGGCCAGGGTGGCCAGCAGCGACCGGCCCGCCCCGGTGCCGCGCGCGACCGGGCGGACGTAGAGATCCTCCAGGTAGATGCCGTGCACGCCGGCCCAGGTGGAGAAGTTGAGGAACCAGAGGGCGAACCCGATCGGCTGGTCCTGGCCGTCCACGGCCACGTGGCCGTGCAGCGCCGGCGCCGGGCTACGACTGCTCCAGCCCGGCGCGTCTGACGCCGCGCCGCGACCTGGAGCAGTCGCGAACAGGGCGGCGGTGAGCTGTTCCTCGGTGAGGTGGCACTGGTCGGCGGCGCGTTCGTACTCCGCCAGCTCGTGCACCATGGCGACGACGGCCGGCACGTCCTCGGGACGTGCCGGCCGGATCGACGGACCGGTGAGGGTCACGCCTGCTTGGTCTCCCAGAAGATCTTGGAGATCTCGTCGATCTTCTGGAGCAGCTCGTCGGCCTTGGACGGGTCGGTGCCGCCCTTGGCGCCGGCGGCGCCGGCCAGCTTGGTGGCCTCGTTGAACAGCTGGTGCAGGTGCGGGTACTTCTCGAAGTGGGCCGGCTTGAAGTAGTCGGTCCAGAGCACCCACAGGTGGTGCTTCACCAGTTCGGCGCGCTGCTCCTTGATCAGGATGGCGCGGGTGCGGAACTCGGGGTCGGTGTTGGCCTGGTACTTCTCGCAGATCGCCTTGACCGATTCGGCCTCGATCCGGGCCTGGGCCGGGTCGTAGACGCCGCAGGGCAGGTCGCAGTGGGCGCTGGCGGTCACGCGGGGCGTAAGGATGCGCGGAAGTCGCATCAGGATCCTCCATGGGAAGTTTGCGATGATCCAAGACGACATTACTCCTGGACGCGGTCCGGGGAGGCCGGGTGGAGGGGAAACCGATGGGGGCTGATCACCCGACGGGAGCGCCCCGGCTGCGGTGGCCGCTGACCGCCGTACTGGTGACCGGTCCGTCCATGTCGCCCACGCTGCGGCACGGCGACGCGGTGCTGGTCCGCCCGGGAGACCGGGCCGTGCGCCCCGGCGACGTCGTGGTCGCGGTCTTCCGCAGCCGCCCCGACCTGCTCGTGGTCAAACGCGCGGTCCGGGCCCAGGACGGCGGCTGGTGGCTACGCGGCGACAACGACCTGGTCACCGACGACTCCCGGGCGTACGGGGTGGCTGACGTGCGGGGCCGTGTGGTGGCCCGCTACTGGCCCCGGCCCGCGCGGGTGCGCCCGCGTCGGATATGACCCCGCTCACATCGGCGTGACGGTGGCGACACTATGCTCGAAAGGTGCCCGGGTGACCCCCGCACCGCGTGTCGCCGCTCGGCGCCTCACCTCACCTCGCGTCCGCGCCGGCCGCCCCGTCTGCTCGACAGATCCTGGAGTCACCATGTCATCGTCCACCGTGGACCCCGCTGATCCCGTCTTCCGGCTGCACCGTGGCGGCAAGATGGCCGTCGCCTCGACCGTCCCGCTGACCAGCCGGGAGGACCTCTCCCTCGCGTACACCCCGGGGGTGGCCCGGGTCTGCGAGGCGATCGCCGCCGACCCGACACTCGCCGACGAGTACACCTGGGCGTCGCACACCGTCGCGGTCGTCACCGACGGCTCGGCCGTGCTCGGGCTCGGCAACATCGGCCCGCGCGCGGCGCTGCCGGTGATGGAGGGCAAGGCGGTGCTGTTCAAACAGTTCGCCGGGGTCGACGCGGTACCGGTCTGTCTGGACACCCAGGACGTGGACGAGATCGTGGCCGTGGTGCGCGCGCTGGCGCCGTCGTTCGGTGGGATCAACCTGGAGGACATCAGCGCCCCGCGCTGCTTCGAGGTGGAGCGCCGCCTGGACGAGGCCCTGGACATCCCGGTCTTCCACGACGACCAGCACGGCACGGCGATCGTCGTGCTCGCCGCCCTGCGCAACGCCGCCACGCTGCTCGACCGCAAGCTCGGCGACCTGCGGGTGACGGTCAGCGGCGCCGGCGCGGCCGGGGTCGCGGTGACGAAGATGCTGGTCGCCGGCGGCGTGAACCCCGACCAGGTGGTGGTCTGCGACTCCAAGGGGATCATCGGCCGGCACCGGCTCGAACTGACCGGCGCCAAGGCCGAGCTGGCGGCGAGCACCAACGCCGCCGGTCGCGAGGGCGACATCACCGAGGCGCTGCGCGGGGCGGACGTGCTGATCGGCGTCTCGGGCGGGCAGATCCCGGAGGCGGCCGTCGCCGGCATGGCCCCCGGCGGCATCGTCTTCGCGCTGGCCAACCCGACGCCCGAGGTGCACCCGGAGGTGGCCGCCCGGCACGTGGCCGTCGTCGCCACCGGCCGCAGCGACTACCCCAACCAGATCAACAACGTGCTGGCCTTCCCGGGCGTGTTCCGGGGTGCCCTGGACGCCCGGGCCACCCGGATCACCGAGGGGATGAAGGTCGCCGCCGCCGACGCCATCGCCGGCGTGGTGGCCGAGTCGCTCACCGCCGAGGCGATCGTCCCGTCCCCGCTCGACCCCCGGGTCGCCCCCGCGGTGGCCGAGGCGGTGGCCGAGGCCGCCCGCCGCGACGGCGTCACCCGCTGAAAGCGTGGGGAAGGGCCCTTTCCTGTCGCCCGGGCGACAGGAAAGGGCCCTTCCCCACACCGGTGCCCTTCTTGTCGAGGGCTCGGCTTGTTACCGTGCCGATCATGCGTGCCGCCTTCGTCTCCCGCTTCGACGACGCCAACCCGCTCGCCGCGCTCGCCGTCGGCGAGCAGCCCGAGCCGACCCACCCGGCCGACGACTGGGTGACCGTGCAGGTGCGGGCCAGCTCCCTCAACCACCACGACCTCTGGTCGCTGCGGGGGGTCGGGCTGCGCGCGGAACAGCTGCCGATGATCCTCGGCTGCGACGCTGTCGGGGTGGACCCGGACGGCAACGAGTTCGTCGTCTATCCGGTGATCCCCACCCCGGGCGACCCGCGCGGCATCTCCATCCTCTCGGAGCACTTTCCCGGCACGCTGGCCGAGCGGGTCGCCGTACCCCGGTCGAACCTGCTGCCGCTGCCGGCGGGCCTGGCGGCGGCGGACGCGGCCTGCCTGCCGACCGCCTGGCTGACCGCGTGGCGGATGCTGACCACCGTGGGCCGGGTCGACGGGGCCGACGCCGTGCTGGTCCAGGGTGCCGGCGGCGGCGTGGCCACCGCGGCCGTCGTGCTCGCCGCCGCGATGGGCAAGCGGGTGTACGCGACCAGCCGCGACGCGGCCAAGCGGGAGCGGATCGCCGAGCTGGGCGCCACCGCCGTCGAGCCCGGCGCCCGGCTGCCGGAGCGGGTCGACGTGATCATCGAGACGGTCGGCGCGGCCACCTTCGACCACTCGCTGAAGTCCGCGGCGCCGATGGCCCGGATCGTGGTCTCCGGCGCCACCGCCGGGCACGAGCCGAAGGTCAACCTGCGCCGGGTCTTCGCCATGCAGCTGGAGATCCTGGGCACCTCGATGGGCACCCCCGACGAGCTGGCCGCCCTGCTCGCGTTCTGCGCCGAGCGTGACGTGCGCCCGGTGGTGGACACCGTCGTGCCGTTCAGCGGGGTCGCCGACGCCTTCGCCCGCCTGCACTCCGGCGACGTCTTCGGCAAGGTCGTCGTCGACCACACCGCCTGACACGTCTCGGTCCGCCCCCACCCTCGCCCGCCCGCGGGGCGGATCTTGAGAAGGGCCGGGGGCGCGGGCGGATCTTGCGGAGGCGCCGTGGCGGGGTGGTTCAGAGGCGGTTGTCGAGGGTGGCGATGCCGTCGCGGGCGGCGTCGGTGGGGATGCGGCTCTTGGCGGCCCCGTCGCCGTAGAGCGACCAGCGCAGGAACTCGACCGTGGTGTCCGAGACCACCCGCAGCGCGGCGCCGTCGCTGAGCAGCGCCCGGCCGTGGTCGCCCTTCGGCAGGCTCAGCATCGCCTTCGGCCACGGCACCTTGTCGTAGGCGGCCTTGCCGGCGGCGTACTCGACCACCTCGTCGGCCTCGCCGTGCACGAAGAGCTGCGGGGCCACGGCGCCCGCGAAGGCGGTGCCCACACCGAGCGCCGTGCCGGCGAAGACGACCCCGGCGTCCAGCCGTTCGTCCCGGTTGGCGGTGAACAGGCCGATGGTGGTCACCCCGCCGGCCGAGTGCCCGGCCGCGGCCACCCGGTCGGTGGCCAGCCGGCCGCGCAGCGGGTCGCCGGCCTTCGCGTCGAGGGCGAGCACCTGGGTCAGCACGTACGACACGTCGGCCGGCTGGTTGAGCACGTCGAGCACGTTGCCGTCGCCGCCCTGGGAAGTGTGCGGGAAGGTCGGCGCGGCCACCACGAAGCCGGCCGCCGTCCAGCGGGTCAGCAGCGTCGCGTAGTCGGCCGGTCGTGCGCCCAGCCCGTGGCTGAACATCACCACCGGGAACTTCCCCCCGGCGGCGTCCGCCGACCGCGCGGGCTTGGCACCGGCCTTCCCCGCGGCCGGATACCAGACGGTCACCGGCAGGGGCCGCTTCCCGTCGCGGTTGAGCCTCATCTCGCGTACGCCGACGGCGAAGGCCTTGTCGGGCGCTGTTCCGGCGGGCACCTGTGGCGTCGGGGCGGCGGCCAGCGGTGTCGGGGTAACCGCCTGCGTGGGCGGTGCCGGGGCGGTCACCTGCGGGGCGGTCGCCTGCGGGGCGGGCCCGGCGTCGTCGGAGCAGCCGACCAGACCGACGGTGAGCAGTGCGGTGGCGAGCAGGGCGGAGGCGACACGACGCGGCATGGGACTGATTCTGCCTTCCGCGCGCTCCCGCCCGTCGGCGACCGACGCGGTGCGCTCGTTGCCGCCCGCCCACCCCCGGGGCCCTGCCTCCAAGCTGCCGTACGCCCACCCCCGGGGCCTGCCTGCCTCGCCGCAGCCCTCGGTGTGCCCCAGCCCACGTCCGTTGATCGCCTCTCGCTGACCCCGGTGCGTACGCGCCAGCCCGCGCCAGTGATCCGGCCTCGCCGCCCCCGGTGCGTGCGGGCCAGGCCCGCATCCATGATCGGTTGACGCTGGCCCGGGCGGGACGCGGCCCAAAGCCCGGCGGATCGTCAACCGATCATGAGTGGACCTCGGGGACACCGGTGGCGCGGAGGCGGGTCAGGTCGGCGGCGTCCTTCGCACGCCGGGGCCGGTCCGGCATCCAGACGGGAAACATCTCCTTGAACTCGACCTGGGCGGCCACCGAGATCATCGGGACGGTCAGCGGGCCGATCCGACCGAGCGGGCCGGCCAGCATCCCGTCCGGAAGCGCCGTGCCCGCCCAGGGGCCGGCACCCACCACCACCTGCCCCGCCGAGTTCCGGGCCAGATACGCGACGCTCATCTCGACGTCCTCGCGGACGAGATCGAGCTGCACGTCGACAGGCATCCCGGGATCGGGCCGCCAGCCGTGTCCGCGAAGCAGGCCGGCCAGCCGGTCGGCGTCGGTCCGCCAGCAGTACCAGTCGACGTCGACGTGCGGCCGGGTCACCTCGCCGAGGTGGAAGTCCATCGCCCAGCCGCCCCGCAGCCACACCTCGATGCCGGCCGCCGATGCCAGCCCGGCCAGCTCGGCGATTCCGTCCAGTTGCCGCCCCGCGAGACCTTCCACAGCGGCACCGTAGCCCGCTGGCCGTCCTTCGTGCCATGGCGTTGCTCCGGCGGTCGTCCTCCGTGGCACCCGGTCCGGCCGCGTCGCCCCACTGCGGGCCCGGATCGAACCGCCTTCCTGCGGTGTCCGGGCTTCGGGGGCGGCGGCGGGCGGGGGACGGGTCAGCGGGCGGGGCGGGTCTCGATCGCCGTCACGCCGGGGCGGCTGGCGTTGCCGGGCAGGCGGCGGCCGGCGGCCAGGTCGCCGTAGAGCGTCCAGCGGAGAAAGTCGGTGGTGGTGGCGAGAACCTGGTCGAAGCCCGGCAGCCCCGGGGTCAGGTACTCGCCGTGGCCCTGCCCGAGCAGGCTCAGGAAGTAGGCCGGGCCGGTCGTGCGGTGGTATGCGGCGCGGCCGACCGTCACCGGCACGATCCGGTCCGCCGTCCCGTGTACGAAGAGCAGCGGGGCCGCCGGCCCGGCGAAGCTGCCCGCTGTCCCGCCGCCGGCGATCACGATGCCGGCGCGCAGCCGCCCCGACCGCCCGGAGGTGAACATGCCGGCTGTCGTGAAGCCGCCCGCCGAGTGGCCGGCGGCGGCGAACCGGGCGACGTCGAGGTGCCCGGCGAGCGGGTCTCCGGGCCGGGCGTCGAGGCGCACCAGGTGCCGGATGACCCGCCAGCCGTCGGCTGGCTGGTGGCGTACGTCGGCACGGCTGAACCGGGCTGCGCCGCGTCGGGTGTGCGGGTAGGCCGGGGCGGCCACCACGAACCCGGCGGCGGCCCAGCGGGCGGTCAGCCCGGCGTGCAGCTCGGGCAGGCTGTACAGCCCATGGCTGTAGATCACCACGGGGAACCGCCCGGAGGCCACCGCGCCGCCGTCCGCCGGGTACCAGACGGTCACCGGCAGGGGGCGCGCCGAGGCCGGGTCGACGGTGAACGTGCGTACGCCCACGGCGTAGGCCGCCGCGGGCACCGGACGGGCCGGTGGCGGTGCGCCGGGCGCGGCGGTGGCCGCCGGGGCGCAACCGGCCAGCAGCGTCGTCATCAGTACGGCGACCAGCCGCTTGATCCCCACCGCTCAACGGTAGGTCTCCGGCCGCCCGGATCGTCCCCGCCGTCCGGACCGGACACCCCCGCCACCTGGCCGGATCACCTCCACCGGCCGGCTCGACCTGACCCCGGGCTGCGCGCGGCGGACGGTGGTGCGGATCCGGTTTGGCTAGGGTCACCGCCATGCCTGAGAACCACACCGACCCGAGCGGCAACACAGCGGCGTTCCGCGCCTTCGCCCACACCGTCGAGCCCGAGACGCCGGCCGGCGCGTCCCGGACGCCGCTGCTCGTCGGCGCGGCGGCGGTCGTGGTCGTGCTGGTCGCCCTGCTCGCCTGGCTCGCACTGAGCTGAACGGCGTGCAGCCACCAGGCGACCCGGGGCCGGGCGCGGCCCAGTCGCCGCCCGGTGCGGAGCGTCCGGAGCGCGCCCCGGGGCGGTGGAGAAAGCTCCGCTCCGGTCTTCACAACATCCACCGCGGCAGCGCCGCCCTCGGCCTGGTACTGCTGCTTGCCGGGCTGACGTACGCGGTGGCCATCGGTGCGTACAAGTGGCACCTGCACGCCAAGGCGGAGCGGTTGCGGGCGGACGGCGTCCCGGTCCAGGCCACCGTGACCGACCGGCGTGACAACGTCGGGCGCGGCGGCGGCACCGACACCGTCCAGGTCTGGTACGACTACGAGGGCGTCCAGCACAACGAGCGCATCCTCTGCGGCTCGGCCGGCGGCTGTGTCCACGAACCACCCGAGGTGATGATGCTCTGGGTCGACCCGGAGCGCCCCGGGGAGTTCGTCGCTGCCAACGGCAACACCGACGACTCGGTGTTCTTCCTCAACGCCTGGGGCGGCATCCCGTTCGGGCTGCTGGTCGCCGCGTTGGGCGGGGTGTTCATCTTCGCGGCTCTCGTCCCGACCGGGATGTTCGACGGGCCCGCACCCGCACCACGCCGAAAGGGGCCGGGACGCGACCGGGTCCGGCGTACCCGAGCCGCCCGGCGCCGCGGTAAGGCCCGGCGCTGAGGCCGGCGGCGACCGCACGCCGCCTCGACCAGAAGCGGTGTGAACGTCCGTCGCCAGGGCGGCCTCCGGGCCGGCGTCCGGTAGCCGGCACGGGCGTACCGACCGCCCGTGCCATGCGCGTTTCGGCGTTGCTGTCCACGCGGATCAGCCCGCCCGGCTGGCCGGTCAGCCGGCCGCGTCGACCACCGCGCGGGTCTGGAGGGCGATCTCGCGTTCCTCGTCGGTGCCGACGACGCAGACGGTCACCTCGGCACCCTCCGGCGAGATGACCCGGTCGCCGGTGCCGGCGTTGCGCCCCGGGTCCACGGCGATACCGAGCCGGTCCAGCCCGGCCAGGGCGGCGGCGCGGACCGGCGCGGCGTGCTCGCCGACGCCGGCGGTGAAGGTGACCGCGTCCACCCGGCCGAGCAGGGCGTAGTACGCCCCGACGTAGCCGGTGATCCGCCGGCAGTAGACGTCGAAGGCGAGCGTCGCCGCCGGGTCGCCGTCCGCCCGGCGGGTGAGCACCTCGCGCATGTCGTTGGCGCCGGTCAGCCCGAGCAGCCCGCTGCGGTGGTTGAGCAGGTCGTCGATCTCGTCGACGGAGAGCCCGCCCTCGCGACGCAGGTGGAAGATCACGGTCGGGTCCAGGTCGCCGCTGCGGGTGCCCATCACCAGGCCCTCCAGCGGGGACATCCCCATCGAGGTGGCCACGCTCCGGCCGCCGGCCACCGCGCAGGCGCTCGCGCCGTTGCCGAGGTGCAGGGTGATCGTGTTCACCTCCGCGTACGGGCGGCCGAGCAGTTCGGCGGTGCGCCGCGACACGTACGCGTGCGAGGTGCCGTGGAACCCGTACCGTCGGATGCCGTACCGCTCTGCGGTGTCCCGCTCGATCGCGTAGGTCGCGGCGGCCTCGGGCAGGGTGTGGTGGAACGCGGTGTCGAAGACGGCCACCTGCGGGACCTCCGGCAGCGCCGCCCGGGCGACCTCGATGCCGGCGAGGTTGGCGGGGTTGTGCAGCGGCGCGAGCGGCACCAGGTCGCGGATCGCGGTCAGCACCGCGTCATCGATCAGTACCGGCTCGCCGAACCGCTTCCCGCCGTGCACCACCCGGTGCCCGACGGCGGCCAACCCGCTCAGGTCGAGCCCGCCGAGGATGCCCCGGACGGCCGTCTCGTGGTCGGCCGGCCCGCCGCCGTCCTCGCCGATCCGCTCCACGGTGCCCTTGTCGACCACCCGATCACCGTCGAAGAGCCGGAACTTGACCGACGACGACCCGCAGTTGAGCACGAGGACCCGGTCCGCCGGTCGTTCCTGCGCGGCGTCGCTGGCCGGCGCGGTTGCGCGGTCCGCCGGTCGCTCCCGCACGGGACTGCTGGCCGGCGTGTTCATGACGACTCCTCGGCGGCTGCGGCCTGGATGGCGGTGATCGCCACGGTGTTGACGATGTCCGGCACGGTGGCGCCCCGGGACAGGTCGTTCACCGGCCGGCGCAGGCCCTGCATCACCGGCCCGACGGCCACCGCCCCGGCCGAGCGTTGCACCGCCTTGTACGTGTTGTTGCCGGTGTTCAGGTCCGGGAAGATGAAGACCGTGGCCCGGCCGGCGACCTCGCTGCCGGGCAGCTTGGTCGCCGCCACCGCCGGATCGATGGCCGCGTCGTACTGGATCGGCCCCTCGACGAGCAGGTCGGGCCGGCGCTCGCGGACCAGCTTGGTGGCAGCCGCGACCTTCTCCACGTCGGCGCCCGCCCCCGAGCTGCCGGTGGAGTAGGAGAGCATCGCGACCCGTGGCTCGATGCCGAACCGGGCGGCGGTGTCCGCCGAGGAGATGGCGATGTCGGCGAGCTGGGCGGCGTCCGGGTCGGGGTTGACCGCGCAGTCGCCGTAGACCAGCACCCGGTCGGCGAGCAGCATGAAGAAGACGCTGGAGGCGACCGAGACGCCTGGCACGTTCCGGATGATCTCGAACGCGGGGCGGATGGTGGCGGCGGTGGTGTGGGTCGCGCCGGAGACCATCCCGTCGGCGTGCCCCGTCTGCACCATCAGCGTGCCGAAGTAGTTGGGCTGGGCGACGATGTCGTGGGCCAGTTCGGCGGTGACGCCGCGATGCTTGCGCAGTTCGGCGTACGCGGTGGCGAACTCGTCGCGCCACTCGCTGGTGACCGGGTCGACCACCCGCGCGCCGGTGATGTCGATGCCCAGTTCGCGGGTGCGCCGTGCGATGTCGTCGGGGCGGCCGAGCAGGGTGATGTCGGCGACGCCCCGGCGCAGCAGGATCTCCGTCGCCCGCAGGATCCGTTCCTCCGTCCCCTCGGGCAGCACGAGGTGCCGGCGCCGGGTCCGGGCCCGGTCGATCAGGTCGTACTCGAACATCAGCGGGGTGACCCGCTCGGAGCGGCTGACCCGCAGCCGGCGGGCCAGGTCGTCGGTGTCCACGCAGCGTTCGAACGCGCCGAGCGCGGCCTCCACCTTGCGCGGGTTGGCCGCGCTGGGCCGGCCCTCGATCCGGCTGGACGCGGCCACCGTGTCGTAGCTGTCGCTGGGCACGGAGAGCACCGCGAGCCCCGTGTTGAGCCCCTCGACCAGCCGCATCGCCCGCGGGTCCGGCTGCTCGCCGAGGGTCAGCACCAGCCCGGAGATCGAGACCTGCCCCGCCACGTGCGCGGCGCTCGCCGCCACCATCAGGTCGGCCCGGTCGCCGGGGGTGATCACCAGGGCGCCTTCGGTCAGGTGGTCCAGCAGCGTCGGGACGTGCGCCGCGCCGACCACGTAGTCGAGCACGTCGCGGCTGAGCGCGTCGTCGTCCCCGGCGAGCAGGGTGGCGCCGAGCGCCGCCGCCACCTCGGCCACCGTCGGCGCCGACACGGTCGGCACCTCCGGGATGGCGTACGTGGGGACGGGCAGCTCCGGCAGCGTCATCGGGCCGGGGACCCGGTTGGCGATCACCGCCAGCACCGTCGCCCCGAGGTCCTCCAGATCGTGGTACGCCCCGCGCGCCGCCGCCGCGATCGTCGCCGGCTCCTGCCCGAAGCCGTCGACGACGGGCACCACCACGCTGCCGAACTCGGTGGCCAGCCGGGCGTTGAAGGCCAGCTCGCGGGGACCGGCCCGGTCGCCGCCGTCGGCGAAGTCGCTGCCCACCACGACCACGGCGGGGCAGCGCCGCTCGACCTCCCGGTAGCGTTCGATGATGCTGGTGATCAGCTTCTCCCGCTGGCCGTCGGCGACCAGCGCGGTCGCCTCGGCGTAGCTGGTGCCGCTCAGGTCGGCCAGCGGCAGCTCGATCCGGTAGCGCTCGCTGAGCAGGGCGAGAATCGGGTCAGGCCCGTGCCCGCCGACCAACGGCCGGAACGCGCCGATCCGCTCGACCTGCCGGGACAACAGCTCCGCCAGCCCGAGGGCGACGGTCGACTTCCCGCCGCCGGACCCCACACTGGTCAGGTACACACTCCGCGCCACGCACCCACCCTAGAAGATCGCTGGAAACCCGGCTCGGGTCCTTCGCCCTGTTTCGTTGATCATGAAGTTGTCGTCACGACACGCCGGGGCGGGTGGTGGGAACCTCATGATCAACGGCGCTGGCCGGGTGGGTCTACTCGTCGTCGTCGTCCAGGCGGGCCAGCCAGGTGGCGAAGCGTTCGATCGGGGCTTCGAACTCGGGGTTCAGGTCTACGAAGTCGCGCAGGCGCTCGCCGAGCCACTCCACGCTGACGGACTCCTCGCCGCGCCGCTGCACCAGTTCCTCGATACCACGGTCCGTGAAGTACATGCTGTCGTTCCTCGCTCGTCGGTGTGCGGGGTTGGGTATACGGGGTGCGGGGTGGGGCTGGGTGGGTCTGCGTCGATCGGCGCTGGCCGGGACCGCCCGGGTGCGGGCGGGGCCGGACGTCGATCGGGGCAGAGTCGTCGTGGTGACGGTCCCTGCCCCGGTCGGCGGTGTTGCGGTCAGGTCACGGGCGGGGCAGGGCCGCCTCGATCAGCGCGGTCTGCTCGACCTCGTGCATCTTCGCCGAGCCGACAGCCGGGGCGGCTGCGGCCGGGCGGGAGATCCGGCGCAGCCGGACGTCCTCCAGGTGCTCCAGCAGGTTGAGCGCGACGAACGACCAGGCGCCCTGGTTGGCCGGCTCCTCCTGCACCCAGGCGAAGTCCTCGGCGTTCGGGTACGCCGCCAGGGCGGCCCGGATCTCCTCGACCGGCATCGGGTAGAGCTGCTCGATCCGGATGATCGCGGTGTCGGTGACGCCACGCTCGTTGCGGGCCTGGAACAGGTCGTAGTAGACCTTGCCCGAGCAGAGCAGCACCCGCTTCACCGCCTCCGGCGCCGGGGTGCCCGAGTCGGGCAGCACCGGCTGGAAGGTGCCGGTGGTGAAGTCCTCGACCGGGGAGACGCAGAGCTTGTGCCGCAGCAGCGACTTCGGCGTGAACACCACCAGCGGCTTGCGCTTCGGCGACAGGGCCTGGCGGCGCAGCAGGTGGAAGTAGTTCGCCGGGGTGGTCGGGATGGACACCCGCATGTTGTCCTCGGCGCACATCTGCAGGAACCGCTCCGGGCGGCCGGAGGTGTGGTCCGGGCCCTGACCCTCGTGGCCGTGCGGCAGCAGCAGGGTGACGGCGTTGCGCTGGCCCCACTTCACCTCGCCGGAGGTGATGAACTCGTCGATCACCGACTGGGCGCCGTTGACGAAGTCGCCGAACTGCGCCTCCCAGGCGACCAGCGCGTTGATGTTCTCCACCGAGTAGCCGTACTCGAAGCCCATCGCCGCGTACTCGCTGAGCAGGGAGTCGTGCACGAAGAACCGGGACCGCTCGCCGTCGCCGGTCAGCGACTGCAACGGCAGATGGTCCTGGCCGGTCTCGGCGTCGACCACGGAGGCGTGCCGCTGCACGAAGGTGCCCCGGCGGGAGTCCTGACCGGCGAGCCGGACGGTGATCCCGTCGTGCAGCAGCGAGCCGAACGCGATGATCTCGCCGAAGCCCCAGTCGATGTTGCCCTCGACGGACATCCTGGCCCGCCGGTCGAGCAACTGCTGGATCCGCTTGTGCGGGGTGAAGCCCTCCGGCAGGTTGACGTGCGCCTCGCCGACGGCCTTGACGACGGCGGCGTCGGTGGCGGTCTCGACCTGCGGCTCCGGCTCGTCCGCCCGCTTGGGGCGGCTGAGCTGCCGCGGCGTCGTGGCCGCGTCGCGGGTGGCCTTGAAGACCCGCTCCAGCTGCGACTGGTAGTCGCGGAGCAGCTCCTCCGCGTCCTCGACGGTGATGTCGCCGCGCCCGATCAGCTCCTCGGTGTAGAGCTTCCGGACCGACCGCTTCGAGTCGATGATCTTGTACATCTGGGGGTTGGACATCGAGGGGTCGTCGCCCTCGTTGTGCCCGCGCCGGCGGTAGCAGACCATGTCGATGACGACGTCCTTGTTGAACGCCTGCCGGTATTCGAAGGCCAGCCGGGCGACCCGGACCACGGCCTCGGGGTCGTCGCCGTTGACGTGGAAGATCGGTGCCTGGATCATCCGGGCGACGTCGGTGCTGTAGAGGCTGGAGCGGCTGTACTCCGGGGCGGTGGTGAAGCCGACCTGGTTGTTGACCACGACGTGGACGGTGCCGCCGGTGCGGTAGCCACGCAGTTGCGAGAGGTTGAGCGTCTCGGCGACCACCCCCTGGCCGGCGAAGGCGGCGTCACCGTGCACCGCCAGCGGGAGCACCGTGTAGCCCTCCAGCTTGAGGTCTATCCGGTCCTGCTTGGCCCGGACTATGCCCTCCAGCACCGGGTCGACGGCCTCCAGGTGCGACGGGTTCGCCACCACCGAGACCTTGACCGCGTGGTCGCCGTCGGGCGTGGTGAACTTGCCGTTCTGGCCGAGGTGGTATTTCACGTCGCCGGAGCCCTGGGTGGAGCGCGGGTCCAGGTGCCCCTCGAACTCCGAGAAGATCTTCTCGTACGGCTTGCCGACGATGTTGGCCAGCACGTTGAGCCGGCCGCGGTGGGCCATGCCGATGACGACCTCGTCCAGCCCGCCCTCGGCGGAGGCCTCCAGCACCTCGCCGAGCAGCGGGATCAGCGACTCGCCGCCCTCCAGCGAGAAGCGCTTCTGCCCGACGTACTTGGTCTGCAGGAAGGTCTCGAACGCCTCGGCGGCGTTGAGCCGGTTGAGCACGTGCTTCTGCTCGTCGGGCGACGGCTTCTCGTATCTGCGCTCGATCCGTTCCTGGATCCAGCGCCGCTCCTCCGGGTCCTGGATGTGCATGTACTCGATGCCGACCCGGCGGCAGTACGAGTCGCGCAGCACGCCGAGGACGGCGCGCAGCTTCATCCGCTGCTTGCCGGCGAAGCCGTTGACCGGGAACTCGCGGTCGAGGTCCCAGAGGGTCAGCCCGTGCTGGAGCACGTCCAGGTCGGGGTGCTTGCGGATCTTGAACTCGAGCGGGTCGGTGTCGGCCATCAGGTGACCGCGCACCCGGTACGCGTGGATCAGCTCGTGCACCCGGGCGGTCTTGTTGATCTGGCCCTCGTTGTTGACCGCGACGTCGCGCATCCAGCGCACCGGCTCGTACGGGATGCGCAGCGAGGTGAAGATCTGGTCGTAGAAGCCGTGCTCACCGAGCAGCAGCTCGTGCACGACCTTGAGAAACTCGCCGGACTGGGCACCCTGGATGATCCGGTGGTCGTAGGTGCTGGTCAGGGTGATGACCTTGCTGACGGCCAGCTCGGCCAGGGTGGCCTCGGACATGCCCTGGTAGGGGGCCGGGTATTCCATCGCGCCGACGCCGATGATCGCGCTCTGCCCCTGCATGAGCCGCGGCATCGAGTGCACGGTGCCGATGCCGCCGGGGTTGGTCAGCGAGATCGTGGTGCCGGAGTGGTCGTCCATGGTCAGCTCGTTGCGGCGGGCGCGCCGGACCACGTCCTCGTACGCCTGCCAGAACTGCCGGAAGTCCATCTGCTCGCAGGCCTTGATGGAGGGGACCACCAGGTTGCGGCTGCCGTCGGGCTTGACCAGGTCGATCGCGATGCCCAGGTGGACGTGCTCCGGCCGGACCATGACCGGCTTGCCGTCGACCTCGGCGAAGGAGTTGTTCATCTCCGGGTGGGCGACCAGCGCGCGGACCAGCGCGTACCCGATGAGGTGGGTGAAGCTGACCTTGCCACCACGCCCACGGGTGAGGTGGTTGTTTATCACGATGCGGTTGTCGACCAGCAGCTTGGCCGGGACGGCGCGCACGCTGGTGGCGGTCGGCACGGCCAGCGAGGCGTCCATGTTCTGGACGATCTTCGCCGCCACGCCGCGCAGCGGGGTGGTCTGCGGGCCGGTGGCGGTCGGCTTGGCCGCCGCGGGCTTGGCGGGGGCCGCCTTCGCCGGGGCCGGCTTCGCGGGCGCCGGCTTGGCCGGGGTGGCCTTGGCTGCTGCGGGCTTCTCCGGCCCGGGCTCCGGCTTCTTCTCCGCCGGCTTCGGGGCGGCCGGCTGCGCGACCGTGGTGGCGGCCTCCTGCTGGCCGGCGGGCTCCGCCTCAGCGGTGGGCTTCGGCTCGGCGGTGGGCTTCGGGGCCTGCTCGGCTCCGCGCGGCTTGCCGGCGCCGGGCGCCGGGCGGTAGTCGGCGAAGAAGTCGTGCCAGGCCGAATCGACGCTGGTGGGGTCGGCGAGGTAGCGCTGGTACATCTCCTCGACGATCCACTCGTTCGGACCGAAACCCGCCAGGGGGTTCTCCTGCGAAGTCTGCTGGGTCGACACGGCCGGTAATCGCCTCTTTCACGCGGGTTTGTGTGTCACGCGGTGTCCCGGCGACGCCCAGCCTGCGAGCGCACACGAGACGGCTCCCAGGCTACGCCGTACTGATGCCGCAGGCATTTCCGCCTCCATCGGGTGGCCCGTTTCACAGAAGATGCCAGAAGTTCGCCAAACGCTGCGTGTCCGGTCGACTGCTGGTAGGACCCGGTGGGTGGGTGAGCCCCCGTCGCGACGCGGGCGGGGGTGGTGCCGAGCACCACCCCCGCCCGTCGTCCGTCCGGGTCAGGAGACGTCACGCCGCCGGGTGATCAGGATGCCGGTGACCCCGCTCACCACCGCGTAGCCGATCAGCACGAGCGCGCCGACCCACCACGCGGGGGTGAAGTCCGTCTGGCCCTCGCTGACCATGACCGTCGAGGCGACGGCCGGCCAGATCACCTGCCACTTGATCACGGCCTGGCTGTCCAGCAGGTTCGCCAGCAGCATGAACAGCAGCCCCACCACCTGCGTGCCGACCAGGTAGAGCACCGCGGCGGTGATCACCGCGCCGAGCTGGTTGGTGATCAGCGTGCCGATGCCCACGCCGAGGACCGTCCAGATGGCGTACGCCAGCAGGTTGAGCAGCAGCGCCCGCTGCACGGCCCACTCGCCGAGCAGGGCGCCGTGGCCGTTGGCCGACAGGAACACCGAACCGGCGATCAGGTCGATCACCGTGGTCACCAGCCAGAACCCGAAGCCCAGCAGGCTGGCCGCGATGAGCTTGCTGACGATGACCGACGTACGCCGTGGCGTGGCCAGGAACGTCGTGGTCGCCGTCTGGTGGAAGAACTCGTTGGTGACCATCAGGATGCCGATCAGCATCACGAACATCAGGCCCAGGTACTGCCCGGAGGTGTAGAGGTTCGCCGCCTGCGCCGCCGCGGACGCCTGGTCGCCGGTGAGGCCCAGGTCCTCGCCCTTGCCATTCAACGTCTCGTTGGCGACCCAGGCGTTGAACGCGAAGGCCAGCACGATCGACAGAAACGCGGCGATGGCCAGCCACCACCACGCGCTGGTGGTACGGATCTTGAGCAGCTCGGATCGGACGAGATTCATCGGATGCCCGCCTTTCCGGCCGTCAGCTCCAGGAAGACCCGTTCCAGATCGGGCCGTTCCGTGGTCAGTTCGTGCAGTTCGACGCCGGCCGTCAGGGCGACCCGGCCCACGGTCGGGGCGTCCACCCCGCCCACCAGCAGGACGCCGTGCTCGTCGACGTCGACGCTGGCCGGCCCCTCCTTGAGGGCGGCGGTCAGCGCGTCGGCCTGCGGGGTACGCACCCGTACCCGGATGCCCTGCGCCATCGAGCCGATCACCTGCTCGACCGTGCCCTGCCGGACCAGTTGCCCGGCGGCGATGATCACCACGTCGTCGGCGAGGAGCTGCATCTCCGACAGCAGGTGGCTGGAGACCAGCACCGTGCGGCCCTCGTGGGCGAGGTTCTTGAGGAACCCGCGCATCCACCGGATGCCCTCCGGGTCGAGCCCGTTGGCGGGCTCGTCGAGCATCAGCACCTGGGGGTTGCCGAGCATCGCGGCGGCGATGCCGAGCCGCTGCTTCATGCCGAGCGAGTAGCCCTTGAACTTGCGCTTCGCCGCCGGGGTGAGCCCGACCTGCGCCAGCGCCTCGTCGGCCCGCTCCTTCGGCAGCCCGGCCGCCGCGCAGATCACCCGCAGGTGGTTGATGCCGGTGCGGCCCTTGTGCGCGCTGGACGCCTCCAGCACGGCGCCGACCTGCCGTAGCGGGTCGGTCAGGTCGGCGTAGCGCCGTCCGCTGATGGTCGCCGTCCCCTCGGTCGGCGTGACCAGGTTCAGCAGCATCCGCAGCGTGGTGGTCTTGCCGGCGCCGTTGGGGCCGAGGAAGCCGGTCACCCGCCCCGGTTCGACGGTGAACGACAGGTTGTTGACGGCCCGGAGGTTCTTGTACTGCTTCGTCAGGCCGGACACCACGATCTGACCGTCACCGGTGGGGCTTCTCTGCCCGTCAGTCATTGCTCTCCTTCGTGCGGTGGCGTCGGGGTACGCCGTGACACAGCGTGGCGGGCGGGCGCAACCAGGTCAATCAGGCGCGCTTCCTAGATCGACCTCCGCCTCAGGCAGGAGGCCCTCATCCCCAGGGACGATTATCGGGCTTCGTCCGCCACCGCGATCCAGGTTGCCCGGGCCGAGGCCAGGAGGGTGCCGTCGGGGGCGTACAGGCTGGTGTGCACGAGCGCCTTGCGTCCCTCGCCGCCGACCATGACGCCGGTCACCACGCACTCGTCGCCCGGCTCCGGCAGCGCCGCGACCACCGCCGCGATCCGGCCGAGGACGTACGGGCGGCCGGGAGCGATCACCGCCCAGCCCCCGGGACAGTCCAGCGCGGCCCAGACGGTGGGCATCGTGACCGACCCGGGCACCCGGAACGGCGCGGCGGTGCGGCCGTCCGGCAGCCGCCCGGGAAAGATCCGCAGCCCGTCGACCCGGTCCGGGCCGCAGACGTAGCAGCCGGGGAAGGGGTGGTCGACCAGCCCGGCGTACGCCGCCGAGGCGGCCCGCGCGGCCGGCAGGTCCACCGGCGGCACCACCGCGTGGGGGTCCTCCGTGGGGCGGACCTGGGCGACGACCAGGCCCGCCGGGTCGCGGACCTCTCCGTCGACGAGAGTGAGCGGGATCTCCAGCGGGGGCGGGCGCCGCAGGGTCACCTCGACCGGCCCCGGGGCGCCGGACCCGACGGCGAAGACGCCGGCGCTCCAGCCGCCGTTGCCCGAACCGGGCGGCCCGTTGAAACGCGACTCGATGATCATCAGATACCTCCGGCGACGACGCCCGGCCCCGTCGCCGGCACGCCCCGGGCAGCCTCGCACGCTGTCAGCCCGTCGCCGGTACGGGCCGGGCAGCCTCGGACGCTGTCGGCCCGTCGCCGGCACGGGCCGGGCAGCCTCGGACGCTGTCGGCCCGTCGCCGGCACGGGCCGGGCACCTCAGGGCCGCCGTCGGCGGACCAGTGACCGAAGGAGCCGGACCCACGGCGTCCAGCGGTTCGGGGTCGGCACCGCCACTCCCAGGTGGCGGGCCGCCGTGTCCAGACTGTCTTCGATGAGGGCGTCGTGCAGCGGGCGGTAGACCACCGGCCAGCTCAACCACGCCGGCCACCGCGTGGTCATGACGAGTGAGTGACGCAGCAGGCAGCGTTCGTCGGTGTCTGGCAGGACCTCGTACTCGTGGTAGCCGTGGAAGCCGGCCGGCGCGGAGAACTCGAACCGGATCCGGGTCCCCGGCTGGTAGGCGACGACGGTGTAGCCGATCGGCCCGTGTCCGCCGCGGGCGCCGACGTCGAGTGGGCGGTCGAACCGCATGGCTGGCCACTGCTCGCGCGGCCACAACCGGTCTTCCGGGGTGGCCAGGGAGTCGATCAACGCGCCGACCGCTGCGCAAGGTGCCGCGAGCTGCCGCTCGTGGATGTTGCGGACCATTACTCTCCTAGAGAGCATTCGCTAGTTGAAGTAGTGGGTAGTCTCTACTTCATGCCGCAGCCGGTCAAGCACTCGACGGACGTGATGCTCGACGCCGTACGTGCTCTGGTGCTCTCGGGCGGGCCGGCCGCCGCTTCCGCCCGTGCCGTCTGCCTGGCCACCGGTGCATCCAGCGGTTCGGTCTACCACCGCTTCCCCCGTCGCGACGACCTCGTCGCCGCCGCCTGGCTGCGTGCGCAGGACCGCTTCCTCCGCGGCTACCTGGATGCCCTCGCGCCCGCCGACGCGCAGGCCGGCGTCCGCGCCGCGGTGGCCGTCCTGACCTGGTGTCGTACCGACCCTGAGGACGCGGCCCTCCTGCTGCGCCACGCACTGCGCGACCTGCTGCGCGGCGACACCTCACCCGCGCTCGCCCAGCAGGCGCAGACTCACCACCGCGCCCTCGGCGACGCCCTCACCACGGTGGCCCACGCCACCGGGCACCGCCTGACCGACGTCGTGCTGGCCCTCGTCGACCTGCCATACGCGGTCGCCCGCCGCGCCATGCGCGACCACGGAACTCCCGGCGACGAGGACATCGCCGCCGTACGGCGAGCCGTCACCCTGCTGCTGCCCGCCACCCCGGACTCCTCGCCGTGCCCCTCGTCATGACCCGTGGGCCCGCGCGATCGGCGCCGGTCGCACCGCGACAGGGCCGGACCGAGGCATCGTTGCAAGGCGGCCCACCAGTCGGCGCCCGGCGTCCTCGCGGTCCCGGGTCACTGTGATGGCTGTGCCCAGCACCTCCCTGCCGGCCAGCCCGACTCGCGAGGCGGCCCGGCGTCGGCTCCGCTCACTCGTCGGGTGGGAACTGCTGAACGTTCCCCTCCAGGCGTGGCTTTGGTTCCGGGTGGTGGGCGTGCCGCTGACGGCGGTGAATCTCGCCGGCTTCGGGGCGTTCGCGGCCCTGCTCGTGGTGGGCGCGGCGTACTGGGCGCTCAAGCTCCGGCAACTGCGCCGCAGGGAGCCGCGCCTCCCCGGCCGGCGCCACTTCGCCACCGCGCGCGCCGCCCTACCGATCCTGCTGGCCGCCGTGGTCACCGCATGCGCCGTGGCCGTGGTGCGGGCACCCGGCGCGCAGTCGTACCCAGGGTTGGCCTTCGGCATCTTCGCCGCGCTCGAGTACGTCAACTACTTCCACGTCCAGCTCATGCACGACAACTGGGCCGACCTGCGACGCCTGGCCACGGTGGGATTCCGGCGCTCACATCTCGCCCGGGACCTGCGCATAACCCGCTGAAACGAGCGCCGCGCCGCGCCCGCCCCCGCCCGCGCTCGCCCGCGCCCGCCCCCGCGCGCTCTCGGCTCGGCGATCTTGCACTTTATGCCCGGGCGTATCCGACATAAAGGTTGGATCGGGGGCCGAAAGTGCAAGATCGCGGCTGGTGGAGTGCGGGAGTGCGGGAGTGCGGGAGTGCGGGAGTGCGGGAGTGTGCGTCGGGGGTGCATGGTGTGGGTGTCGAGTTGCTTCGCCTTCCGTCCCGCCAGCGTCTTCATCCGCCCGATCATGTTCTGGGTCATCCGGGTTCTCGACTGGGTCACCTGCGGCGGGTGGCTGTGGATCGAGGGACACGAACTGGATGCGAAGGGCTGTGACGTCCCGGCGTTCGCTCTTCGTGTGACCCGCCGGGCTGTGCTGGATGGCCCAGCCCTCGGTGGGCAGGAGGCCGCGACGTCAGCCGACGCGCAGCAGGCGCTGTCGATCTATCTCGCCGGCCTGTTGTGCGAGGCGATGCGCGATCTCTGCCACCTCAACGCGCACGACGGGTCCCAGCCCTCGCCACCTGTTCGACCGTTTTCGTGGCCTGGGGCCCGTACCGCCGGCCGATTGTGGAACCGCCGACGTGAAGGTGTCCGCGCTACCGCTTGTCGTATCGCGATGTATCGCGTTAGTGTGCTGTCATCCGACGCGCCGGTGATGGCGGCGCGTCGTCGGAGGGAGGGCCCGATGGCCGACTGGACCGTGCACGCGCCGCAGCGGATCACGCTGGACGAGGGGGTCACCCGACTCGATGTCCACCTGATCACCGGCCGGCTCAACGTGGTGGCCACCGACGGCCCCGCCCGGGTCGACATCACCCGGGTCGGGCGCCGGCCGGTCCTGGTGGAGCACCGCGACGGCCGGCTCTCCGTACGCCAGCAGCGGCGCTGGCGGCTCTCGGACCACGTCTTCTGGCTGGGGCCGCTGTCCCGACTGCCCCGGGTCGACGTCTCTCTCGCGGTCCCCGCCGACGTGCTGGCCGACCTGGAGCTCGTGCAGGGCTCGCTGGTCGCGTCGGGCCTGTGCGGCGAGACCCGGGTGGAGATGACCGCCGGCCAGATCACCCTGATGGGGTTGCGCGGCCGGACGTCGGCGAAGATCACGGCGGGTCCGGTCGAGGCGCTCGGTGTGGCCGGCGACCTCCACCTGGAAACGGTCTCGGGCGAGGTTATCCTCGCCGACAGCGCGGCCGGGCAGGTCCGCGCGCAGACCGTCTCCGGTGCCATCACCTGTGACCTGGACAATCCACGGCGCAGCGACATCCGGCTCAGCACGACCTCCGGCAGCATCACCGTCCGGGTCCGCGTGGACAGCGACCTGGCCGTCCGCCTGCACACCACGTCGGGCCGGATCACCAGTGGCTTCCCCCAGGTGCGGGGCAACGCCCGGCCGGGAGTCGTGATGGACAGCGAGGGTGTGCTCGGCACGGGTGAAGGTAGGCTCTCCGCGTCCGCCACGTCGGGCAGCATCGCGCTGCTCGCCCGTCCGGTGGGTGACGACGACGAGGAGCTGCCGTGACCGCCGTGTTCAGTCACGGGCGGCTCCGGCTCTACCTGCTCAAGCTTCTCGACGACGGCCCGAAGCACGGCTACGAGCTGATCCGCCTGCTGGAGGACCGCTTTCTCGGCCTCTATGCGCCCAGCGCCGGCACCATCTACCCCCGGTTGCAGCGGCTGGAGGCCGACGGGCTGGTAACCCACACCGCCGCCGGTGGCCGCAAGGTCTATGAGATGACCGAGGCGGGCCGCGCCGAGCTGCGGCAGCGGGCCGGCGAGCTGACCGCCCTGGAGTCGGACATCGCCGCCTCCGTGGAGGATCTGTCCGCGCTGGCCGGAGAGATCCAGAGCGAGGTACGCGGCTCGGTCCGCGACCTGAAGCGGGAGCTGCGCGAGGCGGCCCGACAGACCCGCCGTCCCCGCTGGGCGGCCCCCGGATTCGGCCCCATGCCCGCCCCCGGTCCGACACCCGATCCCTCGCCCGGCCCGTCGCCGTCGCAGCCCGCCCCCGGCCTGACGCCCGGCTTCGCCCCCGGCTCTTCGCCGGCAACCGGCCTGTCGTCGGTGCCTGGGGCGTCGTCCATGCCCGGATCGACGGCGCTCGCCGAGTTCGACCAGCGGCTGGCTGCCTTCGCTGTCGAGGTGGGCGCCCTGGTGCGGGCCCGCCGGCTGAGCGATTCGCAGTTGCGTACCGCCGTCCGGCTGCTCGACGGCGCGCTGGACGGCCTGCGCCGACTGCTGCGCTGAGCCCGACAGCCCTCTCACAGGTTATTTCCAGCAAGTGCCCAGCGCGGACGCAGCGAGAGCGCGGAAGATGGGCGGCATGGCCGCTACCCAGACCGAGGCGCGACTGCTCGTCGTCGAGGACGACCCCAACATCCTCGAACTGCTCTCCGCGAGCCTACGCTTCGCGGGCTTCGACGTGGCCACCGCGACGAGCGGCAGCGCCGCCCTCACCGCCGCCAAGGACCACCGGCCCGACCTCGTGGTGCTTGACGTGATGCTGCCCGACCTGAACGGCTTCGAGGTCATCCGGATGTTGCGCGAGGGCGGCACCCGTACGCCGGTGGTCTTCCTCACCGCCCGGGACGCCACCGACGACAAGATCCGCGGGCTCACCCTGGGCGGGGACGACTACGTCACCAAGCCGTTCAGCCTGGAGGAGTTGACCGCCCGGATCCGGGCGGTGCTGCGGCGCACCAGCAGTGGCGAGCAGGCCCCCTCCCGGCTGACCTTCGCCGACCTGGAGCTGGACGAGGAGACCCACGAGGTGCACCGGGCCGGTCAACGGGTGCAGCTCTCGCCGACCGAGTTCAAGCTGCTGCGCTATCTGATGCTGAACGCCAACCGGGTGCTCTCCAAGGCGCAGATCCTCGACCACGTGTGGAACTACGACTTCCGGGGCGACGACAACATCGTCGAGTCCTACATCTCCTACCTGCGCCGCAAGGTGGACAACACCCAGCCCCGGCTGATCCACACGCTGCGTGGAGTCGGCTACGTGCTGCGCAAGCCGGCGGCGTGAACTCGCTCGACCAGGGGAAGGCGCGACTGCGCGGCGTCCCGCTCCGGGTCAAGCTGGTCGCTTCCGTCCTCGCCCTGGTCACCGGAGCGCTGGTGGTGATCAGCGCGTCGACCACCTTCTTCCTCCGCAGCTACCTTGAGGGCCAGGTCGACGATGACCTCCGGCTGGCCGAGAGCACCCTGTCCCGGGCGGTCGACCTGGTCCTGCAGGGCAAGACGACCCAGGTCGGTCTGCCCAGCGAGTTCATCGTGCTGGCGGTCGACGTCAACGGCGTGCCCAGGGATGACTACTTCAACCCGACAATCCGCCCGGAGGACCTGCCGCCGTGGCCGACGACCGAGCAGGGCTTCGCGGACCTGATCGGCGACCCTTTCACCGTCCGTTCCCGCGACGGCCACAGCCGTTGGCGGATGCTCTACACCCAGCTGCCGAACGGCCAGATGGGTGCGGTGGGACTGCACCTCACCGACGTGGACCTGGCCGTCAAGCGCCTGGTCTGGATCGACGTGCTCGCTGGCACCGCCGTGCTGATCCTGCTCGCCTCCATCGGGGCGGCGATCGTCCGGACCAGCCTGAAACCGCTGGTGGAGATAGAGCGTACGGCCGCCGCCATCGCCGGTGGCGACCTCACCCGGCGGGTGCCCGACCCGGAGGAGGGGCAACCTGTTCCGACCTCGGAGCTGGGCCGGCTCTCCCGGGCACTGAACGCGATGCTGACGCAGATCGAGGCGGCCTTCACCGCGCGGGCCTCCTCGGAGACCGCCGCCCGGTACGCCGAGGCTGCCGCCCGGGACGCGGCCGGGTCGGCGCGGGCCTCCGAGGCGCGGGCGCGCCGTTCGGAGGAACGGATGCGGCAGTTCGTGGCGGACGCCTCGCACGAGCTGCGGACGCCGCTGACCACGATCCGGGGCTTCGCCGAGCTCTACCGGCAGGGCGCGGCGAGCGCGCCGGAGCAGACCGCCGACCTGCTGCGCCGGATCGAGCAGGAGGCGGCCCGGATGGGGCTGTTGGTGGAGGACCTGCTGCTGCTGGCCCGGCTGGACCGGGAACGACCGCTGTCCCTCGCGCCGGTGGAGTTGCCCGTGCTGGCCAGTGAGGCGGTCGAGGCCGCCCGGGTGGTGGCGCCGGAACGCCGGATCGAGCTGGAGATCAGGCCCGGCTCCGGCCCACTGGTGGTCTACGGCGACGACGCCCGGCTGCGTCAGGTGATCGGCAACCTGATGACGAACGCCCTCACGCACACCCCGCCGGACGCCTCGGTGACCCTGCGGCTGCGCGCCGAGCCGGGGAACCTGGCCGTGGCGGAGGTGGCGGACACCGGACCCGGTCTCACCCCCGACCAGGCGGAACGGGTGTTCGAGCGTTTCTACCGGGTGGACGCGGCGCGTACCCGGCGGGCCGGCGGCAACACCGGCACCGGGCTCGGGCTGGCCATCGTCGCGGCGCTGGTGCGTGCCCACCACGGCACCGTCGAGGTGGCCGAGACCCCCGGCGGGGGAGCGACCTTCCGGGTGCGACTGCCGCTCGTGCCCGACGACAACGGTGATGGCGAGTGACTTTCAGCCAACATTCAGGTGCGTTCCAGGCAGATCGCAGTGGTACGCGTCAAAGTGGTGGCATGACCGAGCACGAGTCCGACCCGCAGCGCCGGCCGGCCCACACCGACGCCGAGCCGTCGCACCCCACCGCCGAGCTGCCGCGCGTCGAGCGCGCGCAGTCCGACTCCGACCCGATCGCCCCGCCCGCCGGCGACTCCGCTCCCACGGTGGGCTTCACCGCCCCCGCCACCGACGGCCCCGCCCCGACCGCTCCCTTCGCTGGCGAGGCCGCCCCGACCGTTCCCTTCGCCGGTGGCTCCGCCCCGACCGCTCCGATCGCCGGTGAGGCCGTCCCGGTGCGCGACGAGGTGCCCCGTACCGCGGAGTCGGGCCCCGCTGCCGACGGCGCCCTCGGTGCCGCCGAGTCCGCCCGCGCGCCCGAGGGCGGCGGCACGTCCGCCCAGCCCACCCCGCCGGGTCCCTTCGCGCCCGCCCCGGCGGCGCCGCAGTACCCGGTCTCCGGCCAGTCCCAGCCCGGCTACCCGCAGGCCGCCGGCCACTCCGGTTACCCGCAGGCCGCCGGCCAGGGTGGTTATCCGCAGATCGCCGGCCAGCCCGGTGCACCCTGGTACGGCCAGCAGTCCGGCTGGAGCGGCGGGGGCCAGCCGGGACAGCCGTACGGCCACCAGCCGCAGCACCCGGGCCAGCCGCAGCACCCGGGCCAGCCGCAGCACCCGGGCCAGCCGGGGCCGCCGTGGGCGGCCCCGCAGGAGACGGGCCCCCGGCCGGGCCGGATCGCCAAGTTCGCCGGCGCCGGCGTCGCGGTGTTCGCGCTGATGCTCGGCTCGGGCGTCGCCGGCGGGGCGCTCGCCCTCGCCCTCGACGGCGACTCGGGCATCACCCGCACCTACTCGGCCGCGCCGGTCATCAACAGCGCCGACCTGCCCCGGATCGCCGCCTCCGTGCAGCCCAGCGTCGTCTCGATCGGCACCGACAACGGCGAGGGCTCCGGCGTGATCCTCACCGCCGACGGCTTCGTGCTCACCAACAACCACGTGGTCGCCTCCGCCACGGAGGGCCGCGTGGTGGTGACCTTCGCCGACGGGAAGACCGCCCAGGCCAAGATCGTCGGCACCGACCCGAAGACCGACCTGGCGGTGGTGAAGGCCAACGGCGTCAGCGACCTGAAGGCCGCCACCTTCGGCGACAGCGACGCCATGCAGGTCGGCGACCAGGTGCTGGCCCTCGGCAGCCCGCTGGGCCTACAGGGCTCGGTCACCGCCGGCATCCTCAGCGCCCGGGACCGCACCATCCAGGCGGGCAGCAACGAGCAGCGGCAGGAGTCCAACCAGGGGGCCAGCTCGATCGCCGGGCTGCTCCAGACCGACGCGCCGATCAACCCGGGCAACTCCGGCGGCGCCCTGGTCAACACCCGGGGCGAGGTGATCGGCATCAACACCGCCATCGCCACCGCCGGGCAGGGCAGCAGCGGCAACATCGGCGTCGGCTTCGCGATCCCCAGCAACAAGGCCAAGGACGTGGCCGGCAAGCTCCAGCGGGGCGAGAAGGTCAGCCACCCGTCGCTCGGGGTCAGCGTGACCGCAGCCGAGGGCGGCGGGGCACTGGTCGCCGCCGTCACCCCGGGCAGCCCCGCCGAGAAGGCCGGGTTGCAGCGTGGCGACGTGATCACCCGGTTCGGCGACAAGGCGGTCAACGATTCGGACGACCTGGTCGGCGCGGTGCAGGCCGGCAAGGTCGGCGACCGGGTCGGGGTGACCTACAAGCGCAACGGCACCGAATCCAAGGCAACCGTGACGCTCGCCGAGACGTCGTAACCGGTAACCGAAGACATTCCTCCTCCCTCCGGCGGCGGGTGGCGGGGCCAAGGGGGTTGGCTCCGTCACCCGCCGCTCCCTCTTGACGGCGGTTCACCCGGTGCGGGTGAACCGCCGTCACCCGTCGCGCCGGCACCGTCGGAGAGGCAGGACCCGGCGAGGCGTACGGAGGGGTGCGATGACCACGGCAGCGGCCGTCCGGACGGACGGGCGGATCCAGCAGGACGTGCTCGACGAGCTGGCCTGGGACGCCCAGGTGCAGCCGAACGAGATCGGGGTGACCGTCGCCGAGGGCGTGGTGACCCTGACCGGCTGGGTGGACGGGTACGCGCGGAAGTGGGCGGCGCAACGCTGCGCGCAGCGCGTACGGGGGGTGCGGGCGGTCGCCGACGACGTCGAGGTGCGCCTGCCCGGCGAGGCGGGGCGTACGGACGCCGAGATCGCGATCGCGGCGAGCCGGGCGCTGGAGTGGGACAGCTTCGTCCCCGCCGAGCGGCTGGACGTCACCGTGGCCAACGGTTGGGTGATGCTGCGTGGCGAGGTGGAGTTCGGCTGGCAGCGGCGTACCGCCGAACGGGAGCTGCGCCGGCTGCGGGGCGTACGCGGCGTGACCAACCTGGTCGAGGTGCGGCCCGCCGCCAGTCCCGACGCCGAGCGGGCCCGGCGTGACCTCCAACGGGCGTTGGGGCGCGGAATCGGCACGGAACGGGTGACCGTCGAGCTGGACGGGGACACGGTCGTGCTGACCGGGGTGGTCCGGTCCTGGTGGGAGCGGGACGAGGCGGAACGGGTGGCCTGGTCCGCCGAGGGGGTGCGGGCGGTGCGGGACCGCCTCCTCGTGGGCGGATGACCGCCCCGGGCGTCCGGTTTGGTGATGCCGCCGGCGGGAAACCGTGGCCGATCCCGCCGAGCAGCGGGGGCCGGTCGCGGTGCGACGGGCCCGCTGACCGATCCACAGCAGTGACCGACGGGGAGGAACCGTGGCCGTGAACCACCTGTCGCCCGACCGACCGGCGGAGCCGCCGTTGCGGATCGCGATGGTGGTGCCGCCATGGCTGTCGGTGCCGCCGCCCGGCTACGGCGGGCTGGAACACGTGGTGACCGGCCTGGTGGACGGGCTGGTGGACAGGGGTCACGCGGTGACCGTCTTCGGGGCGGGCCGGGAACACGGGACCGGTGCCGCGTTCGTCTCCACGGTGCCCGAGCTCCAGTTCGAACGGCTCGGCGAGGCGCTGCCCGAGCTGGCCCACCTGGCCCGGGTCAACCACCGGGTCCACGCCGGCGACTTCGACGTCGTCCACGACCACACCACCATCGGCCCGCTGATCGCCGGTCACCGGGCGGTGCCCACCCTGGCCACCGTGCACGGCAACCCCGTCGGCGAGTACGGCGACGTGCTCAGCGAGACCGACCGGGGCGTCGGGCTGGTGGCCGTCTCGCACGCCCAGCGCCGGCTCAACCCGGGGCTACCCTGGGCCGGCACGGTGCACAACGCGTTGGACGTCCGGGGCATCCCGCACAAGACCGCACCCGGGCAGGGGCCGGTGCTCTGGCTGGCCCGCTTCAGCCCTGACAAGGGGCCGGACGTCGCCATCCGGGCGTGCCGGGCCGCCGGTTTGCCGCTGGTGCTGGCCGGCAAGTGCAACGAGCCCGCCGAGCATCGCTACTACGACGAGGTGGTCCGGCCCATGCTCGGCGAGGACGTCCGGGTGGTGCTCGACGCCGACCGGACCGAGGCGCTGCGGCTGCTGATCGAGACCCGGTGCCTGATCATGCCGATCCAGTGGGAGGAACCGTTCGGCATGGTGATGGTGGAGGCGATGGCCACCGGGACTCCGGTGGTGGCGCTGAACCGGGGTGCCGTGCCGGAACTCGTCCGGCCCGGAACGACCGGCCTGATCTGCGAGCACGTGGACGAGCTGCCGGGGGCGTTGCGCGCGGCGGCCGGCCTCGATTCGGCGGCCTGCGTCGCGCACGTGAGGGAGAACTTCTCCACCGAACGGATGGCCGCCGGCTACGAGGCGGTGTACCGCCGCTTCACGGCGGGGACGCCCCAGTCCGCCGCAGCCCGGGAACCGGCCCGAATCCCGGCCCGCTGAGCGCCGCCGGTCAGACCCGCGCGGTCCCGAGCACGCTGATCGCGCTTCAGGCCCGCGCGGTCCCGAGCGCGGTGATCGCGCTGTCCAGCCGCCGGGCGTACGCGTCGGTGATGGCGCCCTCACCGCGCCGAACCGCGACCTTCTCGCGGAGCTGGGTGATGCGCTCGCCCAGGTCTCCCGAGCGGGCGCGGGCCGCGTCGGTCAGGTTGCGCAGTTCGTTGCGGAAGTCGAGGCCCACGTCGGGACGGATGCCCCCGTCGTCGAGACCGGCGCCGATCAGCCCGTCGATCCGGTTGGCCGCCTCGATGAGGTCGCCACGCTCCGGAGGCGTGCGGGTGGGCGGGGGCGCGACCGGCGTCGCGGATGTCGGGGTTGGTGCGGCAGCCGGGGTCGGTGCGGTCTCGGCTGTCGCTGTGGGGGTGGCCGGCAGCTCGGACGGGCCCGGGGTGGGCAGCGACCGGGGCGGGCTCGTCTCCTCCTGGCGGATCGCGGGCACGGCCAGGGCCACCCCCACGATCAGCACCACCGGCACGATCAGCAACGGCCGTGGCAGCCGGCGCCGCCTGCGCTGCCGGGCGAGGCGGGCGCTACGTGACTCGGACCCACCGCTCGGTGCTGCCGTCCCGCCTGTGCCCGGTTCCGCCGTCCGGCCCGGTCCTCCTGTGCCCGGTCCTGCCGTCCCGCCCGGTCCTCCCGCGTCGGCGAACGCCAGCGCGGGGTTGGTCGTCGGCACAGGTCCGGTCGTCGGCACCGGGTCGGTCGCTGGCATCGGGTCGGTCGTCGGGGCGGGCAGCGTCGGGAGGGTGACCGTCGGCGCGAGCATGGTGGCGGCCTGCGGGTCGGCGGGGAGTAACTGGTCGCGCAGGACAGTGGCGACCTGCCGGGCGGTGGGCCGCTCCAGCGGGTCCCGTGCCAGGCAGCGCAGGCAGGTACGGGCCACCTCCGGCGGCAGCCCCGGCAGCTCGGTCAGCGGGGGCGGGCCGTCCCCGGCGAGAGCCTCGCCGAGCTGTTCCCAGGTGTCCGCCGGGTACGGCACCCGGCCGGTCAGCGCCTCGTAGAGCAGGACGCCGAGGGAGTAGACGTCGGTGGACGGCTGGGCGGGCGCCCCGTCGAGACGTTCCGGCGCCACGTACGCGGGCGTGCCGAACGTGCCCCCGTCCTCGTCGTCGTCCGGCGCTCCGATCCGGGTGGCGATGCCGAAGTCGAGCACCTTGACCCCCGCCCGGGTCATCATCACGTTGGCCGGGGTGATGTCCCGGTGCACGATGCCGAGCCGGTGCGCGGCGGCGAGCGCGTCCGCCACCTGGACGCCGACCTCGACCGCCTCGGTCCACGGCAGCGGCCCCTCGGTGAGCCGGACCTCCAACTCCTCGCCGGCCAGCAGTTCCATCACCACGAACGACGTGATCGACCCGTCGGGCGCGACCGTCTCGCCGTAGTCGTGCACCGAGGTGACGTGTGGGTGGACGAGCTGGGCGGCGGCGCGGGCCTCCTCGCGCACCATGTCGCGGAAGCGGGCGTCGGCGGCGAGCGACGGGGCGAGCACCTTCAGCGCCACGACCCGGTCGAGCACCTCGTCCCGGGCCCGCCAGATCACCGACATGCCACCGGCGCCGATCTGGTCGATGAGCCGGTACCGGCGGGCCAGCAACCGGCCGGGGTGCAGTGCTGCCTTCACGGGATCGCACCTACCTCGCTGTGGGAGCGCTATCAGGTTGCGCGAACACCCCGCCCCTGTCAACGCCCACCCCACCCACTCCCCGCCCCGCCCGCTTCCGGGCCCGCCCCGCTTCCGCTTCCGGTCCCCGCTTCCGGGCCCGCCCCGTTTCCGGGCCCGCCGATCATGAGGTTATCGCCCTGGATAGCGCTTTCCGGGGACAAAAACCTCATGATCGACGAGGTGGGGCGCGTGGGGTGGGCGGGGCGGGCGGGGCGGGGGCAGCGGGGCGGGGACCGGGGGTGGGGTCGGGTGGGGAGGTGAGTGGGGGAGGTGGTGGGGGTCGGGTGGGCGGGGTGGGGGGTGGGTGTTTGGGGCGTGCCAGGATGGGGTTCATGGCGGGAGGCGTGGTGGCGTTCGTGCTCGGGGGCGGCGGAGTCCTCGGCGCGGTCGAGGTGGGCATGCTGCGGGCTCTGTTCCGGGCTGGCATCCGGCCCGACGTCGTGCTCGGCACCTCGATCGGGGCGGTCAACGGCGCGCTGGTCGCCGCCGAGCCGTCCGAGGCGGTCACCGACCGGCTGGTCCGGCTCTGGGCCTCGCCCGAGGCGAGCGAGGTGTACGGCGACTCGGTGGCCCGCCAGTTGCGCCGGTTCGCCGCCCGCACCCATTTGCACTCGCCCCGCCCGTTGCGCAAGCTGCTGGAGGCCGAGCTGGGCGCGGAGACCACCTTCGCCGACCTCCAGGTGCCGTTCCGCTGCTGCGCGGCCAACATCGAGCGGGCCGCCGAGCACTGGTTCGACACCGGGCCGCTGGTGCCGGCCGTGCTCGCCTCCGCCTCGGTGCCGGGGCTGCTGCCGCCGGCCCGGATCGACGACCAGCACTACATCGACGGCGGGATCGTGAACTCCATCCCGATCGGCGAGGCGGTCGCCGTGGGCGCCACCCGGATCTTCGTACTCCAGGTGGGCCGGATCGAGCGGGAGCTGAGCCCGCCCCGGCGGCCCTGGGAGATCGCCCAGGTCGCGTTCGAGATCGCCCGGCGGCACCGGTTCGCCCGGGAGATGGCGGCCCTGCCCGACGGAGTGGAGGTGCACGTGCTGCCCACCGGCGGGCTGGAGCCGCGCGACGACACGCCATGGGCGTACCGGGACATGGCTGCGGTGGGGCGACGGATCAGCCGCGCCTACACGGCCTCCCGACGCTACCTGGCGACCCAGTTGGAGCACTGATGCCGCTGCCCCCACGGTGGGTGCGCCGGCTGTTCCTGGCCCCCGGCGTGGTGCTGTTGGCCTTCCTGGTGGTGACGACCCTGCCGGTCTGGGCGCTGTTCGCGGCGGCCGTCTCGCCGCTGGTCCCGGGCCGGCTGCGGCCGTTGCGCCTGCTCTGGATCGGCTGCGTCTACCTGGTCTGGGACGCGGTGGCGCTGCTCGCGCTCTTCCTGCTCTGGGTGGCCTCCGGCTTCGGCTGGCGGGTCCGGGCGCCCGCCTTCCAACGGGCGCACTACGTGCTCGCCGGCTGGTTCCTGAAGGTGCTCTTCTGGCAGGCCCGGTGGGCGCTGCACCTGAGCATCGACGTGGTGGGCACGGACCCCGACACGGCCCTGCCCGGCCGCCCCGAGCTGGTGCTCTGCCGACATGCCGGCCCGGGCGACTCGTTCATTCTGATCCACGCCCTGGTCAACTGGTTCAACCGGGAGCCGCGGATCGTGCTGAAGGACAGCCTCCAGTGGGATCCGGCGGTCGACGTGCTGCTCAACCGGCTGCCGAACCGCTTCCTCGCGCCTGGCCCGGACGGCCGGGGGTCGGTGACCGAGCAGATCGGGCACCTGGCCCGGGGCCTGGACGACGACGACGCTTTCGTGATCTTTCCGGAGGGCGGCAACTTCACACCCGGTCGCCGGCTGCGGGCCATCGACCGGCTGCGCGGCCTCGGCCTGGAACGGATGGCGCGGCGCGCGGAACGGATGCGGCATGTGCTCGCCCCGCAGCCGGGCGGGCTGCTCGCGGCGCTGGACGCCGCGCCGGACGCCGGGGTGATCTTCGTGGCGCACACCGGCCTGGACCGGATGCTCACCGTCGCCGACGTGTGGCGGGAACTGCCGATGGACAAGCGGATCGTCATGCGCTTCTGGTCGGTGCCGCCGGAGGAGGTGCCGACCGGTCGGCAGGAGCGGATCGACTGGCTTTTTGACTGGTGGGCGCGGATCGACGAGTGGATCGCGGCCAATCGGGACGGTGCCGCGTAGGGTGCGCTGGTGGACCAGATCTGCGTGGTGACGACGGTGGTGGACGCCCGCTCGGTCGCTGACGTGATGGCGGCCGCGGCCGTCGCCGGTCGGCTCGCGGCCTGCGCGCAGGTGGGCGGCCAGGTGGACAGCACCTACTGGTGGCGTTCCGGGGTGGAGACCAGCTCCGAATGGTCGGTGCAGTTCAAGACGGCACCGGACCGGGCCGCCGCGTTGGTGGAGCAGATCCGGGCCAGCCACCCGTACGAGGTGCCGGAGATCCTGGTGACCCGGGTGGACAGCGGCGACCCCGCCTACGCCACCTGGGTGCACGAGCAGACCCGGCCCTGAGTACCCGCACTCTGGCCAGGTGATCTTCCAACCACCATGATGGCCGGGTGCAGAACAGCGGCTACCCCTGTCCCGCCTGCGGCGCGCCGGCCGACCTCGGCTCCGGCTGCTCCGGTTGCGGCCGGCCACCGTATCCGGCCGCCGCCGAGGTTGTCCGGCTCGACCGGGAGATCGTCGCGCTCGGCGGTGAGGTCGAGCGGGCCCGCGCGGCGTACCAGGGGCTCGTCGGCCGGCTGGGTGCGGCCCGGCAGCGTCGGGCGACACTGGCCGCCGCGGTCCGGACGGAGTTCCCCGTGACGCGCCCGGCGGTTCCCACGGCTCCGGCACCCGTGCGTCCCGTGCCGACCGCGGCTCCGGCACCCGTGCGTCCCGTGCCGGCCGCGATGCCGGTGCCAGCCCGCCCGGTGCCGCCTGCGATGCCGGTGCCGGCCCGTCCCGCGCCGACCGCGACCCCGATGCCGGCATGGCCGGGCCGGGGGCCGGTCGCTCCGGTCCCCGCGCCGGCCGGTGCGGGCGTCGGTGGGGCGGAGACCTCCACCCGGACCGTGCAGGGCCTGCTCTTCGTCCTCGGTGGGTTGCTGCTCGGCACCGCCGCGGTGGTCTTCACGGCGGTCGCCTGGGCGGCGGTCGGGGTCGCCGGCCGGGCCCTGATCCTGCTCGCGTTCACCGCGCTCGCCCTGGCCGCGCCGCTGGTGGCGGTCCGGCGAGGGCTGCGCGGCACCGCGGAGACCTTCGCCGCCGTCGGGCTGCTGCTGGTGCTCCTCGACGGGTACGCCGCCTGGTCGGTGGGCCTGGCCGGTGTGGCGGACTGGCCGGCCACCAGGTACGCCGCGCTGGTCGGGGGGGCCAGCGCGGCGGTCGCCGCCGGGTACGCCCGGCTCAGCGGGTTGACCGTGCCGTGGTTCGCGGCCCTGGTGACCGCGCAGCCGGTGCTGCCCCTGCTCGCCGTTGACGCCCGGCCGGACGCCGCCGGCTGGGCGATGGTCTTCCTGGGCGTGGCACTGTTCGACCTGGGGGTGCTGGTCGCGCTGCGCCGCCAGGTCTGCTCGGTGGCTGGCGGCGTTGCCCCGGTCGGCCCGGCTGGCGCCGTGGCCCCGGTCGGTCCGGCAGCCGGTGCCGTCATGGGTGCCGGCCCGGTGGCCGGGGCTGTGACCGGGGGCGGCCGGGCAGCCGGTGCGATGGCCCCGGCCGGTGGGGGGACGAGCATGGTGCCCGCGCCGCCCGGCGAGCGTCCGGCGGTGCTCGCCGGGCGCGTCCTCGCCTGGGTCGGACACGCCGGCGCGCTGCTCGTGGCCGCGTGCTGCGCGGTGGTGCCGCTGACCGTCGGCCAGGCCGCCGGCATCCCGGTGCTGGCCGGGGTGCCGATGCTGCTGGTGGCGCTGACGCTGCTCGGCACTGCGCTGCTCACCGGCGGGGCGGTGTTCCGCGCGGTGGCCGCCGCGCTGGTGGTGCCGGCGCTGGCCGGAGCGGTGATCCGCCCGATCGCCGAGCTGGGGCTGTCGCCGCTGCTCACGGCGCTGGTCCTGGTGGCGCTGGCCGGCGCGGTGCGGCTGCTGCCCGCCGGATGGCGGACCGGCCCTCGGGCCGGCGCGCTGGCGGTGGTCGGTGGGACGGGCCAATTCGCCGTACTGCTGGCCGTCGCGCTTGCGGGAGCCACCGCGGGCCGGTCGCTGCCGCCGTGGCGGGGTGCCGCCGCCGGGCCCGACCTCGGCCAGGGATGGCAGCTTCCGGTGGTGATCGCGCTGACCGTGGCCGCCCTGGGACTCCTGCTGCCGAGGGCCGCCCGGCCGGCGCTGGCCGCGATCGGCGTGGCGGCCGTCGTGCTGGCGGTGCCCGCCAGCTGGCCGTCGCCCTGGCCTGCGGTGATGGCCCTGGACCTGGTGGCGGCCGTGGGCCTGCTGGCCGTCGCGGTGGGGCGGCCGGGCACCCGGTCCTGGACGGCCCTGACCGCGGCGGTGGCCGGGAGCGTCCTGCTCGGGCACGGCCTGCTCGTGGGGCTCGCCGCACCCGCCGGGGCGGGCGCGGCGCTCGCGGTGGTGCTGGTCGCCGGGGTCGCCGTGGCGGTGGTCGGCCGGCGCGGCACGGCCGTGCAGCGCGGGGTGGCCGGGGTGGCGCTGGCCGTCGTACCGCTCGCGGTGCCGGCCGGCGCGGTCGTCGCCCTCATCGCCGGTGCGCCGGCCTGGTGGCAGGCGCGGGCGGCCCTCGCCGCCGTCGCGCTACTGCCCGTCGGGCTGCTCGCGGTCCGCCGGCACTGGCCCGACCTGCGGGTGTACGCCTCCGTCGGGGTGGCCGTGGCGGTCGCGGCGGTCGGATTGGCGCCGGTGGTCGTACCGGCCGACGAACCGGTGACGCTCTACGCCGCCGTGACGGTCCTGCTGGCGACGCTGGGCGGTGCGGCGCGCTCCGACATCGCGCTGCGGGTGACCGGCGTCGGGCTGCTCGTGGTCTCGGTCGCCAGCGCCGTGCCGGTGGCGCTGACGGCGCTCGTCGCCCCGTACGGCGGAGTGTCGCCCTGGTCCGGTGCGCCCACGGTCGGGGCCGACCCGGGGGCGCTCCCGGTGGGCCTGGCGCTGGCCGTGCTGGCGGTGGCCGGGGTGCTGGCCGGCCTGCCGGACCGGGGCGTCGTGCGGACCGCCCCGGAGCAGCTCGGAGATGTCCCGCGTGATCCCGGAACCGGCGTCCCGGCGGTGGGTGCCGGCTGGTGGCGGCCCGCGCTGGTCGCGTTGCCGTTCGCCGCGACCGCGCTGCCCGTGCTGCTGGTGGCCGCCGGTGTGCCGTGGCCGGTGCTGCCGGTCACCACGCTGTTCGGCGGGGTGGCCGTGGTGCTGGTCGCCGCGCTGACCGCCCCGCGTCCGCTGCTTGCCCCGGTCGGGGTGCCGGTGGGGTTGGTGCTGGCGACGTCCGGGCTGCTCGGGCTGCTGGCCACCCGGGCGGGCACGATCGTCGGCCTCGGCGTGCTGGTGGTCGCGGCGACGGTGGTCGGCGTGGCCGCCCGCCGGGCCGACGCCCGCCTCGGTGGTGCCCTGGTCGCGGTGGCCGCCGCAACCGGCCTGGCGTTCGTCGCGCCGCTGGCCGGCGGGCTGCCGCTGCGGACGGCAGCGTTCAGCGTGCTCGCCGTCGCCGTGCTCACCCTGGCCGCCGCAGCGGTGCCCGGCGGCCCCCGGGCGCCCGCCGGGCCGCCTCCTGTCGGCGTGGCGACGCCTGTTCCGGTGGGCGCGACGCTGCCTCCGGTTGACGCGATGCCTGTTCCGGTGGGTGTGGCGTCGGCTGCTCCGGCCCGCCCGGGACGGGGCACGGCGGCGGCGCTGGACGCGGCAGCCCAGGCGGTGGCGCTGGTCGCGCTGCTGCTCGCGGTGGGCTCGCTCCGCCATGCCGCGGCGGTCTGCGTGCTGTGGGGCGCCGCCGTCGCGCTACGGGTGCTGCGCCGGGGCGAGCCGGCGGGCCGGCGGTGGGCCTTCGCGGGCATTGCCGGCGGCAGCGAACTGCTCGGCGGCTGGCTGTTGCTGGCCGCCGGGGACGTGGCGCTGCTGGAGGCGTACACGGTGCCGGTGGCGGCGTTGGCCCTCGTGACGGGCGTGGTGGCGCTGCGCACCCGGCCCGGGCTGACCAGTTGGCTGGCGCTCGGCCCGGGGCTCACGGCCGCGCTGCTGCCGAGCCTGGTGTCGGTGCTGGTGGCCCCGGACCCCCAGCCGTGGCGGCGGCTGCTGCTGGGTATCGCCGCGCTCGGCGCGGTGCTCGCCGGCGCGACCCGCCGCTGGCAGGCGCCGGTGCTGCTGGGCGGGGTGACCCTGGCGCTGCTCGCGCTGCACGAGCTGGTCCGTGGCTGGGACCTGCTGCCCCGGTGGGTCTTCCTGGCCGTCGGCGGGTTCGCGCTGATCGGGCTCGCCACCACCTACGAGCGGCGTCGCCGGGATCTGGCCCGGCTCCGGGCCGCCGTCGGCCGGATGGGCTGACCGGCGCTGCTCACGGGCGTCGGGGGTAGGGCTCGCCCTACCCCCGACCCGGGGGTGGGCAGGGTTACTCAGCGCAACCGTTCACCGGAGACTGAACGGCAGGGGCGCGCCGGCCGGCGCGGTTCCGGAATCGAGGAACGGGAGCCGCAATGGTGCTCGGAGCGGTGACGGACCCGCCGGTACGGCGGGGCAGTGACTACGCGCAGTTGTCCCGGCGGATCAGTGGGGCGGGCCTGCTGGAGCGACGCCCGGGCCGGTACGTCACCCGGATCGTGCTCACGCTGGGCGTCTTCGCGGCGGGCTGGGTCGCGGTCGGGCTGGTCGGCGACTCGTGGGCGCAGCTCCTGGTGGCCGTCTTCCTGGCCGTCGCCACCACCCAGGTCGCGTTCCTCGGCCACGACGCCGGCCACCGGCAGATGTTCCGGCGGCGCGGGCCGAGCGAGGCGATCGGCCTGCTCACCGGCAACCTGGCGGTGGGGCTCAGCTACGGCTGGTGGGTCGACAAGCACAACCGGCACCACGCCAACCCCAACCACGAGGACGAGGACCCCGACGTCGGGGCGGGCGCGCTGGTCTGGACGTACGAGCAGGCCGCCGCGACGCGCGGGCTCGGCCGCCGGCTGGCCCGCCGGCAGGCGTGGCTGTTCTTCCCGATGCTGCTGCTGGAGGGGATCGCCCTGCACGTGGCGAGCGTGCGGGCGATCGTGGAGCGGGACTCCGGCGGGTTCCGCACCCCGATGCGGCACCGCGGGGTCGAGGCGCTGCTGCTGGTGCTGCACGCCGTGGGCTACCTCGGCGCGTTGCTGCTGGTGATGTCGCCGGTGAAGGCGCTGCTCTTCGTCGCCGTCCACCAGGGACTGTGGGGCTTCTACATGGGCTGTTCCTTCGCCCCGAACCACAAGGGCATGCCGATGCCCACCGCCGCCGACGACGACCTGGACTTCCTGCGCAAGCAGGTGCTCACCTCCCGCAACGTGCGGGGCAGCCGGTTTGTCGACGTCGCCCTGGGCGGGCTCAACTACCAGATCGAGCACCACCTGTTCCCGAACATGCCCAGGGCCAACCTGCGCCGGGCCCGGCCGATCGTCCGCGCCTACTGCGCCGAGCAGGGCGTCCCGTACGCCGAGACGGGGCTGGTCGAGTCGTACCGCCAGGCGCTGGCGCACCTGCACGAGGTGGGCCGGCCGCTGCGCGACTGAGACGCGCGACGGGGGCGGCGCCGACCGGCGCCGCCCCCGTTTCCGCGTGCGGCAGGGCTCAGGAGCCCAAGGACTCGATCAGCTCCTGCGGGGCCTCCTGCGTGTCGCTCGCGGGCGGCTTCTGCACGGTGACCGGGGCGCCGAAGTCCGAGTAGGTGGTGATCATCGTGCCGAGCGACTCGTGCAGCACCTGGGTGTCGATGGCGAACTCGACGAGCCGTCCCTGGTCGTCGACCCTGGCGGTGAACGGGACGGCCTTGGCCTTGTCGCCGAGGGCCTGGATGGACTTGTCCTCGGCCTTCGTGCGGGTGTAGTCGAGGATGCCGGAGTAGCTGCCCGGGCCGGTCTTCTCGACGTCCACCACGCTCTGGGTCATCTGCTTCGCGCCGCCCGGGTCGCCATCAGGCATCAGGTTGAGCTGGCCGCTCTTGCCGAGCTTGGTGGCGTCCATGTGCATCCACTTCTTCGGCATGCCCTCCATCCCGGTGATCTTCAGGTAGGCGTCGTTGCCGAGCATCAGGATCCGGAAGGTGCCCTCGGCGCCCATCTTCATCGTCATGTCGCCGGTCTTGGTGGCCGGGTCCATCGCACCGCTGCCGTTGACAACCGACGACTTGAGCTGCATCTTCACGCTCTGCTGGCTCAGCTTCTGCGCGGCGGCGGTCAGCTCGGCGCGGGCGTCGGAGGAGGCGCTGCTGGCCGGCGCCGCGCCGGTGGTGCCACCGTTGCCGCCCGGAGCGTCCGTGTCCCTCTCCGCGGCGCACCCGGTGAGACCGAGGGCGAGCGCGGCGACGAGCGCGACCCCCGTGGTCGCCAGCCGTCGAGTGTTCATCGTGGAAGTCTCCTCACGCAGGGTGGGCCGGGGGCAACGCGGGGTCGCGGCCCCGGCCGGGCCACCGGTCAGCCTAACCCCGCCCGGCCACAGCCGCGCGTCTATGTCCTGGCGGCCCATGGGGCCGTCGCACGCCGCGCGGCTGTGGCGGGCTGGCGCGGGGCGCTGCCGGGTCGGCCACCCCTCCCGCCGCTGCTTCGGCGTCGTCGTGGCCCGTCCCGGTAGGGTCTCCCCATGGCAGACGTGCTCACCGCCGAGGCGGTGCGAGACGAGCTGGGTGGGCTGGCGGGATGGTCGGGAGACCCCGCCGGCATCACCCGCACCGTGGAGTTGGCCAGCTTCCCGGAGGCCGTCACGGTGGTCGACCGGGTCGCCGTGACGGCGGAGGAACTGGACCACCACCCCGACATCGACATCCGCTGGCGCACCCTGACCTTCCGCTGCGTCACGCACTCGGTGGGCGGGGTCACCCGGCGTGACGTCGAACTGGCCCGGCGGATTGACGAGATCGTGGGGAGCGTCCGATGAGATTCGAGATCAGCAAGGTGCTGGACGCCATCGAGGGCCGGGTCAACACCGACCCGTCGCTGGCCCGGGCCGTCGTCGACCTGGCGGAGGTGATCCGCTATCAGGACCTCGACGGCGGCCGGCCGGCCAGCCTGCTCCGCCTCGGCATGGTGATCGACGCCCTCGCCCGGGAGATGGAGGAGGACAGCGTCCCGGTCTACGCGGTCGTCCATCGAGCCCTGCTCTCCGACGCCGACCTCACCTCCAACGAGCGCATGGTGGTCCGGCGTTGGGCCGACGACGGGCTGGTCGAGGTGCTCGACAACCCGGGCGACCGGATGCTGGAGGTGGCGGACCTGCTCGGGCTGCCCGTGCTCACCCGGGTGCGGGCCGACGGCCTGCGCGGGCGCTACCCGTGGGTGGTCGAGCAGCCCGGTCGGGTGCTCGCCCCGGTGCCCGGCGCGGGCGGGCCGGCCTTCGTCGCCCATATCGGCGGCGGGCACACCCCGGTCGCCGGTGACCGGTCGCCGGCCGGCGTGAAGCTGCTCTCCCGGCAGTGGCGCTGCGCGGAGCCCGGTTGCGCGCTCTTCGGCGGGGGCGGGGGCGGCGGGGCCTTCGCCGACCTGTCCCGGGTGGTGGAGCGCAGCCCCGCCGTTCAGCCGCCGCCCACGCTGCGCGGCGGCGTGCCCACCTGTCCCCGGCACGGCACCCGGCTCGGCGACGCCGGTACGCGACCGCGCAGCGCCGTCCTCGCCGTCCGGGTGGGCGGGCTGGTCCGGCGCCGCTTCGTGCTCACCGAGGACCAGCCGGCGGTGGTGGGCCGCGCGCCCGACCAGACCGGCGGGATCACGCTCGGGCAGTGGCTCAACGACGAGGCGCGCCGCTGGATCAGCCGCAGCCATGTCCGGTTCGAGCTGCGGGTCGGCGAGGTGATCGTGACTGACGTGAGCACCAACGGGTCGGGCATCCGGCCGGGCGGGTCGATGGCGGAGGCCGACCGCGTCCCGCTGGCGCCGCAGCAGTCGCGGGTGCTGGCCGAGGGGGACATGCTGGAGCTCTACCCCGGGGTGCAGATCGGCCGGCCCGGCGAACTGCCCGCCGGCGCCTCCTACACGCCGACCTCGGTGATGGCCGAGGCCCCCACGATGGCGATGCGCCTGCCCCGCTGAACTGCCGGGAAGACGACGGCGGGCGCCGGGACCGTGGTCCCGACGCCCGCCTCTGTCGTACGGGGCTCAGCCGGCCAGCACGGCGGCGAGCTGGGCGACCGCGTGGTCGATCTCCTCTTCGGTGATCACCAGTGGTGGGGCGAGCCGGATGGTGGCGCCGTGGGTGTCCTTGGCGAGCACCCCGCGCTCGGCCAGCCGCTCGCACGCCTCCCGGCCGCTCATCAGCGTCGGGTCGATGTCGAGGCCGGCCCACAGGCCCCGGCCCCGCACCGCGACGAGGCCCCTGCCGACCAGCGACCGCAGACCGGCGTGCAGCCGGGCGCCCAGCTCGACCGAGCGGCGCTGGAACTCGCCGGTGGCCAGCAGCCGGACCACCTCGGTCGCGACGGCGCAGGCCAGCGGGTTGCCACCGAAGGTGGAGCCGTGCTGGCCGGGCCTGAGCACGCCGAGCACGTCGGTGTTCGCGGCCACTGCGGAGACCGGCACGATGCCGCCGCCGAGCGCCTTGCCCAGCAGGTACATGTCGGGCGTGACGCCCTCGTGGTCGCAGGCGAAGGTGTCCCCGGTCCGGCCCAGACCGGACTGGATCTCGTCGGCGATGAGGAGCACGTTCTGCTCCGTGCAGACCCGGCGTACGCCCGGCAGGTAGCCTTCCGGCGGCACGACGACGCCCTGCTCGCCCTGGATCGGCTCGATCAGGACCGCGACGGTGTTCTCGTCGATCGCGGCGGTCAGCGCGGCCAGGTCGCCGTAGGGGACGACCGTGAACCCCGGGGTGTACGGCCCGAAGTCGGCCCGCGCGTCCTCATCCGTGGAGAAGCTGACGATGGTGGTCGTCCGGCCGTGGAAGTTTCCCTCGGCCACCACGATGTTGGCCTGCCCCGGCGTGACGCCCTTGACCTGGTAGCCCCACTTGCGGGCGACCTTGATGCCGGTCTCCACCGCCTCGGCGCCGGTGTTCATCGGCAGCACGAGGTCCTTGCCGCACAGCTCGGCCAGCTCCCGGCAGAAGTCGGCGAACTGGTCGTGGTTGAACGCCCGGCTGGTGAGGGTCAGCCGGTCGAGTTGGGCGTGCGCTGCCGCGATCAGCGTCGGGTGCCGGTGGCCGAAGTTCAGTGCCGAGTAGCCGGCCAGGCAGTCGAGGTAGCGGCGGCCGTCCACGTCGGTCAGCCAGGAACCCTCGGCGGAGGAGATGACCACCGGCAGCGGGTGGTAGTTGTGCGCGGTCCACCGCTCCGCGTCGCGGATCGCCTCTGGCGTCCGCAGCATGTCGTCGATCACTTGCTCGCCTTTCCCTGACGGAGTCGCAACGTGCAGCACTTCGGCCCGCCGCCGGCCTTGCGCAGCTCGGACAGGTCGACACCGATCGTCTCGTAGCCCCGGTCGCGCAGCTTCGCGGCGAGGCCGGTGGCCTGCGCCGGCAGCACCACGTGCCGGCCGTCGCTGACCGCGTTCAGCCCGAAGACCTCGGCGTCGGCCAGGGTGGCGTGCACGGCGTCGGGGAAGAGCCGGCGCAGCACGGCCCGGCTGCCGGGCGAGAACGCCTCCGGCAGGTATGCCACCGTCCGCTCGTCGAGCACGGTGAGCGCGGTGTCCAGGTGGTAGAAGCGCGGGTCGACCAGCTGCATGGTGACCACCGGGTAGCCGAAGACCTCCTGGAGCTGCGCGTGCGAGGCGTGCGCGGTGCGGAAGCCGGTGCCGGCCAGCAGGAAGTCGCCGGCCAGCAGGATGTCGCCCTCGCCCTCGTTGACGTGCTTCGGGTCGTGCATCTCGAAGCCGGCGGCCTCGAACCAGGCGTGGTAGGCGGGGGCCTCGTCGGCGCGCTGTGGGTCGCGGAACTGCACGGCCATCGCCTTGCCGTCGATCACCGTGCCGCCGTTGGCGGCGAACACCATGTCGGGCAGACCGGGCACCGGAGCGATCTCCTCGACGGTGTGGCCCAGGTCCCGGTAGGTCTGGCGCAGCTGCTCCCACTGCCGGACGGCGCGGTCGGCGTCGACCGGCGCGGTCGGGTCCATCCACGGGTTGATCGCGTAGTCCACGGCGAAGTACGTCGGCCGGCACATCAGAAAGTGCTGGCTGGTGGCGTCCATCGTCATCTGTCCTGCTCCCAGGGTCGGGCGCGCCCCGGCCACCTTCGGCCCACGGAGCTGGCGCCGTTGCTCAACGCTATGCGGCCCGGGGTGGCGTTATCCACCGGTGAGGCTTGCGTGGAATGGCCGATCATTGCGTATGTGGGGCAGCCTAGGAGCGATTTGTTGCGTCGTGACGCCCCGGTGGCCAAGCTGCTCCACCGGAACGTCCGACGCGGGATTCACCCCGTTCGCTGCCGTCAGCCCTGTTCCACGCCGAGATGGACCTGCCGGTGCCGGGGCGTCTCGATCTCGTCCAGCAGCGCGACGGCGAAGTCGGCGTACGAGATCCGGCTCGCCGCGTCGGCCGCCGCCTGCCGGTAGCGGCCGGTGCCGGTGCCGGCGTGGTCGAAGTCACCGGCCGGGCTGAGCACCAGCCAGTCGAGTTCCGGCCCGGCGTGGCGCAGCATCTCCGCCCCGGCGGCGTGGCCCAGGTAGAAGGAGCGGTACTCCTGTGGGTAACCCGCCGTGTCCATCAGCAGGTCTCCGCCAGCGGTCGGCAGCACCGAGGCCAGCCCGACGACCAGCAGCCGGCCGACCCCGGCCGACGCCAGCCCGGTGGTCAGCGCCCGGGCGGCGGCGGGGAAGAAGACGTCCGGCGGCGCGGTCAGGTCGGCGGCGGCGTGGATCGCGGCGTCGTGCCCGACGGCCAGTACGCCGACGCGGTCGGCGTCGGTGACGTCTCCGCTGGTCACCCGCACGGCGTCGGTCGAGGCCAGATCGGGATGCCGAGCCGGGTCCCGGACGACCGCGGTGACCTGGTGGCCCCGGCCCTGTGCCTCCCGTACCGCCGCCCGACCGGCCCGCCCGCCGGCCCCGAAGACAATGATCCTGCCCATCGCCGTACCCCTCACGTTCGTCGTTCCGGCCAGTCGCCGGAATCGGGACGGACGCTATTCGGCACGGTGGTTACCAACCGGATACCAACTACTGTGGCGGGCATGGCCGCGCCGCTCGATCCGGAGATGTTCGACCCGGTCTGCCCGTCGGACCTGTCCCCGGTCCGGTTCGGCGACAAGTGGGCAGGCATGATCATCCGCTGCCTGGAGGCAGGTCCCCGGCGCTTCTCGGAGCTCCGTGTCCCGCTGCGCGGCATCACCGCGAAGGTGCTCACCCGGTCCCTGCGGACGTTGGAGCGGGACGGCCTGGTCGGGCGCACCGTCCAGGCCGGGCCGGTGCGGCGGGTCGAGTACGCGCTCACGCCGCTCGGGCGCGGCCTGCTCGGACCGATGGACGTGGCGTGCGAGTGGACCGGTCGGCACTGGGACGAGTTGCTCGACGCACGGGAGGGCGTGGTCCCGGTCTCCGCTGCGGACTGACCCGCCCTTCGGCCGCCGGTCCCGGCCGGCCGCCGACCGGGCGAGCGCCGTCTGATCGGCGACAGCCGTCCGGTCGGGTCACCGTCGCGCTTGCGTCGACCTGGGAAAACACCTCGGGGGCGGCGAATCGCCGCCCCCGAAGAGGGTTGCCCGGCTGGTGAACCACCAGGCTGGTCGGGCGTTGCCGGTGAACCACCGGCGTTGCCGGTACGTCGCCGGCGAGCCGATCAGTGCCCGCTAGAAGCGGTCCACAAACTGTGAGTCAAGCCACTCCCGGAACCGCTGCACCCAGTCGCCGTCGGTGGTCGGCCAGTCGAACTGGCCGGTCATCGCCAGCACGCCGAGCACCACCGCGCCGAGGCCCAGCATGATGCCGAGCAGCGCGTCGGTCTTGCCAGCGATGTGCCGGCGGCGGGTGGCCATCAGGCCGAGTACCGCGAGCACCGCGCCCGCCGCGCCGAGCCCGATGCCGTACCCGGTGAGGGCGCCGGTGAGCACGAAGAGCGCCCCGGCCACGCCGACGACCAGGCCGAGCGTGGCGAGCATGCTGGCCCGGGGCTTCGGGCCGACCGCCACCGGCGGCTCCTCGCGGTCGGGCACGCCGTCGCCGTCCCGGTCGACGGAGCGGTCCATGGCGCGGTCCCCAGCCACGGTGCGGTCTCCCGCCACCGTGCGGTTCCCGTCCACGACCCGGTCATGGTCCGCCCGCGCGACCCGCGCCGCCGCGTCCCGGTCCCCGTCGACCGTCCGCCCGTCGGGCGTCTGTTCGACGGTGGGGTCGTTGTCGGTGATCCGGGGGGCGCGCCGGGAGTCGTCGTCGGTCGGTCGGGACGTGGCGGCCCGCGCGACGGCCGCCCGCTCGGCCGCCCGCCGCTCGGCGGCACCGTTCCGCCCGTCCACGTGGGACGTGGCGCTGCTGCGGTAGGTCGTCTGCTCGGCGTCCCGGTCCGTCACCACCGGCCGGCCGGGCGTGCCGCTCCGGTCCGCGTCGGTCTGCGCCGTGCCGTCCCGGCCGGTGCCGGCCGGAACGTCGGGCCCGTCGAGGTTCTCGTCCGTCGGCGCCGGTTCCGACCGGCGCGACAGCAGAGGAATCTTGACCACAACACACCTCCTGATGAATGCGTGGTGGCCGATCAAAACGACGCCGCCCACGCGGTACACGTACCGGAATACCCACTCGGCCGTTCGCCGACACGGGGATGCGGGTGCGCTGATACGTTTCCGCCGTGGGTTTCTACGACTTCAACTGCGCGGTCACCGGGGTCAGCCTCAAGGGCGTGGACGCCGTCCTCGTCGGGCTGTGCGAGAGCGACGGTGGCCTGCGGCCGGTGACCCTCGGCGTTGCCGGCAGCTACAACCGGCTCGGCTCCGTCGACGGCATCGCGGAGGACCTGAGCACCGAGCTGGTCTTCCGTTGGTTCACCGACCGGGTCGCGGACGGCCGGTTCGTGCTCAACCCCGCGTACGCGAACGACTACGGCAACCCGCCGACCGACCTCGAAGCCCTGCTGAGCTACCTCGAACGCAACGTCAGCGACTCCTCGGAGGAGCGCCCCGCCGCGGCTCTCGACGGCCGGCGGGTCTTCTCCGCCCTCGTCGCCGCGCCGGTCTGGGCGGCGCTGGCCGGGGATGCGGCATCGGACGAGTCACCGGATGCCCTGTTCAAGCAGGTGTTCGAGGGGGTGCCGACGGCCACCGAGATGTACGGGGACCGGATCTCCGAGCTGTCCCGGCACATCCGCGAGCTGTACGCGGTCGACAGCCACCTCCGTGCGCGCGGGAGATCCTGGGCGCCTCAGCCCGATGACGATATCGGCGATCAGCACTACGGCCAGGAGATGCGCGGCTTCCTGGAGTCCGCACGACGCGACCTCGGCGGGAACCCGACCATCCGCGCGGCCCTCGACCGGTACGCCGCCGAGGTGGCCGACCTCCTGCACGAGTAGGCGGCAGGGTGGAACCGTGCAGCCGGCAGGCCGGAGCCGGACGCGCTGGCTATCCTTGGCACCCGTGCCAGAAGGACACACCATCCACCGTCTGGCGGCGCGGCACGCGGACCTCTTCGTCGGGGACAAGCTGCACGCCGCCAGCCCGCAGGGCCGTTTCGCCGAGGGCGCGGCCCGGCTCTCCGGCACCGTCCTGGAGGCCACCGAGGCGTACGGCAAGCACCTGCTGCACCACTACGCAGGCGAACTGACCCTGCACGTGCACCTGGGGCTCTACGGCAAGTTCACCGACGGCGACGGGGAGCCGCCGGAACCGGTCGGCCAGATCCGGCTGCGGCTGGCCAGCGACCGGCACTGGCTCGACCTGCGCGGCCCCACCGCCTGTGAGCTGCTCACCCCGCCCGAGGTGGCGGCACTGCGCGGCCGGCTCGGCCCCGACCCGCTGCGCGCCGGCGCCGACCCCGAGCGGGCGTACGCCCGGATCTCCCGCAGCCCCACGCCGCTGGCCGCGCTGCTGCTCGACCAGTCGGTGGTGGCCGGCACCGGGCTGATCTTCGTCACCGAGGCGCTGTTCCGGGCCGGGCTTTCGCCGACGCTCCCCGGCCGGCGGCTGACCCGCCCCGGCTGGGACGCGCTCTGGGCCGACCTGGTGACGCTGATGCGGCTCGCCGTCACCCGCGGCCGGATCGACACCGTCCGCGACGCGCACCTGCCCGAGACGATGGGCCGCGCCGCCCGCGTCGACCGGCACGGCGGCGAGGTGTACGTCTACCGCCGCCCCGGCGATCCCTGCCACGTCTGCGGCACGCCGGTCAGCCGGGGCGGGCTGGCCGGCCGCAATCTCTACTGGTGCCCCACCTGCCAACCGGCCTGACCGCTCCGCTCTCCACTCCATCCCGCCGGCACCGCTGTCGAGCTGCCCCATCTGCGCGGGCGGCTTCGGCGGGAGGCGGCTGGTGCTGGTCGGGCCGTCCGGCTGCTCCATCTGTGCGGGCAACTCGACAGCGCGCGTATGGCGGCGGTCGCACCATGGCCAGGGCCCGGCGTGCGGCTGGCTCTCACCCCGCGTCGAGCAGCCAGCGGACCACCTCGACCTGGTTGGGGAAGACCTGCCCCTCGCCGATGCTCCAGGCCAGGGTCTGCCCGATCGTCCAGCCGCGCACCCGCTCCCGGTCCAGCCCCAGCTCCGCGCTGAGCCGGTCCAGCCGGTGCCGGACGGCGTCGGGCGAGTGGCCCAGCTCCGCACCGCGCACCAGCGGCACCACCCCGAACTCCCGCTCGCCGGTCAACGGCTTCGGGTCGATCACCAGCCACGGTTCCCGGGTCGCCCGCAGCACGTTGCCGGCGTGCAGGTCCTGGTTGACCAGCACCTGCTCGCCCTGACTGCCGACCAGGTCGGCCAGCAGCCCCAGCGCCGCGTCGAGCAGCCGCCGCTCGTACGGCCGGCCGGCCCGATCCCAGTCCAGCGGCAGTTGCTCCACCCAGCCGGCGGTCTCCTCGGCGAGCGGGGTGAACGGCGCACCGGCCGGCCGCCACAGCCGGGGCAGCAGCCCGACCGCCACGTCCAGCGCCTCGTCGGCGGCCAGCGCGTGCAGCGGCGTACCGGGCACGCACCGCTCGACCAGCAGCGCCCGCCGGTCCGGGTCGTGCCCGAGCAGCTGGGCCGCCCCCACCCCGGCCCAGTGCTCCAGCGCGGTCGCCTCGTGGACGCTGTCAGGGTCCGGGTACTGGAGCTTCAACACCACCGGCGTGCCGTCGGGCAGCTCGGCCGGCAGGGCCAGCGATGCGAAGGCGTAGGCGAAGGGCTGCTCCACCCGCAGCGACCAGTGCGCGGCGCAGGCGGCCAGCCGGTCCGGCAGCGCCGCCAGCCACTCCCGTCCGGCCGGCGTGCCCCGCACCCAGCCCAGCCCGTCCGGAATCAGGAGTTCGGAGTCCATCCGGCCATCCTGGACCGGGACCGCCCGGCCCACACGACCGCCCCCGGCCCCAGCCGGTCACAACGGGACCCTCGGCCCACCCGAACCCCCGCTCACCGAACCCACCCCACCCCACCCACCCTCTGCTCGTCGATCTTGCACTTTGCGCCCTCGGATTGGGTGCTTCGCCCCTTAGGCCGGGGCACAAAGTGCAAGATCGCGGAGGGCAGGGGAGGGCAGGGCAGGGGAGGGCAGGGCAGGGGTGAGGGGGAGGGCAGGGGGAGGGGAGGGGTTAGCGGAGGCGGCGGATGTCGCCGTGGGCTCGGTAGAAGCCGCCCCGGCCGGACTCGCGGACCTGGGTGACCAGGTAGCGCGCGCCCGGCTCGCGGATGCCCTTGGGGAACTGCACCGACCAGTCCCGGTGGTAGCCGGGGGAGAGCACGTGCACCCGCAGCCGGCCGCCGTTCTCGACGCACTGCACGAGCACGCCGCCGTCGACGTCGCTGGTCACCTCGACCGTCGTCCACGCTGCCGGCTCCGGCATCCGGGACGGGGCCTTGACGTCGACCACCTCCGGCACGCTGCCGGCCTCGGCCGCCCGGATCGCCGGCTCGCTGGCGTCGATGCAGGCCAGGTGGCCGCTGGTGGTGACGACATAGAGCCGCTCGTCGTGGTACTGCATCGAGTAGGCCGAGCCGCAGCCGGTGCCGAGCTTCCACAGCCGGTTGCCGGCCGCATCGAAGCAGTAGATCGAGGACTGGCTGTCGCCGGCGAAGACGAACCGGCCGCCCTCGGCCGTGGCGCAGGAGAAGACCGGGGCGTCGCACCGGTAGCTGCGTTCGGTGCGGCCGTCCTTCGCGAGGCGTACGACCTCGCGGGTGCCGGTGCCGGCGAACACCGCGTCGGGCTCCTGCCAGCCGAACAGCACCGAGCCGGTGCGGGTGTGCCACAGCTCGCGGCCCGTCCGCCAGTCGTAGCCGGTCACACCCTGCGAGTGGCCGTGGTAGATCGCGTCACCGTCGCAGCGCACCATCCACGCCGACCGGCCCCGACCCTGCCGGCGCCAGAGGAACTCGTCCTCGTGGTCGACGGCGACGATGCCGCCGCCCGCGTCGGAGACGCCCAGCACGCCGTCGTGGATGTCCAGCCAGTAGATGTCGATCTCCGGCGCGATCTCGTACGCCGCCCGGGGCACCTTGCCGGACAGGTCGTAGACGTTGCCGTCGTCGCAGCCCGCGTAGACCCAGGCGTCGTCGGCGACGATGCACTTCACCCCGTCGGGCAGGCGGACCTGGTTGAGCACCCGGGCGTCGTGGCCGAGCGTGGTGATGACCCCGCGCTCGTTGCCGACCATGCAGCTCTGCCCGTCGACGAAGATGCCGAAGGCCGGGGCGCCGGAGTCGTAGCGCCAGAGCACCGGGGCGGTGCGGGCGGTGGATCGGGTGCTGACGATCTGCCGCCGGGAGACGGCGCGCTTCTGTCGCACCCCGGGGACGGCCGGGGCGTACCCCTTGCGGACCTTTTCGCCGATCTTCTTCGCCGCCGCCGCGCGGGCCTTGGTGTTGTCAGCGAAGGCCGTGGTCTTGACCTGGCCCTGGTCGCCGATCCGCCCGTAGCGGACGGTCAGCACGGCGTCGTCGACGACGGTCTCGTAGAACTTGTGCGCACCGTCCACTTCGGACAGTTCGAGATAGGTCGTCTCCTGCGACATGGGTGCCTCCGAGGGGGGTCAGCGACCGGCCCGACATGGCCGACGCGGCGACAGCGGGCACACGTTAACCGCCACCCCCGACAAGCCCAACCGGGGTGATCGGAAGGGCTCCTTCCGCTCCTCATGCGATGGGAAGGTGCCCTTCCTGACGGGCGGCCTAACGGGCGGCCAGGGCGTCGACGGCCTTGCGGGCGGCGATCAGCACCGGGTCCCAGACCGGGGCGTACGGCGGGGCGTAGCCCAGGTCCAGCCCCGTCATGTCGTCCACCGTCATGCCGTTCCACAGCGCCACGGCCAGGGTGTCGATCCGCTTCGCCGCCTCGGACCAGCCGACGATCTGCGCCCCGAGCAGCCGCCCGCTGGGCTTCTCCGCGATCAGCTTCACCGTCATCGGCCGGGCGCCCGGGTAGTAGCCGGCGCGGCTGGTCGACTCGGCGATCACCGAGACGAACTCGAACCCCGCCGCCGCGGCGTCCTTCTCGCGCAGCCCGGTGCGCCCGACCTCCAGCTCGCAGACCTTGGTGACGGCGGTGCCGATCACCCCGGCGAAGGTGGCGTACCCGCCACCGATGTTGATGCCGGCGACCCGGCCCTGCTTGTTGGCGTGGGTGCCCAGCGGCACGTGCACCGCCATCCCGGTGACCCGGTGCACGGTCTCCACGCAGTCACCGGCGGCCCAGACGTCCGGCACCCCCTGCACCCGCATCCGGCGGTCCACCCGGATTCCGCCGGTGGTGCCCAGCGGCAGGCCGGCGGCCTCCGCGAGCGCGGTGTTGGGGCGTACGCCCAGACCGAGGACGACCACGTCGGTGGGGATGGGCCCCTCGGCGGTGACCACCGCGGACACCCGGCCGTCGGTCTCCTCCAGGCCGGTCACCCCGAGGCCGGTACGGATGGTGATGCCGATGCCCCGCATCGCGTCCGTGACCAGTTCGGCCATATCCGGATCCACGGTGGCCATCGGCTGCTCGGCCTGCTCGACCAGGGTGACGGCGAGCCCGCGCTGGATCAGCGCCTCGGCCATCTCCACGCCGATGTAGCCGCCGCCGACCACCACCGCCCGGCGCGGCCGGGGCTCGGAATCCAGCCAGTCGCGCAGCGCGGCGCCGTCGTCGAGGGTCTGCATCCCGAAGACCCCGCCGGCGTCGGTGTCCGCCCAGTCCGGCTTCTTGGGCACCGCGCCGGTGGCGTACATCAGGGTGTCGAAGCGCTCGCGGACCTCGCCGCCGCCGTCGAGGTCGCGCGCGACGACCTCACGCCGGTCAAGGTCGATCGCGGTCACCTCGTGCCGCAGCCGTACGTCGATGTCGAACTTCTCCCGGAAGGTCTCCGGGTCACGGGCGATCAACTGGTCCCGCTCGGGCACCAGCCCGCTGATCCAGTATGGGATGCCGCACGCCGAGTACGACGTGAAGTGTCCCCGCTCGAAGGCGACGATCTCCAGGTCGCCGCGGTCGCGACGGCGCCGTGCCTGGGACGCCGCAGCCATCCCCGCGGCGTCCCCACCGATGACGATCAGCCGTTGCGTCACAGGCACCATCCTGTCACTAGCGGTTCGCGCCGCGGGTCTGCCGCGCGACGTCCTCCACCACGTCCACGAGTTTTCCGGTACGCGCGTAGACGGCGCGCTGCCGGGCCGCCCCGCTGCCGTGCCGGCGCAACCCGCCGATGAGGTCGGTCACCTCGTCTAGGTCGCCGTGCCGTTCCAGCGCCGGGCGCAGCCGCTCGACGAGCTGGTCGAACAGCTCCCAGGCCGGCCGCAGCTCGCCGTCGGTCAGGTCGACGCCGTCGCCCTCCAGCCCGTCGTGGGCCGCCCGCCAGTGCGCGGCGACCAGCAGGTGGTGGTCGGTACGCAGGGCGGGCCGGCCGGCGGCCATGTCGTCCCTCGCGGTCGCCACCATGGCCCGCACCAGGGCGGCCACCAGCACCGCGTCGTCCACCGACGGGCAGACGTCGCCGATCCGGATCTCCACCGTCGGGTACTTCGCCGACAGTCGGGCGTACCAGTAGAGCATCCCCTCGTCGAGCATCACGCCACTGGCGATCAGTTGCCGAATCAGCCGTTCGTAGTGCTCGTGCGACTCCAGGTACGGGGTGGGTGCCACCGACGGCCAGCGCTCCCACTCCACCGACCGCCAGCTCGCGTACCCGGTGTCCTCGCCCCTGGCGAAGGGGGAGTTGGTGGTAACCGCGTGCAGCACCGGCAGCCAGGGCCGGACGTGGTTGAGCACCCGGACCCCGGTCTCCGGGTCCGGCACCCCGACGTGCACGTGCATGCCATTGTTGCCGGGGCCGGGAACCAGCAGGCGGAACCGCTCGATCATCCGGTCGAAGCGGGGCTTGTCGACCACCGGGGGCACCGGCCCGTCGACCGGCCCGGTGCCGATGGCGAGCAGCCGTACGCCGGCCCGCTCGGCCGCGTCGGCGAGCGCGGCCCGCAGCACGCCGAGGGAGTGCCGGATCGAGGAGAGTTCCAGGCCGGGCGGGCTGCCGATCTCGATCTGGCTGGTCTGGAACTCCCGTTCCACCTGACCGTGCAGCTCGGGCGGCACCTGCTCCATGACGAGGTCGACGGCGGGCACCGCGGCCCCGGTGTGCGGGTCGACGAGCAGGAACTCCTCCTCGACACCCACCGTGAGCAGGTCGGTCCCCTCGCCCGTCACGCTCGGAGCCTCCGTCACCTGGCCGGTCATCGCCACCACCGTCCGTTTCACGCCCGGCGGCGGTCCGTCCGCGCCGGGTCGGTCAGTGGTTACCCACCGTGCGGAGGTGGGGAAACGCAGGGCCGGCGTGTCGCCTGTCGCGTCGGGCCCCACCAGGGTCCTGATGAGCGTGCACCACCCGGGCCTGGTGACGGGCGGGGCCCGGTCACCGCCGATGGCGGTCCTCGCCGGCCTGCACCAGGGCGCGGACGCGGCGCAGCGTGGCATCCGGGGCCAGGATCGCCTCCCGCCACCGGTCCAGCGTCCGGCGCAGGTCCCAGACCGTCGCCCGCAGCTGCTGTTCCTGCTCGCGGGCCGAGTCCAGCTGCGCCCGGGTGAGCAGCGCGGCCTCCTCCAGCTCGGCGACCCGGGTACGCAGCGGCTGCACCAGCGTGAGGGCGGCGTCGGTGAGGGTGTCGGCGGCGTCCGCCTTGAACTTGCCCCGCTGCACGACGACGGTGGCGATGACGGCGAGCCCTCCGGTGCCACCGAGCACGCCGAGGACGGAGAGCAGGACCTGCACCCAGTGCGGGGCGGCCGGCGAGGAGGTGTTCACGTCCCACCTCCGGCGGAGACCGCGCCGCTGCCGGCCAGTCCGGCGAGACCGGTCGTCTGACCGGCCCGGGTGAGCCGGCGCAGGTCGAGCACGATCTGGACGGCCCGCCACCCCGAGCCGACGGCCACCGCGACGATGAACGACGTCGCGGCGACCCCCTGCCGGCCGGTGACCACCGTCAGGGCGACTGCGTACATGCCGGTGACCGTGCCCAGCATCAGCAGCGATGCGAGCTCGATCCCGAGGCCGGTGGAGAGCCGGCCCGGCCAGAGCACGCCCAGCAGCCCGGCGACGCCGACGACGATGAGGCCGGACTCCCATCCCGCCTGGATGGGGCCCGGCATCGCCATCGCCACCGACTGCGGTCGGACGTCGAGGACGATCAGGAGGGCCCCGCACACCGGGGCGGTCGCCATGATGGCGATCTCGAAGGGCTGGTGCCTCGAGCGGATTCGGTTGTGGGGCACGGCGGCTCCTTAGGACGGCCCGCCACCTCGTCGAGCGTTGGCTGTCGACGCACCAAGTCGTACCACTCCCATCGAGCCTCCGTCCACCCCGGACCTGTCGTAAAAGCGCAGGTCAGTGCAGGTGTGGACGGGGAGCCGCGCGAAAGGGGCCGGGTGGCGTGACAGCGGGTCCTAGGCTGGTCGGCGTGCCGGGGCTGGGGATCGTGCTGGGGATGTGGGCGTACGCCCTCACCCACCTGACCCTGCTCACCGACCGCCCGGCCGGGCTGCTCGCCGGGGCCGCGCTCGCCGCCGTGGTGCTGCTCGCCGTCGTGCTCGCGGTGCACGCGGCCGGCGCCGTCGACGCACCCCGGGCAGGCCGCGCCGCCGCCCTGCGCGCCCGGGCCCGCCACCGCAGGGTGCCGCGCCAGGTCGACCCGGACGCCGCCGGGCGTCCCCGTCCCCGCGCGCCCGGGGCACACCCCTCGGCCGCGTAGCACCGCCGCGCGGCCGATTCCGCCGCCATCCGCCCGTCCGGCGAGCTTTCCGCTCCACCGGACCGGCACCCGGAATCGGACCGAGGGGTCTTCCATGCTCGCCTTCGCACCCTTGCACGACGCCGTCGGCACCGCCGGCAGCGCGCTCACCTGGTTCACCACCCTGCTCGAACCACTGGCCGGCGACGCGGCCACGGCCGCCGCCATCGTCGTCCTCACCGTCGTCGTCCGGTTGCTGATCTCCCCACTGACCCTCGCGCAGGTCCGCGGGGAGCGGCGCCGCGCGGCGCTCGCCCCCGAGGTCCGCGAGCTACAGCGGCGGTACGCGGACGACCCCGCCCGGTTGCAGGGCGAACTGTTCGCGCTCTACCGGGCCAACGGCGCCAGCCCGGTGTCCGGCTGCCTGCCGCTGCTGCTCCAGGCGCCGGTCCTGCTGGTGATGTACCGGCTCTTCGCCACCGGCGAGGGCGGCACCGGACTGCTCGACGAGCGGTTGGTCGGGGTGCCGCTGGGCCACCACCTCGGCGACGGGCCGGTCGGCGGTGCGCTGCCGCTGTTCGGCGCCCTGCTGGCGGCCCTGCTCGCGCTGGCCTGGTGGACGTCGCGACGAATGCGGCGCGCGGCGGCGGCGACCGGGACGGTGGCCGGTACGCCGACGCAGGGACCGGGCGCGGCGGTGCTCGGCCGGCTGTTGCCGCTGCTGCCGTACACGACGGTGCTGGTGGCGCTGGTGCTCCCGCTCGCCGCGGTGATCTACCTGGTCACGACGACCGGCTGGTCGGCACTGGAGCAGGCGGTGCTGCGGCGCCCCCGGCCCGCTCCGGCAGGAATCGACATGCGTTGAACCCCGGTGGAGCCCTGGGCCGTCGCCGGGGCCCCACCGCTCGGCCCGATCGCTGTCCGATGGCTGCTTTCAGAACTTGCCGCGGGTTGTCAGCGGGCGTTCAGCGGATCGGTGTCGTCTGGGCCAGGGCAATGCGCCAGTCGTCGCCCTTGCGGGTCATGACGTAGGTCATGGCGCCCGCCGAGGGCAGCTCGGACGATTCCTCCGCCTCGGACCGTTCGTCGTGGATCGTCTTGGTCAGGCTCACGATGGCGACGTCGGGGGTGGCGAACCGGATGTCGTCGACTCCCAGCACGGTCCGGATGTCCTTGAGCGGGGAGGAGATCGCCTCGGTCATGGCCGAAACGAAGGACTCGCGCCCGAAGAGGCGCCGCCCGACGATGTTGATGATCACCATGTCGGTGGTGTGCAGCGCGGGCAGCACGTCCGGGTCGATCTGTGCCTCCTGGGTCCGCGCGACGAGTTCGCGGATCTTCTTCTCGTCGGCCTCGTCGATGGGGGGAGCGGAGTTCGTGATGTCCATGGGGACAACCTAGAACCTGAACTTAGGTTGAGATCAACCCCACTTCCACCCGGACGGGGACAGTCCTGCCACGTCTGTGGCGGCGGGCCCTGGACAGAAACAGTTAACACTCCTAATAATGGGCGTCAATGTTGATGCCGGTGGATGCCGTCGGGGTGTGGAGGATGTCGTGAAAAGATCCAGGTCTCTGGTGTTCTCACTGGTCACAGCCGTGGTTGCGGCGCTCGGTGCGGTGTGGGTGGCGATGCCCGCGTTCGCTGCCGGAGTGACCGCCAGCTTCGTCAAGACGGCCGACTGGGGCTCGGGCTGGGAGGGGAAGTACACGATCACGAACGGGGGCGGGGCCACGGTCGACGGCTGGAATGTCGTCTTCGACCTGCCTGCCGGCACCACCGTCGGCAGCTACTGGGACGCCCTGCTGACCTCGTCGGGCCAGCGGCACACCTTCACCAACCGGTCCTGGAACGGCCGCATCGTTCCGGGCGCCTCGGTCTCGTTCGGCTTCCTCGGCAACGGGCCGGGCGCGCCCACCAACTGCCAGTTCAACGGCGTGCCGTGCGGCGGCGGTCCCACCCCCACCACCGCGCCACCCACCACCGCGCCGCCGACGACCGCGCCGCCGACCACCCCGCCCCCGACCACCCCGCCCCCGACGACCCCGCCACCGAACACCGGCCTGCCGAAGCACATCCTCACCGGGTACTGGCACAACTTCGACAACCCGGCGGTCGAGCTGCGGCTACGTGACGTGCCGGCCGAGTACGACCTCGTGGCGGTCGCCTTCGCCGAGGCCACCGCCACCCCCGGCGCCGTCACCTTCGCCGTCGACCCCGGCCTGTCCACCGCGCTCGGCGGCTACACCGACGCCGACTTCTCCGCCGACGTGCGCGCCCTACAGTCCCGGGGCAAGAAGGTGATCATCTCGGTGGGTGGCGAGACGGGCCGGGTGGCGGTCAACGACGCCGCCTCCGCCGCCGCGTTCAGCAACAGCGTCCACGCGCTGATCCAGCGGTACGGCTTCGACGGGGTCGACATCGACCTGGAGAACGGGCTGAACCCGACCTACATGGCGCAGGCGCTGCGCTCGCTGCGGGCCAGGGTGGGCGCCGGACTGATCATCGCCATGGCCCCGCAGACCATCGACATGCAGTCCCCGGGCGGCAGCTACTTCAAGCTGGCGCTCGACATCAAGGACATCCTCACCGTCGTGAACACCCAGTTCTACAACTCGGGCGCCATGCTCGGCTGCGACCAGAACGCCGCGTACGGCCAGGGGACGGTGAACTTCATCGTCGCGCTGGCCTGCATCCAACTGGAGGCCGGGCTGCGCCCGGACCAGGTCGGTCTCGGCCTGCCGGCCGGTCCCGGCGCGGCCGGTGGCGGCGTCGTCGCGCCCAGCGTGGTCAACGCCGCGCTGGACTGCCTGTCCCGGGGCACCAACTGCGGCAGCTTCCGCCCGCCGCGCACCTACCCGGGCATCCGTGGCGCGATGACCTGGTCGGTCAACTGGGACGTGACCAACGGCAACAACTTCGCCCGCACGATCGCCCCCCACCTGAAAACCCTCCCCTGACCCACCCTGACCCACCCTCGGCCCAGGCCCCCTCGGGGTCCTGGGCCGAGGCCGCCGCGCGATCTTGCAGTTGCGGCCCTGGCAAAAGCCGCATGTGCGGTCATACCCAGGACCACAACTGCAAGATCGCGCGGCGGGGGAGCCTCGCCGAAGGAGCCAGGGCGAGGGGGCCGCGGCGAGGGGGTCAGGGGGTGGCGTCGGCGTGGTCGCGGGAGTGGGTGCGGCGGCGGCGGGTTTTCTTGATCGCCCACCAGGCGATCGTGACGACGAAGATGGCGATGATGCCGTAGTCGAACCACTTGCTGTACTGCTCGATCTGCTGCCAGCGGGAGCCGAGGGCGTATCCCAGGCCGACGAAGAGCGCGTTCCAGATGCCGCTGCCCAACGTGGTGAACGCGATGAACTCCGGCAGCGGCATCCGGTTGGCCCCGGCGGGGACGGAGATCAGGCTGCGTACCACCGGCATCATCCGGCCGAACAGCACCGCCCACCGGCCGTGTCGCTCGAACCAGCGGTCGGCCTTCTCCAGATCGTCGCGGTCGACCAGGGGCAGCCGGTCGAGCCAGCGCTTGAGCCGGTCCTCACCGGCAGCCGCGCCCAGCCAGTACAGGACGAGTGCCCCGGCCAGGGAACCGACGGTGGCGGCGACCCACACCAGGACGACGTTGAACCGTCCCTCGCTGGCCAAATAGCCGGCCATCGCCAGGACGATCTCGCTCGGGATCGGCGGGATGATGCTCTCCAGGGCGACCAGCAGGGCCACCCCGATGGCGCCGGCGGCGTCGATGACTCCCGCCACCCAGCCGGTCAGGCCGCCGAGTCGGGTCGGGTCGACGTTCTCGGCGAGTGCCATCGCGATCCTTTCGGCCGGGTCCGGATCAGATTCTTCTACCCTGCGGCCCGGCCGTCACACCTGCCCGTGAGCCGGCCCACCCCGGTTCAGCCCTCCGCGTGCAGCGTCGCGTCGGCCGGCCCCCGGCGCCAGCCGGTGAACCGGACCCGCAGGCCCGCCCGGGTGGGGGAGCAGCAGTACGGCCCGGCCGTCGCCACCGCCTCCGGCGCGAGCGGGGCGAGCCGGACCAACCGCCACGGCTGGTCGTCGGGCCGGGCCCGGACGGTGAGCGCGTCGCGGCCCCGGCTGACCCGAACGGTCACCTCCCGCCCTGCCCACAGCGGCACCGGTGCGACCGACCAGTCGGATACCTCCCGGGTGACCACGGCGCCGACCTGCGGTTGGCCGTCGCTGACCTCCACCCCGGCCTTGACCCAGTTCCGCTCGTCGACCCGCACCAGCACGCCGGCCTGGTCGAACTGCTCGCCGTAGTCCAGGTTGAAGGCCACCTCCACCGCCTCGCCGACGGGAAGTGGCGCGAGCAGCGCCGGGGCGTCGTCGTGCACGAAGCCGTACGAGGTGTGCCGCCACAGGTCACTTCCGCCGGCCGGCTGCACCAGCAACTCGCCCGCCGGCCCGCGCTCGACCCGCACCGGCTCGTTGCACCACTCACCCTCGGCCCAGTCGACCGCTCGCTCCGCGTTGCCCATGCCGGCGACGGTACCGGTGGTGACCCACTGATCGCGCTGCGCGCCCGTTCGCTCTCGACAGGCGAGTGCTCCTGCCCGGGTCACCTTTTACCTGACTTGACGGGTTTCGGGATCACGTTGAAGGTAAGGCCCGACCGGGCCGAGCATGTTTGTCTATGCCGTGGATGTCCTGCCGGCGCCGGGACAGTAGAGAGAAGGGCATGGCGTGACTGGAGAGATGACGTGGAGGCGGCTGCGGGCGTTCGTGGTCGCCGCGGTCGTCCTGTGCGGACTGGCGCTCGTGCCGGCGCAGCCGGCGTCCGCCCAGAACGGCGCGATGATCCAGCCGGTGGGCGGGCGGGTCACCGGAGTGCTGGCGAGCAGGTGCGGCAGCATCGACAGTGACCACTACGGGGTGGACATCGCGGGAAACAACGGGATGGCGATCGGCGCCGCCTACCCCGGCACCGTCGTCGTCGCCGGCTGGGTCTCCGGTGGAGGCAACATGGTGACGGTCTCCCACGCTGGCGGCTACCAGACCCGATACCTGCACATGGCGCAGCAGCCCGCGGTCGTGGTCGGGCAGCAGGTCGGGCAGGGGCAGGTCCTCGGGTACGTCGGCAGCACCGGCAACTCCACCGGCCCCCACCTGCACTTCGAGATCCGGCGCAACGGCGCGGTGTACAACATCGCCCCGGCCTACTCCTGCGGCGGCACGGTCACCAAGGGCGCGGTCATCAACCTGTCGTTCCCGGACCTGGCACCACCGGCCGAACCGGTTCTCAACCGGTTCGCGTTCGTGAATTCGGCGGGTGTGTTGTACGTGAAGGATGGCGCGTACTCGTCGTGGCAGGCGGTCAATTCTGGTGGGGCGTCGAAGGTGGCGCTCAGTGGTAACTGGATCGGTTGGGCGCAGGGCGGGAACTTCTATGCCAAGGACGGTATCTACGGCGAGTGGCTCACCCTGGCCAGTGGTGGGCAGGTGCGGGACATCGCGGTGAGTGGCAACCGGTTCGCGTTCGTGAATTCGGCGGGTGTGTTGTATGCGAAGGATGGCGCGTACTCGTCGTGGCAGGCGGTCAATTCTGGTGGGGCGTCGAAGGTGGCGCTCAGTGGTAACTGGATCGGTTGGGCGCAGGGCGGGAACTTCTATGCCAAGGACGGTATCTACGGCGAGTGGCTCACCCTGGCCAGTGGTGGGCAGGTGCGGGACATCGCGGTGAGTGGCAACCGGTTCGCGTTCGTGAATTCGGCGGGTGTGTTGTATGCGAAGGATGGCGCGTACTCGTCGTGGCAGGCGGTCAATTCTGGTGGGGCGTCGAAGGTGGCGCTCAGTGGTAACTGGATCGGTTGGGCGCAGGGCGGGAACTTCTATGCCAAGGACGGCATCTACGGCGAGTGGCTCACCCTGGCCGGAGGCGGGCAGGTCGGCGACATCGCGGTCAGCGGTCACGACTGGTTCGCGTTCGTCGGCGGCGGGAACTTCTTCGCCAAGCAGGGCCTCTACGCCGGGTGGCTGACGATGGGCAGCGGCGGGCAGGTCGGCGACATCGACATCACCACCTGACGGCCACCCGACCGGGCGGGTGCGGGCGAGGGTGTGCCCGCACCCGCCCGGTCGGACGTCGCGCCGCCCGGCCCCGGTGTTTGCCGAGCGCCGGGATCGGAGACATAACCCCGGCATGGCTGACAGGTGGTACTCGGAGGCGGTCGTCTACTGCCTCGACATCGACACGTACGCGGACTCCGACGGCGACGGGGTCGGTGACATCAGGGGGCTGATCGGCCGGCTGGACTACCTCGCCCGGCTGGGCGTGACCTGCCTCTGGCTGCATCCCATCCACCCGTCGCCCAACCGCGACGACGGCTACGACGCGACCGACTTCTACAACATCGACCCGCGCTTCGGCACCCTCGGCGACTTCGCGGAGCTGCTGCACCAGGCGCAGAACCGTGGCATCCGGGTGATCATCGACCTGGTCGTGAACCACACCTCGAACGAGCACCCGTGGTTCCAGTCCGCCCGTTCCTCGCCGGACTCGCCGTACCGCGACTGGTACGTCTGGGCCGACCACGAGCCGAGCGACCGGCACCAGGGCATGGTCTTCCCCGGCGAGCAGCACGAGACGTGGAGCTACGACCGGACCGCCAAGGCCTGGTACTACCACCGGTTCTACAAGTTCCAACCGGACCTGAACTTCACGAACCCGGCGGTCCGCGAGGAGGTCAAGAAGATCGTCTCGTTCTGGCTCCAGCTCGGCGTCTCCGGCTTCCGGATGGACGCGGTGCCGTTCATCATCGAGCTGACCGAGCCGGGCAACCCGAACTCGCCGAAGGACTTCGAGTACCTCACCGAGCTGCGCCAGCACGTGCAGTGGCGCCGGGGCGACGCCGTCCTGCTCGCCGAGGCCAACGTCGAGCCCGACCAGCTGCCGACCTTCTTCGCCGACAGCGGCGGCTCGGGCAACCGGCTGCACATGCTCTTCGACTTCATGCTCAACGGGCGGCTGATGCTGGCCCTGGCCCGGCAGGACCCGGAGCCGATCATCGAGGCGCTGCGGGACACCCCGGCGCTGCCCGAGGGCGGGCAGTGGGCCACCTTCCTGCGCAACCACGACGAGATCGACCTCTCCCGGCTCACCGCCGAGCAGCGCAACCAGGTGTACGCGGAGTTCGGCCCGGACGAGAACATGCGCATCTACGACCGGGGCATCCGTCGTCGGCTCGCCCCGATGCTCGGCAACGACCGCCGCCGCATCGAGCTGGCGTACGCGTTGCAGTTCTCGCTGCGTGGCACGCCGGTGCTGCGCTACGGCGAGGAGATCGGCATGGGGGAGGACCTGTCGCTGCCCGGCCGGGAGGCGATCCGCACCCCGATGCAGTGGTCGTACCAGCCGAACGCCGGCTTCTCGACGGCCGACCCGGAGAAGCTGGTCCGCCCGGTGATCGACAAGGGCGAATTCTCGTACGAGAAGGTGAACGTGACCGCCCAGCGCGGTGACCAGAAGTCGCTGCTCGCCTGGTTCGAGCGGATGATCCGTACGCTCCGTGAGGCCCCCGAGGTGGGATCGGGCTCGACCACCCACATCGACGTGGCGATGCCGCCGGGGGTGCTGGCGCACCGGGCCGACGGTCGCACCGGCACGATGCTCTTCGTACACAATCTCGGTCCCGACGACGCCGAGGTGGATCTCAGCATGCTGGAGCCCGAGGCGGACCTCCCCGTCGACGTGCTCGTCGACCGCAACTACGGCGAGGTCGGCAAGCTGGACCGCCTCAAGGTGGCCGGCTACGGCTACCGGTGGATCCGCCTCTGCCGCGGTCGCGGCCTGTAGGAAGGGCTCCGTCCAGGGGGCCCGGTCGTCGTGCCGCCGTCCCCGGTCACCGGGCGGCGGCCGGCTGGTCGCCGTTCCCGGTCGCCGGGCCGGCTCGTCGCCGTCCCCGGTGGCCGGGTCGGCTCGTGGCCGTCCCCGGTCGCCGGGTGGCGGGTCGGCTCGGCCTGTCCCCGGTGGCCTCGCGAGGCTCGGCCGGCGGCGTCCGGGCGTCAGAGCCAGCCGCGGGCGGACGCCTCGGCGCCGGCCTGGAACCGGGTGGTGGCGCCCAGTCGCTCGATGACGGCGGCGATCCGGCGGGTGGCGGTACGGGCGCTGACCCCCAACTGGCGGGCGATGACCTCGTCCTTCAGGCCGGCCTTGAGCATCTGGAGCAGCAGCAGGTCCTCGTCGCTCGGCTTGTCGTCGGCCGGCGGGCGGGCGCCGCCGAGGGGCGTGGCCCGACCCCAGTAGGCCTGGAACAACTCGATCAGCGCGTCGAGCAGCCCCGAGGGATGGATCAGCGCGAGGTTGTCGTAGCCCCCACCGGTGAGCGAGATCGCGGCCACCCGCAGGTCCATGATCCGTAGCTTGAACGGCAGGCTGGGGAGCATCCGGGCCTGCTCGCCCGCCTCGACGAGCCTGCTCAGCACCTCGAAGCGGCCGGGGCGCCCCATCGACTCGGGGCAGTAGACGGTGCGGATGTCCACCCCCCTGGCGATCAGGTCCTCGGTCTCCGCGATCTCCACCTCGTTGGTGTCCGGGGTGCCGTGCACGTGCTTCATGTAGGGCGGGCGGTCGAGCACCCACAGGTGCGTGCGTACGGACGAGGTGAGTTCGTCCATCCGGCGGTCGACCGTCTCCCAGCCCGACAGCACCTCGACCCAACGCCCCGGATCGCGCAGCCGGGCTGTCTGGAACAGCTGGGTGAAGTCCGCGACGGCGGTCTGTACGCCGTCCAGCGCCGCTTCCGTCTCCAGCCGCCGCCGGGCGACGAGCGCGGTCAGCGCCGCCTGCGGACCCGTGGCCTCGTACCGGCCGGGCGCTGTCCGTCTCAGCAGGCCGAGCGTGTTCAGCCGGGCGACGGCGTTGCGTAGCCGGGCGGTGGTGACGCCCAGGGCGCCGGCGCTCTCCGACAGTGGTTGGTCGGGCTGGATCAGCAGGAGACGGTAGACCTGTTCGTCGAAATCGCTGATGCCCAGCGCACCCAGCACCGGATCGTTGCGCACATCCCACCTGCCCGTGACCATGTCGCCGACACGTGACGCGATTCGCCACGTGGCCGAAGACGTCATGAAGATATCTCGACTTCTTTCGGGCTGAGACGTTCACTACTCACCATCCCACCTGGCGATCTTGCCGGCGTGGACAGGCTCTCTCCGTCTCCAGCCCCCCAATGAGGAGCAATGGCCCGTAGGAAGCGACACATCTCCCGCTACGGCGCCGCGGTAGCCGCCGCGGCCCTGGCGATCACGATCAGCCCGGTCCAGGCATCCGCCCAGCCGACGCCTCCGGCGTCGCCGAGCGTCCTGCCCTCCGGTGCGAGTGGCAGCGGCACCTACATCGTCACCCTGGCCGACAAGCCGCTGGCAACCTACGAGGGCGGAGTCGCCGGAATCGCCGGCACCAAGCCCGGCAGGGGCAAGAAGGTGGACGTGGGCGCCGCCAACGCCCAGCGCTACCGCAGCCACCTGAAGGACAAGCACAACAAGGTGGCGCGAAGCGTGGGCGCCGAGGCGCTCAAGAGCAACTCCGTGGCCTCGAACAGCTTCGTCGCGGAACTGACCCGGGCACAGGCGGTGAAGCTGCTGATCACCGGTGGCGTGCTCTCCGTGGTGCCGGACCGGCTGCACAAGACCACCGACGACCGCAACTCCGTCGACTTCCTCGGTCTCTCCGGCCGCAAGGGCGTGTGGTCCACGCTCGGCGGCACGGCCAACGCCGGCAAGGGCGTCGTCGTCGGTGTGATCGACACCGGGGTCTGGCCGGAGAGCACGTCGTTCACCGCGCCGGCGCTCGGCGCGACCGCGCCCACGGCGGCCGACCCGTACCGGCCGTACCGTCAGGGCGCGACCACCGTCATGCACAAGGCCGACGGTGGCACCTTCACCGGCACCTGCCAGACCGGCGAGCAGTTCGCGGCGACCCTCTGCAACGAGAAGGTCATCAGCGCCCGCTACTTCGGGGACTCCTGGATGAAGTCCGTCCCCGCGGAGAAGCGGAAGGACTACGTCTCCCCCCGGGACGCGCAGGGGCACGGGACGCACACCGCAGGCACGGCGGCCGGGAACACCGCGGTCCCGGTCACCGAGCAGGGCGTCGACTTCGGGAAGATCTCCGGAGTCGCGCCGGGCGCGGCGATCGCGGTCTACAAGGCGCTCTGGCAGGGCACCACCGACCAGACGACCGGCGGGCACACGTCGGACATCATCGCCGCCATCGACCAGGCTGTCGCCGACGGCGTCGACGTCATCAACTACTCGGTGGGCAGCGGGTACGAATCGTGGCCCGACGACCCGACCCAGCTCGCCTTCCTCAACGCGGCGGCGGCGGGCGTCTTCGTCGCCGCGTCCGCCGGTAACTCCGGTCCGGACGCCTCCACGATGGACAACACCGCGCCGTGGAACGTGACGGTCGGCGCCAGCACGGTCGCTCCGTACCCGGCCAGCGTGCAGTTGGGTAACGGTGCCCGCTTCAACGGCACCAGCACCACGGTCGCGGCGGCGTTCGGACCCAAGCCGCTGGTCTCCTCCCGGGCGGCGAAGGCCGCCAACGTCACCGAGGCCGACGCCGACAACTGCATGGCCGACAGCCTCGACCCGGCGAAGGTGGCCGGCAAGGTGGTCGTCTGCCTCCGTGGCGTCATCGCCCGGCCGATCAAGTCCGCCGAGGTCGCGCGGGCCGGCGGCGTCGGGATGGTGCTGGGGAACCCGACTGACCAGGACCTCAGCGGGGACCTGCACAGCGTGCCGACCGTGCACATCAACTCGCCCGACACGCAGGCCGTGCTGGACTACGCGGCGACCGCGGGGGCGCAGGTGACCCTGCTGCCGACCGGCCCGAGCATGCCGTACCCACAGGTGGCGGCGTTCTCCTCGCGCGGTCCCTCGGAGCGCCACCCGGACCTTCTGAAGCCGGACATCGCGGCTCCCGGCGTCGCGATCCTCGCGGCCGTGGCCCCGCCGGGTGCCCAGGGGAAGAACTTCGACTTCTACTCCGGCACCTCGATGGCCGCGCCGCACATCGCCGGTCTGGCCGCGCTCTACCTCGCCAAGTACCCGGACTGGTCACCGGCGCGGGTCAAGTCCGCGATGATGACCACCACGTACGACACCAAGACCGCCACCGGGAAGCGGAGCAGCGACGTCTTCGCCCAGGGCGCGGGCCATGTCGACCCGGCCCGGATGCTCAACCCCGGCCTGGTCTACGACGCCTCGGAGCAGGACTGGCTGGGCTACCTGGAAGGGCTGGGCGTCCGGACCGGTTCCGGGGTCAAGCCGATCCAGGGCAGCGACCTGAACTACCCGTCCATCGGCGTCGGCAAGCTCTTCGGCACCCGGACGGTCACCCGCAAGGTCACCGCCGTCACCCCCGGCGTGTACCACGCCAAGGTCGACCTGCCCGGGTTGAAGGTCAAGGTGAGCCCCTCCACCCTGCGCTTCAAGAAGGCGGGGGAGACCAAGCAGTTCACCGTCACCATGGAACTCAAGTCGGCCCCCGCCGGCGTGCCGACCATCGGCTCGCTGACCTGGAGGGGCGGCGGCACCGCCGTACGCAGCCCGATCGTGGTGACCCCGCAGAGCGTGCTCGCGCCGGCCGAGATCCGCGGCACCGGCCCCGCCGGCTCGGCGTCCTTCGAGGTGACCCCGGCGCTCAAGAAGTTCCCGATCAATACCTACGGGATGGTGTCGGGGCCGTCGACGCCCGGCACGGTGAACATCAGCGACGTCTGGGGCAAGGACTTCCCGGTCACGGTGGCCCAGGGCACCAAGGCCGTCGAGTTCATCGCACGCGCGGACAACCCTCAGGCGGAGGTCGCCTTGATCGTCTTCCGGGTGGTGAACGGCAGTCTGGTCTTCCATGACTGGACCGTGCCGGCCAACGAGGCGTACCTCACCTTCGCCAGGCCGGAACCCGGCCAGTACCAGATGACGATCATCACCCTGGCGGACCTGCCGGGAACCACGGAAACGCCCTTCAAGGTCAAGGCGAACCTGGTCACCGGCAAGGGTGGGGTCGGCAAGCTGGCTGTGTCCCCCGAGAAGCCCAAGGTCACCCCGGGCACCCCGCTGACGCTCACGGCCACCTGGTCGGGACTGCCCACCGGGCGGCACACGGGCTACATCGAGTACCCGAACGGTGCCGGCACCGTGGTGAGCGTCAACTGACCTGACACCGTACGGGCGGCGGGGCCGGACAGCGATTGTCCGGCCCCGCCGCCATGTCGTCACCGCCCGGTTCCGGCCTCCCGCGTCCGGCCGGGACGGCGTACGGCTGGGTTAAGCTCCTTCGATCGAATGCAAGTTACCGGGAGGTAGGCATGTCGGAGGGGCAGCGGGTCGCCATCGTCACGGGGGCGGCGCGGGGGATCGGGGCGGCCACCGCCCGCCGGCTCGCGGCCGACGGCCTCGCGGTCGCCGTGGTCGACATCGAGGAGTCGGCGACCAAGGAGACCGTGGACGCCATCGCCGCAGCCGGCGGCCGGGCGCTCGGCGTCGGCGCCGACGTGTCCGACCGGACCCAGGTCGAGGCGGCCGTGCAGCGGGTCGCCGCCGAGTTGGGTGCCCCGGCGGTCCTGGTCAACAACGCCGGCGTGCTCCGCGACAATCTGCTGTTCAAGATGACCGACGCCGACTGGGACACGGTCATGGGCGTGCACCTGCGCGGCGCTTTCCTGTTCAGCCAGGCCGCCCAGAAGCACATGGTCGAGCAGAAGTGGGGCCGGATCGTCAACCTGTCCAGCACCTCGGCGCTGGGCAACCGGGGCCAGGCGAACTACGCGGCGGCGAAGGCCGGCCTCCAGGGCTTCACCAAGACCCTCGCCATCGAGCTGGGCCCGTACGGGGTGACCGTCAACGCGGTCGCGCCCGGCTTCATCGTCACCGACATGACCGCCGCCACCGCCGCCCGGATGAAGGTCGACTTCGAGGCGCTCCAGAAGCACGCCGAGTCCGAGATCGCGGTACGCCGGGTCGGCCGGCCCGAGGACATCGCGCACACCATCTCGTTCCTGGCCAGCGAGGGCGCCTCCTTCGTCTCCGGCCAGGTCATCTACGTCGCCGGCGGCCCCAAGTCCTAACCCCACCCCCGCCCACCCTGCCCCGCCCACCCTGTCCCCGCTCCCCGCCCCGCGCTCTCCTCGTCGATCTTGCAGTTGTGGCCCTACCTTTGCCGGCTTTGTCGCCTTTGCGGGGGCCGAAACTGCAAGATCGACGGGGTGGAGGGGTGCGGGGGCGGGGGTGGCGGGGGGTTGGGGGTCAGCGTGGGGTGGGGCGGCGGGTGTGCCAGAGCCAGAGCAGGCCGAGCACCGGCAGGACCAGCGGGATGTAGCCGTACCCGCTGCCGAACCGCGACCAGACCGTCTCGTCCGGGAAGAGTTCCGGGTCGGCGAGGCTGAGGATCCCGACGCCGAGCACCCCGGCCAGCTCCACGGCGCAGCACGCCAGGGCGACCCGCCGGCCGGCGGAACCGGCGCGGGCCAGCCCCACCGCCGCGACGATGTAGATGGCCGCGGCGAGGGCCGAGAGCAGGTACGCCACGGGTGCCTCGTCGAACTTCGTGGCGATCTGCAGGCCGGCGCGGCTCGTCGCGGCGATTGCGAAGAGCAGGTAGACCGCGATCAGCAGCCGTCCCGGGCCGGCGTTGGTCCGCTTCTGTTCCGGGGCGCGTACGTCAGCCACCCAGCACCTCCCAGGTCTGCTGGAGCCGTACGACGACCACCGGTGTGACCAGACAGACCGCGCAGACGATGGCCGAGCCCCAGCGCGTCGGCTCCATCCGGGCCAGCACCCAGGCCAGCGGCGGCAGGCAGACCAGCGTCGTCAGGTACCCGAAGAAGGCCCCCGGCTCGCCCGGCCGCTCGCCCCCGCCGAGGGCGACCAACGCCACCACCGCCAGCGCGAGCAGCGCCACCTCCAGCACGGCCAGGCCGGCGAACTGCAACCGGTCCGGCGCGCGGTGCCGCAGCGTGGCGACCAGTGCCCAGGCGGCGACGAGGAGCGACGACACGATCGAGGCGGTCGCGAGGAGCCCGTCCACCGGCGAACCCGCAGTAGCTGCGCTGGTCATCGGGGCCACCCGGGGCGCGGTTCGGTCACCGGCACAGCCTACTAACCCGTGTAGTACACCCTCTCACCCGCCGCCCCGTGACTGCCTTCCCGTTGCCTTCCCGTGACTGCCGCCCCGTGACCGCCGCCCATCGGTGTCGGGCGGGCGGGCACGGGAGCGGGCGACTAGCGTGGACCGGGGCCGCGGGTGCCGTGGCGTGACGACGACGGTGGGGGTTCTCGTGGTGCGGTTCGGGTTGTTCGGCACCGGTCACTGGGCGGCGAAGACACACGGTGCGGCGCTGTACGCGCACCCGGAGATCGAGTTCGCCGGCGTGTGGGGCCGGGATCCGCGCAAGGCCGCCGCGCTGGCCGAGCGCTACGGGGTGCCGGCGTTCGCCGACGCCGACGCGCTGATCGACGCCTGCGACGCGGTCGCTGTGGCCCTCCCGCCGGACGTCCAGGCCGACCTCGCGGTTCGCGCGGCCACCGCCGGCCGGCACCTGCTGCTGGACAAGCCGCTCGCGTTGAGCGTCGCCGACGCCGACCGGGTGGTCGACGCCGCGCAGGCGACGGGCGTCGCCTCGGTGGTCTTCTTCACCGGCCGCTACCAGCCGGACGTCGCCGGTTTCCTCGCCTCGACGGCCGCCGCCGGTGGATGGCACACCGCCAAGGCGATCCGGTTCGGGTCCATCTTCCAGCCCGGCAGCCCGTACGGGGCCTCGCCCTGGCGCCGCACGCACGGGGCACTGTGGGACATCGGCCCGCACGCGCTGTCGCTCATCCTGCCGGTGCTCGGCCGGGTCACCCGCGTCGCCGCGATGGACGGGCCGCGCGGGATCGTCCACCTGCTCCTCACCCACGACGGGGGTGCGACCAGCACGGTCTCGCTGACCCTGGACGCGCCGCAGGAGGCGGTGAGCCGGGAGTTCGTCTTCTACGGCGAGAACGGCGTCGAGAGCGTCCCGGACGGCGAGGGCGACTCGGCGACCGCGTTCGGAGTGGCGATCGACCAGTTGCTGGAGGAGATCGGGTCGGGCACCCGGGACCACCGCTGCGACGTGCGCTTCGGCCGCGAGGTCGTCGCCGTGCTCGCCGCCGCCGAGACCGCCCGTACCGAGGGTCGCACCGTCGACCTGCCGGGCTGAGGTGGGACGGTCGACCTGCCGGGCTGACGGTGGGAGAGTCCGCCTGGCGTCGCCGAGTGGCAGCGCCGTCGAGGCGGAAAAGCGGTCGCCTCCCGGGGCGGGCGCGGCTAGGGTCGCCGCATGTCCGCGTACGCTGTGATCGAAGAGGCCGGCACGCCGGCCGCCTTCGGGCCGCTGCTGGTGGCCCGCCCGCGAGTCCGGCGTCCGGCCCTGGCCGGCGCGACCCGCGACTGACCCCGCACCGCACCCGCGGCGCCACCGCACCGGCATCCCCGGGCGTGGCACCGCCCCCGCCACGAATCCTGGTGCCACCCCCGGGCTGAGTGCCGCCCGTCGGCGCCACCCCGGTCGTCCACCCGCCGTGGCGGGTCGCCGTGCGCCACCCTCTCCGCGTTCCGCGTCACGCACAGGGCCGTCCGAGTCCCCGAACCACTCGGACGGGCCCCGCTTGCGGCTGCCTGTCCGCTCCGTCGCCGCACGGCGACAGACAGGACGACGACACGTGGCGTCACGCCATACCCGAGCAACCGAACGCGACCGGTCCCGTCGCGTACTCTCCCAGAACTTCCTCGCCGACCCGGCCGCGATCGCCCGGCTGGTCGACGCCGCCCGTCCCGGGCCCGACCGGCTCCTGCTGGAGGTGGGCGCCGGCCGGGGCCAGCTCACCCGGCCGCTCGCCGCCCTCTGCCGGCACCTGACGGCGTACGAGGTGGACCCCGCCACCGGTGCCGAACTGGCCAGGGTCTGCGCGGCCCTGCCGAACGTGACGCACCGGCAGGTCGACTTCCTGACCGTCACGCCGCCACCCGAGGAGTTCGATGTGGTCGGCAACATTCCCTGGTCGCTGACCTCGGCCGTGGTGCGCTGGTGCCTGGCCGCGCCCGGCCTGCGCGTGGCCACCCTGCTCACCCAGTTGGAGTACGCCCGTCGGCGCAGCGGCGACTACGGCCGGTGGACCCGGCTGACCGTGCTGACCTGGCCGGAGTTCGGCTGGCGGCTCGCCGGACGGGTGCCCCGCACCGCGTTCCGCCCGGTACCGAGGGTGGACGCCGGCATCCTCCGGGTCCAGCGGCGGCCGGAGCCGCTGCTGGCCGCGTCGGCGCTGCCGGCGTACCGCCGGATGGTGGAGATCGGCTTTGACGGGGTCGGCGGCTCGCTCGCGGCCTCGCTGGCCCGGCATTATCCGCGGGCGCGGCTGTCGGCGGCGTTGCGGGCGACCCGGCTCGACCCGGCGACCCCGGTCGGGCACGTCTGGCCCGAGCAGTGGCTGGTGCTGTTCCGGCTGCTGCATGCCCGCTGACCGGCGGTCGTGCCGTGCCTACCGTCGCTGGCGCCTGACTCGCCGGCCGCCGTAGCGGGGCCGCCCGGCTCGGCTCTGGCGCCTCACTCGCCGGCCGCCGTGGCGGAGCTGTCCGGCTCGGCTCAGGCCAGCGGGTTCAGGGCCGCACCCAGCTCGGCGGGGGAGTCGAACTCCTCCGCCGGCAGGGCCCGGAGCGCCTGGAGCAGCTCCGTGCCGACCCCGTTCTCCTGGCCCCAGCGGACCAGATCCTCCCGGGAGACCGGGTAGTCGAGCCCGGCCAGATACTCCTGTAACTGCACGCCGGTGACGGTCATGCCGGCGGGCTACCCGCTCAGCCCGCCGGCACACCGCCCGCCCGGAGGTTCGCCCGAGCGGGCGGCAGGCTCGCCCACCGATCGACGGTCGGCGGTTTGTCCGGCGGCGCGCCGGGTAGCCGCCCGCCATGCTGGTTCAGCGGCTCGGCGCGCCGAGCGACTTCGACCCGTTGCTGGAGCGCGTACGAGACGCCCGGATCGTGATGATCGGCGAGGCGACGCACGGCAACTACGACTACTACCGGCTGCGCGAACAGCTCACCCGCCGGCTGATCGCCGAGTGCGGGTTCTCCTTCGTCGCCGTGGAGGGGGACTGGCCCGACTGTGACCGGGTGCACCGCTCGGTGATCGCCGCTCCGGGCGGGGCCGTCGACCCGCGTACCGCGCTGGAACGCTTCGAGCGCTGGCCGACCTGGATGTGGGCGAACGCCGAGGTGTCCCGGTTCTGTGCCTGGCTGAGGGCGTGGAACGTCGAGCGGCCCGAGGACGCCCGGGCCGGCTTCCACGGCCTGGACGTCTACAGCCTCTGGGAGTCCATGCAGGCGATCTTCGACTATCTCGGCGAGGAGGACCCGACGTCGCTGGAGGCGGCGCAGGACGCGTACCGCTGCTTCGAGCCGTACGGCAAGCGGGTCGAGGAGTACGGCATGGCCAGCCGGTTCGTCTCCGCCCGCTGCGAGGAGGAGGTCGTGCGGCTGCTGGCACGTACCCGCGAACAGGCCGCCGCCGACGGCCCGGACAGCTTCTCGGCCTGGCAGAACGCGGAGGTGGTGGCCGGCGCGGAGCGCTACTACCGGGCGATGGTGCACGGCGGGCCGGAGTCGTGGAACATCCGGGACACGCACATGACGGACACCCTGGACCGGCTGCTGGAACGCTACGGTCCGGGCGCGCGGGGGATCGTCTGGGCGCACAACACGCATATCGGCGACGCCCGGGCCACCGAGATGGCCGCCGACGGGATGGTCAACATCGGCCAACTGGCCCGCGAGCGGCACGGCGCGGACGAGGTGGTCCTGGTCGGCTTCGGCGGCTACCGGGGCACGGTCACCGCCGCGCCGCGCTGGGGCTCGCCGGCCGAGGCGATGGTGGTGCCACCGGCCCGCCCCGGCTCGGTCGAGCACCGGCTGCACGAGCTGATGCCCGAGCGGGCCGTGCTGGTCTTCGGCGGCGACGACCAGCCCGACTGGGTCACCGGGACCGCCGACCACCGGGCGATCGGGGTGGTCTACGACCCGTCCTTCGAGTCGTGGGGCAACTACGTGCCTACCCGGCTGGGGGAGCGCTACGACGCCTTCGTGTGGTGCGACGAAACCACCGCCCTGCACCCGCTGCCGGCCCTGACCACCCCAGGCGAAATGGAGACGTACCCCGCCGGCGTCTGACCGCGCTGCGGCCCCCGGCCTCGGTGATCATGCAGTTGTGGTGCCCGTTCCAGCCGGTTTCACCGGTGGTGTGGGGCACCACAACTGCATTGATCGAGTGGGTCAGGCCCGGGTTCCGACCTTCTCGTCGAGGTGGGCGCGCAGGCCCTCGCCCTCGATGTCGACGTTGGGCAGCGCCCTGTCCAGCCAGCGCGGGAGCCACCAGGCCCGCTTGCCGAGCAGTGACATCACGGCCGGCACGATCGTCATCCGGACCACGAAGGCGTCGATGGCGACGCCGACGGCGAGCGCGAAGCCCATCGACTTGATGACCGGGTCGTCGAGGAAGACGAAGCCGCCGAACACCGCGATCATGATCAGCGCGGCGGCGGTCACCACCCGGGCACCGTGCCCCATCCCGTTGATGGTGGCCTGCTGCGCGGTGTCACCGTGTACGAAGTCCTCCCGCATCCGGGAGACCAGGAAGACCTCGTAGTCCATTGCCAGGCCGAACAGGATGCCGATCAGCAGGATCGGCAGGAAGCTGACCAGCGGACTGGGCGTGTCCAGGCCGACCAGGTCGGCGAGGTGGCCCTGCTGGAACACCGCAACGGTGATGCCGAAGGTCGCGGCGACGGTGAGCAGGAAGCCCAGCGCGGCCTTCACCGGCACCAGCAGCGAGCGGAAGACCAGCATCAGCAGCAGCACCGAGAGCCCGACCACCAGCAGCAGGTAGACCGGCATGGCGTCGGTGAGTTTCTCGGAGACGTCGATGCCGACCGCGGTCGCCCCGGTCAGCAGCACGTCGACGTCGCGGAACTCGCCCACCGCTCCCCGGACGTCGTTGACCAGGGTCTCGGTGGCCTCGTCGGTCGGGCCGGTCTTCGGCACCACCCCGAGCAGCGCGGTACGGCCGTCCGGGCTGAGCTGCGGCGGAGCCACCGCGAGCACGTTGTCGGTGCGCTGGATCAGCGCGGTGACCTGCGGGACGGCGGCCGAGGTCGCCTGCGGGGTGTCCCCGGCGACGACCACCGCGAGGCGGCCGGTGAAGCCCGGCCCGAAGCCCTCGGTGATCAGGTCGCTCGACTCCCGGGCCGGCGAGCCGACCGCCGCCGCGCTCGCGTCGGGCAGCGCCAGCCGCATGTCGGGCGCGGGCAGCGCGAGCAGCCCCAGGCCGATCAGCCCGACCAGGATGGCCGGCACCCGGAACCGGGTGACGGCACGCGCCCAGCGGAACCCGAAGCCCGACCGGTCCTCGGCCGGCGAAGTGACCGCGCCGTTGGCGCCGTCCGCCTTGTCCCCGGCAGCTTTGTCCCCGGCCGCCTTGTTCCCGGTCGGTCCGTTCTCGGTCGGGATCGTCGAGCGCAGCTTGCGGGGGAGCACCCGGCGGCCGGCGAAGCCGAGCAGCGCCGGCTGGAGCGTGATCGCGACCAGCACCGCGATGGTGACCGTGCCTGCGGCGGCCAGACCCATCACGGTCAGGAACGGGATGTTCACCACGGCCAGCCCGGCCAGCGCGATGACCACGGTGGCGCCGGCGAAGACCACGGCCGACCCGGCGGTGCCGACGGCGCGGCCCACCGCCTCGTCCGGTGGCAACCCCTCGATCAGGTTCTGCCGGTAGCGGGAGGTGATGAAGAGCGAGTAGTCGATGCCGACCGCGAGGCCGAGCATCAGGGCGAGGATCGGCGCGGTGCTGCTCAGGTCGACCACGCTGCTGATCGCGAAGAGGCCGGCCATGCCGACGCCCACGCCGATCAGCGCGTTGAGCATGGTCATCCCAGCCGCCACCAGCGAGCCGAACGTGATCACCAGGACGATCGCGGCGACCGCGACACCGATCGCCTCGGTCGAGCCGACCTCCGGCGCGCTGTTGAGCACCTCGCCGCCGGGTGCGATCTCCCAGCCCTGGGTCTCGGCCCGCTCGCCGACCTTCTCGTACGCGTCGCGCTGGGCGTCGGTCACCTCGTCGGCGCCGGTGGCGAACTGGACCTGGACCAGCGCGTACCGGCCGTCCGGGGAGACCGCCCCCACCTGGAACGGGTCGACGGCGCCGACGACGCCGGGCAGTGTCGCGGCCTCCTGGGCGAGTTCCTTCACCACGGCCTGCCCCTGCGGACTGGCGAGCGCGCCGTCGGCGGGTGCCTTGACCGCGATCGTGCCGGTCGCGCCGCTGGCCGCCGGGAACTGCTCGGCGAGCAGGTCCAGGGCACGCTGCGACTCCGTGCCGGGCATGGTGAAGTTGTCGGCTATCGGGCCGCGCAGGGTCGCGGCGCCGAGGCCGAGACCCACGAGTACGACGAGCCAGATCGCCGCGACGAGTCGCCGCCGGCGCATCGAGCCCCGGCCGAGCCGGTATAGCAGGGTGGCCATGAGTTCCTTGTCCTCGGTCGTGGATGGTTGGGTACGGGTCAGTCGACGGGCTCCAGCGCCCGCCCGGTCAGTGCCAGCAGCGCAACGCGCAGTTCCTCGTCGGGTACGTCGATGAACTGCCCGCAGGTCTCGGAGATGCCGGCGAGCAGCACCAGCGCCGTGATCCGGGCGGACGGGCGTTCCGGGTGCCCGGCGAGCGCGTCGACCAGCCGCTCGGAGATCCGCTGGATGTGCGCGAAGGCGGGCTGCTGGAGCAGTTCCGGGAACTCGCCCCGGAGCAGGGCGATCTCGCGCCGGAACCGGACCGCGAGGTCGACGAAGCCCTCGGCGGCGACCCGCTGGGCGGCTGCGCCGCAGTGCGCGGAGATCCGCTCGTCGAGCGCCTGGAGAACCGCGATCGCCGGGGCCATCAGCTCGGTGAGAATGGCCTCCTTGTTGGCGAAGTGGTAGAGCACCGTCGCCTTGGAACAGCCCACCTCGCGGGCGATGTCCTGCAACGAGGTGCCCCGGTAGCCGGTCGCCGCGAAGCGTCGAGCCGCCGCCGCAAGGATCTCGTCGTGCGTCTCCGGAACCATCCGCGCCATGCCGGCCCACCTCCCCGACCAGCATGCCTGACCGATCGGTCAGCCCCTGACCGATCGGTCAGATCGATAGCGTGGCGTTCCCCACAAGCGCCTGAGGTTTAACCCTCCCCGGCCGCGTTGATCATGAGGCTATCGCCTGCGGAAAGCGCTCTCCAGGCCGATAACCTCATGATCAACGCAGTGGTGGGTGGGTGTCAGGGCGCGTCGACGACCTCGCGTCCGAGCGGCCAGAAGGCGGCCGGTACGAGTTTGAAGTTGGCGATGCCGAACGGGATGCCGACGACCGTGACGCACAGGGCGATGCCGGCGGCGATGTGGGACAGGGCGAGCCACCAGCCGGCCAGCACCACCCACAGGAGATTGGCCAGGCCGGAGGGGGCGCCGGCACCGGGCCTCGGCACCAGGGTCCGGCCGAAGGGCCACAACGAGTACACGGCCAGGCGCAGCGAGGCGACGCCGAAGGGGATGGTGACGACCAGCAGGAAACAGATCAGCGCGGCGAGACCGTAGCCGGCGGCGAGAACGAGGCCACCGCCGAAGACGAGCCACAGGACGTTCAGTACGAAGCGAATCACCCTTCCAGGATGCCCACGCCGTGCCACCCCGCGGCTGCCCCCGCCCTGCCCTGCCCCGGCCGTACGCCGAGGTGGGCGTGACGGGTCGCACGGTGGAACGTCACGGGTGCCTTCGGTCGCCGGTGGCACCCGTGACATTCCACCGGAGGCCGTCGGTGCGTCAGTCGGCTGCGCCGCGCGCCCGGTCGTACGTGGCCCGGGCATCGGCGATCGCGCTGCGGTGCCGTTCCGCCCAGTCGGTGAGGGCGACCAGCGCCCCGTGGAGTTCCAGCGCGATCGGCGTCGCCGTGTACTCCACCCTCGGCGGGACGGTCGGGTGGACCGTCCGGTGCAGCAGCCCGTCGCGTTCCAGGTTGCGCAGGGTCAGGGTGAGCATCCGGCGGCTGATCCCCTCCACACGTCGCTCCAGTTCCGTGAAGCGCACCGGGCCCTGGGAGGCGGCCACCAGGATGCCGATGCTCCACTTGCCGCCCACCCGGTCGAGCACCTCGCGTACCGTGCACGCCTTGGCCTGGCCGGGGGCGCAGGGCTCGCCGGCCGGCCCGCACGCCTGCGACGCCTGGCCGACGGTCACCTCGTTGTTCTCCTGGGACATGAAGGTGCCTCCTCTCGACACCGAAGGCGGCCCAGTCCATCGGCACCGGACTGGAGCTTAGAGCCGGGCCCCGGTCGGCCGAGATTCGGCGTGTGACCGACGACCTCGCCAGTCGGGCGACGGCGCTGCGTGGCCAGGACCGCCTGCGCGCCGTCCCGGACGTGGTGTGCGCGGCGGCGTGCTGCACCGGCCCGGTGACCCGCTGGTCCTGCCCAACGCCTGGGACGCCGGCTCCGCCTGCCAGGTCGCCGCCGCGCGGGGGCACCCGCGACGGCTGCTCGACGCCGTACGGGCCGGCGGCGATCCGTTCTTCGCGGATCGCCCCGCCGCGTCCGGTTGACCGCCGGCCCCCGGGCCGCGAAGGTGGTCGGATGAGTGGCGCTGACGAGACCCGTGACGGGGTGTCGCTGACCAACCTCGACCAGCCGCTGTTCGACGGGGCCGGCGCGACCAAACGGGACCTGGTCGACTACCTCGACGCGGTACGCGAGCGGATCCTGCCGCCGTTGCGCGGCCGGCCGCTGTCGGTGATCAGGGTACGGCCGGGGCAGCCGCCGTTCATGCAGAAGAACCTGCCGAAGTACACCCCGGACTGGGTGCCCCGCACGCCGGTCTGGGCCGAGGCGTCGCACCGCGAGATCTCGTACGCGCTCTGCGACGACCGGCGCACCCTGCTCTGGTTCGCCAACCAGCGCGCGGTGGAATACCACCCCACCCTGGCCACGGTCGACGACCTGCACCGCCCCACCCACATGGTGCTCGACCTCGACCCGCCGGAGGGCGACTCCTTCGGGCTGGCGGTTGCCGCCGCACGGCTGGTCCGGCAGGCGCTCGCCGACGCGGGGCTCGCCGGTGCGGTCAAGACCAGCGGGGCCAAGGGCGTGCACGTCTTCGTGCCGGTGGCGGAAGGCGCCACGGTGGAGGACATGGCCGCCGCGACCCGGGCCGTGGCGGCCCGCGCCGAACGACTGGACCCGGCGCTGGCCCCCACCGCCTTCATCCGCGAGGACCGGGGCGGCAAGGTGTTCGTCGACTCGACCCGGGCCGGCGGGGCGACCGTGGTGGCCGCCTACAGCCCCCGGCTGCGACCGGGCGTGCCGGTCTCCTTCCCGGTGGACTGGGCCGACCTGGGCGACGTCACCCCGGCGGACTTCACGATCCGTACCGTCCCGGCGCTCGTCGCCGACAGCGACCCGTGGGCCGAGCGGCTGCCCGCGCCGCAGCAACTCCCGGCGGACCTCGTCGCCCAGGGGCACACCATCCCGGTCGCCCGGGTGCAGGCCATGCACGAGGGCAAGCGCCGGGCCCGCGCCCGCCGCGCCGCCGGCTGACGTACGCGCGCCGCCGACCGCCCGGTCGGGACCGCGTGCCAGCCTGCGTGGGTACGGTGGCCAGATCATGCAAGGAATCGATCATTAAGTTCGTCATATTGACGATCCACTGCGGGATTTCCGGAGATGTGCAGGAGAACCGTTGGTTCGGCGGTTGGGGCCGTGCCAAACTCCCCGGCATTCTGACGGTCTCCGGAAGGAACAGAAGATGCCATCGCTGCCCGCCCCCGAACCTGCTCGCCTTCCGCTGGACCGCCGCAGGCTGCTCGGCCTGGGCGTCGGTGCCGTCGCTGCGGCGGCCACCGGCGCGGTGACCGGCGGTGCGCCCGCGGTGGCCGGCCCGCCCGGACACGGTGGACCGTGGTCTGCGGGGTTCGCACTGCTGGGTGACACGCAGATCGACGTGGACCTTCCTGAGCGGACCGAGGGCGTGCGCTGGGCGTACGAGCAGATCGCCGCTCGGAACCCGTCGATCGTCTGCCACGTCGGGGACATCGTCGAACACGGCTCCGTGGCCGAGTACGACACCTACTTCGGCACCATCCCGGTGGCGTTGCGTCCCAAGATCCGGCACGTGCCGGGCAACCACGACTGGCGATGGGACAGCACCGCCGGCGAGCGGTACGGCAAGCTGTTCGGGCCGAGCCGGTACTCGTTCGACTTCGACGGCCTGCACTTCGTCGCGCTGGACCCCAGCCACCTGCTTCAGGAACCGGGCGGGTTCGGCGAGTCCGGCATCCGGTGGCTGACCCGGGACCTGGACCGGGTCGCGCCCGGGGTCCCGATCATCCTGCTGTGCCACTTCCCGTTCGGCGGCGACAACTACTACGTCTCCGACCAGGAGCGGCTGCTGGAGCTGCTCGACCGCTACAACGTGCGGGCGGTGTTCGCCGGGCACGTGCACGCCGAGCAGGTGCAGCGGTTCAACGGGGTGACCCAGCTGGCGGTCGACGACACCCGCGGCTCAGCGATCTACTACTGGGTGCAGCGCACGGCCGGCCCTGACGGCCAGGTGCTGAAGGTGACCGCCGTACAGCGGGGCGCCGACGGCAGCGCCGAGTCCCGGTCGGTGCTGGACATTCCGGTCAGCGGGCCACGGACCGCCATCGCGCAGCGGCCCCAGGCGGTCTCACTCGACCCGGCCGGCGCCGCGCTGGCCGTGTCGGTGCGGCTCGCCCCGCACGTCCGCGCCGCCAACGTGAAGGCCCAGCTCTACCCGCAGCACACGTACGGGCTCAAGGACGCCGGCCAGTGGCGGAACCTGGCCTCCGACGGTGCCGGCCGCCGCTTCTCCGGCGGCCTGGACCTCACGTCGCTGCCGCCGGGCGAGCACCGGATGACCGTACGGGTCACCGACGCCGACGGTGCCTGGTACGAACAGACCCGCACCTTCGACCTTCCCGACACCGCCCGCCGGCTGCGCTGGAGTGAACAGCTCGGCGCGCCTGTGCAGGCCGGCCTGGCCGTCCGGGACGATCTGCTGGTCGCCGCCACCACCGACGGGACCGTGATCGGCGCCCGGCCCACCCGACGTGGGCTGTCCCGGCGCTGGCGGGAGCGGATCGGCCCGGTGCACGGCCGGCCGGCGTTCGCCCCCGACGGGAGGACCGTCTACGTCCCCTCCGACGACCACCGCCTCTACGCCCTCGACCCGGCCACCGGCCGGCGCCGGTTCACCCACGATGCCGGCGCACCGGTGCTCGGCAGCCCGCTGGTGACGACGGTCGACGGTCGTAGCGTGGTGGTGCTCTCCGCCGGGGCGACCCGGCAGGTCATCGACGCACGGACCGGCGGCACGGTCTGGAACGTGGCCGGAAAGGGCATGTTCGCCGGGCGCGCGGCCAGCGACGGCACCCGCGTCTACGCCGGCGCCGGGGACGGAAACGTCTACGCCCACGACGCCCGCACCGGTGCCGTGCTGTGGTCGTTCTCCACCACCACCCGTGCCACCGTCTACAGCCGCCTCATCTACGGCCCGTGGGCGGACAACCTGGAGGTGCTGCCCAACGGCCTGGTCCTGGTGTCCACCGTGACCAGCGCGTTCGCGCTGGACCCCGCGACCGGGGAGCTCCGCTGGTCGGTGGCCGGCTCCTACATCTACGCCCCGAAGCTCCTGCTCGACAACGGCGACGTGGTGATGTTCGACGACGGCGGTCGCACCGCCTCCCGGGTGGACCCGGCCACCGGCCAGGCCCGGTGGACCACCGGCCTCGGCGCCCGTCCGGTCAGCACCGGCGCGGCCATCCACGACGGCGTGGCGTGGATTCCCACCACCACCGGCCTGGTGGTCGCAGTCGACCTCACCACCGGATCGGTCCGGACCCGGTTGCAGCTGACCACCAGCGCGTACTGCTACAGCCCGCCGGTGGTCATCGGTGACATGCTCATGGTCGGCGACCAGGACGGCTTCCTGCACGGCATCGCCGTCAACTGACGCCCCGGTGGTCGCGGCACCGCCGCTGCCTGGTGCCCGCGTGGACGGCGGAGGCGGGTGCCTCAGCAGTCACACGAGGTCCCGACGGCAGTGAGATCGTCCACCGGGCGGCGGCGGATGCCGCTGGCGGTTCGCACGGGGAAACCCTCGCGGACCCAGTACTCGTAGCCGCCGAGCATCTCCTTGACCGGATATCCGAGCGTGGCGAAGGCGAGGGCGGCCCGGGTGGCGCCGTTGCAGCCGGGCCCCCAGCAGTACGTGACCACGGCGGTTCCGGCGGGGACCAGCAGTGCGGCCCGCGTCGGGATCTCGGCGGTCGGTAGGTGTACCGCGCCGGGCAGGTGCCCGCCCCGCCACGCGGCGGCGCCCCGGCTGTCCACCACCACGAGCCCGTCCACGCCGGCCTCCAGGTCGGCGTGGACGTCGCTCGCGTCGGTCTCGAAGCGCAGTCGGGTGGCGAAGTGGGCAACGGCCTGCTCGGCGGGCGCGGGAGGGACGGCGAACGCGTTCGACATGGAAGTGATCCTCGATCGGCGGACCGGCGCTGGACAGTGGCCCCCACGCCGCTGTCCGCTAACATCCCGCCATGCCTCCGCTCCGCCGTCCCGGCCCCGCCGTGTCGGTGCTCGCCTACGAGGGGATGTCGGCATTCGAGCTCGGCATCGTCACCGAGGTCTTCGGCCTGCCGCGCCCCGAGTTCGACATCCCGTGGTACGAGCTGACAATCTGCGCCGAAGAGCCGGGTGCGGTGCGGGTCCTCGGCGGGGCGAGCCTGCACACGCCACACGGCCTGGAGGTGTTCGCGGCGGCCGGCACGGTCATCGTGCCCGGTGTCCCCGACGTGTCGGCCGACCCGTCACCCGGGCTGGTCGCCGCGCTACGTCACGCGTGCCACCGGGGCGCCCGGATCATGTCCATCTGCTCGGGTGCCTTTGCCCTGGCCGGGGCGGGGCTGCTCACGGGCCGGCGCGCCACCACCCACTGGCGCTACGCCGAGCGGTTCCGTCGCCGCCACCCGGGTGTCGCGTTGGACCCCGACGTGCTGTACGTCGACGACGGCGTGGTGCTCACCAGCGCCGGCAGCGCGGCCGGGCTCGACCTGCGCCTGCACGTCGTCCGGCGCGACCACGGGGCGGGCATCGCCAACGCGGTCGCCCGGCGCCTGGTGACACCACCGCACCGCGACGGTGGGCAGGCCCAGTTCATCGAGGCCCCGGTGACTGCCGACCCGGCCGACGACCGCATCGCCGGGAGCATGGCGTGGGCGGTGGCGCACCTGCCCGACACCATCACCGTCGACACCCTCGCCGGCAGGGCGCACATGTCGGCCCGCACCTACCTGCGGCACTTCGCCCGGGCCACCGGCACCACCCCGATCAGATGGCTGATCAACCAGCGGATCCAGGCCAGCCTCGCCCTGCTCGAAACCACCACGACCCCGATCGAGAAGATCGCCGAGGCGGTGGGCTTCGACAGCGCGGTCACCTACCGCCACCACTTCGCGCACACCATGCGGACCTCGCCGTCGGCGTACCGGCGGGCGTTCCGCACCGGCGAGGCGGCGGGCCGGCGACCGTCATCGCGTACCGGCTGAGGTCCACCGCCCCTACGGGCGCGAGGCACAGCGGCTGGTGGTAGCTGCGCAACCAGTTGACCCAGAAGGGCAGAAAGGCCACGCCGACCGACCCCGAGCCGAACCGACCCCGAGCCGACGAGCAGGAGCCGCCGGGCGCTGAACGGTGGCGGCGCGGCGCGTTGCCGCGCCTGGTCCGCGGATTCGGGCGTACCGGTCACGGCGGCGTCCCCTGTGCGGCTGCCCTGTCGCAGGCCTGGGCCCGCAGCGCCCGCCGGAGGCCGGCCCGCCGGGTGCTGAGCAGCCCACGCAGCTCGGCGGGGCGGGTCCGCCTCGGCGGCGGCCGTCGCCCAGGTCGCCATCGCCGCCGGCCCCGGCGAGGTAGCGGTCCGTGCGGGCCACCGCGTCGTCGCGCACCTGGGTGCTCGGGTAGAGCGAGACCACCCGCATCTGCGCCGGTTCCGGCACGCGGGCGTGCCACAGACACTCAACGACGCTTCAGCGGGAGCGCCGCGAGGCGACCGGGACTGACGCTGCTCGAAGAGGGTCTGCTGGCCCACACCCCCGACGGGGCGCCGTGACAGCTGCCGGCCGAGTATGTGCCGGGACTGGCCGATCGTGGCCGCGGAAACGTCGGTGACGGCCGGACAAACGAACGAAGCCCCTGACCGTGATCATGCAGGTCAAGAGCTTCGTTTGGCTGGTTGTACTGGTGCCCCCGGCAGGATTCGAACCTGCGCCCCCGCCTCCGGAGGGCGGTGCTCTATCCCCTGAGCTACGGGGGCTCAGCGACTGGAGAAGACTAGCAAACGCCTTCCCGGAATGCCGAATCGGTATCCTGCGCCTGCCCTCGTGTCGCCCGCACCCCCGTGCCGCCCGCGCCTGACGCCACTCGGGCGGAATAGCGGGAGCGGCTACGCACGTAGTGGGCACGGGTGGAACACCATGGTTGTCTCCCGACGTGGGAGACAACCATGGTGTTCCACCCGTCAACTCCCGCCGGAGGTGGCTGGGAGTCCGGTCGGCTCCGGCTGCCACGCTCGGCTCCGTGCCTGGCATCCGGGCCTGGCATCCGTGCCCGGCATCCGTGTCCGGCATCCGGCGCCGGAGGGTGCAGGGTGCAGGGCGGTCAGCCGGCGGCAGCGGGGCGGTCGGGTGCGCGGCCGGCCGACCGTCGTGCCACCGCTCACCGTCAGGCGGTGACGGCGGGGCGGTCAGGCGGCGACGGCGCGGCCGCAGCTGGGCAGTGGGTGCAGCACGATGCGGCGGGGCAGGCGCCGGGGCCACTCGTTGCGGGGCCAGGAGCCGTCGACGATCAGGTGGACGGTCCGCTGTTCCTCGCCGCTGAGCCGCAGCACGAAGTCGCGGGGGAGGGGAGGGTCGACCGACGGCGTGGTGATCATGAAGCGTACCCGGCCACGGGACGAGACGGCGGAGATGATGTCCGCCGCCGGCATCGTGCCGCGCAGGCGTACCCGACCGATCCAGTAGACCTCGGCGAGGTGCTCCTGCCCGGCCCTGGTGATGGCCGGGTACTCGCTGCGCACCCAGCGCTCCACCGCGCCGACGCACAGCCCGCAGGCTCGCTCCCGGGGCTCCCGCGGACCCAACCCCCAGGCCCGCAGGTACGCCCCGACCGCCCCGGCGTCCATCGGCAGTTCGAAGCGGCGCTGGATTAGGGCGTGCAGGCTCTGTCGCGTCCACAGTTCCTCGTCCAGGCCCAACTGGTCGGGGTGGACGCCCCGCAGGACGTCGATGAGTTCGAGTTCCTGTTCGCGGCTGAGCGTTCCCGGCTCGCCCTGCCGCTGTCCGCGACGGACGGCTGCCACCGCCCCGTCACCGCCGATGGTGTGGCGCCGGCACCAACTGGTGACCGAACGCCGTGCGTCTCTCAGTGCAACCCCCACGTCCTGCGCAACGAGCCCGAATCGCAACTGGTCACGATATGTATGGAGAAAACTCTCTTAGTGTTGGAATCGGGCGGAAGGTGCATAAGGCTACGGACCCGAATGGACCGGACGTGGAGTGGTCGGAACGGCGAGAGGTCCGCGTCGGCCGGTGAAACCGGCGGCGACGCGGACCTCTCGACGGGCAGTGGCGGGGGCGGTTCAGCCGCCCAGCCGCTCCAGCGCGTGCTGGAGATTGGTGAGATCGTTCTGCTGGGTGTTCTTCATGGTTTGCGCGGTCTTGACCACGTCAGGCTCGTCGCTGACGTCGAGGATGCCGTCGATCATGTGGATGCCGCCCAGGTGATGCTTGATCATCAGTTGCAGGAAGAGGACGTCCAGCTCCCGGCCCTCGGCCGCGTGCAGCTTCGCCATCTCCTCGGGAGTGGCCATGCCCGGCATCAGCCCGTTCTTGACCAGGCCCGCGCCGTCGGACATCCACGACATCGACGGCTCGCTGCCCGACGGGTCGAGCCCCCACAAGCGCAGCCAGGTGTGCATGGTGCCGATCTCGCCCTGCTGGGCGGTGGCGATGTCGCCGCCGATGCTGCGTACCGCCGGGTCCGCGCCCTCGTCGAAGGCGATCAGGCCCATCTCCACCGCCTGCGCGTGGTGGGTCATCATGTCCCGGGCGAAGCCCGCCTCCGCGGAGGCGTCGCCCGGCCGGGTCAGCCGGGGCGTCAGCATGCCCCCGGCGTACCCGAGGAGCAGCCCGACCACGACGGCCAGGGCCAGCGCCGCGGTGCCCCAGCGGCGCGCGGATGGTCGCCGCTCCTCCGGAGCCGGGCTGGCCGGCTCGCTGGTTTCGATCGCGGTCGGGATGCTCATCGTTCTCCTCAACCCTGCGGCATCTGGGGGGCGTCATCGCGCGGGGTGGTGCCGGTGGCGGTGATGCCCTGGCTGCACAGCGCGGTCGGGCCCTCGACCGAGGCGTTGACCTTGAGCGCCTTGACGAACTCGTCGATCCGGGTGTCGTCGGCGTTGTCGACCTTGAGCTGGTAGCCCCACGCCTGGAGCGAGATCGGCTTGTCCAGCCCCTCGAACGGGCTGAGCATCATCTTCTCCTTGCCCCGTACCTTCTCGGCGAGCTTCGTCACCTGGTCGGCGGGCAGGTCGGGGCGGTAGGTGATCCAGATCGTGCCGTGCTCCAGGCTGTGCACCGCGTGCTCGTTGGCGATCTGGGCGGGGTAGACGTCGCCCATGCAGTTCTGCCAGGCCGCGTTGTGTGGCCCGGCCACCGGCGGGAGCACCGTGTAGGTGACGGGCCCCGTCGTGTGGTTGCCGCCCGAGACGAGCTCCTTGTCCTTCTCGCGGAAGTTGACGATGCCCTCGATCGCGTCCGCCCGGTCCTCCCAGGGCTTGGAGCCCTGGAACGTCGCCCAGGCGCCGTAACCGATGATCGACACGGCGAGCACTCCCACGGCGACGAAGAGCGCGATGGGACCCCAGGAACGGCCCTGGCTCACCTTCACCGGGGTGATCGGCTTGCGGCCCTTGCCGCCGGCACCGGGCCGGGAACCCGTCGGCTTGCCGGACCCGGTCTTGGCGCTGCCGGACCCGGCCTTGCCGCCGGCAGCCGGCCGGCCCGCCGCCGGCTTCTTGCCGGTGCTGACCACGGTCGGGCGGCGCTCGGGGCCACCCGGTGTGCTGATGCTCATGGTGCCTCGTCAGGTCGGTCGGTCGGGGGATCCGGCGGGCCGGTCTCACACACTGGGTCGCCGCCGCGGGTGCCGAGTCTACCCCCGATAACATGGATCGGTGACTCCCGCAGAACTCGCCGAGGTCGTCCTCTCCGCAGCCCACGCCGTCTTCACCGAGCGTGGCCTGGACCGCTCCGCCCTGCCGGAGGAGACGGTGGTCGAGCGACCTCGCAACCCCGAGCACGGCGACTACGCCTCCACGCTGGCACTTCAGCTCAGCAAGAAGGTGGGCGTCCCGCCGCGCGAGCTGGCCACGGCCCTCGCCGAGCAGCTCGGCCGGGCCCCGGGGATCAAGTCGGTGGAGATCGCCGGGCCGGGCTTCCTCAACATCCGGCTCGACGCGGCCAGCGCCGGCCAGCTCGCCCGGACGATCGTCGAGGCCGGCGAGGCGTACGGCCGCAGCGACCGGCTCGCCGGCCAGCGGATAAACCTGGAGTTCGTCTCGGCGAACCCGACCGGCCCGGTGCACATCGGTGGCGTCCGCTGGGCGGCCGTCGGCGACGCGCTCAGCCGGCTCCTGCGCGCCACCGGCGCCGACGTCGGCACGGAATACTATTTCAACGACGCGGGCTCGCAGATCGACCGGTTCGCCCGCTCGCTGCTTGCCGCCGCGAAGGGCGAGCCGGCCCCGGAGGACGGGTACGCCGGGGCGTACATCACCGAGATCGCCGACGCCGTCCGGGGGATCCGCCCCGACGTGCTGGAATTGGACGACGCCGCCGCCCAGGAGGTCTTCCGGGTCGAGGGCGTGACGCTGATGTTCGCCGAGATCAAGTCCTCGCTGCTCAGCTTCGGCGTCGAGTTCGACACCTACTTCAACGAGAAGGACCTGCACGACCGGGGCGAGCTGGACCTCGCCCTCGAACGGCTGCGCGAGCAGGGGCGGGTGTTCGAGTCCGACGGCGCGACCTGGCTGCGCACCACCGACTTCGGCGACGACAAGGACCGGGTGCTGCGCAAGTCCAACGGCGAGTGGACGTACTTCGCCGCCGACTGCGCCTACTACCTCGACAAGCGGGAGCGCGGCTTCGAGCGGGTCGTGATCATGCTGGGCGCCGACCACCACGGCTACATCGGCCGGATGAAGGCGATGGCCGCCTGCTTCGGCGACGACCCGGAGCGCAGCCTGGAGATCCTGATCGGCCAGATGGTCAACCTGGTCCGCGACGGTGCCCCGGTCCGGATGAGCAAGCGGGCCGGCACCGTGGTGACCCTGGAGGACCTGGTCGACGCGATCGGCGTGGACGCCTCCCGGTACGCGCTGGCCCGCTATTCCAGCGACTCCCCGATCGACATCGACGTCGAGCTGTGGACCCGGGCCAGCCGCGACAACCCGGTCTACTACGTGCAGTACGTGGCGGCCCGGACGGCCAGCGTGGGCCGCAACGCCGCCGAGGTGGGGCTGACCCGCGGCGACGCCGCCGCGTTCCACCCGGAACTGCTCGGCCACGAGAAGGAGAACGAGCTGCTCAAGGCGCTCGCCGAGTTCCCCGCCGTGGTGGCCGCGGCGGCCGAGCTGCGCGGCCCGCACCGGGTGGCGCGCTACCTGGAGGAGCTGGCCGGGGCCTACCACCGGTTCTACGACGAGTGCCGGATCCTGCCGCGCGGCGACGAGGAGACCACCGACCTGCACCGGGCCCGGCTCTGGCTCAACGACGCCACCCGTACCGTGATCGCCAACGGCCTGCGCCTGCTGGGCGTCTCGGCCCCGGAGAGGATGTAGACGGCTGATGCGAGCGCGAGGAGTGAGCTTGCGAGCCCCGCAGTCGCGAAGCGGAGAGGGTCTGCGAGCGCGAGGAGTGGGCCTGCGAGCCCCGCAGTCGCGAAGTGAGGACCGGTAATGCGGGCTCACGAGGCCGGTGCGCTGCACGGTGACATCGGCAGCCGGGGGCCGGCGTGGCTGCGTACCCCGGCCGACGTCAACGCCCTGGTGCCGCAGCTGTGGCCGCGCAACGTGGCGCGCGGCGCCGACGGCGCGCTGACCGTCGCGGGCCTTGGCGTCCGCGACATCGCGGCCGAGTTCGGCACCCCGGTGTACGTCCTCGACGAGGACGACCTGCGCTCGCGCTGCCGCGACTTCCGCAGCGCCTTCGACGGCGTCGACGTCTACTACGCGGGCAAGGCGTTCCTCTGCCGCGCGGTGGTCCGGATGATCGCCGAGGAGGGCCTGAGCCTCGACGTGTGCACCGGGGGCGAGCTGGCCACCGCGTTGTCGGCCGGGATGCCGCCCGAGCGGATCGGCTTCCATGGCAACAACAAGTCGGTGGCCGAGCTGACCCGGGCGCTGGACGCCGGGGTGGGCCGGATCATCCTCGACTCGTTCGACGAGATCGACCGGCTCACCGCGCTCGCCCGGGAGCGGGGCGTACGCCCCCGGGTGATGATCCGGGTCACGGTCGGCGTCGAGGCGCACACCCACGAGTTCATCGCCACCGCGCACGAGGACCAGAAGTTCGGCTTCTCCCTCGCGGGCGGGGCGGCGGCCGAGGCGGCCTTCCGGGTGCTCGACGAGGGCGTGCTGGAGTTGCGCGGCCTGCACTCGCACATCGGCTCGCAGATCTTCGACGCCAGCGGCTTCGAGGTCTCCGCCCGCCGGGTGCTCGCCCTCCAGGCGCAGATCCGCGACGCGCGCGGGGTGGAGTTGCCCGAACTGGACCTCGGCGGCGGCTTCGGCATCGCGTACACCACCCAGGACGACCCGGCGGCCCCGCAGGACCTGGCGAAGCGGCTGCGCCGGATCGTCGAGTCCGAGTGCGCGGTGGAGCGGCTGGCGGTGCCGCACCTTTCGATCGAGCCGGGCCGGGCGATCGTGGGGCCGGCCGTGTTCACCCTCTACGAGGTGGGCACGGTGAAGTCCGTGCCGGTGGGCGCGGGCGGTGACACGGCCGACGGGCGTCGTGCCTACGTGAGCGTCGACGGGGGGATGAGCGACAACATCCGCACCGCCCTCTACGACGCGTCCTACTCCGCGACGCTGGCGTCCCGGGCGTCGGCCGCCGGGCCGATGCTCGCCCGCGTGGTGGGAAAGCACTGTGAGTCCGGGGACATCGTGGTGAAGGATGAATTCCTGCCCGCCGACGTGCAGCCCGGAGATCTTGTCGCGGTGCCGGGCACCGGCGCCTACTGCCGGAGCATGGCCAGCAACTACAACCATGTGCCCCGGCCGCCGGTGGTCGCGGTGCGCGACGGCCGGGCGCGCCTGATCGTCCGGCGGGAGACCGAAGAGGACCTGCTGGCATTGGACGTGGGATGACATCACCTGTGCGCCTGGCACTGCTCGGCTGCGGCACGGTCGGTAGCGAGGTGGTCCGGCTGCTGCACGAGCAGGCCGCCGACCTCGCCGCCCGGATCGGCGCCCCGCTGGAGATCGCCGGCATCGCCGTACGCCGTCTCGGCCGCGACCGGGGCGACCTGCCCGTCGACCCGGCCCTGTTCACCACCGACGCGCTCGGCCTGGTCAAGCGCGACGACGTGGACGTGGTCATCGAGGTGGTCGGCGGCATCGAGCCGGCGCGGAGCTGGCTGGTGGAGGCGCTGCGTGCCGGCAAGAGCGTGGTCACGGCCAACAAGGCTCTGCTCGCCGAGGACGGCGCGGCCCTGCACGACGCGGCGGCCGACGGCGGTGGCGACCTCTACTACGAGGCGTCCGTGGCGGGGGCGATCCCGCTGCTGCGCCCGCTGCGTGAGTCGCTGCACGGCGACCGGATCAACCGGGTCACCGGCATCGTCAACGGCACCACCAACTTCATCCTCTCCGCCATGGACGCCACCGGCGCCGGCTTCGCGGAGGCGCTGGAGGAGGCCACCGAGCTGGGCTACGCCGAGGCCGACCCGACCGCCGACGTCGAGGGCTTCGACGCGGCGGCCAAGGCCGCCATCCTCGCCTCACTGGCGTTCCACACCCGGGTCGGCGCGGCCGACGTGCACCGGGAGGGCATCACCGAGGTCACCGCGGCCGACGTGGCCAGCGCCAAGGCGATGGGGTGCACCATCAAGCTGCTCTGCATCGCCGCCCGGGGTGCCGACGCCGCCGGCCGGGAGACGGTCAGCGTGCGGGTGCACCCGGCGATGATCCCGCTGAGTCACCCGCTGGCCAGCGTCGGCGACGCGTTCAACGCGGTCTTCGTCGAGGCCGAGGCGGCCGGGCCGCTGATGTTCTACGGCCGGGGTGCGGGCGGCGCGCCGACTGCCAGCGCGGTGCTCGGCGACGTGGTGGCGGTCTCCCGCAACCGGCTCGCCGGGGTGCGCTCGGCCAGCGAGAGCGCCTACGCCGACCTGGCGGTGCGGCCGATGGGGGAGGCGCTGACCCGCTACCACATCAGCCTGGACGTGGCCGACCGGCCGGGTGTGCTGGAGGCGGTGGCCGGGGTGTTCGCCCGGCACGACGTGTCGATCGCCACCGTGCGGCAGGGCCCGGCGGGCGGCGGCGCGGCCGGCCGGGGCGATGATGCCGACCTGGTCATCGTCACCCACGTGGCACCGGACGCGGCGCTCGCCGCCACCGTGGGCGAGCTGCGCGGGCTGGACATCGTCCGCTCGGTGGCGAGCGTGCTGCGGGTGGAGGGCGGCCTGTGACCGGCCGGCTCGCGGCCCAGTCGGTGTAGGCGGGCCGGCTCGCGTCCGGCGGTGGGAGCCGGCCGGTGACCGGCCGGCTCGCGGTCCCGGCGGGGCGGGCGCCTGCGTGTCTCGCCTGGTGGTTAACTGCGGGTGCGCCGGCGGGGACCCGGCGATGCTGGTCCAGGCTAACGGCGTACCCGGCTCGGCGGGGCGGTAGAGGCGAGGGAGAGCGACATGTGGCGGGGTCTGATCGACGCGTACCGGGACCGGCTGCCGGTCACCGACGCCACCCCGGTCGTGACCCTGCACGAGGGGAACACCCCGCTGCTGCCGGCGCCGGTGCTCTCCGCCCGGCTCGGCTGCGACGTGCACCTGAAGGTGGAGGGCGCGAACCCGACCGGCTCGTTCAAGGACCGGGGCATGACGGTCGCGGTCTCCAAGGCGGTCGAGGCCGGCAACAAGGCGATCATCTGCGCCTCCACCGGCAACACCAGCGCCTCCGCGGCGGCGTACGCGGCCCGGGCCGGCCTGACCTGCGCGGTGCTCGTGCCACAGGGCAAGATCGCGCTGGGCAAGCTGGCCCAGGCGCTCGTGCACGGGGCGAGGCTGCTCCAGGTGCAGGGCAACTTCGACGACTGCCTGGCGCTGGCCGCGAAGCTCGCCCAGGACTACCCGGTCGCCCTGGTCAACTCGGTCAACATCGACCGGCTGCACGGCCAGAAGACGGCCGCGTTCGAGATCGTCGAGGCGTTGGGCGACGCCCCCGACATCCACTGCCTGCCGGTCGGCAACGCCGGCAACGTCTCCGCCTACTGGATGGGCTACTCGGAGGAGCTGCGGGACGGCAACGCCACCCGGGCCCCGAAGATGTACGGCTTCCAGGCGGCCGGGGCCGCCCCGATCGTCAGCGGCCAGGTGGTCCGTGAGCCGTCCACGATCGCCACCGCCATCCGGATCGGCAACCCGGCGAGCTGGACCAGGGCGCTCGACGCCCGGGACTCCTCCGGCGGTCTGATCGCCGCCGTCACCGACCGGGAGATCCTGGCCGCGTATCGGCTGCTGGCCCGCGAGGTCGGGGTCTTCGTCGAGCTGGGCAGTGCGGCGAGCGTGGCCGGTCTGCTCCAGCAGGCCGCCGCCGGTCGGATCCCGGCCGGTTCGACGGTGGTCTGCACGGTCACCGGCCACGGCCTGAAGGACCCGGAGTGGGCCATCTCCACCGCGCCCGTACCCATCACCATCGCCAACGACCCGTTGGCCGCCGCCCGCTGTCTCGACCTCGCCTGACGTTTCCGGCGGGCGGTACCGGTCGACCTCGACGGCCGGGCCGCGGCGGGTGAATCCTGTGCGTCGGGCGGGGCGGGGCCGGCAGGGGGCGGTCAGGAGGGGTGGGGAAGAATCCATACCCCCGCCAATCGTCCTTTTCCAGGAGTGAGTCACGCCGATGTCGCTGCTCGCCAGATTCAGCCTCGCCAATCGAGGGCTGATCGCCCTAATCGCGGTGGTGACCACGCTGTTCGGGGCGTTCGCCGTACCGTCACTGAAGCAGCAGCTCCTGCCGTCGCTGGAGTTGCCGGCCGCGTTCATCGTGGCGGTCTACCCCGGCGCCGGGCCCGAGGTCGTCGAGTCACAGGTCACCGAGCCGATCGAGAACAGCCTCCAGGCCATTCCGGGGCTGGACAAGGTCACCTCGACCTCCCGTGAGGGAGCGGCGACCGTCCAGGTCCAGTACGAGTTCGGCACCGACCTGGACGACATCGTCAACAAGATGCAGACCGCGCTCAACCGGATCGACGCGCAGCTGCCGGAGGGGGTCGACCCGCAGGTCATCGCCGGCAGCACCGACGACCTGCCCGCGGTGGTGCTCGCCGCCTCCGGCGGTGCCGACCAGCGCGTACTCGTGGAGAAGCTGCGCGCCACGGTCGTGCCCGAGCTGGAGGCCATCGAGGGGGTGCGGACGGTCGACCTGACCGGCGCCCGCGACGACATCGTGGTGGTCACCCCGGACCCGGCCAAGCTGGCGGCGGCGAAGCTCCAGCCGACCGCCCTCGGCGCGGCGCTGAAGACCAACGGCGTGACGGTGCCGGCCGGTGCGGTGACCGACGGCACCCGCGCGCTTCCGGTGCAGGTCGGCACCCGGCTCGCCACGCTGGACGACCTGCGTGGCGTCGTGGTCGCGCCGGCGGCGGGCCGGGCGGCCCCGGTCCGCCTCGGCGACGTGGCCACCGTCGAGCAGCAGCTCGCTCCGGCCACCGCGATCACCCGTACCAACGGCAAGGACAGCCTGGGCATCGCGATCACCGCCTCCCCGGACGGCAACGCGGTGGAGATCTCCCACGAGATCCGGGACCGGCTCGCCGACCTGCGGGGGGCCTCCGGCGCCGAGCTGACCGTCGTCTTCGACCAGGCGCCGTTCGTCGAGAAGTCGATCGAGAGCCTGACCACCGAGGGCCTGCTGGGCCTGGTCATGGCCGTTGTGGTCATCCTGGTCTTCCTGCTGTCGGTACGCTCCACCGTGGTCACCGCGGTCTCCATCCCGCTCTCGGTGATGGTGGCCCTGATCGCCCTCTGGATCGGCGACTACTCGCTCAACCTGCTCACCCTCGGCGCGCTCACCATCGCGGTCGGCCGGGTGGTCGACGACTCGATCGTCGTGTTGGAGAACATCAAGAGACACCTGGAGTACGGCGAGCCGAAGCGGCAGGCGATCCTCACCGCCGTCCGCGAGGTGTCCGGCGCGGTGACCGCGTCCACCCTCACCACAGTCGCCGTGTTCGCGCCGATCGCGCTGGTGGGCGGCTTCGTCGGGCAGCTCTTCGCGCCGTTCGCGATCACCGTCACAGTGGCCCTGCTCGCCTCGCTGCTGGTCTCGCTGACCGTGATCCCGGTGCTCGCGTACTGGTTCCTGAAGCCCTCCGGCGGCACGGCGGACGACGCCGTGGTGCGCCGGGAGGCGGAGGAGAAGGAGCTGCGCAACCCGTTGCAGCGGGCGTACCTGCCGGTGATCAACTTCGCGACGCGCAAGCGGGCCACCCGGTGGATCACGCTGGGGCTCGGCCTGCTCGTGCTGTTCGGCACCTTTGGCCTGTCCCGTCAGCTGGAGACCAACTTCATCGACGACTCCGGCCAGGACACCCTGAGCATCACCCAGGAGTTGCCGGCGGGCACCGGGCTGGCCGGCACCGACGCGGCGGCCCGCCAGATCGAGGCGGTGCTGGAGCGCACCGAGGACGTCGAGACGTACCAGGTCACGGCGGGCGGCGGGGACAACCCGTTCGCCGGCGGCGGCAACAACGTCGCCAGCTGGTCGCTGGCCCTCGGCGACGGGACCGACGCCCAGCAGATGCGGGAGAAGCTGCGCCGGGAGTTCGACGCGCTGGGCCCGGGCGTCGGCGAGGTCAGCTTCGGCGCCGGTCAGGGCGGGGCGGCCGCCAACCAGATCGAGGTGGTCGTCCAGGGCGCCGACCCGGAGGCGTTGACCCGGGCCGCCGAGGAGGTCCGCTCCGCGATGGCCGGGCTGGCGGGCGTGGAGGACGTCTCCACCAGCCTCGCCACCCGGGTGCCGCGCGTCGACGTCACCGTCGACCGGGTCGCCGCCGGCCGGGTCGGGCTCACCGAGGCCGCCGTCGGCCAGGTGGTGGCCCAGGCGTTCCGGGGCGCGCCCCTGGGGCAGGTCACGCTCGACGACGGGCAGCGGGACGTGGTGCTGCGGTTCGCGGGCAAGCCGCCGACCACCGTGGAGGAGTTGCGCGCGATGCCGGTCGGGCCGGTGAGGCTCGACGCCATCGCCGACGTCACCCAGACCGAGGGCCCGCAGCAGGTGAGCCGGATCGACGGCGAGCGCAGCGTCTCCGTCACCGGTACGGCCACCGGCTCGAATCTCGGTGCCATCACCCAGGAGTTGCAGAAGAAGCTGGACGGCATCGACGTGCCGGGGGCGACCTTCGCCATCGGTGGGGTCAGCGCCGACCAGGCGGAGGCCTTCGCCGACCTGGGCCTGGCCGTGCTGGTGGCCATCGCGATCGTCTTCCTGATCATGGTGGCGACGTTCCGCAGCCTGGTCCAGGCGCTGATCCTGCTGATCTCCATTCCGTTCGCGGCGACCGGCGCGATCGGCCTGCTGCTGGCCACCGGCACCCCGATGGGCGTGCCGGCGCTGATCGGCGTGCTCATGCTCGTCGGCATCGTGGTGACCAACGCGATCGTGCTGTTGGACCTCGTCAACCAGTACCGGGCCCAGGGCATGGGGGTCCAGGAGGCGGTGGTCGAGGGCGGCCGGCGCCGGCTGCGGCCGATCCTGATGACCGCCGTGGCCACCATCTTCGCGCTGCTGCCGATGGCGCTCGGCCTCACCGGGGAGGGCGGCTTCATCTCCAAGCCGCTGGCGATCGTGGTGATCGGTGGTCTGCTCAGCTCGACGCTGCTCACCCTGATCCTGGTGCCGACGCTCTACGCGATGGCGGAGAACACCAAGGAGTGGTTCCGGTCCTGGCGGGCCCGCCGGTCCGGCGGGCCGGTCCCGGCGGCTCCGGCGGGTGACGGCGATCCGGCCGGCGCCAGCGGTCCGACGCCCGCCGCCGACCCGGTCCCGGTGTCCGCCGTGGGATCCGCGTCCGCCGCCGGTGCGGAGGCTGCCGACGCCCCGGCGTCCGGGCACCCGCCGTCGGGTGCGCTGTTGGACGGCACCGACCAGTTCGAGGTGCTGCGGCTACCGAAGAGCCGCAGGTCCCCGCTGCCGCCGACCGAGTAGCGGTACGTCCGCGAACGCCCCCGACGGGTCCCGCCCGCCGGGGGCGTTCGCGTTCGGTCAGGTACCCGCCGTACGCCCGGCCCGCCAGTCGCCGGCCGGTAGGGTCCCGAACGTGCCGTCCACCGTCTCGGTTCTCACCCGCAACCGAAACTTCCGCAACCTCTTCCTCGCCGAGCTGGTGGTTTTCGGCGCCGACTGGTTCGTCATGGTGCCGTTGCTGGTGCTGTTGCCGGGCCTGACCGGAAGCGGCGTCTGGGGTGCCCTGGTGCTCGCCGTCGACACCGGAATCGTGGCGTTGCTGCTGCCGTACACGGGCACGGTCGCCGACCGGTTCGACCGGCGGAAGATCATGATCATTTCGAACGTCGCGGCCCTGCTCGGCGTGCTGATGCTCTTCGGCGTGCGCAGCGCCGGGACGGCCTGGCTGGCGATAGCCGGGATCGGTGTGGTGGCGGTCGCCAAGGCGTTCTACTCCCCGGCTGCCCAGGCGGCCCTGCCCAACGTGCTCGACCCCGACGAACTGGCCGCCGGCAACGCCGTCGCCGGTTCGGCCTGGGGCACCATGACCGTCGTCGGCGCCTCCCTCGGCGGCGTGCTCAGCGCCGCCGCCGGCCCGTACGCCTGCTTCTGGGTGGCGGCCGTGGGCCTGGTGGTCGCCGCGGGCCTGACGACGCTGATCCGCCGGCCGTTGCAGGCTCCCCACGACGTCGATCGACCGGCGCAGCGGACCTGGCCCGCGATCCGCGAGGCGCTGGGCTACATCAGGCACCGGCCGAGGGTGCTGGCGCTGGTCACCGTCAAGTCGGCGGTCGGCCTCGGCAACGGCGTGCTGACGGTGTTTCCGCTGCTCGCAACGCTGTACGGCGTGGGCCCGGTCGGCACCGGGCTGCTCTTCGCGGTCCGTGGTGCGGGGGCACTCGTCGGGCCGATCCTGATGCGCCGGGTGCTGACCAACCGGGCCTGGCTGCTGCCCGGGCTGGCGCTGTCCATGTCCCTCTACGGCCTGGCCTACCTCGGCACCTCGGTCGCGAACTGGTTCCCGCTGGTGCTGGTCCTGGTCTTCGTCGCCCACTTCGCGGGCGGCAGCAACTGGGTGATGTCGAACTTCGCCCTGCAGGGCGAGGTGCCGGACCGGCTGCGGGGGCGTGTCTTCGCCACCGACATGATGCTGGCCACCCTGGCCATCTCGGTGAGCCAACTCGCGGTGGCCACCGTGGTGGACACGGTGGACGAGCGGGTGGTGCTGGCCGGTTGCGGCCTCGTCACGGTGGTCTACGCGGTCGGCTGGCGCATCGCCACCCGCCGGCTCTCGCTCACGGACCCGGCGCCTCAGCCGGCATCGAGCGTCGCCGGCTGACCGGCCGGCACCGGCGCGCCGTCCCGCCCATCCGGCGGGCGGAGACCGCGCCGTCGGTGCGGAGCCCTAGCATGAGCCCGTGCCGACGAACTTCACCTCCGGCCCGGTCCGGGTCCGGGTCCCCGCCACCAGCGCCAACCTGGGGCCGGGGTTCGATGCCCTGGGGCTCGCCCTGGCACTGCACGACGACGTGGCCGCCGAGGTGACGACGGAGGGCGTCACGGTGGCCGTGACCGGGCAGGGCGCCGGGGAGTTGCCGGCCGACGACCGGCACCTGGTCGTGCGCGCCATGCGGGCGGCCTTCGACATTCTCGGCGGGCAACCGCCGGGACTGGCGGTGGAGTGTGTCAACCGCATCCCGCAGGCTCGCGGGCTGGGCTCCTCGTCCGCGGCGATCGTCGCCGGCGTGCTGCTGGCGCGCGCGCTGGTCACCGACGGCGAGACCCGCCTCGACGACGACGACGCGCTGCGGCTCGCCGCCGAGATCGAGGGCCATCCGGACAACGTGGCGCCGTGCCTGCTCGGTGGCTTCACCCTGGCCTGGACGGAGCCGTCCGGCGCCCGGGCCGTGTCGCTGCCGGTCGCCGACGGCGTACGACCGATGGTCTTCGTGCCGGCGGAGCGTGGCCTGACGGCGACCGCACGCGCCGCGCTGCCGGCCACCGTGCCCCACGGTGACGCGGCGCTGAACGCCGGCCGGGCCGCGCTGCTGGTGCACGCGCTGACCGCAGACCCGGGTCTGCTGCTGCCGGCCACCGTCGACCGGCTGCACCAGGACTACCGTGCCGTCGGCATGCCGGGCAGTGCCGGCCTGGTGAAAGTGCTGCGTGCGGCGGGTGTGGCCGCTGTGATCAGCGGGGCGGGGCCGACCGTCCTGGCTCTGACCGAGCCGCCCGGGGGTTTCGATCCGGGAACAGGTTGGCAGGTCTGGCGGTTGGATCCAGACGGGCGCGGAGCACAGGTTGCCCGGGGTAGACTGGGACACGCAGAGCGGGACCCTGTTGCCGCAGGTCGGAAGAGTTGATTACGCTCTAGACTTAGCACAGCCGCGAAGCACGCGATCTCCCTGCGGGTCGGCGCACCCCCGAAGCTATCGGCGGTCAGCCCGTCACCCCTGCCTAGGCCCACGCCGCACCGCAGTCTTCACAGGTCGCCGCAGGCGGCGAGACCTGCTCACCGACGTTGGTGAGTCGGGAAACCGACCAGCTGCTGTGTCACAGACTCCCGCGACGCGTCCATGCGAGGCGGGTGCACCGAGGCCGCCCGGCCACCTAGCTTTTCGACTCCGGGCAGTCCCGGCCTATCGAGGGAAGGAATCCATTGAGCGACACCACCGACGTGACGTCGGATGTTTCCAACGTCGCTGGCGATGCCACCACCGCTGCCGCCCCCGCCCGTCGTCGGCGCAGCGGCACCGGCCTGTCGGCGATGCTGCTGCCGGAGCTGCAGAGCCTGGCCGCGTCGCTCGGCATCTCGGGTACGGCTCGTATGCGTAAAGGCGAGCTGATCAGCGCGATCTCCGAGCGGCAGGGCGCCGCCGCCGGGACCCCTCGACCGCGGGCCGAGGTCGCTGCCGCTGCCGCTCCCGCCCGTGGAGAGGTCCACGCCGAGGTCCGCGAGACCACCGAGCGGCCGAAGGCCGCACGGCGCACCGCGGAGCAGGCTCCGGCCGAGCCTGCGGCGGGCGAGACCGAGCCTCGTGGCCGGACCCGGCGCAGCCGGGCCGCCGTTGCCGAGGCTCGGGCCACCGAGGCTCGTCCGGCGGAGGCTCGGGCCACCGAGGCCCGTCCGGCGGAGTCGCACCCGGCGGAGGCTCGGGCCACTGAGGCTCGTCCGGCGGAGGCTCGGGCCACCGAGGCTCGTCCGGCGGAGACACGGGCCACCGAGGCTCGTCCGGCGGAGACGCGCACGGACGAGGCCGAGGCCACCGAGCGCGCCGACCGGGGCGAGAGCCGCGGGCGTGAGCGCGGTGACCGGGGCGAGCGTGCCGACCGCGGCGACCGTAACGAGCGGGGCGACCGTAACGAGCGGGGCGAGCGTGCCGACCGGGGCGACCGTGCCGACCGTGCCGACCGGGGCGAGCGTGCCGACCGGGGCGACCGCAACGAGCGTGCCGACCGGGGTGACCGTGCCGAGCGCGGCGACCGGGGCGAGCGTGCCGACCGGGGCGACCGTAACGAGCGCGGCGGCGACCGGGGCGAGCGTGCCGACCGGGGCGACCGCAACGAGCGCGGCGGCGACCGGGGTCAGCGCGTCGAGCGTGACAACAACAACGACGACGACGACGAGGGCGGCGGTCGGCGCGGTCGGCGCAGCCGGTTCCGGGACCGCCGGCGCGGCCGCGGTGAGCGTGTCGAGGGTGGCGGCGGCGACGGCGGGCGCGAGCCGCAGGTCGGCGAGGATGACGTGCTCGTTCCGGTGGCCGGCATCATCGACGTGCTCGACAACTACGCCTTCGTGCGGACCACCGGCTACCTGGCGGGCTCGAACGACGTCTACGTCTCGATGTCGCAGATCAAGAAGTACGGTCTGCGGCGCGGCGACGCCATCACCGGTGCGGTACGCGCCGCCCCGCGCGACGGCGAGCAGCGGCGGGACAAGTACAACCCGCTCGTGCGGCTGGACACCATCAACGGGATGGAGCCGGACGAGGCGAAGCACCGGCCGGAGTTCTACAAGCTCACGCCGCTCTACCCGCAGGAGCGCCTGCGGTTGGAGACCGAGCCGCACATCCTCACCACCCGGGTCATCGACCTGGTCATGCCGATCGGCAAGGGCCAGCGGGCGCTGATCGTGTCGCCGCCGAAGGCGGGTAAGACGATGGTGCTCCAGGCCATCGCGAACGCGATCACGCACAACAACCCGGAGTGCCACCTGATGGTGGTGCTGGTGGACGAGCGGCCCGAAGAGGTCACCGACATGCAGCGGTCGGTGAAGGGTGAGGTCATCGCGGCGACGTTCGACCGTCCGCCGCAGGACCACACCACGGTGGCGGAGCTGGCGATCGAGCGGGCGAAGCGCCTGGTCGAGCTCGGGCACGACGTCGTCGTGCTGCTCGACTCGGTGACCCGGCTCGGTCGGTCGTACAACCTGGCGGCGCCGGCCAGCGGCCGGATCATGTCGGGTGGTATCGACTCCACCGCGCTCTACCCGCCGAAGCGCTTCCTGGGTGCGGCCCGCAACATCGAGAACGGCGGCTCGCTGACCATCCTCGCCACCGCGCTGGTGGAGACCGGGTCCATGGCGGACACGGTCATCTTCGAGGAGTTCAAGGGCACCGGCAACGCGGAGCTGAAGCTGGACCGGAAGATCGCCGACAAGCGCACCTTCCCGGCCATCGACATCAACCCGTCCGGTACCCGTAAGGAGGAGGTCCTGCTCGCGCCGGAGGAGCTGGCCATCCTCCACAAGCTCCGCAAGGTCCTGCACTCGCTGGATTCGCAGGCGGCGCTGGACCTGCTGCTCGACAAGCTCAAGCAGACCCGCACCAACATCGAGTTCCTGATGCAGATCGCGAAGTCGACGCCGGGGGAGTGACCCTTTCCGGGTGAGACGATCGAGAAGGGCACGGCCACGAGGCCGTGCCCTTCTCGCGTCCCGCCTGCGGCGCGGACGGCCACCGGACAGCTGGAGTTTTCCTTCGGTTTGGCCGATGGGTATTGAAACTTCTATTCACTGTCCGGTTGACTGTCGCCCATGCGTACCCGCAGACGATCCGCCCGGCTCGCAGGCGTCCTCCTGCTGACGCCGTTGCTCACCCTGGCCGGCACCGTGCCGGCGACCGCCGGTGCGCCGACTTCGGCCACCGACCCCTTTGCCACCGCGGCCGAGGACGCACCGAGTGCCTCCTCGCACCCCACGGACTCCGTCACGCTCGCCGCCGATCCGGCCGCGGGCAGGTCGGCTGCCGCAGCCCCGACCGGCCTGGAGCCGGCCGGCGGGTTGGAGACCGCGAAGACCACCCGCCCGGTCGCCCCGGGTCTCGCCCTGACCTCCTTCGACCGGTACGACGCCGACGGCTGGCTGCGCGCCGACGCGCTCACCGCCGACCTCACCGGCGGCCTCACCGTGGACTACGTCAACTCCGGCGCGGTCAGCCGGGCCGAGCCGCTACGCGGCGCCGTCGATAAGGCCCGCGCGGTAGCCGCGGTCAACGGTGACTTCTTCGACATCAACAACTCCGGTGCGGCCCAGGGCGTCGGCATCCGCGACGGACAGCTGGTCCAGTCCGCGGTCAGCGGCCACCGCAACGCCGTCGCGATCACCACCGAGGGGCTCGGTCGGGTGATCGAGGTGAACTTCGACGGCACCGCGACGCTGCCCACCGGGCCGGTGACGGTGACCCAGTTCAACAACATGATCCAGGCGAACGGGATCGGCGTGTTCACGGCGCTCTGGGGGTCGTACACCCGGGAACGTGCGGTCGACGGCGCCGCTCGCGTCACGGAGGTCACGGTGGTCGACGGCCGCGTCGCCACCGTCGGTGGCACGGCCGGAAGCGGGCCGATCCCGGCCGGCACCACCGTGCTGCTCGGCCGTGACGCCGGCGCGGACGCCCTCGCCGGCCTGCGCCCCGGCGACCCGGTGACGGTCGCCTACCAGCCCAAGGCGTCCGACGGCAGCAGCCTGCACGCGGCAGTCGGGGGCAGCCATGTGCTGGTCCGCGACGGCGTGGTGCAGAGCATCGCCGACGCGTCGCTGGCCCCGCGTACGTCGGTCGGCTTCTCTGCCGACGGCCGTCGGATGATCATGATGACCGTGGACGGCCGGCAGGTCGACAGCCGTGGCGTCACCCTGACCGAGATGGGCCGGATGATGGCCGAACTCGGCGCGCACCACGCGCTCAACCTCGACGGCGGCGGCTCCTCCACGCTGCTCGCCCGGGAGCCGGGCGCGGCGGCCGTGCAGGTGGAGAACGGCCCGTCCGACGGCAGCGAGCGTGCCGTGCCCAACGGCCTGGCCATCTACGCGCCCAAGGGCAGCGGCCGGCTCACCGGCTACTGGCTGGAGACCGCCAGTGACCCGACCAGCGCCCCGGGCGTGGCGCCGGTGCGCGGCGGCCGGCCCGATCGCGTCTTTCCCGGCCTGACCCGACGGCTCACCGCCGCCGGCCACGACGAGACGTACGGCCCGGCGGCCGGCGCGCCGACGTGGCGGGCCAACCCGGCGGTGCACGGCATCGTCGACAGCAAGGGCCGCTTCCGGGCCCTCCTGCCCGGAAGCACCACGGTCACCGCCTCGCGGGGCGCGGCCCGTGGCACCCTCGACCTGACCGTGCTCGGGCCGCTGGCCCGGGTCGACTCCACGGTGGACCGGGTCGGTCTGACCGGCACGGACGGCAGCGCGCTGTTCGGCGTGGTCGGCTACGACGCCGAGGGCAACACCGCCCCGATCGAGCCCGCCGACCTGAAGCTCGACTACGACAAGGACCTGCTCCGGATCGCCCCGACCGCCGACGGCAACCTCGCCGTCACCGCCCTGCGGGACACCGGTTCGGCGCTGGTCACCGTCCACGTCGGCCGGAGCAGCACCGTCCTGCCGGTCACCGTCGGGCTCACCGACGTGCCGGTGGCCGGCTTCGACGACGCGGCGGCCTGGAAGTTCAGCCAGGCCCGCGCCAGCGGCGCGGTCGCCCCCGCGCCGGGCCGCACCGGCACGGGCCTGAAGATGACGTACGACTTCAGCCAGTCCACCGGCACCCGGGCCGCGTACGCCGACCCGCCGGCCTGGATCGAGGTGGCCGGCCAGCCGCAGGCGTTCGGCATGTGGATCCACGGCAACGGCACCGGGGAGTGGCCCAGCCTGCACCTGCACGACGCGCAGAACACCCAGCACGTCCTGCGCGGCCCGCTGATCACCTGGACGGGCTGGAAGTACGTCGAGTTCGCCGTGCCTGCCGGAGTGCAGTACCCGGTGCGGATCCGCCGGTTCTACGTGGCGGAGACCAACGCCGCCGCGCAGTACCGCAGCGAGGTCGTCATCGACGACCTGGTGGCGAAGGTGCCGCCGACGGTCGACGCGCCGGCCGAGACGCCGCGCACCGACCGGGTGGTGCTCCGCGACGGCACGGTCGACGGCGCGCCCTGGCGCTTCGCGGTCATGTCCGACGCGCAGTTCGTCGCGGCGAACCCGGACAGCGACCTGGTCGCCCAGGCCCGCCGTACGCTCCGCGAGGTCAAGGCCGCGAAGCCGGACTTCCTGATGATCAACGGCGACTTCGTGGACACCGCCTACCCGGCGGACTTCGCGCTGGCCAAGCGGCTGTTGGACGAGGAACTCGGCGGGGAACTGCCGTACTACTACGTGCCCGGCAACCACGAGATCATGGGCGCCCCGATCGCCAACTTCCGGGCCGCCTTCGGCGACACGGAACGGACCTTCGACCACCGGGGCACCCGGTTCGTCACGCTGAACTCGTCGACCGGCTCGCTGCGAGGCGGCGGCTTCGACCAGGTGCGGATGCTGCGCGAGGCGCTCGACTCGGCGGCCGGTGACCCGGCCGTCGGCTCGGTGGTCGTGCTGCACCACCACCCGCCGCGCGACCCGAGCCCGGCCAAGGCCAGCCAGCTCGGTGACCGGAAGGAGGCCGCGCTGCTGGAACAGTGGCTGGCCGACTTCCAGCACCGCACCGGCAAGGGGGCCGCGTTCGTCGGCGGGCACGTCGGCACCTTCCACGCCGACCGGGTCGACGGGGTGCCGTACCTGATCAACGGCAACTCGGGCAAGAACCCCTCCACCCCCGCCGACCAGGGCGGCTTCACCGGGTGGACGGAGTTCGGGGTGGATCCGGTGAGCCCGGCCGAGGCCGACCTGGCCCGGCGCAACCCGCTCGTCGAGGGCCCGCGCTGGGTCGCCGCCGAGTTCCACGCACACGTCGACGCGCTCACGCTGGCCGCCCCGGCCAGCGTCGCGGTCGGCGCGCCGGCGACGGCCACCGCCACGGTGACCCAGCCCGGCGGCCGTACGGTGCCGGTGGCGGCGCCGGTGAGCGCGGACTGGTCCGCCTCGCCGAACGTGCACATCGGCTCGATCCTCGGGCTGAGGCCCTGGCACGTGGCCCGCTTCGACCCGGCCACCGGCCGGCTCACCGCCCTGCGCCCCGGCGCGCAGGTCAAGCTGGCCGTCGCGGTCAACGGCACCACGGCCGAGGCCACCGTCACCCTGACGGCCGCCACCGCGGCCCCCGCCGCCTGAGGTGTGCGGAAGGGCACCTTCCTGATGCCTGGTGCACAGGAAGGTGCCCTTCCTACAACTTCAGAAGTCGCCCTCGGCGACCTGGAAGACGGTGAGGCCGAGGGCACGCCACATTCGCACCACCTGCTGGCGGTCGTCGAAGACGCCGACCACCCGGTAGCGGTTCCTGATCTCGTGCTCGTAGATCTCCCCCTTGACCACGGAGTCCTTTCGGTTGTCGCCGACGGCGCGCAGGTGCAGGTCGAGGTAGGGGACCTGGACGTGCCGGGCCAGCCACGCCTCGGTGGCGGCACGGGAAGTGGCGTCGCGGCCCGAACAGAACACCACCCCGTACCCGGCGTTGTGCATCGCCCGGATCGCCGCGATCACCGCCTGGTTCGGCTCGTCCTCGGCGACCCGGGTCATGTCGTACGGGCTGCGCGAGACGTTCAGCGCGACCGTGCCGTCGATGTCGACCAGGACGATCTCCGGTGGTTCGGTCGACGAGGCGTGCACGGTGGCGGGCCGCCCCGTTCGGGCCTGCGGCACGGGCAGCGGCAGCGTACGACCCTCCAGGTAGCGCTGGTGCAGCCGGCGGATCCACGCCTCGCCGACCCGGTCGGCCTCGGGTCGGGCGGCGTCGCGGCGCAGGCACTCCGCCAGCGGCACGTCGGTGAAGTCGTGCACCTCGAACTCGGCGCCGTACCGGGCGGCCAGGTCGGCCCAGTCGCGCAGGGTCCGGGAGCGCAGGTTGGTGTCGTCGACGCAGACGTCGGCCCGGGCCCGCAGCAGCGCCTCGACCTGGGCCCGCTGCACGACGGTGACCTGCCATTCCGCCCACTGGGTGAACAGCCGCTCGCCGTGCAGCATCCGGCGCAGGTCGTCCCGGTTCACCCGGACCACGGACGGCTGGAGCGTACGGGCGAAAGTGCTCTTGCCGGAGGCGGGCAGTCCCCGGGTGGCGATCAGGCGGGCCATCAGCTCCTCCGTGTCGTACGTCTTCGGCTCTCCCGCCGGGTTCGGCGTCGTGCCCCGGGCGGGGCACGACAGGACGGCGGCCGTGCCGGGTGAATGCCCGGCCGGGCGGCGGGAATGCGGGAGGTGAGGCGTGCGTTGTCGATGCCGGACCAGCCGTGCGGCCCGATTGCCGGGCCGGCGTACGCCCATGGCACACTGGTCAATCGGCCACCGGTTCCGGTTCACGCCCGAGCCCGTCGCAGGCCGCGACGGACACCGACGGCGACCCGGCGACCACCCACGAGAGGACCGAGGCGAGATGAAGCCCAACATCCACCCGGAGTACGTGACCACCGAGGTCAGCTGCTCCTGCGGTAACACGTTCACCACCCGCAGCACCGCCAAGGGCGGCTCGATCCACGTCGAGACCTGTAGCGCCTGCCACCCGTTCTACACCGGCAAGCAGCGCGTCCTGGACACCGCGGGCCGGGTGGCGAAGTTCCAGCAGAAGTACGCCAAGGTTCAGGCCAAGAAGGCCAAGTAGCTCCTCGTTCGGCGCCCGCGTCCGGTTTCGTGCCGGACGCGGGCGTCGTCCGTATTCCCCCCGATCCGGTCCTCGTCGTCGAAGGAGCCTCCCCGCATGAGCAGCGAGCGTCTGGCCGCCCTCCTCGACGAGTACGCCGAGTTGGAGAAGCGGCTGGCGGACCCGGCCATCCACACCGACCAGGGCGCCGCTCGCCGGGTCGGCCGCCGGTACGCCGAGCTGGTTCCGCTGCACAAGGCGGCCGGTGACCTTGAGCAGGCCCGCGCCGACCTGGCCGCCGCCCGGGAGTTGACCGCCGAGGACGTGTCCTTCGCCGCCGAGGCGGAGTCGATCGCGGCGGGCCTGCCGGCGCTGGAGGAGCGGCTGGCGGAGCTGCTGATCCCGCGCGACCCGCACGACGCCAAGGACGTGATCGTCGAGATCAAGGCGGGCGAGGGCGGCGAGGAGTCGGCGCTGTTCGCCGGCGACCTACTGCGGATGTACACCCGGTACGCGGAGCGGCGCGGCTGGCTCACCGAGGTGCTCGACGCGCAGGACTCGGACCTCGGCGGGGTGAAGGACGTCTCGCTGGCGATCAAGACCAAGGGCGTGCCCGAGGGCGGCAACGGTGTCTGGTCCCGGCTCAAGTGGGAGGGCGGCGTGCACCGGGTGCAGCGTGTCCCGGTCACCGAGTCGCAGGGCCGGATCCACACCAGCGCCGCCGGCGTGCTGGTGCTGCCGGAGGCCGAGGACGTCGACGTGACCATCGACCCGAACGAGCTGCGGATCGACGTGTTCCGCTCGTCGGGGCCGGGCGGCCAGTCGGTGAACACCACCGACTCGGCGGTCCGGATCACGCACGTCCCGACCGGCATCGTGGTGTCCTGCCAGAACGAGAAGTCCCAGTTGCAGAACCGGGAGCAGGCGATGCGGATCCTGCGCGCCCGGCTGCTGGCGGCGGCCCAGGAGCAGGCTGACGCGGCCGCTTCGGACGCCCGCAAGGCGCAGGTGCGCACCGTGGACCGCTCCGAGCGGATCCGCACCTACAACTTTCCGCAGAACCGGATCACCGACCACCGGATCGGCTACACCGCGTACAACCTGGATCTGGCCCTCGCCGGTGACCTGGACGGGGTCCTCGACGCCCTGGTCGAGGCCGACCGCGCCGCCCGTCTCGCCGGTGACACCGAGCTGACCCGCCGCTGACCGGTGCGCGAGGTCAGGAGGCGCGTGGGCGGGTCTTCGCGCGGAGCATCTCGCGGTCGGCGGCCTCGAAGGCGGTGCTGAGGGCGTCGCGCAGACCCGGGCCGCTGGCCCCCACCTCGGCGAAGCCGACGCTGACGCCGACCGGGGTGCCGGGCACCAGCGACTCCCAGTCCTCCGCGCGTACCGCGGCGTCGATCCGGCGGCCCACCTCGGCCGCCTCGGCCATCCCGGCGCCGGGGAGCACCACCACGAACTCGTCCCCGCCGTACCGGGCCACGAAGTCGCCCCGGCGCATCACCCGGTTGATCACTCCGGCGATGCGCTGGAGCACCAGGTCGCCGGAGTGGTGCCCGTGGCGGGTGTTGACGGCCTTGAAGCCGTCCAGGTCGCAGACGCCGATCACCACCCGGTCGCCGTGGGCGACCACGGTGGCGATGTAGCGTTCCAGCCGCCGCCGGTTGGGCAGCCCGGTCAGCGGGTCGGTCAGCGCCTCGCCCTCGAAGCGGGCCGCCTCGCGGCGCATCTCCTCGTGGTCGATCCGGGCGGCGATGCCGTCGATGTAGACGTCCCGGAGCCGGTCGTTGCGCTGGGCGGCCAGCCGGAACGCCAGCCGGTCGGCCCGGTGTGCTCCAGCGTGGTCGCCGGCGCTGGCCTGGGCGATGCTGCGCAGTCGGGCCGGTTCGGCCGCGCCCAGCGTCTCGGTGGAGACCTGGACGGTGTCGAGCCGGGCGGCGGCCTCGATCGGCCGTCCCTCGGCGACGGCCAGGCAGACCTGGCCGAGCTGGCGCATGTCGCGGGCCCGGGCGCTGTCGCCACCGTGGCCGAGCAGCCGGGCCGGGGCGGCCTCCGCGCCGACGTCCAGCCGGTCGCCGAGGGCCGCCCGCCGGGCGGCGGCGTAGCCGTACGCGGCCAGGCTGCTCGGGCGTAGCCTGCCGGCCCGTCCACCGCGCAGGAACCGGTCGAGGTCGGCGGCGACGTCCCGCAGCACCCGTAGGCAGCCGTCGCTGTCGCCGTTGTGGTCCAACGCCACCGCGTTGCGCAGCCGGATGCCGGGGGCGGCGAAGGTCTCCTCCGGAATTCCGGCGGCCGTGCCGAGCTGCCGGGCCCGTTCGATCGCGCCGAGGGCGTAGCCGTGGAAGCTGAGATACGAGTAGGCCATCGCCAGGTCGTGCCAGCCCCACGCGGTGTCCCGGTCGGGGTCGGCCACCGCACCCAGCGCCCGGGCGGACTTCACCAGGTGGGTGACGCAGCGGTCCAGTGCGCCCTGGTGGTGCGCGGCGAGCGCGGCCAGCGCGTTGAGGTGCCCGAGCAGGTAGGGCTCGGCGAGGTCGCGGACGGCGGTGGAGGCCTCCTCGACGGCCCGGGTGTACTCCGCCGTGCGTCCCAGGTTGATCACCGCGCAGAGGCGCTGGACCAGGGCGTCGGCCCGCGCGTACGGGTCGGTGGTGGTGGCGACGACCAGGTCGAGGATCGCGTACGCCTCGGCGGAGCGGCTGGACTCCTGGAGGGCCCGCGCGCGCGTGAGGGCGTCAACCTGGTCGGTGACCCGGTCGAGCCAACCCACCGCGACCTCCCTGTCGGTGTGCGTCCGGCCGCATCCGTTCGTGATGTCCGGCGCGACGCCCCATGATTATCTCGTGACCACCGTGCCGCAACACCCGTCCGAAGGGACGAGACAGCAGCGCCCTTCAGCGGCGCTGGCCCGGGCGTCCCGGGCCCTCGCCGACGCCGGCATCGCCTCGGCCCGGTCCGAGGCGGAGCAGCTGGCCGCGTACGTGCTGGCCGTGCCCCGGGGGCGGCTGGCGCTGGCCGACGACCTGACCGCCGAGCAGCTCGACCGGTTCGACGAGCTGGTCGCCCGGCGGGTCGGGCGGGAGCCGTTGCAGCATCTCACGGGCAGTGCCGGCTTCCGGCACCTGGAGCTGGCCGTCGGGCCGGGCGTCTTCGTGCCCCGCCCGGAGACGGAGCTGCTCGCCGGCTGGGGGATCGCGCAGGGCCGGGGGCTCGGCGCCGAGCTGGTGGTGGACCTGTGCGCCGGCTCGGGCGCGATCGCCCTCTCGGTCGCCCAGGAGCTGCCGGCGGCCCGGGTGGTGGCGGTGGAACGGTCGGCGGCGGCGCTGCCCTGGCTGCGGCGCAACGCGTCGGCCCGGGCCGACGCGGGGGACCGGCCGGTCGAGGTGGTGGCGGCCGACGTGACCGCACCCGATCTGCTCGCCGACCTGGTGGGCCGGGTCGACGTGCTGCTCTGCAACCCGCCGTACGTACCGTCGGACGTGGCGGTGCCCCCGGAGGTGGGCCGGCACGATCCGGCGACCGCGGTCTTCGGCGGCGCGGACGGCCTGGCGGTGATCCGTCCGGTGATCGCCCGGGCGGCGGCGCTGCTGCGTCCGGGCGGGGTGTTCGGCGTCGAGCACGACGACACACACGGCACGGCGGTACCCGAGCTGCTCGCCGCGGACGGCCGGTTCGAGGCGGTCGCCGGCCACCCGGACCTGACCGGACGGCCCCGCTTCACGACCGCGTCGCGGCGAACGGACGGCCAGCACGCCACCGCCGACGCGACGTGGCAGACTGACTCCTCGTGATGCTCTACGACTGCCGGTCGCCCGCCGACCGGGACCGCGGCATCGCCGCTGCCATCGAGGCGGTCAAGAACGGCGAGCTGGTCGTCCTGCCGACCGACACGGTCTACGGGATCGGCGCGGACGCGTTCACCCCGTACGCGGTCAAGGCCCTGCTGGACGCCAAGGGCGGTCGGCAGGTGCCGCCGCCGGTGCTGATCGGTTCCCGGCACACCCTCGACGGCCTGGTCTACTCGCTGCCCCAGGCGGCCCGGGACCTCGTTGAGGCGTTCTGGCCCGGCGCGCTGACCATCATCGTGACGCACTCACCGAGCCTGCGCTGGGACCTCGGCGACTCCTCCGGGACGGTGGCGGTGCGGATGCCACTGCACCCGGTGGCGCTGGAGGTGCTGCGCGAGACCGGCCCGATGGCGGTCGCCTCGGCCAACAAGACCGGCCAGCCGGCCGCCCTCACCGCCGACCAGGCCCGCGACCAGCTCGCCTACTCGGTGCGGGCCTACCTGGAGGCCGGGCCCTGCCCGGACCCGGTGCCGAGCACGATCGTGGACCTCACCGGCGAGGCGCCGCAGGTACTCCGGCAGGGCGCCGTCCCGCTGGAGAAGCTCCGCGACGTGGTGCCCGACATCCTCGCCGGCCAGGGGGTCTGAGTGCCTCCGTTCACCGTGCTGCACGTGTGCATGGGCAACATCTGCCGGTCCCCGATGGCCGAGCGGCTGCTGGTCCTCGCCGTCCGGGAACGGCTGGCCCGCCGCGAGGTCGACCCGGGTCGCGCCGACGAGCTGCTGCACAGCCACAGCGCCGGCACCGGCGGCTGGCACGCCGGTGAGGAGATGAACCCGCCGGCGTCCCGGCAGGTGACCTCCCGGGGCGGCAGCGTCACCGGCTTCGCCGCGCGCAAGCTGCGGTCGGACCACATCGACGCCGCTGACCTCGTCCTCACCGCCACCGCCGACCAGCAGGAGTACGTGGTGGCGCTGCGGCCCGACGCGGCGTCGCGCACGTTCGTGCTGGGCGAGTTCGGCCGGCTGCTCGCCGGGGTGGACGCCGCCGGGCTGCCGGCGGCCGAGGCGACCCCCGACGCGGTCCACGCGCGCGGCGTGGCCCTGGTGGCGACCGCCCACGCCGCCCGACTGGGCATCGTGTCGCTGCCCACCGACGATCTCGACGACCCGTGGGGGCGTGGCGACCAGTGCTTCAGCCGGGTCGCCGACGAGATCGAGGAGACCGTCCACCCTCTCGCCGCCGCGCTCCTGCCGTAACCCGCCCGAGGTACCCCCGCGCATGAGCTTCCTGCGGGTTTGGGGGAAAGGGGCGGTCAAGAGGGGTTTTCAGGTCATTCTGAGTGGGTCCTGACCGGCTCCTGCGGGGAGAGCTGATGACCCGGGCACGCCTCGACAAACTGTTCACCATACTGATCGCCGGCGTACTGGCCGGGCTGGTGCTCGCGGTGGCGGCCCTACCGGCCGCGCTGGTCTTCGGGATCGGGTTCTCGGCGCTCGCGGCGCCCTACTCGGAGCTGCCGAACACGCTGCGTACGCCGCCCACGGCCCAGCGCTCGAACCTCTACGCCAACGACGGCACCACCCTGATCACCTCCTTCTACCAGGAGGACCGGGTGGACGTGCCGCTGGCGGAGGTGGCGCCGGTGATGCGGCAGGCGATCATCGCCGCCGAGGACACCCGGTTCCACGAGCACAGCGGGGTCGACCTGCGTGGCGTGGTGCGGGCCTTCACCGTCAACCAGGGGGCCGGGGAGACCCGGCAGGGCGCGTCCACCCTGACCATGCAGTACGTCCGCAACGTGCTCAGCAACGACCCCCGGCTCAGCGAGCGGCAGCGCGCCGCCGCCACCGAGCTCAGCACCGCACGCAAGATCCAGGAGATGCGGTACGCGCTGACCCTGGAACGGGAGTTGACCAAGGACGAGATCCTCGCCCGCTACCTCAACATCGCCTACTTCGGCGCGGGCGCGTACGGGGTGGCCGCCGCGAGCAGGCGCTACTTCTCCAAGCCGCCGGCGGAGCTCACGCTGGCCGAGGCGGCGCTGCTGGCCGGCCTGGTCCGCTCCCCGCACACCGACGACCCGATCAACGGCGACGCGGACGCCGCGCTCGCCCGCCGGGCGCACGTGCTCGACCGGCTGGTGGATTCCGGCCAGGTTCCGGCCGAGGCGGCGGACCGGGCCAGGGCCGAGCAGTTGAAGCTGCGCCCCAGCCAGACGCCGAACGACTGCACGGCCGTGCCGGCGGAGCACAACGACTGGGCCTTCTTCTGCGACTGGTTCACCCGCTGGTGGAACGCCCAGTCGGCGTTCGGCGCGACGGTCGACGAGCGGCAGCTCACGCTGCGTCGGGGTGGCTTCTCCATCGTCTCCTCGCTCGACCCGGCGGTGCAGCGTGCCACCACCGAACAGGTCCGCCGCATCTACCCGGTGGACGACCGCCGGGCGGCGCCGACGGCGGTGGTGCAGCCCGGGACGGGCCGGGTGCTCGCGATGGCGGTGAACCGGAACTACGCCGTGGCCGCCAACCCGCGCGGGCAGAAGAACCACCCGAACACGGTCAACCAGCTGGTTGCCGGGGGCGGGGCGATCCAGGGCTACCAGGCCGGCTCCACGTTCAAGGTCTTCACCATGCTGGCCGCGCTGGAGTCCGGGCTGCCGCTGAGCACGGAGTTCGACGCACCGGAGCGGATCGTGACCGACTACGCGGCGAGCGGGGCGGCGAGCTGCGACGGGTACTGGTGTCCACGGAACGCCACCGACTCGATGGACGGCCAACACACCATGTGGACCGCGTTCGGCGAGTCGGTCAACACGTACTTCGCGTGGCTGACCGAGCGGGTCGGCGCGGACCGGGTGGTGGAGATGGCCGAGCGGCTCGGCATCGTCTTCCGGGCCGGGGACGACGCGCAACTGGCCCGCCACGGCGCGCGCGAGTGGGGGCCGTTCACCCTCGGCGTCTCCGCCACCACCCCGCTCGACCTGGCCGGCGCGTACGCCGCGGTGGCGGCGGAGGGCATGTGGTGCGCGCCGCTGCCGGTCGTCTCGATCGCGGACGCGGCCGGCCGCCCGATGGCCGCCGCCCGGCCGGACTGCCGGCAGGCGGTCGACGTGGACGTGGCCCGGGCGGCGGCCGATGCGGCCCGCTGCGCGGTCGGCGACCAGTCGATGTACCGGGAGTGCGACGGCGGCACCGCCGAAGGGCTGCGCCAGCAGGTCGGCCGGCCGGTGGCGGGCAAGACGGGCAGCTCGGACGGGTACGCGACGGAGACCGTGGTCGCCTTCACCCCGCAACTGGCGGTCGCCTCGATCGCCGCCAACCCCGACGACCCGCGCGACGCGGTCGGCCAGCGGGTGCAGGGGCAACTGGTCGAGGCGGTGGGGGAGGTGCTCGCCTTCGCGCTGCGTGACGAGCCGGTCCGCGACTTCGTGCCGCCCAGCGAGTCGACCGCCTTCCGGTTCACCGGCGCCCGCGCCGGCAACTGAGCCGGCGCCGGGTTCAGCGGCGTTCGGAGCCGGTGGCGGGGCGGTGGGCCGCCTGTTCGGCCTGGCGGGCGATGTTGCGGGCCATCCCACCGAAGACCACCGCGTGGAAGGGCGCCACCGCGCCCCAGTACGCGTGCCCGGGCAGCCCGCGCGGCAGGAACACCGCCCGCTGGTGGTAGCGGCTGCCCTCGCCGTCCACCCGGATCACCCGCATCTCCAGCCAGGCCCGGCCCGGCAGCAGCATCTCGGCGCGCAGCCGCAGCAGCTCGCCGGGCACGATCTCCTCCACCCGCCAGAAGTCCAGCGCCTCGCCGACCTGGAGGCGGTGCGGGTCGCGCCGGCCGCGACGCAGCCCCACGCCGCCGATCAGCCGGTCCAGCCAGCCCCGGATCGACCAGGCCAGCGGGAACGAGTACCAGCCGTGTTCCCCGCCGACCCCCTCGATGACCCGCCACAGGGCGTCCGGCCCCGCGTGCACCGCCCGCTCGCGTACGTCGGTGTAGGCGGTTCCGCCGGACCACTCCGGGTCGCTGGGCAGCGGCTCGGCCGGCGCGTCGGGGCCGCTCGCGGTCGACCAGCGGGTCTCGACCTCGCCGTCGCGGACCTTCGCCAGGGCCGCCGCGACCGCCCGGTCGAAGCCGGTCAGCCCCTCCGGTGGGTCGGGGACGTACACGGCGATGTCGTGCTCGCGGGCGACGGCCTCGTGGACCAGGCTCTCCACCAGCGGCCGGGCGATCGCGTTCGGCACCGGGGTGACCAGCCCGACCCAGTACGAGGAGAGCGCCGGCGTCAGCGGTCGCACCGGCACGACGGCCCGCCGGCGCAGGCCGGCCACCCGCGCGTACCGCTGCATCATGTCCTCGAAGGTGAGGATGTCCGGCCCACCGATGTCGAAGGCGCGGTTCACCTCCTGCGGCAGGCTCGCGCAGCCGACCAGGTAGCGCAGCACATCCCGCACGGCGATCGGCTGGATCCGGTTGTGGACCCAGCGGGGGGTGACCATGGCCGGCAGCCGCTCGGTCAGGTATCGCAGCATCTCGAACGAGGCCGACCCGGACCCGATGATCACCGCGGCCCGCAGCACCGCCGTCGGCACCCCGCTGTCGAGCAGGATCCGTCCCACCTCGGCCCGGGAGCGCAGGTGCGCCGACGGGACCTCCCGGTCCGCCGCCGGCTCCGGCCCGCCCAGGTAGACGATCCGGCGTACGCCAGCGGCCCGCGCGGCCTCGGCGAACCTGGTGGCGGCCTCCCGGTCGGCGGCCTCGAAGCCGGCCTGGCCGAGGGAGTGCACCAGGTAGTACGCGACGTCCACGCCCTCGAAGGCGGCCGGCAGCGTCTCCGGCCTGCGCAGGTCGCCCTCGGCGATCTCGGTCCGCGCCGCCCACGGCACGTCCCGCAGCCGTCCCGCCTTACGGGCCAGGCAGCGCACCGAGTGCCCCTCGGCCAGCAGCCGGGGCGCGAGGCGCCCGCCGATGTAACCCGTCGCTCCGGTGACCAGGCATCTCACGGCCTCCAGTGTGCGGCCCAATAGACTCTGGCGTTGTGGCTACTGAGACGGGCACCTTCTGGGGGCCGGACTTCGACCAGCTCCGCGCGACCGATCCGGAGATCGCCGGGGTGGTGCTCGGCGAACTGGACCGGCTCCGGGGCGGACTGCAACTGATCGCCAGCGAGAACCTCACCTCGCCGGCGGTGCTGGCCGCGCTCGGCTCGACCCTGACCAACAAGTACGCCGAGGGCTACCCGGGCCGGCGCTACTACGGCGGCTGCGCCGAGGTCGACCGGGCCGAGGAGATCGGCATCGCCCGGGCGAAGGAGCTCTTCGGCGCCGAGCACGCCAACCTTCAGCCGCACTCGGGCGCGAGCGCCAACCTGGCCGCGTACGCCGCGCTGGTGCAGCCGGGGGACACGGTGCTCGCCATGGACCTGCCGCACGGCGGCCACCTCACCCACGGCAGCCGGGTGAACTTCTCCGGCAGGTGGTTCCACACCGTCGGCTACACCGTCCGGCGGGACACCGAGCTGATCGACTACGACGAGGTGCGGGATCTCGCCCTCGCGCACCGGCCCAAGATGATCATCTGTGGCGCGACGGCGTACCCGCGGCTGATCGACTTCGCCCGGTTCCGCGAGATCGCCGACGAGGTAGGGGCGTACCTGATGGTCGACGCCGCGCACTTCATCGGGCTGGTCGCCGGCAGGGCCGTCCCGTCGCCGGTGCCGCACGCCGACGTCGTCTGTTTCACCACGCACAAGGTGCTGCGCGGGCCGCGCGGCGGCATGATCCTCTGCCGGGAGTCACTGGCCCAGCGCATCGACAAGGCGGTCTTCCCGTTCACCCAGGGCGGCCCGCTGATGCACGTCGTCGCCGCGAAGGCGGTCGCGCTGCGCGAGGCCGCCCAGCCCGAGTTCCGGGTCTACGCCGAGCGGGTGGTGGCCAACGCGCAGGCGCTGGCCGCCGGGCTGGCCGACGAGGGGATGCGCCCGGTCTCCGGGGGCACCGACACCCACCTCGCCCTGGTCGACCTGCGCGAGGTGGGCGTGACCGGCGCGGACGCCGAGGCGCGCTGCGACGCCGCCACCATCACCCTGAACAAGAACGCGATCCCGTACGACCCGCAGAAGCCGATGGTCGCCTCGGGCATCCGGGTGGGCACCCCGAGCGTCACCACCCAGGGCATGCGCGAGCCGGAGATGCGGCAGGTCGCGTCGCTGATCGCCCGTGCCGTGCGTACCGATCCGGCGGCCCCCGGGGGCGCCGACACCCTCGCCGGGCTCGCCGGCGAGGTCGCCGAGCTGGCCGCCGCCTTCCCGGCGTACGCCCGATGAGCGAGCCACGCGCGGGCGAGCCGGGCGCCATCCGGACCCGGCTGCCGCACCTGCGTCTGCCGCTGCTGGCCTGCGCGGTGCTCGCGCTGGTCGCGGTCCCGACCGCGGCGGTGCTGCGGGGGGCCACCGGCGCGGCCGGCGTGGCCGCCGGGATCGCGCTGGTCGTCGCCAGCTACCTGGTCTCCGGCGTCTCGGTGGCCTGGGCCGATGCCGTCAACCCTCGGATGATCATGTCGGTGGGGCTGGTCACCTACGCCACGAAGATCGTGGTCCTCGGGGTGGCGATGGCCGCTGTGGCGGCCACCGGCTGGCCTGGCCTGCCGGACATGGGGGTGGCGATCATCGCGGCCGTGGTGGTCTGGACGGGCGCCCACCTGGGCTGGGCCCTGCGTACGCCGCTGCCCACTTTCAAGCGACGCGATGAGTGAACGTTCTGTCGGATTGGCGTCCGGCATTTCGGGCTGCCGCGGCGGGCCACACGGGAGTAACCTGACCAACGACTTTCGCGCCCGCACCCACGGCCCGCACGCTGTCCGCAGTGTGGGGGGTGCCGCACACTCCCGCGCGTCCTGGCTGATATCGTTCGCCACGTCATGGCCGAAGACCCACACTCCCACCCCTCTGGCGAGCACTCGTCGGAGGGTGCGGCTGGGGCCGTTCTGGGCTATTTGCTCGCCGGCATCGTGGTGTGGGGTTTCCTCGGCTGGTTGGCGGAGCGATTCTTCGATCTGCGAACCGGTGTCGGGGTCGCCGTCGGCATGATCTTCGGCGCGGCCGGAGCGATTTACCTGATCATGAAGAGGCTCAGTGCTTGAGTGCCAGCACGCGAGGGTCTGTCGAGTGCGGAGGATGACACGGTGAGCGGACAGCTGGTCGTCGCCCAGGAGCTTCCCTGGCCCCCCAGCGTCGGAGATTTCTATCCGCCGGACGTGGCCGGGCCCTGGGTCACCAAGTTCGGCATCATGGTCTGGCTCGCGGTGGCGCTGCTGATCATCTTCTTCATGGTCGCCTACCGGAAGCCGACCCTGGTCCCCGGCAAGACCCAGTGGTACGCGGAGGCGGTCTACGGCCTGGTCCGCGACAACATCGCCAAGGAGCAGATGGGCGCGGCGGGCATCCGGTTCGCGCCCTACTTCACGGTGCTGTTCAGCTTCATCGTGCTGACCAACCTCTTCGCCATCGTGCCCGGGTTGCAGATCTCGCCGAACTCGCACATCGCCTTCCCGATCGTGCTCGCGGTGATCTCCTACGTGATGTACCTCTACATCGGCGCCCGCAAACACGGCCTCGGCAAGTACCTCAAGATGAGCCTGGTCATCCCGAACGTGCCGTGGCCGATGCACATCCTGCTGATCCCGATCGAGTTCATGCAGACGTTCATCGTCCGGCCGGTCACCCTGGCGCTGCGGCTCTTCGCCAACCTGTTCGCCGGCCACCTGCTGCTGCTGGTCTTCACCGTCGGCGGCTTCGTGATGCTCAACTCGAGCAGCCTGTTCATCCAGGTGACCTCGGTCTTCTCCTTCGTGATGGCGATCGCGATGGCCTTCTTCGAGGTGCTGGTCGCCGTGCTGCAGGCCTACGTCTTCGTCACGCTGAGCGCGAACTACATCGGAAGTTCGCTCGCCGACGAGCACTGATCGGGCTCGGCGGGTGACCTGACCCGACCAAGCTTCTGGTACCGACCGCGTACGCGTGAGACCTCACGCGTCGAACAGGAGGAATACCCGCAATGACTGTTCTTGCCGAAGTTGTTGGCAGCGTTAACACCATCGGCTATGGCCTCGCTGCCATCGGCCCCGGTATCGGTGTCGCGCTGGTCTTCGCGGCCTACATCCAGTCGAGCGCGCGTCAGCCGGAGTCCGCTGGCTACAACCGCACCTGGCTGATCCTGGGCTTCGCCCTGGTCGAGGCGCTCGCGCTCTTCGGCCTGGTGCTCGCCTTCGCCATCGGCGGCTGACGAGAGCTTTCTCCCGACCCGGAGGTCCGACATGTTCCTCGCCGCCGAAGGCGCGCACAACCCGATCCTGCCGATCTGGCAGGAGATGGTCATCGGGACCATCTCCTTCGCCCTGCTCTGCTTCGTTCTGCTGAAGTTCGTCATGCCCCGCATGGAGGCGATGTACCAGGCGCGGGTCGACGCGATCGAGGGTGGCCTCAAGCGGGCCGAGGCCGCCCAGGCCGAGGCGAACCAGCTGCTGGAGCAGTACAAGACCCAGCTCGCCGAGGTACGCAACGAGGCGGCCCGGATCCGGGACGACGCCCGGGCCGACGCCGAGGGCATCCGTCAGGACGTCCTCGCCAAGGCGCGGGAGGAGTCCGACCGGATCATCGCGGCCGGCAAGGAGCAGCTCGCCGCCGAGCGGGCCACCATCTCGCGCGAGCTGCGCACGGAGGTCGGCACGATCGCGGTCGACCTGGCCAGCAAGATCGTCGGTGAGTCCCTCGCCGACGAGGCGCGCCGCAAGGGCACCGTCGACCGGTTCCTGAACAACCTCGAGAGCGCGGGGGCCCGCTGATGCAGGCCGCCAGCCGGGAGTCGTACAAGATCGCGGCCGAGCGCCTCGACGCGTACGTCCGCGGCGCGGAGCCGTCGGCGGTGGCCACCACCGCCGCCGACCTCCTCTCCGTCGCCGACCTGCTGCGGCGCGAGCCGCGGCTGCGCCGGGCGCTCTCCGACCCGGCCCGCTCGGGTGCCGACCGCTCCGCCCTGCTCGGCGAGCTGCTGCGCGGAAAGGTCGGCGCCGAGGCGCTGGACCTGGTCGCCTCGCTGGTCGCCGGCCGCTGGTCGGCGCCCTCGGAGTTGCTCGGCGGCACCGAGCGGCTCGGCGTGGAGGCGCTGCTGGCCAGCGCCGACTCCGCCGGCGACCTCGGTGAGGTCGAGGACGAGCTGTTCCGCTTCGGTCAGGTCGTCTCCGGTGAGCCCGCGCTCTCCAACGCGCTGGCCGACCCGATCGCCCCGATCGGGCAGCGGGCCGGTCTGGTCCGCGAGTTGCTCGCCGGCAAGGCCCGCCCGGTCACCGTCAGCCTCGTCGAGGTGGCGCTGAGCGGGTTCGGGGGACGCTCCTTCACCGGGGCGCTCACCCGGCTGGTGGAGCTGGCCGCCGACCGGCGGGACCGGCAGGTGGCGTACGTGACCGCCGCGGCCCCGTTGAGTGAAGAGGACGAGCGCCGGCTGGGCGCGAGTCTCTCCGCGATATACGGTCGAGAGGTTTCCGTCAAGCAGACGGTGGACCCCTCAGTTCTCGGTGGCGTGAGCGTCCGGGTCGGCTCCGACCTGTACGACGGCACCGTCCTGCGCCGCCTCAACGAGAGCCGCAACGCGCTCACGAAGCGCTGAGAAGGCCCTGCCGCCTCAGTGCCCTGAATAGACGCCATTCGGACCGGTCGGTACTAGGTATCCCGGGCCCCTGATACTTAAGGAAGCAGAGGATGGCCGAGCTGACCATCTCGACGGATGAGATCCGCGGCGCCCTGGAGCGCTACGTCTCCTCCTACTCGTCCGAACTCTCCCGCGAGGAGGTCGGCACCGTCGCCGACACCGGCGACGGCATCGCCCACGTCGAGGGTCTCCCCTCGACCATGACCAACGAGCTGCTGGAGTTCGAGGACGGCACCCTGGGCGTGGCGCTGAACCTCGACGTCCGGGAGATCGGTGTCGTCGTTCTCGGTGACTCCGCCAAGCTCGAAGAGGGGCAGCGCGTCAAGCGCACCGGCCGGGTGCTCTCCGTGCCGGTCGGCGACGCCTTCCTCGGCCGCGTGGTCAACGCGCTCGGCCACCCGATCGACGGGCTCGGCGACATCGCCAACGAGGGCTTCCGCGAGCTGGAGCTCCAGGCCCCGAACGTGATGGCCCGGCAGTCGGTCGACGAGCCGCTGCAGACCGGTCTCAAGGCCGTCGACGCCATGACCCCGATCGGCCGCGGCCAGCGTCAGCTGATCATCGGCGACCGGAAGACCGGCAAGACCACCGTCGCGCTGGACACCATCCTCAACCAGCGGGACAACTGGCGCTCCGGCGACCCGAAGAAGCAGGTTCGCTGCATCTACGTCGCCATCGGCCAGAAGGCCTCCACGATCGCCTCGATCAAGGGCGTCCTGGAGCAGGCGGGCGCGATGGAATACACCACCATCGTCGCCTCCCCGGCCTCCGACCCGGCCGGCTTCAAGTACCTCGCCCCGTACACCGGCTCGTCCATCGGGCAGCACTGGATGTACGGCGGCAAGCACGTCCTGATCGTCTTCGACGACCTGAGCAAGCAGGCCGAGGCGTACCGCGCCGTGTCCCTGCTGCTGCGTCGCCCGCCGGGCCGCGAGGCGTACCCGGGTGACGTCTTCTACCTGCACTCCCGCCTGCTGGAGCGCTGCGCGAAGCTCTCCGACGCGCTGGGTGGCGGCTCGATGACCGGCCTGCCGATCATCGAGACGAAGGCCAACGACATCTCGGCCTTCATCCCGACCAACGTCATCTCGATCACCGACGGCCAGATCTTCCTGGAGACCGACCTGTTCAACCAGGGCGTCCGGCCGGCCATCAACGTCGGCACCTCGGTCTCCCGGGTCGGTGGCGCCGCGCAGGTGAAGCCGATGAAGAAGGTCGCCGGTTCGCTGCGGCTCAACCTGGCCCAGTTCCGTGAGCTGGAGGCGTTCGCCGCCTTCGCCTCCGACCTGGACAAGACCTCCCGGGCCCAGCTGGACCGCGGTTCCCGCCTGGTCGAGCTGCTCAAGCAGTCGAACTACTCGCCGTACCCGGTGCAGGAGCAGGTCGTCTCGGTCTGGGCCGGCACCGAGGGCAAGCTGGACGACATCCCGGTCGGCGAGATCCGTCGCTTCGAGTCGGAGTTCCTCCAGTACCTCCGCCACAAGCACGAGGGTGTGCTGGCCAGCATCGCCGACCACCAGTGGAACGACGACATCGTCGGCGCCCTGGACGCCGCCATCGCCGACTTCAAGCAGGTCTTCCTCGGCAAGGAAGACGAGCGGCGGATCAACGACGCCCCGGCCGCGCCGTTGGAGGGTGAGGAGAACCGCGAGACGGTGACCCGCTTCCGCGACGGCGCCAGCCAGGCCGAGAAGCGGTAAGGGCTGATTCATGGCGGCCCAGGTACGCGTTCTTCGTCAGCGGATCCGCTCGGCGAAGGGGATGAAGAAGATCACCAAGGCGATGGAGCTCGTGGCGACGAGCCGGATCGCCAAGGCCCAGGCCCGGGTGGCGGCGTCCCTGCCGTACGCCCAGGCCGTCACCGGTGTGCTCACGGCACTGGCGTCCAACGCGCGGATCGACCACCCGCTGCTCACCGCGCGTCCGCAGGTGCGGCGGGCGGGCGTCCTGCTGGTCACCTCCGACCGTGGCCTCGCCGGTGGTTACAGCTCCAACGCCATCAAGATGGCCGAGTCGCTGATCGCCCGGCTCCGGGCCGACGGCAAGGAGCCGGTGCTCTACGTCATCGGGCGTAAGGGCGTCGGGTTCTTCCGGTTCCGGGACCGGCCGATCGAGGCCAACTGGACCGGGTTCTCGGAGCAGCCGACCTTCGCCGACGCCCGTACCGTTGGTGAGACGCTGATCAAGGCGTTCACCGCCGGCGCGGACGACGTCGACGGCGGCGCCGGGGCGGACGGGGTGCGCGGGGTCGACGAGCTGCACATCGTCTACACCGAGTTCCACTCCCTGATGACCCAGACCCCGGTCACCAGGATCATCGGTCCCATGCAGGTGGAGGACCGGCCGCGCGCCGAGGGCGCGCTGCCGGCGTACGAGTTCGAGCCGGACGCGGAGGCGCTGCTCGACGCGCTGCTGCCGAAGTACATCAACACGCGGATCTACGCGGCGTTGCTGGAGTCGGCGGCGAGCGAGTCGGCGGCCCGTCGGCGGGCGATGAAGAGCGCCACCGACAACGCCGAAGAGATGATCGAGAAGTACACGCGTGAGATGAACTCGGCCCGCCAGGCCGGGATCACCCAGGAGATCAGTGAGATCGTCGGCGGCGCGAACGCGCTGGCCGCGTCGGGAAGTGAAGTGTGATGACTGCCCCAGTAGAGACCAAGACGGCCACGGGTCGCGTGGTCCGGGTCATCGGCCCGGTCGTCGACGCCGAGTTCCCGCGCGACGCCATGCCGGCCCTGTTCAACGCCCTGCACGTGGACGTGACGCTTTCCGGCGGCGAGAAGACGCTGACCCTGGAGGTCGCCCAGCACCTGGGTGACAACATGGTCCGCGCCATCTCGATGCAGCCGACCGACGGCCTGGTCCGTGGCACCGAGGTGCGCGACACCGGCTCGCCGATCACCGTTCCGGTGGGCGACACGGTCAAGGGCCACGTGTTCAACGCGATCGGCGAGTGCCTGAACCTCACCGAGGGTGAGACGCTCCAGCCGGACGACCACTGGGGCATCCACCGCAAGGCCCCGGCCTTCGCGGACCTGGAGCCGAAGACCGAGATGCTGGAGACCGGCATCAAGGTCATCGACCTGCTCGCCCCGTACGTCAAGGGCGGCAAGATCGGCCTGTTCGGCGGTGCCGGCGTGGGCAAGACGGTGCTCATCCAGGAGATGATCACCCGGGTGGCCCGGAACTTCGGTGGTACGTCGGTCTTCGCCGGCGTGGGTGAGCGCACCCGTGAGGGCAACGACCTCATCGCCGAGATGACCGAGTCCGGCGTCATCGACAAGACCGCGCTGGTCTACGGCCAGATGGACGAGCCGCCGGGCACCCGGCTGCGGGTCGCCCTCTCCGCGCTGACCATGGCGGAGTACTTCCGTGACGTGAAGAAGCAGGAGGTGCTGCTCTTCATCGACAACATCTTCCGCTTCACCCAGGCCGGTTCGGAGGTCTCCACCCTGCTCGGCCGGATGCCGAGCGCGGTGGGTTACCAGCCGACCCTGGCCGACGAGATGGGCGAGCTCCAGGAGCGGATCACCTCCGTCCGGGGCCAGGCCATCACCTCGATGCAGGCGATCTACGTGCCGGCGGACGACTACACCGACCCCGCCCCGGCCACCACGTTCGCCCACCTCGACGCGACCACCAACCTGGAGCGGTCGATCTCCGACAAGGGCATCTACCCGGCCGTGGACCCGCTGGCGTCCTCGTCCCGGATCCTCGCCCCGGAGTTCGTCGGCGCCGAGCACTTCGCGGTGGCGACCGAGGTGAAGCGGATCCTGCAGAAGTACAAGGACCTGCAGGACATCATCGCCATCCTCGGTATCGAGGAGCTCTCCGAGGAAGACAAGATCACCGTGCAGCGCGCGCGGCGGATCGAGCGCTTCCTGTCGCAGAACACCTACGCGGCGGAGCAGTTCACCGGCGTGCCGGGCTCGACGGTCCCGATCGAGGAGACCATCGAGGCCTTCAAGAAGATCAGCGAGGGCGAGTACGACCACTTCCCCGAGCAGGCCTTCTTCATGTGCGGTGGTCTGGAGGACCTGGAGCGCAAGGCTGCGGAGCTGATGAAGGACTGACCTGTCGGTCCTGACGAAAGGCCGCCCCGGCACTGCCGGGGCGGCCTTTCGTATAATTCTCCGACCAATGGTCGCCGATGTCCGGTTCGGTGCGCTCGGCGATCATGACGCGGGCGAGGTACCGTCGATCCGCCCACTCATCGCGTGGGCGTCGAGCTGTGCAACCAGTCGGCTGCTTGCGCCCGTCTCCTGATCGTGGGCGTGACGAAGGAGATGATCGTGGGTAAGTCGGGCAAGGGCGGCGGCAGGTCGTCCAGGTGGTCGGGGGTGCCGCGCTGGGCCCGGGCCTGCACGGTGTTCGGTGCCGTCCTGATGCTGCTCAGCGGCGCGGTGCTGGTGGGCGCCGAGGCGCTGATGGCCCGCTACGAGGGTGCCGTCGGCAAGGCCGACCTCTTCGGCGACCAGGCCGCCGGCGCGAAGGAGCGCAAGAGCGACATCAAGGGCCCGCTCAACATCCTGTTGGTGGGCATCGACCCGCGCAACCCGGAGATGCCGCCGCTGGCCGACTCGGTCATGGTGCTGCACGTGCCGGCGGAACTGGACCGGGCCTACCTCTTCTCGATGCCGCGCGACCTCGTCGTGGAGATCCCCAAGTTCAGTCAGGCGGAGTTCAACGGCGGCACCGACAAGCTCAACGCGGCGATGTCGTACGGCAGCCGGGTGCCCGGCGCCAACCCGGACACGGCCCGCGGCTTCGAGTTGCTGGCGACGACGGTGCAGAACGTCACCGGCATCAAGCGCTTCGACGCCGGCGCGATCATCAACTTCAACGGCTTCAAGAAGATCGTCGACGCGATGGGTGGCGTCACCATGAACATCGAACGCGAGGTGCGCTCGGAGCACCGCGAGCCGGACGGCAAGCACCGCAAGGGCAACCCGAACGGTGAGGGCTACGTCGGCCCGCAGGCGGTCTACGCGAAGGGCAGCCAGCACCTCAACGGCTGGCAGGCGCTCGACTACGTCCGGCAGCGCTACCCGAAGAACGGCGTCCCCGACGGCGACTACGGGCGGCAGCGGCACCAACAGCAGTTCGTCAAGGCCATGGCGGGGCAGGCGCTCAGCGCCGACGTGGTGACCAACCCGGTCAAGCTGGACCGGGTGCTGCGGGCGGCCGGGCAGTCGCTGATCTTCAGCGGCCGGGGCAACAGCGTGGTCGACTTCGGCCTGGCGCTCAAGAACATCCGGCCGGAGACGATTCAGATGATCAAGCTGCCGGGCGGCTCGGTCACCGAGAACGGAAAATACCAGGGCGAGAAGTTCCAGCCGGCCGTGGACGACTTCTTCGCCGCCCTCCAGAAGGAGCAGCTGGACGCGTTCCTGGTGGAGCACCCCGACTTCCAGAACAAGGCGAAGTAGCCGTGGCGCAGGTCTCGCCACCCGCGTTGGGGGCAGGTCGGCGGCACGACTAGACTTTCGACAATCCGCCGCCGCAGCAAGGAGACAGCGTGGCAAAGCAGCTTCACGTCGAGCTCGTAGCCGTCGAGGAGAAGGTCTGGTCCGGCGAGGCCGAGATGGTCGTCGCCCGCACGACCGAGGGCGAGCTGGGTGTGCTGGCGGGGCACGCGCCCCTGCTCGGCCAGCTTGCCGAGCCCGGCCAGGTGCGCATCAAGCTTCCCGGCGGCGAGCAGGTCTCCTACGAGGTGGCCGGCGGCTTCCTCTCGGTGACCGCCGAGCGCGTAACCGTCCTGGCCGAGAGCGCCACCCCGGTTTCCGCCGCACAGAGCCGCTGAGCCGAAACGCCGATGGAGATCGTCGGAGGGATCGGAATCGGCGTCGCCGTCATCCTCGGCGCACTTCTGATCCTCTTCGCCCGGCGGGCCGTCGTCACCCGCAGCGGGGGCATCATCCGGCTCGGCGTCCGGACCTCCACCATGCTCGACGGCCGCGGCTGGTCTCCCGGCTTCGGCCGCTTCGTCGGCGACGAACTCCGCTGGTACCGGCTGTTCAGTTTCGCCATCCGACCCACCCGGGTGCTCTCCCGCAAGGAGTTGGCCGTCGAACGGCGGCGGCTTCCCGAGGGGCAGGAGCGCCTCTCGATGCCCGCCGACTGGGTCATCCTCCGCTGTACGAGTGACCACGCCCCGGTGGAGATCGCCATGGCCCGGTCCACCGTCACCGGGTTCCTCTCCTGGCTCGAGGCCGCCCCTCCAGGGGCGGTCTCGCCACGTCTGGCCTCCCAGGACTGGCCCGCCGCCTGACGGCCGCCGCGCCCGCTCCTCATCGTCTCCCGTGTCTCAGGGCTTCTCACCTGACGCCGTTACCGGTTCGGGGAGGCCACGAGTTCGACCTCGTACCCCCGGTTGTCGGTGAGGTAGCGGCGTAGTTCTGCGGGCCGCCGGCGTGGGGATGGCGGTCCGGGAAGAACAGCGACCAGCCGTAATCCGGCGCGGCCTCGACCAACCGGTGCACGGCCGCCGGCGACCCGACTGGAACGGCGTCCAGCCCAGCTCGCCGAGCAGCCAGCCTCAGCTATGAATAACCGCGGTCAGGTCGGGCACCCAGACCTCGACGTGGTGCAGCGTTCCCACCGGAGCATCCGGTGGGAACGGAGGCCGCACGGTCAGCGGTCACCGCCCGGCACCCATAGCACATCTCCGTCGGGATTTGCCGTTCTTGACAGGATGAACAGCAGGTCAGAGAGCCGGTTGAGATACTTTGCCGGGAGCGAGCCGGTCCGATCGGGGTCGTGTGCGACCAGGGCCCACGCTGCCCGCTCGGCGCGTCGGGCGACCGTTCGCGCCACGTGCAGCAGCGCCGCACCCGCGGTGCCGCCGGGGAGGATGAAGGAGTCGAGCTTGCTCAGGCGTGCGTTGTACTCGTCGCACCAGCCCTCCAGGCGCTCGACGTACGCCTCGGTGACCCGCAGCGGCGGGTACTTCGGATCCGGCTCGACCGGGGTGGACAGGTCTGCGCCCACGTCGAACATGTCGTTCTGGATCGAGGCCAGGACGGCCCGCAGTTCGTCGTCGAGTTGCCCCAGGGCGAGCGCCACGCCGATCGCGGCGTTGCACTCGTCGACGTCCGCGTACGCGGAGATGCGCGGATCGGTCTTCGGCACCTGCTCGTTGTTGCTCAGCCTGGTCATGCCGGCATCGCCGGCCTTGGTGTAGATGCGCGTGAGGTGGACGGCCATGACGCACAGCCTACGGATACCGGACCTGACGATCCCGGAGCGCCCGGGCGGCACCGCCGTCCGGCCGGCGGGGGTTGGCCCCGGCGACGCCGGTGACCCGGCGGTCAACGACGTCGACGTCATCCGGGTGCGCGGTGACGCACGCCTGGCCGGCACGGTGCACGTCGTCGGCGCCAAGAACTCGGCGTTGAAGCTGATGGCCGCAGCGCTGCTCGCCCCGGGCCGCAGCGTGATCACCAACGTCCCACGGATCACCGACATCGCCATCATGGGCGAGGTGCTGCGCCGGCTCGGCTGCGGCGTCCGCTTCGACGCCGACGACCCGGTCGACCCGATGGTCGCGTACGGCGGGGTGCCCCGGTCCCGGTCGGTCGTCATCGACGTGCCCGAGCAGCCCGGCGCGGAGGCGGACTACGACCTCGTCCGCCGGCTGCGCGCCTCGATCTGTGTACTGGGCCCGCTGCTGGCCCGACGGGGATACGTGCGGGTGGCCCACCCCGGTGGGGACGCCATCGGCTCGCGGGGTCTGGACATGCACATCTCCGGGCTGACCCGGATGGGCGCCGAGATCTCCGGCGAGCACGGCTTCGTGATCGCGTCGGCGCTGCACGGGCTGCACGGTGCGGAGATCGTGCTCGACTTCCCCAGCGTCGGGGCGACGGAGAACCTGGTCATGGCGGCGGTGCTGGCCCGGGGGCCGAGCATCATCGACAACGCCGCCCGGGAGCCGGAGATCGTCGACATCTGCACCATGCTGAACCAGATGGGCGCCCGGATCTCCGGAGCCGGCACCTCCACCCTGCACATCGAGGGGGTGCCCGGGCTGCGGCCGGTGCGGCACGCCACGGTGGGGGACCGGATCGTGGCCGGGACCTGGGCGTTCGGCGCGGCGATGACCCGCGGGGACGTCACGGTGACCGGGGTGGAGCCGGCGTTCCTGGAGGTCGCGCTCGACAAGCTGGTCTCCGCCGGTGGGCTGGTGGAGACCCGGGGCGACGCGTTCCGGATCCGGGTGGACGACCGGCCGAAGGCGGTGGACGTGGTCACGCTGCCGTACCCGGGCTTCGCCACCGACCTGCTGCCGATGGCGATCGGGCTGGCCGCGGTCAGCGACGGGGCCTCCCTGATCACCGAGAACATCTTCGACGGCCGGTTCATGTTCGCCAACGAGATGATGCGGCTGGGCGCGGACATCAAGACCGACGGCCACCACGCGGTGGTCCGGGGCCACGACCGGCTCTCCGGCGCGCCCGTCCGCGCCACGGACATCCGGGCCGGCGCGGGGCTGATCATCGCCGGGCTCTGCGCGGAGGGGGTCACCGAGGTCTCCCACGTGCACCATGTGGACCGGGGCTACCCCGACTTCGCGGCCGACCTGCGCGCGCTCGGGGTCGAGGTGGAGCGGGGCACGGCACCGGAGGAACCGGACCTGACCATCTGAGCCCCGTCGCCCCGACACGCCTTAGCACCCGTTCAGGCCCGCCGACTAGGGTGCTGGCAGACACTCAATCAGGCGAGGGAGAAGCAGATGGCGGGTCGACTCGCGGTCGTCGGGGCCGGGCTGATGGGCTCGGGCATCGCCCAGGTTGCGGCGCAGGCGGGCTGGCAGGTGACGCTGCGGGACCTGGACGACGCGGCCACCGGGCGGGGCATTGACGGCATCCGGAAGTCGCTGACCAGGTTCGCCGAGAAGGGGAAGATCGAGGCGTCCGAGGTCGAGGCGACGCTGGGCCGGATCACCCCGACCACCGACCTGGAGGCGGCAGCCGACGCGGACATCGTGGTCGAGGCGGTCTTCGAGCGGCTGGAGATCAAGCACGAGGTGTTCCGCGCGCTGGACAAGATCTGCAAGTCCGACGCGGTCCTCGCGACCAACACGTCGGCCATCCCGGTGACCCAGATCGCCGCGGTGACCGAACGACCGGAGGCGGTCGTCGGCACCCACTTCTTCTCGCCGGTGCCGATGATGAAGCTCTGCGAACTGGTACGCGGCTACAAGACCAGCGACGAGACCCTGGCGACGGTGAAGACGTTCGCCGAGGAGATCGGCAAGACCGTCGTGGTGGTCAACCGGGACATCGCGGGCTTCGTCACCACCCGGCTGATCGCGGCCCTGGTCGTCGAGGCGGTCAAGCTGGTCGAGTCGGGTGTGGTGTCGGCCGAGGACCTGGACACCGCCTGCCGGCTCGGCTTCGGCCACGCCATGGGCCCGCTGGCCACCACCGACCTGACCGGCGTGGACGTGCTGATGCACGCCTCGAAGAACATCTACACCGACACGGCGGACGAGAAGTTCTTCCCGCCGGAACTGCTCCAGCGCATGGTCACGGCCGGCGACCTCGGGCGCAAGACCGGCAAGGGCTTCTACACGTACTGACATGCAGTCGGGGACGCGACGTTTCCCGGCCGCTCAGCGGACCGCCTCCACCGGCGCGGGGGCGGTCCGCCGCAGCCCGGCGGTGAGCACGAGGGTGGCCGCCAGCGACGCCGTGGCGAGTAGCGCGACGGCCCAGCTCACCGGGACCAGGTCCGCGACCGTGCCGGCGAGCACGGCACACAACGCCTGCGTGGCCAGCATCCCGTTGGTGTGCAGGCCGAGCACCTGACCTCGGATCTCAGCGGGGGAATGGACGATCAGCCGCTCCTGCAGCGGCAGCCCGGCCGCGAAGCCTGCTGAGCCGACGACCGCAACGACCATGGCCAGCGGCAGCGCCGGCGACAGCGCGAAGGCCAGGTAGGGCAGGGCGAGCAGCAGCCGTAGGGCGGGGACCAGTCGGTCTCGCCAGGCGGGCGACAGGAACCGCCCCACCACGATGTCGCCCGCCAGCATGCCGAGGGCCGCGGCGGCGTAGAGGAAACCAGCCCGGTCCCCGGCGTAGGGCACGAACAGCGCCTCGCAACCGACAACCAGGCCGCCCGGTACCCACAGGTTGAGTAGGAGCGACCGGCGGCCGGGATCCGCCCACAGTTCCCGGTTCACCCTGAGCGTGCGCCCGACCGTCGTCCTGGTGGTGGTCCGGGCCGGGCGCTCAGACAGCCCGAACCACCCGACCGCCGCTGCCACCACCCGCAGCACCGCCGCGAGCAGGAACACCTCGTACGGGGTCAGCCAGACCAACAGGACGCCGGCCAGTCCGAACCCGGCGATCTGCATCGCCCCGACGCTCATGTTCATGGTGGACCTGCCCAGCACGTAGGCGTCGGCTGGCAGGATGTCGGTGAGCAGTGCCCACCGGGCCCCGGCGGTGATCGAGCCGACGTACGCGCCGGTGAAGAGGACCGCGAACCGGGCCCACAGCGGCAGGCCGGGCACGGCCTGTAGCGCCGCTCCGGCGGCGACCAGCACAGCGGTGAGGGTCAGCGCCCGGCGGGGCGGCACGCTGTCCGCGGCCGACAGCAACGTCAGGCTGCCGAGCACGCCGGCGAGCGGTGCGCCGAACATGCTCAGCGCGGTGAGCAGCGCCGAGCCGGTCGACGCGTAGGTCAGCGCGCCCAGCGCCAGCGCCGACGTCGTGTGCGCCGCGATCCCCGCGCAGTTCGCCAGGAACAGGTTGCGGAACTCCCGGACCGCGAACAGATCTGCGTACGTTCTCACGGGCATCATCGTGTGAGGCGCCGGCTGGATCTCATAGAGTTACGTCTGGAGGCAAAACGTGGGCGTCTGGCAGGTGCCGTCGGACCTACTCGCGCGGAGCCGTTTCACGGTTTCGCCGATGGTCGACACGATCGCCGCGCTGCGCGTGCTGCTCGGCCCGGGTGCCCCGTGGCAGCGGGTCTGGCGAGGGCGTCACGTCGAGGCGTTCCGACGGATGCTGGCCGGTCGGCCGGTGGTCCGGGCGCTGCTGCCCGCGTCGTTCCAGCCCCGGTGGACCGCGGACTTCCTCACCGTCGCGCCCGCCTCGCCAGAACCGACGTTCGCGGCGGAGTTGGCGGCCGTCGGGCGGTTGTCCGACGAGCGGATCCGGGCCGACCTGCGTGCCACCCGCCCGGAGCCGCTCGCCGCCGAGTTGCTGGCGGACGGTCTCACCGGGCAGGTGGTGGAGCTCCTCGACTGGGTCTGGACGCACACCGTCGAGCCGGAGTGGCCGGAGCGGGAACGCCGGCTCCGGGCGGACATCGTGGCCCGCACCACCGCGTTGAGCGCGGGCGGCTGGGCCGGGGTGTTCGCCGACCTCAACCGCAACGTGCGCTGGCTGGGCGACGGCCGTCTCCAGGTCAACGACTACCCGGAGCTGCCGCTGTCGCTGGACGAGGCCGAGCAACTGGTCTTCCTCCCGGCGCACTGCCGTCGCGGCTGGGTGGTCTGGGACAAGCCGACCCGGTTCGGGATGGTGTATCCGGTACGCGGGATCCTGGTCGATCCCACCTCACCGGCACCCGACGGGCTCGCCCGGCTGATCGGCGCAAACCGGGCCAACATCCTGGCCAGGCTGGACACGCCGCTGAGCACCTCGCAGCTCGTGGCGGTGACCGGGCTGTCCCTCGGGACGGTGAGCGACCACCTGCGGGTGCTGCTGGACGCGGGCGCAGTCGGCAAGCGGCGGTCCGGGCGCGAGGTGCTCTACTGGCGTACGCCGCTCGGCGTCGCGCTCGCCGCCGGCGGGTGAGCGAGGTCGAGCGGCCCGCCCGCTGCGCTGTCCGTGCCGGCGGCCCGCTGGCGGCGCGGAGGGCTGCCCCGTCCGGGTCAGCCGTCGCGCTTGGTCGTCCAGCGGAACGTGGTCAGGCAGAGCACCAGACCGATCACGCACCACGCGACGAGCACCAGGGCGACCCGGCCCAGCTCGAACGAGCCGGCCGGCTCAAGGGCGCCGAAGGCATCCGGCAGGAAGACCGAGCGCAGGCCCTGGCACATCCACTTCAGCGGGAAGAACGCCGCGACCTGTTGCATCCATGCCGGCAGTTCGGTGAAGACGAAGAACACCCCGGAGATGAACTGGAGCACCAACGCGATCGGGGTGACCACCGCCGAGCCGCTGCGGGCGGTGCGGGCCAGCGACGAGATGGCGATGCCGCACAGCGTGCAGGCGGTGACGCCGAGCACCGACACCCAGCCGAAGGTCAGCCACTTCGTGGCGGTGCCGGGCAGCTTCAGGTCGAACATCGCCGCCGAGACCGCGATCAGCAGAACCGTTTCGGCGATGCCGATCGCCACCACCATGAGCACCTTGCCGGCGAACCAGACCCAACTCGGCATCGGCGTGCCCCGGTAGCGCTTGAGCACCCCCCGGTCCCGCTCGATCGGGATCCAGATGCCGAGGTTCTGGAAGCTCACCGTCATCAGGCCGGTGGCGATCATGCCGGTGATGAAGTATTGCGTGTAGCTGACCCCGGGGGCGATCTCGTCGCCGAAGATCGCCGCGAAGATCAGGATCATGATGACCGGGAAGCCCATCGTGAAGACGACGGACTCCCGGCTGCGCAGGAACTGGGTGATCTCCAGCCGGCCCTGACGCAGGGCGAGGGCGGCCGGGCCGGGCCGTCGGGCCGGTGCCGTGCTGGCCAACGCGGCCGGCTTCGTCGTGGTGGTCATCGATGTCCGATCATCCGCAGGTAGATGTCCTCCAGGGTCGGCCGGGTCACCGTCAGGCCCGGGACCTCACCGCCGAAGCGCGCGGCCAGCTCCGCCACCAGCGCCGTCGGCGTCGCACTCTCCGCCGTCTCCCGTGCCCCCTCCGGCATACGCCAGGAGACCGTCGCGAGGGCCTCCCGCCGGTTGCCCAGCTGGTCGGGCGCGGCGACCTCGACCAGTTTGCCGCCCGCGATCACGCCGACCCGGTCGGCGAGGGCCTCGGCCTCGTCGAGGTAATGGGTGGTGAGCACGATGGTGGTGCCGGCGGCGGCCAGGTCGCGGATCAGCTCCCAGAACTCCCGGCGGGCCTCCGGGTCGAAACCGGTGGTCGGCTCGTCCAGGAAGAGCAGCTCGGGGCGGCCGACGATGCCGAGCGCCACGTCGAGCCGGCGCTTCTGCCCGCCGGACAGGGTGTGCGTACGGGCCTTCGCCTTGGCGGCCAGCCCGACCCGCTCGATGACCTTGTCCGGGTCCTCCGCGCCGGCGTAGAAACCGGAGAAGTGGCGCACCACCTCGGCGACGGTCAGCTCGTCGAACTCGCCGGTGCCCTGGAGCACGATGCCCACCCGGGAACGCCAGTCGGCGGCCGGCCGGGCCGGGTCGCTGCCGAGGACGTCGACGTCGCCGGCGTCGCGCCGCCGGTAGCCCTCCAGGATCTCCACGGTGGTGGTCTTGCCGGCGCCGTTGGGGCCGAGGAGGGCGAAGACCTCGCCGCGGTGGACGTCGAGGTCCACGCCCGCCACGGCGGCGTTGTCGCCGTACGCCTTGCGTAGCCCCCGCACGGAGATCGCCAGCTCGTCATGCATGGGTCAAGTGTGCGACCTGGCCGTGGTGGCGGGCCGGCCGGGGTGTGGTGGTCGCGCCCATGTCGGGTGCTTCGCACCCGGGTTTCCACTCCATGGAGCTGTGTGGTTTTCCACAGCTGCGGTGACTGAACGGTAACTTAGACTCCCGCCATGGATGAGAAGGCTCTCCCCGGCCGGCTGCCCGAGCGCGACCGCCCGTGGGTGATGCGCACCTACGCCGGGCACAGCTCGGCCGCCGCGACCAACGCGCTCTTCCGCCGCAACCTGGCCAAGGGGCAGACCGGGCTGTCGGTCGCCTTCGATCTGCCGACGCAGACCGGCTACGACCCCGACCACGAGCTCGCCACCGGTGAGGTGGGCCGGGTGGGCGTCCCGGTGGCGCACCTCGGCGACATGCGGGCCCTCTTCGAGGGCATTCCGCTGGCCGACATGAACACGTCCATGACCATCAACGCGCCGGCGATGTGGCTGCTCGCCCTCTACGGCACGGTCGGCGCGGAGCAGGGCGCGGACTTGTCCCGCTGTGCCGGCACCACCCAGAACGACATCATCAAGGAGTACCTCTCCCGGGGCACCCACATCTTCCCGCCGGCCGCGTCGCTGCGGCTCACGGCCGACATCGTCGCGCACACGCTGAAGACGATGCCGAAGTGGAACCCGGTCAACATCTGCTCCTACCACCTCCAGGAGGCCGGTGCGACGCCGGTGCAGGAGGTCGGCTTCGCGCTCTCCACCGCTGTCGCGGTGCTCGACGCGGTCCGTGACTCGGGGCAGGTGCCGGCCGAGCGGATGGGCGACGTCGTGCAGCGGATCTCCTTCTTCGTCAACGCCGGGGTGCGCTTCGTCGAGGAGATCGCCAAGATGCGCGCCTTCGGCACGCTCTGGGACGAGATCACCCGCGAGCGCTACGGCGTGCAGAACCCGAAGCAGCGGCGGTTCCGGTACGGCGTACAGGTCAACTCGCTGGGCCTCACCGAGGCGCAGCCGGAGAACAACATCCAGCGCATCGTGCTGGAGATGCTCGGCGTGACCCTCTCCCGGGACGCCCGGGCCCGCGCCGTCCAGCTGCCCGCCTGGAACGAGGCGCTCGGCCTGCCCCGGCCGTGGGACCAGCAGTGGTCGCTGCGGATGCAGCAGGTGCTCGCGTACGAGTCGGACCTGCTGGAGTACCCGGACCTCTTCGAGGGCTCGCTCGTGATGACCGCGCTGGTCGACGAGATCGTCGCCGGGGCGCGGGCGGAGCTGGACAAGGTGCTGGAGATGGGTGGCGTCGTCGCCGCCGTGGAGACCGGCTACCTCAAGAGCGCGCTGGTCGCCTCGCTGGCCGAGCGGCGTCGCCGGATGGAGGCCGGCACCGACGTGGTGGTCGGCGTCAACCGGTTCACCGAGACCGAGTCGTCCCCGCTGACCGCCGCCGGTGCCGAGGCCGTCGAACAGGTCGACCCGGCGGTCGAGGCGGCGGCCACGGCCTCCGTACGCCGGTGGCGGGCCGGTCGGGACGACGCGGCGGTCGACGCCGCGCTGGCCCGGCTGCGCGCGGACGCCGCGACCACGACGAACCTGATGCCGGCGACACTGGAGTGCGTGCGGGCCGGGGTGACCACCGGCGAGTGGGCCGGCGCGCTGCGGCAAATGTTCGGCGAGTACCGGGCGCCCACCGGTCTGGCCGGCGCCACCGGGGCCGGCGGGGACGCCACCCTGGCCGCCGTCCGGGAGCGGGTCGCCGCCACCGCCCGTGAGCTGGGCAGCGGCCGGCTCCGCCTGCTGGTCGGCAAGCCCGGTCTCGACGGGCACTCCAACGGCGCCGAGCAGATCGCGGTACGCGCCCGCGACGCCGGCTTCGAGGTGATCTACCAGGGCATCCGGCTGACCGCCGGGCAGATCGTCGCCGCCGCCGTGGAGGAGGACGTGGACCTCGTCGGCCTCTCGGTGCTCTCCGGCTCACACCTGGCGGCGGTGCCGGCGGTGCTGGACGGCCTGCGCGCCGCCGGCCGGCCGGACCTGCCGGTGGTGGTCGGCGGAATCATCCCGGCCGGCGACGCGGAGCAACTCCGGGCCGCCGGGGTGGCCCGGGTCTTCACGCCGAAGGACTTCGCCCTGACCGGGATCATCGACGAACTGGTCACCGTGGTCCGCGAAACCAACGGCCTGCGCTGAAGGCGTAAGGAAGGGCCCCTTGTCAACGCCCGGCGTTGAGGCGGGCGGTTCCGAGAAGCCCTTCCTTACACTTCGGGGCGGTCAGCGGCTGACGTAGGTCATGCAGTCGGCCATGTCGTTGTCCGGACCGACCTTGATCGCCGGTGCGTGGCACTCCAGCTGCTCGTTGTGCCGGCAGTCCGCGCGCTGGCAGGCGCCGACCTGAGCGGTCATGCCACCGTCCACCCCGCCCCGGACCGCCGGCATCTCGATGAAGGTGTGGCAGTGCGCGTGGTCCGGGCTGCCGATCGTGATGGCGAAGGCATGACAGTCGTTGGTGTGGTTGTACGAGCAGGCCGCGACCACACACTCCTGGACGCGGGGCATCTCCATTGCTGCGGTCATGAGACCTCCTCTAGAGTCTTGCCCCAATTTTAGGCATTTGTGGCTATCCCGAGGCTGATTCAGCCCAGCCCGAGCACCTCCGAGAGCGGGGCCGGCTCAAGACCGCGCTCGGCCAACCCGGCCAGGATGTGCGGCAGCGCCTCATCCGTCATCGGCGCGTTCGCCTCAGTCACGTGCAGGATGATCACCGAGCCGGGACGCACCCCGTCCAGCGATGCGCGCACCACCGGCCGCCAGGACTTTGCGAACGGGTCACCGCTGACCACGTCGCCGTCCACCACCGTCACCCCCAACGGTGCCAGCGCGGCCAGCGCCTTCCGGTCGTGGCACAGGCCGGGGAAGCGGAAGTACCGGGTCTGCCGCCCTCCGTACGCGGCCACCACGTCGAACGTCCGGGCCACGTCGGCGGTCATCTCCCGCTCGGCGATTCGGGGCAGTCCGTAGCAGTCCGGAGTGAAGGCCAGGTGCCCGTACGTGTGGTTGGCCAACTCGAAGCGCGGGTTCCCGGCGAGCCGGCGGGTCACGTCCGGGTACTGCTCGACCCACTTGCCGGTGAGGAAGAAGGTGGCGGGCACCCGCTCCCGCTCCAGCAGGTCGATGATCTTCAGGTTCGCGTACGACCGCACAGCGCCACTGCGTAGTTGATTCCGCATCGCGTCCGTCATGTCGGCGTCGAACGTGAGCGCCACCTTGTTCCCCGTACGCGGCCCGTGGTCGACGACGGGTGGCCTGGTCCCGGGCGGGGTCGCGCCGGGGGCCGTCGCGGCGGGTGTGCCCTCCGGCGCTGCCGACGCCGGTGGGGTCGGTGCGTTCGGTGTGGTCGGGGCCGTCGGGGCCGCCGGGCCTCGTGCCGCCTCCGGGATCCGGATGAAGCCGGCGCTGGCCGGGGCGCGGAGGGGGATCGGGACGGCGAGTAGGGCAGCCGCGGCGACAACGGCGGCAAGGGTCGCGACGAGCGGAACGCGGGGGATCTTCACGTGCACCGGGAGATGATGTCAGTGCCGGCTGGTCTGCGTGTGCCCACATCGCCAGCCCTCCCCCTCACGCCCTCCCTCCCCCCTCCCGCGCCTCCCCTCCCGCGCCTCCCCACCTTCTCCCCGCGCGATCTTGCACTTTCGGCCCATCGTTTGCGCGCTTTGCGGGGAATGTCGGGACCAAAAGTGCAAGATCGCGGAGGAATCGGGGGCGGGCGGGGGAGGGGCGGGGGCGGAGGGGCGTTCCGGACCAAGTTTCAGTCACCTGCTCGTCCGCGATCCGTCCGCTCGTGTGTCGATGCACTGTCTGGGCGTGGTGTCCGGTTTCGGGATGTGACCGGGGGCATCGTGGGGGCGGAATCGTGGCCGGCCCGGAGTCGTTACACCATGCGTACGGCTGAGTAAGGGCACACCGCCCCGGCAGGTTGGTGTGCCGGGCCTCGGAATGATGGTGGGCCGCCGGTCGTTACACATGGTCGCGGCCGACGTGAGGGCATCCCCCCGCCCCGTGCAGCCCGGACCGTCGGGCCACCCGGCCTGAACCTCCCGGCCCACCCGGCCGGTCCTGAACTTTCCGGTGGCAGACGCCGGACATCCCCCAGTTTGTTGAGCGCCGGACGGTGCTTGCATCCGCGCGTGTACCCGGTCCCCCTCGGGTGTGCGGGTGCCAACCCCCGAATGGAGCATCCTCATGAACTCGATCATCCGTAACAGTGTTCTTGGTATTGCCGGTCTCGCGTTCGCTGGTGGTGTGGCTGCTGGCCCGCTGACCGACACCCCCACCCCGGCCGTGGACGCCGCGCCCGTCGCGGCGGCGGTGCAGGCTGACAAGCCGGCCGTCGACACCGGCAAGCTGATCCCGCACGGTGTGCAGGGCGCGCAGTCGCGGATCGACCTGTCGGACGAGCAGGTCGCGAGCACGAAGGCGATCATCGCGGCGACGAAGAAGGCCGGTATGGACGAGCGGGCCGCCGTGGTGTCGATCGCGACGGCGTTGCAGGAGTCGAAGTTGGAGAACCTGGGTCATCTGGGTGACCGCAACGACCACGACTCGCAGGGTCTGTTCCAGCAGCGTCCGTCCTCGGGTTGGGGCACGGTCGAGCAGATCACCGACCCGGAGTACTCGACGACGGCGTTCCTGAAGGGTCTGAAGCAGGTCGACGGCTGGCAGGACATGCCGCTGACCAAGGCCGCCCAGACCGTGCAGGTGTCGGCGTACCCCGACCACTACGCCCAGTGGGAGCAGCAGGCCGCCGACCTCGTCGCCAAGCACTGGAACAGCTGACCCACCCGAACAAGCTGACCCACCCGAACGACAACGCTGGCCGTCACCCGAACCCGGGTGCCGGCCAGCGGCGTGTCCGACACCGTCGGTGGGGCGGCGGCCGAGGACCCGGCAACGCCCGGGAGCGCCGTGGCGGGACGTACCCGGTCAGACGCGGAAGCCGGCGGCCCGCGCCGCCTGACGCTCCCGGCGGCGTACGGAGCGGCGGCGCAGGAACCAGAAGAGGAAGACGACCAGCCCGAGCAGGAACGCCAGCACCAGTACCGGCAGGATGATCGCCACGACCGACATGACCACGCTGGTGGCGTCCTCGGCGGTGCTGGCAACCGGCGCGCCGACGCCGGCCGTGGTCGCGTTGATGACCGGTCGGGCGGCGGACTTCAGCAGGTGCACGCCGAAGGCGATCAGCACCCCGGTCACCACCGGGACCCACTGGCTCGACGAGAAGAAACTGCCCGGGTCGCTCACCGTCACCGTCTCCGAGGACGAGCCCGCGCCGAACGCCAGGCCGCCGGCGGTCGGCCGGACCACGGTCTGCACCACGTCGTTGACGTGGTCGACCACCGGCACCTTGTCGGCGACGACCTCGACGACCAGCAGCACCGCCAGGATCGCGATCACCCAGCCGTTACCCAGCCACTGCCATCCGCCGGGCAGGTCGATCAGGCTGGTGTAGCGGGCCAGGAGACCCATGGTGAGCAGGGGGATGTATGCGTTCAGCCCTGCCGAGGCGGCGAGACCGGTACCGGTGAGAACTTCGAGCACCGTCTCAGCATCGCACCGGCACGCCAGTGCCGCTCGGTGGCACCGCCCGGGGTCTCGGTTACCCTCGTCGGGTGCGGTTGGTCATTGCGAAGTGCTCGGTGGACTATGTCGGACGGCTCTCGGCCCATCTGCCGCTGGCCACCCGGTTGCTCATGGTGAAGGCGGACGGGTCGGTGTCGATCCACGCCGACGACCGGGCGTACAAGCCGTTGAACTGGATGAGCCCGCCCTGCCGGTTGGAGGAGGCCCCCGGCGTCTGGCGGGTCGTCAACAAGGCGGGCGAGGAACTGCGGATCACCCTGGAGGAGATCTTCCAGGACACCTCGTACGAGTTGGGTGTCGATCCGGGCCTGCGCAAGGACGGTGTGGAGGCGCACCTCCAGGAGTTGCTGGCGGCCAACCCGGAGACCCTCGGTGCGGGGTTCACGCTGGTCCGCCGGGAGTACATGACCGCGATCGGTCCGGTCGACCTGCTCTGCCGGGACGGTAACTCCGGCGCGGTCGCCGTGGAGGTGAAGCGGCGCGGCGAGATCGACGGCGTGGAGCAGCTCACCCGATACCTGGAACTGATGAACCGGGACCCGCTGCTCGCCCCGGTCGTCGGCGTCTTCGCCGCGCAGGAGATCAAGCCGCAGGCCCGGGTGCTCGCCGCGGACCGTGGTATCCGCTGCGTGGTCGTGAACTACGACAAGCTGCGTGGCATCGAGCGCGACGAGCTCACCCTCTTCTGACGCGCCTGGCCGGCCCGGCCCCCGGGCGTCACCGGGACGGGTTCGCCGGTCCGTCCGCGCGGACGGCGATCAGCGACTTGGGCAGGCCGGCGACCCGCTCGACGAGGATCTGCGAGTCGGGGAAGTAGTGCCGCATCTGTGAGCGGTCGAGCAGTTCCGTCCAGAGCACCTGGTGGATGGCGGACTCGTGGGTGCGGGTCGGCTTGTGCCCGAGCGGCCAGTGGCGGGCGAACGCGGTGCGCAGCCGTACCGGAAGGAACTGCATGCCCGGCGCGATCCAGTGCGGTTCGATGGGGAAGTAGCGGTAGGGCGTCTGCACCCAGTGCCGGTCGCCGAGACCGCGCACGGCGTCGGCGAAGCGCAGCCGCCGCTCGTGCCCGCCGACGTGCTCCACCACGGAGTTGGAGAAGACCAGGTCGTAGCGGCGCGCGGTGATCCGGGCCGGCAGGTCGCAGGCGTCGGCCCGGTCGACCTCCGCCCACCCAGGGACGTCCGCCGGCGGTCGCTCCAGATTGACCACGTGTACGCGGGCCGGCCGCACGTCCGCGCGGGTCCAGGTGCCGAGCCGGCCGCCCAGGTCGATGACGTGCATCTTCTCCAGGTCGGGGAACGTTCGGGCCAGCCAGTCGGCACGGCGACGCCGCTGCCGGGCACTCCACGACCGGTCGCTGTCGACGAGGTGGAAGCGCAATCGATGGGGGCGCATTTAACGCAATGTACTGCTCCCACCACGTTGGACACACGCGGGGGCGGTCATGATCGGTTATCTGACAGTCACCGGCCGTAGATGACCTTGATGGCCTTGACAAGTCGGGCGACGTCGGCCGGCGTCCGCTCGAAGGTCGTCGAGGGCAGCAGCGACCGGGCCCGTCGTCGGGTGATGGCCTTGGCGCGGCTGAACTCGCGCAGCCCGTCCTCGCCGTGGATGCGCCCGAAGCCGGAGTCGCCGACGCCGCCGAACGGCAGGGTCGACATCCCGGCGAAGGTCAGCGCCGAGTTCACCGACGCCATCCCCGAGCGCAGCCGCCGGGCGATCGCCACCGCGTGCCGCCGGCCGAAGACCGAGCCGCCCAGGCCGTACGACAGGGCGTTGGCCCGGGCGACGGCCTCGTCGGCGTCGCGCACCCGGTTGATGGTCAGGGTCGGGCCGAACGTCTCCTCGCGTACGGCGGCGGAGTCCTCCGGGACGTCCACCAGCACGGTCGGCCGCACGTACGGCGGCTGCACCGCGTCCGCGCCGCCGAGCACCGCCCGGCCGCCCCGGGACAGCGCGTCGTCGATGTGCCGGCGGATCACCTCGACCTGGCTCGGCATGGTGATCGGGCCGATGTCGGCGTTGTCAGGGCCGACGGTCAACCGGCCGGCCCGCTCGACCACCTTGCCAACGAAGGCGTCGAAGACCGGCTCGACCGCGTAGACCCGCTCGATGCCGATGCAGGTCTGGCCGGCGTTGGTCAGCGCGCCCCAGACGCACGCCTCGGCGGCGGCGTCCAGGTCGGCGTCGGCGTCGACGATCATCGCGTCCTTGCCGCCCGCCTCCAGCAGTACCGGCGTCAGCGACTCGGCGCAGGCCGCCATCACCTTGCGGGCGGTCGCCGACGAGCCGGTGAAGGCCACCTTGTCCACTCCGGAGCGGCAGAGCGCGGCCCCGACGTCGCCGAGCCCGTGCACCGCGGTGAACACCGGCTGCTCCGGGACCACCTCGGCGAACGTGTCGACCAGCCACTGCCCGACGGCGGGGGTGTACTCGCTGGGCTTCAGCACCACCGCGTTGCCTGCCGCCAGCGCGTACGCGGCGGAGCCGATCGGGGTGAAGACGGGGTAATTCCACGGGCCGATCACGCCGACGACGCCGTACGGCTGGTATTCGAGGTGGGCGGAGAACTCGGCGAGGACGAGCCGCGAGCGGACCCGGCGGGGGCCCAGCACCCGACGGGCGTTGCGGGCCGCCCAGTCGACGTGCTCGACGGCGGTGACGACCTCGACGACGGCGTCGGCGACCGGCTTGCCGCCCTCGGTGTGCACCAGCTCGGCGATCTCCTCGATCCGCCGGGCGAGGAGGCTGCGCCAGCGCAGCAGCCGCTCCCGGCGCCCGCCGAAACCGAGCCCGGCCCACCACTCGCCGGCCGCGCGGGCCCGGTCGACGGCCCGTCCGACGTCCTCGGCGGTGGCGACCGGCAGGCGTCCGGCCTCCGCGCCGGTCGCCGGGCTCGTCGAGACCAGTCGGCCGTCCTCGATGATCGGGGTACCCGGGACATGCACAGCCGTCATGGCGGAAGTCTAGACCCGAGGATTACTCGTCGGTAGGGCCGCGGCGGCCGGTACCGCCCGCCGGTCCGGCCTCGTCCGGCGGCGTGGCGCTGGGACGGGGTGGACGGGCGGTGGTCGGACTTGTGATGATTCTTGCGCCGGTGCGCGCCCGAACCGCCGAACGCGAGGTGTCCGGCCGGGGGCGCGGAGGTGACCACGCGGCGGTGTAGGGCGACTACCGTGTGATGGCAAGCTGACGCGTGGGGTGACCGCGTGGGGTGGAGGCTGACTTGTCCATGGAGGAGCATTCGGAACTCAGGCCGTTGTTGACGGTGGCTGGCGGGTCGATGCGGGGGCTGAGCTTTCGGGTCGGCCCCGAGCGGCAGGTCATCGGCCGGGCGCCGACCGCCGACATCGTGGTGTACGACGGGCACCTGAGCCGCCGGCACGCCGAGATCTGGCTGACGGGCGAGGGGGTGGCCCTGGCGGATCTGGGCTCCACCAACGGCACCTGGCTGAACGACCGGCGGATCATCGGCGTGGAGCGGCTGGCCGACGGGGACGTGGTCCGGCTGGGCCGCACCGAGTTGCGGGTCTTCGACCCGGGCGTGGCGCGGACCGACCCGGTGGGGTTCAGCTTCGGCGAACCGCGCCGGGACCGACGCCCGACCCTGCCGTTGCCGATCGCGGCGCCGCCGGTACCCGGCGTCGACCCGGTGCCGCCGGTGGCGATTTCGGCGGTGCTGTCCGCGCCGTCCTGATCGACGCCGACGGCGGATGCCGGCGCACACCTCCCGGTGCTGGAAGGTGGCGGGCCGGCCCATGGACGCGTCCGCTGCCGTGATGGCAGCATCCGGCGGATGGAAACCGGACAGCGGCTGGTGTCGGCGAACGGAATCACCCAGGCGGTACGGGTGGCCGGGCCGCCGGACGGCGTTCCCGTGCTGCTGATCCACGGCAACTGCTCGTCGGCGGCCTTCTGGGAACCGCTGGTACGGCGACTGCCGGCCACGATCCGGGTGGTCGCGCCCGACCTGCGTGGCTACGGGCTGAGCGACACCGCCCCGGTGGACGCGACCCGGGGGCTGACCGACTTCGCCGACGACGTCGCCGCGTTGCTCGACGAGCCGTCCCTCTTCACGCCCGGCACCCGGCCCGTGGTGGCGGGGCACTCGCTCGGCGGTGGGGTGGCCATGCGGCTGCTCGTCGATCACCCGGACCGGGTGGGTGCGCTGCTGCTCGCCGCGCCGGTGTCGCCGTACGGCTACGGCGGCACCCGGGACCTGACGGGGACGCCGACCACCCCCGACTTCGCCGGTACCGGCGGGGGCACCGCCAACCGGGACTTCGTCGAGCGGCTGGCCGCCGGTGACCGGGGCGCGGACGACCCGACCAGCCCACGCGCCGTGCTGCGGGCCACCTACGTGGCGGACCCGGCCTCGCTGGGCGACGACGAGGAACTGCTGCTGGACAGCCTCCTGTCCACCGCGACCGGCGACGACAACTATCCCGGCACGGCGGCGGCGTCGGCGAACTGGCCCGGCACCGCACCGGGACGGCGTGGAGTGCTCAACGCCCTCTCCCCGGCGTACTTCCGGATCGCCGACGAGTTGGTCGCCGTGGCCGCCAAGCCGCCGATCACCTGGATCCACGGAGACGCCGACGTGATCGTCTCGGACACCGCGATGATGGACCTGGCCCACCTCGGCTCGCTGGGTGTGCTGCCCGGCTGGCCAGGGGCGGAGGCCTGCCCGGCGCAGCCGATGGTGGGGCAGACCCGGGCGGTGCTGGAGCGTTACGCGGCGGCCGGCGGGGCGTACCGCGAGGTGCTGCTCCCCGGCTGCGGGCACAGCCCGCACCTGGAACGACCGACCGAGTTCGTCGCCGAGCTGCTGAGGCTGACCGGCAGGGTGGGCTGACCGGGCGAGCGCGACCCGCGGGGCTCGTGAAATTTCCCACGGCGACTCGACAACGTAACGTCACATGGCAGACTCGCGCGCATAACCTTAATGGCCGTTCATGCGGCCGTGTGGAGTAATGAGGAGGCTGGTCGTGGCGCGCGATTTCACCAGCGTGGGCGTTGTGGGTCTGGGAACCATGGGCGCCGGCATCGTCGAGGTATTCGCGCGCAACGGGGTCGACGTCGTCGCGGTCGAGGTCTCCGGGGACGGGCTGGAGCGCGGCCGGGCCATCCTCACCGGGTCGACGGACCGGGCCGTGGCCAAGGGCAAGCTCGCCGAGGCCGACCGGGACGCGCTGCTGAGCCGGGTCCGGTTCGAGGTCGGGCTGGACGCGCTGCGCTCGGTGGACCTGGTCATCGAGGCGGTGCCCGAGCACCTGGACCTGAAGCAGCGGATCTTCGCCGAGCTGGACCGGGTCTGCAAGCCCGAGGCGATCCTGGCCACCAACACCTCGTCGCTGAGCGTCACCGAGATCTCTGTTGCCACCACCCGGCCCAACCAGGTGATCGGCATCCACTTCTTCAACCCGGCCCCGGTGATGAAGCTGGTCGAGGTGGTCCGCACGGTGGTCACCTCCGCCGACGTGGTTGCCGACGTGGAGGCGCTCTGCAAGCGGCTCGGCAAGGTCGACGTCACCATCAGCGACCGCGCCGGTTTCATCGCCAACGCGCTGCTCTTCGGCTACCTCAACCACGCCGTCGGCATGTTCGAGGCGCACTACGCCACCCGCGAGGACATCGACGCCGCCATGAAGCTCGGCTGCGGCCTGCCGATGGGTCCGCTGGCGCTGATGGACCTGATCGGCCTGGACACCGCGTACGAGATCCTCGACACCATGTACCGGCGCGGCGGGCGGGACCGCCGGCACGCCCCGGTGCCGCTGATCAAGCAGATGGTCACCGCCGGGCTGCTCGGTCGCAAGTCCGGCCGGGGCTTCTACACCTATGAGCGGCCGGGCTCCCCGGTCGTCGTACCCGACGAGCGGACGCCGGTGGCGACGGAGGCCGCGGCCGGCGACGGCGCCCGCGCTATCGCGAAGGTCGGTATCGTCGGATCCGGGACGATGGCCACCGGCATCATCGAGGTCTTCGCGAAGGCCGGCTACGAGGTCGTCTCGGTGACCCGGGGCGCGGAGAAGTCCGCCAGGGTCTTCGAGGCGGTCAAGACCTCGCTCAACAAGGGCGTGGTGCGCGGCAAACTCAGCGAGGCCGACCGGGACGCCGCGCTCGGCCGGATCAACTGGTCGGCGACCCTGGAACATCTCGCCGACGTCGACCTCGTCGTCGAGGCCGTGGTCGAGGAGCTGAGCGTCAAGAAGGCCCTCTTCGCCAGCCTCGACGAGATCTGCAAGCCGGGCGTCGTGCTCGCCACCACCACCTCGTCGCTGCCGGTGATCGACGTCGCGATGGCCACCCAGCGGCCCGCCGACGTGGTCGGGCTGCACTTCTTCAACCCGGCACCGCTCATGCCGCTGGTCGAGGTCGTGGAGACCATCCGCACCTCGGCGGAGACCACCGCCACCGCCCGCGCGGTCTGCGCGGCGCTGGGCAAGACGGGTGTGGTCTGCGGCGACCGGTCCGGCTTCATCGTCAACGCGCTGCTCTTCCCGTACCTCAACGACGCGGTGAAGATGCTGGAGGCGAGCTACTCCACCGCCGACGACATCGACCACGCGATGAAGCTGGGCTGCGGCTACCCGATGGGCCCGTTCGAGCTGCTCGACGTGGTCGGCCTGGACGTCTCGCTGGCCATCCAGCGGGAGCTCTACCTGGAGCTGCGCGAGCCGGGCTTCGCGCCCGCGCCGCTGCTGGAGCATCTGGTCACGGCCGGCTACCTGGGCCGCAAGAGTGGTCGTGGCTTCCGCGACCACACCCGTCGCTGAGCGGGTCAACACCGGCGGCCGGTGACGGCGTCTGGATGGTGTGACCTTCGAGGAGTACGTCAGCAGCCGGGGCCCGGCCCTGATCCGGCTGGCCCGGCTGCTGACGGGTGACGAGCACCGGGCCGAGGACCTCACGCAGGACGTCCTGGCCCGCGCGTACGTGCACTGGCGGCGGATCGCCCGGGTCGACCGGCCGGACGTGTACGTGCGCCGGATGCTGGTCAACGCCAACAACTCCTGGTGGCGTCGGCGCACGAACCGGGAACTGGCCACCGCCGACTTCGCGGAACGGCCGCAGCGCGGCGACCTGAGCGGCGAGACAGCCGAGCGGGACGCCCTGTGGCGCCTCGTCCTCGCATTGCCGAACCGCCAGCGGGCGGTGCTCGTGCTGCGCTACTACGAGGATCTCGACGACGCGACCATCGCCCAGATCCTCGGCTGCTCGCCGGTCACCGTCCGCACCCACGCCATGCGGGCGCTCATCCACCTCCGGGAGCGCTACGGCGTCCCGGCCACGAACGGGAGTGGGCTGTGACCGACCTCGACCAGCGGATCGTACGGACGCTGCGGGAGCGCGCCGAGGGAACGGTCGACACCGACCGGTTGACGGCCCGTGCCGTCGCCGGGGGGAGAGCCCGCCGCCGTCGTCGCCGGGTCGGCGGAGGCGTCGCGCTGGGCCTGGTGGCGGCGCTCGGGTTCACCGTCGTCACCGGCACCGGGCTGCCGGAGCGGGTACGCCCACCGGACGCCGCCGCACCGGCCGTCGCCACCGCCGCGCCGCCCCGGCTGGCCAGCGTCCCCGGTGCCGCCGCTGCCCCCGATCTGGTCGGCACGGATCCGCAGGCACTGCACTTCGGCTTCGACCCGGCCCGGGCCCGCTACCTGGGCTGGCAGGTCGGGGCCGGCGTGGAGAGCGCCCGCATCGATGTCGGCGGTGGCCGAGCGGTGACCGTCGAGCTGGCCCGTTCCGTCGCCGCGCTGCGACAGGGCGGGCTGGAGGGGCTGCCGCAGGGGGTCGCCGACATGACCGTCGAGGCGGCCTTCGACGGCACCGACCGCCCGCACCGGGCGGGCGTCCCCACGCCCACCTGGGTCCGGCTCTGGCAACCGGCCCCCGGCCTGTACGCCCGGGGCGCCGTGACCGCCGTGACCGCTGAGGAGATCGAGGTGGCGGTCGGTGCCCTCCGGCTGGGCGAGGCGCGCCGCTGCGTCGCGCCGGTGCGGCTGACCGCGCTGCCAGGCGGCGCCCGGCTGAAACGCTGCACGGTTGACGCGGGAGCCTTCCCCGCCGCTCTGAACATGTCATTGATGGTGGCCGGGGCCGGGGAAGCGCTGATCCACGTCGCGTTCGACTACGCGCGCTCGATCGCCACCGACCGCACGTCGGGAAACCTGACGATCGACGGACGCCCGGCCTACCGCTATCCGCAGGGCGGCCAACTGGAGCTGCTCGGCATCCCGAAGGCCCACCTGATCGCCAACTTCGGCTGGCCGTACGAGGGCTTCACCGAGGCGGACGCCGCTGTCCTGCTGGGCGGGGCGAAGGTCGCCTCGGATGCCGCCGACCCGCAGACCTGGGACTGACCGTCGCCCGGGCCGGCCCGCCCGCCGCGGGCCGGCTCCGGCGTCGGCCCGTACGCTTGGCAAGCGTGAGCCCTCGTCGCAACCGACCCCGCCGCGATGAGTCCGCGCACCTCGACTCCGACCGGGCCCGCCAGGGCGTCGCCTCGGTGCAGCAGTGGCGCGACGGCGACTGGCAGGTACGCGGGATCAGCGGCGGCGCGTCCACCAAGACGTACCGCTGCCCGGGCTGTGACCAGGAGATCCGGCCCGGGGTGGCGCACCTGGTGGCGTGGCCGGCGGACGGGCGGGGCGACCTGACCGACCGGCGGCACTGGCACAGCGGGTGCTGGCGGGCCCGGGACCGGCGCGGGCCGGCCGTCCAGCGCGGTCGCGGCGGCCCTCGGTACGGCTGAGCGATCTGGATCACGCTGTTTCGGCCCCGCCCGGCGCTTCCCGCCCGCACCGGCGAGACTGGAGGGGTGAGCACACCGATCCGCGCGTCCTCCATCCTGCCCGGCCACCGCGAGGACATCGAGCTGCACACCGCGGACGGTCTGCGGCTGGTCGGCGAACTGGCCCGGCCGCTGGACCGCGAGCCGGTGGGCACCCTCGTCTGCCTGCACCCGCTGCCGACGCACGGCGGGATGATGGACAGCCACGTGTTCCGCAAGGCGGCGTGGCGGCTGCCGGCCCTGGCCGACCTGGCGGTGCTCCGCTTCAACACCCGGGGGACCAGCAGCCTGCGCGGCACCAGCGAGGGGGCCTTCGACAACGCGGTCGGCGAACGCTTCGACGTCGCCGCCGCCATCGAGTACGCCGAGTTCCACGAGCTGCCGAACGTCTGGCTGCTCGGCTGGTCGTTCGGCACCGACCTGACCCTGAGGTACGGCTGCGACCCGGCCGTCGTCGGGGCGATCCTGCTCTCCCCGCCGCTGCGCTACTCCGAGTCGGCGGACCTCGACCACTGGGCGGAGTCCGGCAAGCCGCTGACCGCGCTGGTGCCCGAGTTCGACGACTACCTGCGCCCTGACGAGGCCCGGGAGCGCTTCGCGGCGGTGCCGCAGGCCGAGGTGGTCGGGGTGCCCGGCGCGAAGCACCTCTGGGTCGGCGACGCCGAGACCGTGCTGGACGAGGTGGTCCGCCGGGTGAACCCGGCCGCAGCCGTGCCGCTGCCGACCAGCTGGGACGGCCCGATGGAGACCGGCGACGTCAGCGCGTACGCCGACCGCACGGTGGCCTCCTTCGCGGACCGCCCGGTGCCCGGCCCGCCCGCCGGCCGGGCCGGCTGATCCGCCTCGCCGCCGGCCGGGTCAGCGGGACTCCTGCCGGGGCAGGAGAACCTCCCGCAGGATGAGCTGGAACGCGGCCACCGCCGGGATCGCGATCAGCGCGCCCACCACGCCCAGCAGGGAGACCCCGAGCAGGGCGGCGACCAGGGCGGCCACCTCGTTGACCGACACCGACCGGCGCATGATCTTGGGGTAGATCAGGTAGTTCTCCACCTGCTGGTAGATCAGGAAGAACACCGCACACGCGATGCCGACCGGCAGGTCGGTGGCGAAGCCGACCAGGCTGACGATCACCGCGCCCAGGGTCGCGCCGATCTGTGGGATCAGGTCCGTCACCGCGACCACCACGGCCAGCGCGAACGGGTACGGCAGCCCGACGATCAGCGCGAAGACGTATGTGGAGATCCCGGCCAGCACCGCGATGCTGAGCGCGCCGACCATGTACGCGCCCACCTTGGTCAGGATCTCGTCCCCGATGAGCCGTACCCGTTCCCGGCGGGAGCGGGGCACCAGCGAGTAGCCCAGTTCGCGGAGCCGGTTGAAGTAGGCCAGGAAGTAGATGGTCAGCACCAGCACGGTCAGCCCCCGGAAGACCGTGCCGAAGACCAGTTGGGCACCGCCGAGCACCCCGCCGAGGGCCTGACCGACCGTGTCGGCGTTCGCCGCGCTCTGCACCCGCTCCATCAGGTCGTACCGCTCCACGAGGTCGTTGACCGCCTCGTTGCGGCGCAACGACTCCAGGTAGCTCGGCAGTTGGTCGATGAACTGCCCGGTCTGCGTCACGATCGGCGGCACCAGGGCGAACACGCCACCGCAGAGAAGCAGCACGACGGTCAGCGCGACCACCGCCACGGCGGCCCCGTGCGGCACCCCCCAGGACCGTAACCGGACCACGGCGGGGTGCAGGCCGACGGCGAGGAAGAGCGCGATGACCACCAGGACCAGGATCCCGGTCGCGTTGCGCAGGCCCAGATAGAGGGTGTACGCGAGCAGCACCCCGGCCGCCCCGGTGAAGCCGACGAGGAAACTGCTGCGCTTCAGTGGCCGCCCAGGCGTACCGAACCGGCTCGATCCGTTCGCCACCGGCTCGTCGTCACCCGTCGGACCCGTCACGCCTGTCGGATCCGTCGCGCCCGTCGCGTCGAGGGCGGGTCCGGGCGCGGTGGCGTGCTCCGGCTTCCGGTTCGTGTCGCCCGGTCCCGGGGCGGTGCCGGGATCCCGGTCGCCACTCGACGCCGTCGGTCCGTCGTCTGCCATCGGACCTCCCTGATCGACTCCCGCCGGACGCCCCGACCATGGGCACCACCTTGCGGATTCCACACGGGAGCGTACGCCGCAGGCCCGCCCTATCCACCCGGCGCGGCCGTGCCACCAGAAACCGACCGCCGACATCCCGTCCGAGCCCGAGCGGGCGCTCGGCAGCCCGAACACTGAGATCTTGGGACGAAACGGCCCCTGGAGGGGCCCGATTCTTCCAAGATCCGCCGGTGACCCGGGTCGCCGGATGGTGACCCGGGTCGGGGCGGTCAGTCCTTCTCGACGACGACCTTGCTCGGCTTGGCGCTGCGTTCGTCCGTGGTCGGTTTCGCCGGCCGCTTGCCGTTCTCGCCGGTGCTGGTGATCTTCCTCGGCGTGGCGCTCCGGCCGCCCTCGCCGGGCACCGCCGCAACGGTCGGCTCCCCGTCCACGCCGGCACTGGCCGTGTCCCCGTCGACGGTGGTCACGCTCGCGACCCTGCCGTTGTCCGGCTGCCCGGCGTCGGCCGGCTCGATCCGGCCCTTGGCCGGTTGTCCGGCGTCTGCCGGCTCCACCTTGGCAGCGGCGGGTTTCCCGCCCGAGGGGGAGCTGGCCGCCGCGGAGCCCGACGCCCCGCCCGTCGTGCCCACGCCTGCCGGGGTCTTGTCCGTGGTGCCCACGCCTGCCGGGGTCTTGTCCGTGGTGCCCACGCCTGCCGGGGTCTTGTCCGTGGTGCCCACGCCTGCCGGGGTCTTGTCCGCGTCGGGACGGGGCTTCCCGCCGTTCGCCGTGGCCGGCGTCAGCTTGCCGCCCGCCAACACCGGGGCGGCCGAGACGCTGCCGTCGGTCCCGCTCGGCCGGTCGGCCGTGTCGCTCCTCCCACCCGGCCGGTTGGCCGCGCTGAGCAGGCCCAACCGCAGTTCCGCCACCTGGCGCTGGAGATCGTCGGACTCCTGCCGGGAATTCCAGGTCTCCTGCCGCAGGTCGGCCAGTTGCTGCTGGGCCTGGGCGATCTCCAGCATCACCTGGGCGAGCTGCTGACGGCCGGCGGCGGCCTCCTGCTGCGTGGCGGCGAGGTGCTGCTGGGTGGTGGCCAGGTGCTGCTGCGTCGTGGCCGCGTACTCCTCGAACTGACGTCGCGACGTCGCGACGTGCTCGTCGGCCTTGCGGCGCTTGTCGGTCGACTCCGACTCGGCCCGGCCGAGCAGCGTCGCGGCCTCCTCCTCGGCCTGTCGGCGCATCGTCAGTGCGTCCTGCTCGGCGGCCTGGCGGACGGCCGCCGCACCCTGCTCGATCTCGTCCTTCCGGGCGGTGTATTCCGCCTCCAGCGTGGCGCGGCGTGACTCGAACCCGGACTCCAGCTCGTCGTGTCGACCCTTGTGCTGCTTCTCCAACTCGGCGAGGCGGGTCTTGTACTGCTGGTCCAGCTCGTCGCGGCGCTTGGTGAACTCCTGTTCGGCTGCCGTGCGGCGCTGGGTCAGCTCGCGGTCCGCGGCCTCACGCCGGCTGTTGACCTCCTGCTCCACCCCGGCCCGCCAGGTGCCCAGCTCCTGCTGCGTCTGGGCCCGGGCGTGCTGCACGTACGCCTCGGTCTCGGTGCGCATCCGCTGTACGTACGCCTCGGTCTCGGCGCGGCTGCGCTTGGCCGTCTCGGTCGCCTGGGTGGTGAGCCGCTCCGCCTCCTGGTGGGCCTTCTCCCGGGTGGCCCGCCCGGCGTCGGCGGCGCCGTCGATGATCTGCTTGGCATCCCGCTGTGCCTTGGCGTGGGTGGCCCGGCCGGCCTCGGTGGCCTGATCGATCAGGCGCTTGGACTCCTGCTGGGCCTTGGCGTGCACCTCCTTGGCGGCCTCGCGGAGCTGGGTGGCCTCCTGTTGGGCCTTGGCGTGCACCTCCCGGGCCGCCTCGCGCAGCTTGGTCGCCTCCTGCTGGGCCCGGTTGTGGATCTCCTTGGCCGTGTCCCGGAGCTGGGTGGCCTCCTGCTGGGCCTTCGCCATCGCCTCCTGGGCGGCCTTGCGGAGCCTGGCGGCCTCGTCCTTGGCGGTCCTGAGCGCGGCGTCCGCCTCGGCCCTGCGGGCAGCGGTGTGCCGCTCCTCCTCCGTCCGGCGGGCGGCCAGCGCGATCTCGAAGTCCTTGAGGGCGGTGGCGGCCTGCTCGCGGGCCTCCTCGACGATGTGTTCGGCGGCGCCCCGGCGTGCTTCGATCTCCTCGTTGGCGGCCACCAGGATCGCGTCGGCCTGTTCCTCGGCGAGGGTGAGGATCTGCTCCACCCGGGGGCCGAGGTGCCGGTAGGAGACGTTCTCCAGCGCCCCGGACGACTTACGTGCCTGGGCCAGGTCCCGCTGGAGCACCTCGACCTGACCGGCCAGCTTGTGGATCTGTGTGTAGGCCTGTTCCCGTTCGGCGGCCAGGGCCGCGATCTCGTGCTCCGCGCGAGCGACGTACCGGTCGACCTGTGGTTTTACATACCCCCGCAGAGCGGACTCGAAGCTGGGCTCCGTGGTCACGTCCCCGCCGAGTGCGAACAGTTCCTCGCCGTGCGACATGCCCCCATCCTCACACGCATCCAGTCCGGCTGGGGCGATACGGACGCCCCGGATAGGACCTACTTCACTAATGACACGCCCGGGCATTTCCCTTGGCCTACAAACGCATACGGCGCGGGGCACGCCGGTCACCCGGTGTAACCCCGCGCCGTAGATCATGCCCCGGTCGGTTGGGTCAGTTGGACGTCTCCGCGGTCACCCGCTCGCCGGCGCCGTCGGTCTTCGCCGCCTCCGGCCTGGGCTGCGCGGCCGGGGGCGTGGCGGGCACGCCCGGCACGATGCCGGCGAGGCCGGAGAGCATCTGGCCGAGCTGCGAGGTGACGGCGTCCTTCTGCCGGGTGAGGTCCTCGACCTCGCGGCGGGCCGCCTGGGTGGTCAACTCGGCCTCGGTGCGCGCCTCGGTGAGCAGGCGCTTCGACTCGGACTTCGCCTCGGTGAGCGTCTTGTCGGCCAGCGCCTTGGCCTTGTCGACCGTCTCGTTGGCGGTGCGCTCCGACTCGACCCGGCGGGCCTCGGCGCGCTGCTCGATCTCCTTGGCCCGCTCCTGCGCGGCGTGGGCCCGCTGCTCGGCCTCGCCGACCAGCTTCTGGGTCTGGGAGACCTGGGCGGCGTGCCGCTCGGACTCCTCGCGCTCGGCCTTCTCCCGGCGCTCGGCGAGCTGGAGATCCAGGGCCTGGAGGTCCTTGTCGCGCTTGTCGCGGGCGTCGGTGAGCAGCTTGGTCGCCTCGGCGCGCTTCTCCTCGGCCTCGCGGGCGGCCTTCGCCCGTTGCTGGGTGATCTCCCGTTCGGCGGTGGCCCGCAGGGTGGCGACCTCGCGCTCGACGGTGGACTTCAGCTCGGCGACCTCGTGGGCGGTGACCGTGCGCAGCTGCTTGGTCTCCCGGTCGGCGTCGGCGCGCAGCGTGTCGGCCTCGCGCCGGGCCTGGACGCGGACCTCGGCGGCCTCCCGCTCGGCGGCGGTGCGGACGCTGCCCGCCTCCCGCTCGGCGTTGGCCTTCATCGCCGCCGCCTCGGCGCGCGCCTTGTCGGTGATCTCGCGCGCCTCGAGGCGGGCGGCGGAGAGAATGCCCTCCGACTCCCGCTTGGCCTCGTTGCGGTGGTCGTTGGCCTGCTCCTCGGCCAGCCGGAGGATCTGCTCGACGCGGGTGCCGAGGCCGGAGAGGGTGGGCCGGCTGTTCTCCTCGAGCTGCTTGTTGGTGTCGGCGAGCTTCTGCTCCAGCGCGCTCATGCGCTGCTCAGCCTGGCGGAGCCGCCGCTGGGCGTCGTTCATCCGCTGCTCGGCCTCGGCGCGGGCCTGCTCGGACTGGGTCAGCGCGGCCGTCATCCGGCCGATGAAGTCATCGACCTGATGGGGGTTGTAGCCGCGCAGGCCCATGGTGAAATCGGGCTGCGAGTTCGCGTTATCGAAGAACGCAAGAGGGGAGGACTGCTGGGGCATTGGGACATACTCGCAGACCCCCCAGGGTGCTTCGCAAGAGCGGTCCCGAGCTTTCCTGTCCTCTTTACATGGTCAACTTCGGGTCGGCGGATCACCGGACAGATCGCCGATCTTGGCAGCTCCCGGGCGGGTCGGACGGCACGGAGCGTGACATCGAAAAAGGGCCGCGGGAGTGCCCGCGGCCCTTTGTCGTGCCATGGTCCGGGTCACTCGAATGAGTGTCCGTCGCCCTCGGCGGAAAGACAATCGCCGTTCACCGCAATGGTTGCCGGAGCGTCATCCGTCGGGTCAGTGGCCGCGGAACCGGTTGATCGCATCCTCGTGCCGGGAGCGCAGCTCGCGGTCGCGTACGCCGAGGCCGTCCGACGGGGCGAGGCAGCGGACGCCGACCTTGCCCTGGTGCGCGTTGCGGTGCACCTCGTACGCGGCCTGGCCGGTCTGCTCCAGCGCGTAGGTCTTCGACACGGTGGGGTGGATCCTGCCCAGCGACACCAGCCGGTTGGCCTCCCACGCCTCCCGGTAGTTGGCGAAGTGGCTGCCGACGATCCGCTTCAGGTGCATCCAGAGGTAGCGGTTGTCGTACTGGTGCTGGAAACCGCTGGTGGAGGCGCAGGTGACGACGGTACCGCCGCGCTTGGCCACGTAGACGCTCGCGCCGAAGGTCTCCCGGCCCGGGTGCTCGAAGACGATGTCCGGGTCGTCGCCGCCGGTCAGCTCCCGGATCCGCTCGCCGAAGCGCCGCCACTCGTCCGGGTCCTGGGTCTGCTCGTCGCGCCAGAACCGGTAGCCCTCGCCGGTGGCCTCGGACCGGTCGATGACCAGCTCGGCGCCCATCTTCCGGCACAGCTCCGCCTTGTCGGGGGAGGAGACCACGCAGACCGGGATCGCCCCGCCGTTGAGCGCCATCTGGGTGGCGTAGCCGCCCAGGCCGCCGGAGGCGCCCCAGATCAGCACCACGTCGCCCTGCTTCATGTTCGCCCCGTGGTGCGACACCAACTGCCGGTACGCGGTCGAGTTGACCAGGCCGGGGCTGGCCGCCTCCTCCCAGCTGAGGTGGCGCGGCTTGGGCATCAGCTGGTTGGCCTTGACCACGGCCAGTTCGGCCAGGCCGCCGAAGTTGGTCTCGAAGCCCCAGATCCGCTGCTGCGGGTCCAGCATGGTGTCGTCGTGCCCGGCCGCGTCCTCCAGTTCCACCGAGAGGCAGTGCGCGACCACCTCGTCACCGGCCTTCCACCGGGTCACCCCGGGCCCGGTGCGCAGCACCACGCCGGCCGCGTCCGAACCCACCACGTGGTACGGCAGGTCGTGCCGGCGGGTCAACTCCGACTGCCGGCCGTAGCGCTGAAGGAACTTGAAGGTCGACAGCGGCTCGAAGATGCTGGTCCAGACCGTGTTGTAGTTGATCGCGCTGGCCATCACCGCGACCAGCGCCTCGCCCGGCGCCAGTTCCGGCGTCGGCACCTCCTGCACGTGCAGCGCCTTGCGCGGGTCCTTGTCCCGGGTGGCCAGGCCGTCGAACATCCGGGTCTCGTCGGCGCGCACCACGACGCCGCGGTACGACTCGGGTACCGGCAGACCGGCGATTGCGGCGAGCTCCCGTTCCGGTTGGTCGGAGCCCTCCACCGCCATGATCGCTTCGAGGATGTCCTGCACGTCGACCTCCCGTTCGTCCGCACCCCGCGCACGCGGGCCTGGGTGCTGCCATCGTCGGCGTCGGTGCGGCCAAACCACCATGTCGGCATCCGACACATCCGGTACCGGCCGCACTCCGGTGGGACGGGACGTTACTGAACGGTAGCTAAAGTCGGAAGTCCTCTGTGAAAAACTGCATTGGCCGATGCGTGGAGGTGTCCGGGTGGCGGCCGGACCACGCACCGTCGCGCTCGGTGGGGGAGGGCTGACCGGCCCCCGCCCGGATGGCGGGGGCCGGCGGCGCAGGTCAGTGCGTGGCGGCGGGCTCGACGAGCTCGACCAGCACCCCACCGGCGTCCTTCGGGTGGACGAAGTTGACCCGCGAGTTGGCGGTGCCGCGCTTCGGGGTGTCGTAGAGCAGCTTCACGCCGCGCTCGCGCAGCTTCGCGCAGGCGACGTCGATGTCCGCCACGGTGTAGGCCACCTGCTGTACGCCCGGGCCCTTGCGGTCCAGGAACTTGGCGATGGTCGACTCCGGGCTCAGCGGGGCGAGCAGTTGCACGCAACCGCCCTCGGCGTCCGGGCCGACGGCCAGCATCGCCTCGCGGACGCCCTGCTCGGCGTTCACCTCGGTGTGTACGCAGCGCATCCCGAAGGTGCGCTGGTAGAAGTCGATCGCGGCGTCCAGGTCGGCCACCGCGACCCCGACGTGGTCGATGCGGCGCAGGCCGATGTCTGTGACATAGTCGGCAGCGGTCTCGACGGGGGAGTTCTCAGCCATGGCGCTAGTCTGACCGAACAATCGTTAAGGCGTACAGGTCGGCACCCCTCGGAGGCAGGCATGGCTTCGGTGATCGTCAGCGGCGCGCGGACCCCGATGGGGCGCCTGCTGGGCAACCTCAAGGACCTCCCCGCGACCAGACTCGGTGGCGTCGCCATCAGGGCGGCGCTCGAGCGGGCCGGCGTCGCCCCCGAGCAGGTCCAGTACGTGATCATGGGGCAGGTGCTCCAGGCCGGCGCCGGCCAGATCCCCGCCCGTCAGGCGGCGGTCGAGGCGGGCATCCCGATGTCCGTGCCGGCGCTGACAGTCAACAAGGTCTGCCTCTCCGGCCTGGACGCGATCGCCCTCGCCGACCAGCTGATCCGCGCCGGCGAGTTCGACATCGTCGTCGCCGGCGGCATGGAGTCCATGACCAACGCCCCGCACCTGCTGCTCGGCCAGCGCGGCGGCTACAAGTACGGCGACGTGGTGATCAAGGACCACATGGCGCTCGACGGGCTCACCGACGCCTGGGACTCCTGCGCGATGGGGGAGTCCACCGAGCGGCACGGCGAGCGGCACGGCATCACCCGTACGGAACAGGACGCGTTCGCCGCGGCCAGCCACCAGCGGGCCGCCGCCGCGCAGAAGAACGGCCACTTCGCCGACGAGATCACCCCGGTGGTCATCCCGCAGCGCAAGGGCGACCCGCTGGTGATCAGCGAGGACGAGGGGATCCGTCCGGACACCACCGTCGAGTCGCTGGCGAAGCTGCGTCCGGCGTTCGCCAAGGACGGCACGATCACCGCCGGCAGCGCCTCGCCGATCTCCGACGGCGCCGCCGCCGTGGTCGTGATGAGCAAGGCCAAGGCCAAGGAGCTGGGGCTGACCTGGCTGGCCGAGATCGGCGCGCACGGCAACGTCGCGGGCCCGGACAACGCCCTGCACTCACAGCCGTCCAACGCGATCCAGCACGCGCTCAAGAAGGGCGGGCTGGGCATCGAGGACCTGGACCTCATCGAGATCAACGAGGCGTTCGCCCAGGTCGGCATCCAGTCCACCCGTGACCTCGGGGTCAGCCCGGACAAGGTCAACGTCAACGGCGGGGCGATCGCGCTGGGCCATCCGATCGGCATGTCCGGCGCCCGGTTGGTGCTCACCCTCGCGCTGGAGCTCAAGCGCCGGGGCGGCGGCACGGGCGCGGCGGCGCTCTGCGGCGGCGGCGGCCAGGGCGACGCCCTGATCATCCACGTCCCGGCCTCCGGCGAGAGCGGTCAGTGACCGCAGGCCGGCCGATTCCGTAGCAGCCGACGACGGCGAGCCCCGCAGTCGCGAACAGAGGCAGGACAGTGAGCGAGATCGTCGACAGCGGCCCGGCGGCAGCCGTACCCACGGTGCGCCGTAGCCGGGACGTGCCGATGCTGGTCGAGCGGGCCCGTGCGGGTGATCCGCGCGCGGTGGCCCGGCTGATCACCCTGGTCGAGTCCGGCGACGAGACGCTGCCGCGGATCGCGGCGGCGCTCGCGCCGTACGCCGGCCAGGCCCAGGTGGTCGGGCTGACCGGCTCGCCGGGGGTGGGCAAGTCGACCACCACCAACGAGCTGGTCCGGGCGCTGCGCGCCCGGGGGCACCGGGTGGGCGTGTTGGCGATCGACCCGTCCAGCCCGTTCACCGGCGGGGCGATCCTCGGTGACCGGGTCCGGATGCAGGACCACGCCACCGATCCGGGCGTCTACATCCGGTCGATGTCCAGCCGGGGTCACCTCGGCGGGCTGTCGGCGGCCACGCCGCAGGCGGTCCGGGTGCTGGAGGGCGCCGGCTGCGACGTGGTGCTGGTGGAGACCGTGGGCGTCGGGCAGGCCGAGGTGGAGGTCGCCTCGCTGGCCGACACCACGCTGGTGCTGCTCGCCCCGGGCATGGGCGACGCGATCCAGGCGGTCAAGGCCGGCATCCTGGAGATCGCCGACGTCTTCGTGGTCAACAAGGCCGACCGGGACGGCGCCGACGCGACCGTGCGCGACATCCAGGGCATGATCGCCCTGGGCGAGCGCGGGCCGGGCGAGTGGCGACCGCAGGTGGTGCGCGCGACCGCCGTGCGGGGCGAGGGCATCGACGACATCGCCGCCGCCATCGACAAGCACCGTGGCTGGCTGGTCAAGCACGGCGAGCTGCGCCGTCGCCAGGAGGCGCGGGCCGCCGCCGAGGTCGAGGCGATCGCGCTGGGCGTGCTCCGCGCCCGGATCGGCTCCCTGCGCGATGGTACGGAGCTGCCGGCGCTCGCCGCGAAGGTGGCCGAGGGCGCCCTCGACCCGTACGCGGCGGCCGACGAATTGCTCGCTCAACTCGGCGCCTGAGGCGTCTTCCGAATCAGGCTGGTTCTCTTCCGAACCAGGTCGGTCTCACAAACCCACGTCGGTGAGCGGGTTGGGGGTTCTGGGCTGGCTGACCGGGGCCAGCAGCATGCCGGCGATGGCATCGGCGAGGAAGTCGCCGACCGCCAGCCAGCGCGGGTCCTGCCCGTCCTGTTCGGCCCGGGCCTCGACCTCGGCGGTGGCCGTCATGACGATGCGGGCGATCAGGGCCGCCCGGCCGGCCACCACCCCCGGGTCGAGATGCGCCAGGCGGGACGCCAACGAGGCTCGGGTCCGCAGGCCGACGATGCCGGTCTCGGACGCCTCACGCATCAGGACGCGCATGGTCGGGTCGTGCAGGGCCTGGCCGAGGAAGCGGGCCCGCCAGCTCGGCCGGGGCAGGCCCGCCAGCACCGCCATGGACGGCTGCACGAGGCTGCGTACGTCGCCGAGCACCGAGTCGGGTTGTTCCGACATCGCCCGGCGGGGTTCCTCGAGGGCGTCCACGTGCCGGGCGATCAGGGCGCGCAGCAGTCCCTCCCGTCCGCCGAAGTAGTAGTGCACCGCGGAGTGGTTGGTGTTGCCCGCCGCTTCGGCAACCCTGCGGTCGGAGACCTGGGCGATTCCCGTCTCGGCGAACAACCGTTCGGCGGCGTCGAGCAGCGCGGTGCGGGCTGCCTCTGACCGTGCCATGAGCCGGCCTCTCCTCGTGGTTCGGGGCGCAGATGTGGCGCAGGTCAAACCTAGTCGTTTCGCGTCCTTCGACCTGAGCGACCTAGACTGCGTAAGTCACGTGACTTACGTCTGGGTGCTGGCGCAGCTTCACACCCACTGTCTGAAACCTCCGGAGCATGCCTGTGCAGCACTCGACCGAACCGGCAGCCGCCGAGCCGAACGCCGCAGATCGCAAGGAGCGGATCATCCGCTCGGTCTTCCTCTTCGTCATGCCGTTCCTCATGGTCACGATGATGTTCGCGACCTACGTGGCGACGATGCACTCGCCGCACCCTCGGCAGATGCCGGTGGCGGTGGTCGGCAGCGGCGCTGAGGCGCAGGCGATCGTCGACGCGCTGAACGCCACACCCGGCGAACCCGCGGCGGCCCGGTTGGTCGCCTCGCGGGACGCCGCGCTGGATCTGCTGCGGGATCAGGAGATCAGCGGCGCGTTGCAGCCGCCGGCCGCCGGCTCGGACCAGGCGACGATCTTCACCGCGACGGCGGCCGGGGCCTCCCGGGCCGCCACGGCCCAGCAGCTTCTCGCTCCGGTCGCCGTACAGCAGGAGTGGACGTCCACGACCGAGGAGATCGCGGCGCTGCCCGAGAACGACAGGGCCGGCATCGCGGTCCTGTTCGCCGCGATGGGCATGATGCTCGCCGGCTACGTACCGCTGAGCCTGCTCCTGATGGCCACGCCCCACCTGCTGCGCCTACGGCGGTTCGTCCCGCTGGTGGCCGGCTGGTCGGCGCTGACCAGCACGGTCATCTGGCTGATCCTCGGCCCGGTCGTCGGTGCGGTCGACGGCCACTACCTCACGTTCCTCGGCGTCGGCATGCTCGCGACCGGTGCCGTCGGTCTCGCCCAGCTGCTCTTCACCAAGTTGATGGGGCCGATGGCGGTCCTGCTCGGGATGCTGCTCTACGTCGTGTTCGGCATGCCCGCGTCGAATCTGGCGCTGCCGATCGACACGATGCCCGGGTTCTTCCAGTTCCTGCACGGGGTGCTGCCCCTGCCGGCGGCCGGCGAGGCGCTGCGGTCGGCCCTCTACTTCGACGGCCGCGGCCTGGTCGGTCACCTGCTGACGCTCGCCGCCTGGATCGTCGTCGCCGTGCTGCTCTGCCTGCTGAAGGAGCGCGGCGGGGCCGCCATCCCGCAGGCGCCGCAGGTCGACGGTCCGGACACGCCGCTGCCGGCGCTGGCCGGTGGCCCGCTGCGGTCCAAGCGGTTCCGGTATGTGACGGTGGCAGCGTTCCCGCTGAGCATCATGGTCGTCGTGGTGGGCCTGATGAGCTTCTCCATGCACAAGCCGGAGCCCCACGACATCCCGGTGGCGGTGGTCGCCGCCGTCCCGGAGCAGGCAGAGCGGGCCGCCGCGGGGCTGCGGGCCGGCCTGGACGGCGTCGCCGACATCTCGGTGGCCGCATCGGTGGACGAGGCGAGAGAGCAGATCCTCGCGCAGGACCTGGTCGCCGCGTACGTGCTGCCGTCGGCGCCGGGCGGCGAGGCCACGCTGTACTCGTCGTCGGCCGCCGGGTCCAGCCAGCACATGATGGTGCAGACGATGTTCCAGCAGATCGCCGCCGGGCAGCAGACGCCGCTGGCGCTGACCGACGTGGCGCCGCTCAGCAAGACCGACACGATGGGCAGCAACAGCCTGTACGTCGGCATGTCGTGGATCATGTCCGGGTTCCTGATGCTGGCCGTGCTCCGGGGCGGGGCGCCGCACCTGCGTCGACTGCGCCAGTTCCTCCCGATCCTCGGAGGCTGGGCGATCGGCATGTCCGTCTGGCTGTGGCTGCTGTTCGACGTGATCATCGGTGCGGTCAACGGACACGCCCTGGAGATGATCGGCTTCGGCGCCTTCACCATCTTCGCCGTGTCGCTGGTGACCGGGGTGTTCACCCGCACGTTCGGCCTCGCCGCGATCATCCCGGTGATGGTGGTGCTGATGATGGCCGGTGTGCCCGCCTCCGGCGGCGGCCTGTCGGTCTACATGGTGCCGGAGTTCTTCCGGACCCTCCAGGGCGTCCTGCCGCTGCCCGCCGCAGTGGACACGGCCCGGTCGCTGGTCTACTTCGACGGGGTCGGAGTCGGGCGGAACCTGGCGGTCGTCGCGGTCTGGGCGGTGGTCGGCCTGCTGCTCAACCTCGGCGTGGACCGATGGCTCAGGCGCCGGGAGAGGGCGGCCGGTGGGACCTGGCCGCAGCCGGCGTCGGGCACGCCCGGTGGGATGAACGGGATCGGCGAGTTGGAGCCGGTGAGGGCGAGCTGAGCCGGCTGAGTCCGGCCGCGCGACCTGGTACCGGTCCAGGCGGCATGCGTCCTCGCCCTGGACAGACGGCTCGGCGCCTGACGCGTCCACTACGGACGGCTCTCGCCTAGTACGCTCGCACCGCCCCGCCGACGGCGCGGGGCGGTGCGACGGTGGGGAGATCATGGCTGACGAGGCGACGCGGGAGCTGACGGTGACGCCGGACGCGGTGGCGGGCGGGAGCACGCTCGTCTCCGACGAGGTGGTGGAGAAGATCGCGGTCGCCGCCACCCGCTCGGTGCCGGGAGTGGTCGAGCTGGGCGGCGACGTGGCCCGGTTCTTCAACGCGGTGCTCGACAAGGTCGGGCTCGACAAGGTCGGCGATGCCCGGCGGGGCTGCTCGGCGCACGTCACGAACGGCGCGGCCGTGGTCAACCTGGTCATCGTGATCGAGGCGGGCCGACCGGTGCCGCAGGTGACCGAGGCGGTCCGGGCGAAGGTGACCGAGGCGGTCGAGGCGTACGGGCTGCGGGTCGACGAGATCAACATTCGGGTCGACGACGTCGCCCTGGGGGATCCGGGCGTGCCGACCGCCTGACGTACCGGCAGCTCAGGTTACCGACTGGTACGACATTCCTTAGCGATCGTTCAGGCTGGGCTTTACACTCGACGTGCAGACGAGGACTCGAGGAGGAGCCCCGCGGATGAACGCCGACGAGATCGCTGCCGGACGAGCACGCTGGCAGGCCCGCTACGACGCCGCGCGCAAGCGGGACGCCGACTTCACCACGCTCTCCGGGATGCCCGTCGACCCGGTCTACGGCCCCCCGGAGGGAGTCGCCCACCCGGGCTTCGAGCGCATCGGCTGGCCGGGCGAATACCCGTACACCCGGGGTCTGCACCCGACCGGCTACCGCGGGCGGACCTGGACGATCCGGCAGTTCGCCGGCTTCGGCAACGCCCAGCAGACCAACGAGCGCTACAAGATGATCCTGGGTGCCGGCGGTGGTGGCCTGTCGGTCGCCTTCGACATGCCCACCCTGATGGGCCGGGACTCCGACGATCCGCAGGCGCTCGGCGAGGTGGGCCACTGCGGCGTCGCCATCGACACCGCCGCCGACATGGAGGCGCTCTTCGAGGGCATCGACCTGGCCGGGGTGACCACGTCGATGACCATCTCCGGGCCGGCCGTGCCGGTGTTCTGCATGTACCTGGTGGCCGCAGAGCGGCAGGGCGCCGACCTGTCCACGTTGGACGGCACGTTGCAGACCGACATCTTCAAGGAGTACATCGCGCAGAAGGAGTGGCTCTTCGACCCGGAGCCGCACCTGCGCCTGATCGGCGACCTGATGGAGTACTGCGCCCGGGAGATCCCGCGCTACAAGCCGCTCTCGGTCTCCGGCTACCACATCCGCGAGGCCGGCTCGACCGCCGCGCAGGAGTTGGCGTACACCCTCGCCGACGGGTTCGGCTATGTCGAGCTGGGGCTCTCCCGGGGCCTGGACGTCAACGTCTTCGCGCCCGGCCTGAGCTTCTTCTTCGACTCGCACGTCGACTTCTTCGAGGAGATCGCCAAGTTCCGGGCCGCCCGCCGGATCTGGGCCCGCTGGCTGCGCGACGTCTACGGCGCGACCAGCGAGAAGGCGCTCTGGCTGCGGTTCCACACGCAGACCGCCGGGGTTTCGTTGACCGCCCAGCAGCCGGTCAACAACGTGGTGCGTACCGCCGTGGAGGCGCTCGCGGCGGTGCTCGGCGGCACCAACTCGCTGCACACCAACGCTCTGGACGAGACCCTGGCGCTGCCCACCGACGAGTCCGCCGAGATCGCCCTGCGTACCCAGCAGGTGCTGATGGAGGAGACCGGGGTGACCAACGTGGCGGATCCGCTGGGCGGGTCGTGGTACGTCGAGGCGCTCACCGACAAGATCGAGGCCGAGGCGGAGGAGATCTTCGCCCGGATCCGGCAGTTGGGCGGGGAGGGCCCGCACCAGATCGGCCCGATGACCTCCGGCATCCTGCGCGGCATCGAGGACGGCTGGTTCACCGGCCACATCGCCGAGTCCGCCTTCGTCTACCAGCAGGCGCTGGAGAAGGGCGACAAGAAGATCGTCGGGGTCAACTGCCACACCGGCACGGTCACCAAGGACCTGGAGATCCTGCGCATCTCGCACGAGGTGGAGCTGGAGCAGCGCCGGGTGCTGGCCGAGCGGAAGGCCGGTCGCGACGAGGCCGCCGTCAAGGCCGCGATCGAGCGGATGGTGACCGTCGGCCGGACCGACGGCAACATGATCCCGGCCATGCTCGACGCCGTCCGCGCCGAGGCCACCCTGGGCGAGATCTGCGACGCCCTACGCGCCGAGTGGGGCATCTACCGCGAACCCGCCCGCTTCTGACCCCGTCACTCCCCACCCCACCCCCCACCCCACCCCACCCCCGCGATCTTGCACTTCTTGCCCCGGTAAATGCCGCGAATGCCGCGTACCGAGGGCCGCAAGTGCAAGATCGCGGAGTGCTGGGCGGGCGGGTGCGGGGAGGGACGGGGAGGGGTGAGGGCAGAGGTGAGGGCAGGGGCGGGAGCAGGCGTGGGGGCAGGGGTGAGAGTCGCAACTGTCGCCGTCGCGGTTGATCTGAGTTCGGCGGGTTGCGTGCGAGACTAGGTAACCATGAGCGACCCACGGATCACCTCGTCGATCTTCACCCGCGGCGCGGTCGACCTCAGCGCGCTGCGCACCCCCGCACCGACCCCCGCCCGCCCCGCCGCCCCGGCCCAGTCTGTCCCCTCCGCCGAACTGCCCGGCACCGCCGCCGGTGGCGGCGTAGCCGTCATCGACGTGAGCGAGGCGACATTCCAGTCCGAGGTTCTTGAGCGCTCGCTCACCACACCGGTGGTCGTGGACTTCTGGGCCGAGTGGTGCGAGCCGTGCAAGCAGTTGTCCCCCGTGCTGGAGCGGCTGGCCGCCGAGGCCGGCGGCGCCTGGGTGCTCGCCAAGGTCGACGTGGACGCCAATCCGCGGATCGCCCAGATGTTCCGGGTGCAGGGCATCCCCATGGTCTACGCGGTGGTCGGCGGCCAGCCGATCGACGCCTTCTCCGGAGTGGTGCCCGAGGCGCAGCTGCGGCAGTGGCTCCAGGCGGTGCTCAAGGCGGGTGGCGTGAGCGTCGCCGAGCCGGAGGACCCGCGCCTCGACGAGGCCGACGACGCCCTGATGAGCGGCGACCTCGACGCCGCCGAGCAGGCGTACCGCAAGATCCTCGCCGAAACGCCGGCGGACGCCGCAGCGGAGGCGGGCCTTGCCCAGGTCGGGCTGGCCCGCCGGGTGGCCGGAGCCGACCCGGGCACGGCGATCACGGCCGCCCAGGCGAACCCCGACGACGTCGAGGCCCAACTCCTGGCCGCCGACATCGAGGTGCTCAGCGGTCAGGCCGAGGCGGCGTACGCCCGCCTGGTGGGCCTGGTCCGCCGCACCGCCGCCGAGGAGCGGGAGAGGGTACGCCAGCACCTGGTCAGCCTCTTCACGGTCGCCGGGCCGGAGGACCCTGCGGTCGCCTCGGCCCGTCGGGCCCTGGCCAGCGCCCTGTTCTGAGCAGCACGCCCTGTTAGTGAGCACCTAGCACGCCAGCGCGGGCCGGCGTTCCGGCCGGCCCGCCCGACACCTCGAGGACGGGAGCCCATGATGCGCCGGATCGCCGTCCTCGACGCGCCCAGCAACCTCGGCCTGCGCCCACCCACGTCCACCTCGGTCCCCGGCTGCGTGAAGGCCCCGGGCGCGCTGCGCGACCAGGGGCTGCTCGCCCGGTTGCGGGCCCGCGACGCCGGCTGCCTCACCCCGCCCCGCTACGACCCCGGCGACTGGCGGCCCGGCGACGGGGTCTGCCACGCCCGGGAGATCGCCGACTACTCGGTGCTGCTCGCCGAGCGGATCGGCGCCATCATCGACCGGAGCGAGTTCCCGCTGGTGCTCGGCGGCGACTGCTCGATCCTGCTCGGCTCGGCGCTGGCCATGCACCGGCTCGGCGAGGCGGTCGGCGGGCGCATCGGGCTGGTCTTCGTGGACGGCCACTCCGACTTCCGGCACCCCGGCAACGCCTCCTACGTGGGCGCGGCGGCCGGCGAGGACCTCGCGCTGGTAACCGGGCGGGGGCAGGCCGACCTGGCCGCCATCGAGGGGCGACGGCCATACTTCCGGGACATCGACGTGGTGGTGCTCGGCATCCGGGCGCAGGACGAATACCGCCTCGACCTCCAGGCCGCCGGGATCACCACCCGGCCGGTGCCGACGCTGCGCGCCGAAGGCGCCGCCCGTACGGCACAGTGGGCGCACGAGCAGCTCGCCGACTGTGCCGGCTACTGGGTGCACATCGACGTGGACGTGCTGGACCCGGCCGTGATGCCGGCCGTCGACGCCCCCGACCCGGGCGGGATCGCCTTCGCAGAGCTGGAGATCCTGCTCGCCGGGCTGGTCGACACCCCACACTGCCTCGGCGTCGAACTGACCGTCTTCGACCCCGACTATGACCCGGACGGCGCGTACGCGGCCGAGATCGTCAACACCGTGGTCGCCGGGCTGCGCCCGGTCTCCGCGCCGACGGCGTCGCCGCCCCGACTGCTGCCCGGCCCGTCGGCGTCCGCCGTCTCGTCCGTCCCCTCGGCGCGGCGGCGCAACGGCCGTCCCGAGGTCACGGTCACGCCGGCTGCCACCCCGGCCTTCGTCCCCGTACTAGTCCCGGAGAACGGCGGCGACGACCGTCACCCGGTCTCCGCGCAGGAGCGTGTCGAGGACGTTCCGCCAGCCCCGCTCGGGCCACCCGGTCCGGTAACCCCGGTGGCGGCCACCTCCGACGGCCCGGCCATACCGGAACCCGTCGGCCCGCCCGCCTCCGTCGGCCCGGGCCTGCTGCGCCGTGCGCCGCTCGCGGGCCTCGACCCGGACGACACGCTGCCCGCACCCGAGGACGGCACCTCGCCGTCCGCCGCCGGCATCACCTGACCGACCGCGCGTCCCCGGTCCGGACGGTCGGCCGCGTTCGCCGCAGCCCGGGGATGTCGTCCGCCATCTGGCTGAGCGGCGTGGTCAACGGTGTGTGTCAACGGCGTCCGTCAACGCCATACGTCGGGGCCGTTCGTCCGTCTCGACTGTCCCTGGCGGCTGCCGTGCCGGTCTTCACCGCCCCCGGCGGCTGCCGTGCCGGTCTCCACCGCCCCTGGCGGCTGCCGTGCCGGTCTCCACCGCCCCTGGCGGCTGCCGGTCTCCACCGCCTCTACCGGGTCGCCCTCGCCACGGCCCGCTGGACGTGAGTGTTTGGCCGCCTGTCGAGCTGCCCCATCTGTGCGCCCGGCCCGCCGAACCGGTTGGGGGACGGCCGGTGGCAGTCGGGGAGGGTTGGTGGCGTCTGCGCGAGCCCGGGTGGGGTTGTGACACGTCGTTTCCGGGACGTGCACCCCTCGACTGGCGTCTGCACGAGCCCGGGTAGGGGCGGGGCGATGGCACTCGATGACCCCCACCGGTGGAACCTGATGGGTGTCACCGCCGGGGTTGGCATCCATCAGGTTCCACTGGTGGGAGGACACCGGAAGTGCCTCCGGTCGCGTCTATGCCTGCCCCGTCTGTCGGGGCAGCTCGATAGCGCCGGCAGCTCGATAGCCGGCTGCCGGCGATCAAGGGGAACGCCTGGTCAGCGTGGGAGGGCGCGGAGGAAGCGTTCGGCGGCGGGAACGGCGGTGGCGGTGCTGGCCCCGCCCTTCTCGACGAAGACCGCGAACGCGACGTCGCCCTGCCAGCCGACGAACCAGGCGTGCGTGTTCGCCGGGTTGTCGTCGTACTCGGCGGTGCCCGTCTTGCCGTGCACCGGCGCGCCCGGTACGTCCCGCAGCGCGCTGCCGCTGCCGGCCGTGACCACCTCCCGCATCATCGCCTTCACTGCCTCGACCGACTCCGGCTTGAGCTGCGGGCCGGGGGCGGCGGGCTGGGCCGGGGCCGGGTCGAGAACCAGCTTCGGCTGCTCGAAGCGACCCCGGGCGACCGACGCGGTGGCCGACGCCATGGCCAGCGGGCTGACCACCGTGGTGCCTTGGCCGATGGCGGCGGCGGCCTGCTCGGTCGCGCCGCCGTTCGCCGAAACCTTGCCGGTGAAGGCGTCCAGGCCGACGTCCCACTGCCCCTCCAGCCCTAGGGACCGGCCGGCCACGGCCAGCCCGTCGGGGCCGAGCTTCGGTGCCAGCGCGGCGAACGCGGTGTTGCAGGACTTGGCGAAGTCGGTGCGGAACGGCACCGGCCCCAGCTCGAAGTTGTCGGAGTTCTTGAACGATCGGCCGTCCACGGGGAGCGTCTTGGGGCAGTCCACCGTCGTTTCCGGCGTCACCGCGCCCCCGTCGAGCAGGCCGAGTGCGCTGACCATCTTGAAGGTGGAGCCCGGCGGGACCTGGGCGGTGAAGGCCAGGTTCTCCCCGGCCGCGCCGGGACCGTTGGCCGCAGCGAGCACCGCTCCGTCACTGATCCGTACCGCCACCAGCGCCGCCCGGCGCTTCTCGCCGCGCAGGGCGGTGTCGGCCGCGTTCTGGGTGGCCACGTCGAGCGTGGTCTTCAGCGGCTGCCCCGGCTGCGGCTCGCTGCGGAACACCTCGGTGCCGGTGGGTGCCAGCGTGCCCTCCGGGCCGGGGCGCTCAACGATCACGGTCAGCCCCGGTGTGCCGCGCAGCCGCTCGTCGTGGCGGCCCTGGAGGCCCCCGTGGCCGACGAGGTCGCCGGCCTCGTACCGGTCGGGGTGCTTGGCGAGGTCGTCGGCCTGGGCCTGGTCGACGGAGCCGAGCACCGCCCGGGCGAACTCGCGGGTGGGCGCGAGGTCGAGCTTGTCGCTGCGGAACTTCGTGCCCGGCAGGTCGTGGACGCGCGGTTTGATCTGCCGGTACGCCTCCTCCCGCAGGGTCACCACCTCGACGAACGCGCCCGGGTCCGCGTCGGCGAGCCGCTTGGGCAGGCCGGACAGGTCGACCGGCGGGGTGATCGCCGGCCGGATCGCCCGGAAGGCCGCGTCCAGTTTCCGGGTCAGGCCCGGAAGGTCGGTGACCTCGCTCGGCTGGAGCCCGACCCGCACCACGGGCCGGGGCGCCACGATCGGCTGGCCGGCGCCGTCGAGCACGGCGGCCCGGGTGGCGGTGTCGCGGCGCAGCCCGAGCCGGTCGCCCCGGGTGAGCTGCTCCTGCACCAGCTGTGGCTCCCAGATCACCCGCCAGTCGTCGTCGCCGCCGCGGGTGAGCCGCACCTGACGGTCGTACGTCCAGCGGGTCTGGCCCGTCAGGGCCCAGTCGACCTTGATCACCGCGGTCGCGACGTCCTTGGTCACCTTCCCCTCGCCCTGGCGGGTCAGCGTGGGCGGCGTGGCGGCCAGCTCGCCGGAGAGCTCCTTGATCTCGCGGGCGACGTCGGCCGCGGGCACCTTGGAGCCGGTCGGGTCGACGAAGCCGACGGCCTGGAGGTCGCCCGAGCGCCAGCCGGCGAGGAACGCGTCGACGCTGCGCTCCGGCCCGTCACCGCCCGAGCACGCGGTGAGGGCGCCGGCCGCGAGCGTGGTCGCGGCGAGCAGTGCCAGCGACGGGCGGAGCCGGTTGCGGCGGGGGCGGTGCGGGTACGACAGGCGCATGGGAAGCGGCTCTCCGATCTCGGAACTGTCCTGCACGGTAGTACGGCGTCGCCGTCCGCACCGTCCCCCCTCGCCCGAGACGTGCGGAAAGGGGGTCGGTGACGGGGTGATGAACGACTGGAGGCGGGGTACTCCCGAACCGGCCAACCTCGTACCCGCAACGGGTGAAAGGACGAAGTCCGGATCCGGACGTCCGCACTGTGGTCCGCCGAGCAATGGGCGGAAGGGCAGGGCCTAGGCTGGGCGTCAGAGTGACCCACAACGCGGTGGGTCGAGGGGAGTGGCACCGATGGACCGGCGTCCGGCGATCAAACCGGGACCCGACCTCCGGCAGGATGACACCAGCCGGGACGACAGCTTCGATTCGGTAACCGACGGGGACGGCTTCGGCCGGCTCGACACAGGGGTGACCGGGATGACCGGTTCGAGTATCGACACACTTTACGATCTGGGCCTGCCCGCTGACGCGCTGGTCGACGTGGAGGAAGACGAACTCGACGAGCCGGTACCCAACGCGGAACGCCTGGTCGCCCAGGCCGTTGCGCTGGCCGGTGACGATCACGACGCGGCGACTTTGGTCAGCCGCTTCTGGCGGTTCGCGCCGGACGAGGAGCTGATCGGTTTCACCGCCGAGGAGATGCTGGAGGCGGCCCGCGCGCACCGCGACCTCGCCCAGCAGCGGGTGCCGGGCGAGTTGAAGCTGCGCATCCACGAGCCCGACGCCGACCAGCACCACACCGTCATCGAGATCGTCACCGACGACATGCCGTTCCTGGTCGACTCGGTGACCGCCCTGCTCAACTCGCACCACCTGGACGTGCACCTGCTGGTCCACCCGCTGGTGGTGGTCCGGCGCGAGCCACTGGGTCGGCTGGTCGAGGTCTCGGCCGACGTCGAGCCCGACGACGCCATCGACGGCGACCTGGTCGAGAGCTGGATGCACATCGAGGTCGACCCGGTACGCGACACCGCCGAGCGGGACAAGGTGCGCCGGGAACTGCACCGGGTCCTCACCGACGTGCGGGAGGCGGTGGAGGACTGGCCGAAGATGCGCCAGCGGGCCCTCGCCCTCGCCGACGAGCTGGCCGCCGCACGGACGTCGGACAACCGGCCGCCGGTGCCGGAGAAGGACATCACCGACTCGGTGGAGCTGCTCCGCTGGCTCGCCCACGACCACTTCACCTTCCTGGGCTACCGGGAGTACCGGCTGGCCGACACCGACGAGCCGGCGGCCGAGGACGGCGAGCACCGCAGCGGGCAGGCCCTGGAGGCGGTTCTCGGCACCGGACTGGGCATTCTGCGCCAGGACTCCCCGGAGGCCCGGCCGCTGTCTTCGATGACGCCCGAGGCGCACGACAAGGTCATCGAGAAGCGTCTGCTGATCATCACCAAGGCGAACTCGCGGGCGACCGTGCACCGTTCCGCCTACCTCGACTACATCGGCTTCAAGATCTTCAACGAGGCCGGCGAGGTGGTCGGCGAGCGGCGCTTCCTGGGCCTGTTCTCCACGGCCGCGTACCGGACCAGCGTGCAGGAGCTGCCGGTGGTCCGCCGCAAGGTGGCCGAGGTGCTGGACCGCTCCGGCCTGAGCCAGCGCAGCCACTCCGGCAAGGACCTGCTCCAGATCCTGGAGACCTATCCGCGCGACGAGCTGTTCCAGATCAAGACCGAGGACCTCTACCACGCGGTGATCGGCGTGCTGAGGATGGCCGGCCGCCGGCAGTTGCGGGTGTTCCTGCGCCGGGACGCGTACGGGCGGTTCATCTCCTGCCTGATCTACCTGCCCCGGGACCGTTTCACCACCCAGAACCGGCTGCGGATGCAGGACATCCTGCTCCGCGAGCTGAACGGCGTCGGGGTCGACTACACGACCCGGGTCACCGAGTCGATGCTCGCCCGGGTGCACTTCATCGTCCGGACCGACCCGACCAGGGTCCCGGGCGACATCGACGCCGACCTGCTCGCCGAGGAACTGGCCGACGCCACCCGGCTCTGGGACGACGACTACCGGCTGGTGCTGGAGCGCAAGCTCGGCGACGAGCAGGCCAAGCACCTGTTCACCCGGTACGCCGACGCCTTCCCCGAGGGTTACAAGGACGGCCACACGCCGTACGAGGCGATGAAGGACCTGGCGAAGCTGGAGCTGCTGGAGGAGCCCGGCCAGCTGGAGATGCACCTGTTCCGCAAGCAGCTCGCGCCGCGGGCCGGCGGGCGGGGGCCGGACGTCGACGAGGCGATGGACGTCCGCTTCAAGGTCTACCGCTACGGCGCGCCGATGATGCTCTCCGCCGTGCTGCCGGTGCTGCACTCGCTCGGCGTCAAGGTGGTCGACGAGCACCCGCACGAGGTGGACCGGATCGACGGTCGGGTCTACCTCTACGACTTCGGGCTGCGGCTGCCCGAGGGGCACCAGGAGCTGGCCGAGGTGCGCCCGCACGTGGAGAACGCCTTCGCGGCGGCGTGGCGGGGCGAGGCCGAGGTGGACGGCTTCAACGAACTGGTGCTGCGCGCCGGTCTCACCTGGCGGCAGGTGGTGGTGCTGCGCGCGTACGCGAAGTACCTGCGCCAGGCCGGCACGGTCTTCTCCCAGGAGTACATGGAGTCGACCTTCATCGCGTACCCGAGGGTCGCCGCCCTGCTGGTGGAGCTGTTCGAGGTGCGGTTCGCGCCCGGCGCGGACGGCCACGAGCAGCGGCAGCAGCGTAGCGCCGAGCTGGTCGGCGACATCCGAGCCGCGCTCGACGACGTCGCCAGCCTCGACCAGGACCGGATCCTGCGCTCCTACCTGACGATGATCCAGGCGACCCTGCGCACCAGCTTCTACCAGAAGCGCGAGGGCGGGCGGCCGAAGTCGTACGTGGCGCTCAAGCTGGACCCGCAGGCGATTCCGGACCTGCCGGCGCCGCGGCCGAAGTTCGAGATCTTCGTATACTCGCCGCGCTTCGAGGGCGTGCACCTGCGGTTCGGGCCGGTGGCCCGGGGCGGGCTGCGCTGGTCCGACCGCCGCGAGGACTTCCGCACCGAGGTGCTCGGCCTGGTCAAGGCGCAGATGGTGAAGAACGCCGTGATCGTGCCGGTCGGCGCCAAGGGTGGCTTCGTGCTCAAGCAGAAGCCGGGGGACCGGGACGAGGCGGTCGTCTGCTACAAGGAGTTCATCTCGGCGTTGCTGGACGTCACGGACAACATCGTCGCCGGCGAGATCGTCCCGCCGGAGGACGTGGTCCGGCACGACGGCGACGACCCGTACATGGTGGTCGCGGCGGACAAGGGCACCGCCTCGTTCTCCGACATCGCCAACGAGATCTCCACGGCGCACCAGTTCTGGCTCGGTGACGCGTTCGCCTCCGGCGGTTCCGCCGGGTACGACCACAAGAAGATGGGCATCACCGCCCGGGGCGCCTGGGAGTCGGTGAAGCGGCACTTCCGCGAGCTGGGTCACGACACCCAGACCAAGGACTTCACCGTGGTCGGCGTCGGCGACATGTCCGGCGACGTGTTCGGCAACGGGATGCTCCTGTCGGAGCACATCCGGCTGGTGGCCGCGTTCGACCACCGGCACATCTTCCTCGACCCGGACCCGGACGCCGCCACCTCGTACGCCGAGCGGAAGCGACTGTTCGATCTGCCCCGCTCGTCGTGGGAGGACTACGACCCGAAGCTGATCTCGGCCGGTGGCGGGGTGCACCCGCGTACCGCCAAGTCGGTGCCGATATCGGCGCAGGTCCGCGAGGTGCTGGGCCTGGCCGACGACGTGACGCAGCTCTCCCCGCAGGAGCTGATGAAGGCCATCGTGACCGCGCCGGTCGACCTGTTCTGGAACGGCGGCATCGGCACGTACGTGAAGGCGTCCAGTCAGACCAACGCTGAGGTGGGCGACAAGTCCAACGACGCGATCCGGGTGGACGGCAGGAACCTGCGGTGCCGGGTGGCCGGCGAGGGCGGCAACCTGGGCTGGACCCAGCTCGGCCGGATCGAGTACGCCCAGACCGGCGGGCGGATCTACACGGACTTCATCGACAACGCGGCCGGGGTGGACTGCTCCGACCACGAGGTGAACATCAAGATCCTGCTGAACACGGCGGTCGCCGACGGCGCGTTGACCGTGCCCGAGCGGGACGAACTGCTCGCGGGGATGACCGACGAGGTCGCCGAGCTGGTCCTGCGGGACAACTACGACCAGGCACGGGCGATCAACAACGCGCAGGCGCAGGCCGCCTCGCTGCTGCCGGTACACCGGCGGATGATCTCCGAGTTGGAGCGTTCCGGGGCGATGAACCGTGCCCTGGAGGCGCTGCCGCCGGACGACGAGCTGGCGGTGCGCACCGAGTCCGGGCTGACCGCGCCGGAGTTCGCGGTGCTGCTCGCGTACGTCAAGATCGTCCTTGAGACGGAGATCCTGGCCGAGGGGCTCGCGGACGAGAAGTGGACGACCGACGTCCTGGTCAACTACTTCCCGACGCCGATGCGTGAGCGGTTCGCCGACCGGATGGGTCAGCACCGGCTGCGCCGGGACATCGTGACGACGGTGCTGGTCAACGAGGCGATCAACCGGGGCGGCATCTCGTTCGTCTTCCGGGTGGTCGAGGAGACGGCCGCGCCGGCGGCGGACGTCATCCGGGCGTACGTGGTGGTCCGCGAGGTGTTCGGGCTGGGCGCGCTCTGGGACGCGGTGGAGGCCCTGGACAACAAGGTCGACCCGGAGTTGCAGACCAGCGTGTACCTGGACACCCGGCGGCTGGTCGACCGGGCGGTGCGGTGGTTGGTGACCAACCGCCGTTCGCCGATCGACGTGCCGGCGGAGATCGCCCGGCTGCGCGACGGGGTGGCCCGGCTCCTGCCCGACCTGGAGGAGCGCTTCCACGGCAGCGAGCGGGAGTCGCTCGCTGCGCACATCGACTCGCTCACCGAGCGGGGGCTGCCGCGCGACCTGGCCGAGCAGGCGACCCGGCTGATGTACAGCTTCGGTCTGCTCGACGTGGTGGAGACCGCGGCGAGCAGCGGGCGGGACGTCGGCGAGGTGGCCTCGGTCTACTTCGTGCTCTCCGACCGGTTCCGGGTCGACTCGCTGCTGTCGAAGATCTCCCTGCTGCCGCGGGAGGACCGCTGGCAGACGTTGGCCCGGATGGCGCTGCGTTACGACCTGTACGCCGCGCTGGCCGCGCTGACCGTGGAGGTGCTCGACTCCACCTCCGAAACTCTCTCGCCGCAGGAGCGGGTGCTCCAGTGGGAGCAGTCGAACGCCACCTCGATCCACCGTGCCGAGCGGGCGATGGGCGAGTTCGACGAGTCCCGGGCGGATCTCGCCGCCCTGTCGGTGCTGCTGCGCCAGATCCGCACCCTGGTGCGGACCTCCGCCGCCACCTGACGCGTACGGCACACGGTCCGGCCGGTCGGTTTCCCGACCGGCCGGACCGCGTCGTGTCGTCCATGGAGGGCTTGCGGCGTGTCGCGCTGTTGCCTGCTGGCCTCACGCCGGCATGGAAGCGAAGACGACCACGTTGTCCGGGTAACTGCCGGCGGCCTCGTCGAAGACTCCGCCGCAGGTCACCACCCGCAGCCCGGGCCGGTCGCCGGGACCATAGACCTGCTCGGTCGGGAACTCGGTCTTCGGGTACGCCTTGACCGACTCGACCGTGAAGGTGGCCTGCTGCCCGTCCTCGCGGGTGACGGTGACGGTGTCGCCCGGTTGCAGGGCGCCGAGGGAGAAGAAGACCGCCGGCCCCATCTCCGCCGAGTCGACGTGCCCGACGATGACCGCGTTGCCGATCTCACCCGGGCTGGGCCCCGGCTCGTACCAGCCGGCCAGCTGCGCCCGCTCCAGCGGCGGCACCTGGACGGTGCCGTCCGGGTTGGTGCCGAGCGACATGATCGAGGCGTCGACCCCGATCCGGGGGATGGTGATCGTGGTGGGGGCGGAGCGGGCCAGGCCGGTGGCGGCGGCGACGTCCGGGTCCGCGCCGGGGGAGGGCACGTCGGCGGCCGCCGGCCCGGTGCTGGCGGGCGCGGCCACCGGCTGCGGGGGGCGGGGAGCGGGCACGGACTTGAGCGAGGCGCCGACCAGGCCGGCGCCGACCAGGGCGAGCACGACGACGACGGCCGCGCCGGCGGCACGCCACGGTCTCCCGTGACGGCCGCCGGCCGGTGTCGCCGTCATGTCAGACGAAGGACTCATCGGTCCGACGCCGGCGCATCAGCACGAGGCCGCCCAGGGCAGCCGCGCCGATCAGGCTCGCCCCACCGGCGGCCAGGCTCCGGTCGGTGCCGGCGCTCACGCCACCGTCACCACCGTCGACCCCACCGCGCGGCAGGACGACCAGCTCGCCCTCGCCGCACGAGCCCTTGAGCTCGTAGCGGCCCGGCTTGGCGTCCTCGGAGACCCTGGCCTCGCCGTAGTAGACGAAGTCCCGCTTGTGCTCCCAGCGGTCCTTGTCCTTGCCGTAGCCCCCGGACTCCTCGTCCGACCAGCCGTTGTCGCCCTTGCCGCCACGCTCGTCCGAGCCACGCTCGTCCGAGCCCCACTTGTCGTGGTCCTTGCGGTCGCGCTCGTCCGAGCCGCGCTCGTCCGAGCCCCACTTGTCGTGGTCCTTGTCCGAGCGGCCCTCGTGGTCCTTGCGGTCCCGCTCGTCCGAGCCCCACTTGTCGTTGTTCTCGCGGCCCTCGCGGTCGGACTTGTCGTGGCCCTTGTCGCCGCGGTCACCCTCGGCGTCCTGGCCGTGCTCGTAGCCCTTCCAGTCGCGCTCGCCCTCGCCACCGGCGTCGGCGGCGCCGCCGCCCTGGCCGTTGGCCTGCTCACCGTTGGTGGGCGGCTGCGGCTTGGCGGTCTCGTCCTTGCCGTTCTCGCCCTTGCCGTGGTCCTTGTCCTTGTCCTTGTTCTCGTGGTCCTTGCCCTTGTCGTGGTCCTTGCCCTTGTCCTTGTCCTCGTGTTCCTTGCCCTTGTCGTGGTCGCGGGAGTTCTCCTCCCCGCCACGCCAGTCGCCCCGGTCCTCGGCCGGCTTGAGCTTCACCTTGCCGGTGACCTTCGACCAGACGAAGGCGTGCTCCTGCCGCTCCGAGCAGATCTCGAGCAGCTTGACCGAGTCGCCCGCCTTGACGACGTGCGGCTTGGCGTAGACCTTGCCTTCGGCGTCGTGGTGGCCGTCCGCGAACGCGATCCCCGGCGTGAACACGAGCAGGGAGGCACCACCGAGGGCAGCGCCCGCAACGACCTTCCCGAGCATCTTGTTTGCCATGACCTGCGTCACTCCATCCCTGTTGTCCTGAGCTCGGCGACAACCGAGCTACCGACGACGTTAGACCGTTTCACGAGTTATGAAGGGAAAAATTCGTGTTCTGATGCTTCGCGGAGCTAGAGGCAGTAAAGGCGTTACGAGGCTTTAACGGCTTGTCGCCACTCGCGGGTGGTTGCCGCCCCTCGGCGCCCGCAGGGGTGCGGTCGTACGGCTCGCGCCGCGGGGCTCGCAACGTCCCCTCCCGTCAGCCCCGGGAGCGCCAGAGAGGTCCACCGGCCCCTCGTGACCCATCGAGGCATTGCCATGGAAGCGCTCCCATGCAAGAATCGCTGCACGCGGTTCGGGGAGCCACAACCGCGCAGGCAGGAGTCGAGGGCACCGGTCCTCCGGACGACATCCCGCCTCCCGGTCGGCCACCGTCGCCGGCCGGACCACCACCAAACGCCCGTCCGGGTCGGGCACCCCCCGAAGAACCCGTGGCGCCGGCGGACGTCCGCGCAGGACGTCCATCGGGCCGTATCGCCGGGCCGTTCGCGGATCCGGTCTCGTCCAAGGAGATCAGTGGCATGAATGTGTGGAGAAGGCTGTCCGGCCCCCGCCGGGCCCTCGCGCTCGGTGGCGCGGGCGCTCTGGTCGCGGGCGGGCTGGTGACCCTGCCGGTCACCGTGGCGCACGCCGCCACCCAGTGCGACGTGTCGTACGCGACCAGCGACTGGCAGGGCGGGTTCACCGCCACCGTCAACATCAAGAACATCGGCGACGCCCTCAACGGCTGGACGCTCGGATTCACCTTCCCCGACGGGAACCAGCGGGTGCAGCAGGGCTGGTCGGCCCGCTGGACGCAGACCGGTCAGAACGTCACCGCGCAGAGCGAGTCCTGGAACGGTGCGGTGGCCAGCGGCGCCACGGTGAGCATCGGCTTCAACGGGGCCTGGAGCGGCAGCAACCCCAAGCCCACCACGTTCACGCTCAACGGCGTGACCTGCAACGGCGGCGGCCCCAACCCCACCACCCCGCCGCCCACCACCGCCCCGCCGACGACGCCGCCGCCCACGACGCCGCCGCCGACCACCCCGCCCCCCGGCCAGAAGGTGGACAACCCCTACCTGAACGCCCAGGGGTACGTGAATCCGGAGTGGAAGGCCAAGGCCGAGTCGGTGTCGGGTGGCAGCCGGGTGTCGAACAACCCGACCGCCGTCTGGATCGACCGGATCGCCGCCATCAACGGCACTCCGGACAGCAGCTCCAATGGCGCGATGGGCGTCCGCGACCACCTGGACGAGGCGCTCGAGCAGGGTGCGAAGTACATCCAGTTCGTCATCTACAACCTCCCCGGCCGGGACTGTGCCGCGCTGGCCTCGAACGGTGAGCTGCGCGCTGACGAACTGCCCCGGTACAAGGCCGAGTACATCGACCCGATCGCCGCGATCCAGCGTGACCCGAAGTACGCCGGCCTGCGGATCGTCAACATCATCGAGATCGACTCGCTGCCGAACCTGGTGACGAACACCTCCGGCAACCCCGGCGGGACCGCGATGTGCGACACGGTCAAGGCCAACGGCGCCTACGTCAACGGCGTCGGGTACGCACTGTCGAAGCTGGGTGCGATCGGCAACGTCTACAACTACATCGACGCCGCCCACCACGGCTGGATCGGTTGGGACAGCAACTTCAGCCCGACCGCGCAGATCCTGAAGGACGCCGCCGTCGCCTCCGGCAGCACGGTGAACAACGTCCACGGCTTCATCGTCAACACCGCCAACTACTCGGCGCTGCGGGAGCCGTACGTCAAGATCACCGACGCGGTGAACGGGACCAGCGTGCGGCAGTCCAAGTGGATCGACTGGAACTTTTATGTGGACGAGCTCTCGTTCGCCCAGGCGTTCCGCAACGAACTGGTCGCCAAGGGCTTCGACTCGAAGATCGGCATGCTGATCGACACGTCCCGCAACGGCTGGGGCGGCTCCGCCCGGCCCACCGGCCCGGGCGCGACCACCAGTGTGGACACCTACGTCAACGGCGGTCGGGTGGACCGGCGGATCCACGCCGGCAACTGGTGCAACCAGGCCGGGGCCGGCCTGGGCGAGCGCCCGAAGTCCGCGCCGGAGCCGGGCATCGACGCCTACGTCTGGGTGAAGCCCCCGGGCGAGTCGGACGGCTCCAGCAGGGAGATCCCGAACAACGAGGGCAAGGGCTTCGACCGGATGTGCGACCCGACCTACACCGGTAACGCCCGCAACGGCAACAGCATGAGCGGTGCCCTGCCGGACGCCCCGATCTCCGGTGCCTGGTTCGCCGCGCAGTTCACGCAGCTCATGCAGAACGCGTACCCGCCGCTCTCCTGACCCCGGCGCCCACCCGCCGCTGGCAGTAGGTGAGGCGCTCCAGCGGCAGGTTCCCCGGGCCCCCGGCCCGACCGTCCGACGGTCGGGTCGGGGGCCCCTCGCGTACGCCGGTCAGGGCACCGTCTTCTCGATCGCCGCGCGACCCAGCTCGGCCAGGTCCCGGCGGGCCCGTTCGACGTTCTCCGGCGTGGGGTCCTGCCCCGGGCCGCCACCAGGTCCTCCGGCTCCCAGGGCTGCTCCGCCCCGGTGCGGATGTGCTGTGGTGCCGCGCCGCTGGCGTACGGCTCGCCGATCAGTTCGTCGCCCCGCGCGTCGCCGCCCGGCCGGTCCCCGGGGCCGGCGAACGACGGAGTGTCGCGGTCGGCGCCGCCACCGGTCATCAGCTGCGGGATGCCGATGTCGTCCTCGACCGCCGCGGCCACCTCCGGGCTCTCCTCCAGCGGTCGGTCCCGGTCACGATCCGTCATGTCGCTGCCCTCCTGTCGCCAGGTGGTCTCCTGATCCTGCTCGCGTACCCGGCAGGACGGTGCCCATGCCGGGCACCGGCGGGGCGGCTCAGCGCTCCTCGTCGGAGGTTTCCGGCGGGTGGACCGGGTTACGCCACTGCCAGAGCAGCATCAGCACGCCGAAGACGAGCATTCCGAGGCCCGCCCAGAGGTTGATCCGGACCCCCTGCGCCTTCTCAAGAGCGGAATCGCCGTCGAAGACGCCGATCAGGGTGACGATCGCCCCGTACGCGGTGAAAAGGCCACCGATCACCCGGCGGATGTCGAACAGCCGGGCGGCGGCCGAGCGGCGACGGGCCTCGTCGGTGGCCCTGACCGACCGGTCGTGCGGTTCGAGGTTGTCCATGCTCACGGCCGAGCACCCCTTCCTAGAAGAACGGCACGTAGAGGAGGAGGGACAGCGCCACCACGATCACGCCGAGGAGCACCGGCGAGCGCCACCAGACGGCGTCTGAGCGCAGCAGGTCGCCCTGCACGTCGACGGCGCCCATGCCGTAGACCAGCCCGTGCAGGTCCTCGTCCCGTTTCTTCCCGGTGAACGGGGTGACCACCACGGCGACGACGGCCGCCGTGACGAACGCGATGCCGGCACCCCAGAAGCTCTCCTCCAGGTCCGAGTTGAAGTGCACCACCCCGGCCTTGTAGAGCAGGTAGGTGGCCAGCGCCGCCAGGGTGCCCAGGAGCAGGGAGAGGAAGCCGGCCGCCGCACTCATCCGCCGCCAGAACATGCCGATGATGAAGGTGGCGAAGAGCGGCGCGTTGAACATCGAGAACAGCGCCTGGATGTAGTTCATGATGTTGCTGAACCCGGCGGCGATGAACGCCGTGCCGATGCCGACCAGCACGCCGCCGACGGTCGCCCAGCGGCCGATGCGGATGTAGTACTCGTCGGGACGGTCGCGGCGGACGTACTGCTGCCAGATGTCGTAGGTGAACACGGTGTTGAAGCCGCTGACGTTCGCCGCCATGCCGGCCATGAACGACGCGACCAGGCCGGTCACCGCGATCCCGAGTACGCCGTTGGGGAGCAGGTCGCGCATCAGCAGCGGGATCGCGTTGTTGTAGACCAGGTCGCCGCTCTCCGCGCCGAGGCCCTGCACCGTCACCAGCGCCACCAGGCCGGGAATCACCGTGACCACCGGGATGAGCAGCTTCGGGTACGCGGCGATGATCGGCGTCCGGCGGGCGGCGCTCATGTTCTTCGCCGACAGCGCGCGCTGCACCTCGGCGAAGTTGGTCGTCCAGTAGCCGAACGAGAGCACGAAACCGAGGCCGAAGACGATGCCGATCCAGTGCGCGCCGAGCGGGTTGTCGGTCGTCCCGGTGTCCTGCCAGGTGTGCAGCCCCGCCTCGCCCAGCTTGGACTCGCGCACCGCGTCCATCAGGCCGGCGACGCCGCCCACCTTGACCAGACCCAGGATCGTGATCGGCAGCAGGCCCGCGATGATCACGAAGAACTGGAGCACCTCGTTGTAGATCGCCCCGGAGAGCCCACCCACGGTGATGTACGCCAGCACGATCAGCGCACCGATCACGATGGCCACCCAGAGCGGCCAGCCGAGCAGCGCCTGCATGATCAGTGCCAGGGCGTACAGGTTCACCCCGGCGATGAGCACCTGGGCGACCGCGAAACTGAGCGCGTTCAACAGGTGGGTGGGGCGGTTGAACCGCAGCCGCAGGTACTCGGGCACGCTGCGGACCTTGGAGCCGTAGTAGAACGGCATCATCACGATGCCGAGGAAGACCATCGCCGGCACGGCGCCGATCCAGTAGTAGTGCAGCGTCATCGCGCCGTACTGGGCGCCGTTGGCGGCCATGCCGATGATCTCCAACGCCCCCAGGTTGGCCGAGACGAAGGCGAGGCCGGTCACCCAGGCCGGCAGTGAGCGGCCGGAGAGGAAGAAGTCGACGCTGGTCCGGATGGCCCGTCGGGCGGCGAAACCGACCCCGAGCACCGTGACGAAGTAGAGCGCCAGGATGCCGTAGTCCAGGACGTTCATGTTCAGCCGCAGGCCATCGCCGTCCATCCCGGTAACCCTTCGTCAACCGTCCGCGCCGGATGAGTGCGCGCCGCCCCAATTACCCCGAATGCGCAGTTCCACGCCTGCGGCGGCGAAACCTCCACGACCCGACCGCACCCCCCACTCCCGCCCGTGATGTCAGAAAAGGGCCTCCTGCACCCGGGGCGTCCTTCCAAGCCCCGCCCCGGATCGGGGCTGGACGTGCGGAGGCGCCCCCGGCCGGTCGGCCGGGGGCGCCTGTCGGAGCCGGTCAGCGCCCGAGCACCCGGTCCAGGAAGTCGCGGTAGTGGCGGACGGCCATCCGGAGCTGCTCGGTGTCGGCGGAACCGGCGTCCTGCCAGCCGCCCAGCTTGTTCTTCTGGGCGGACAGCGCCGAGGAGAGTGCCTGGATGGCCTCGTCGACCAGCGACTGGGCCTCCCCGGCCGCAGCGCGGGGGTCGTCCACGAACCGCAGCTGGACATCCCGCCAGCGGTCCCGGAAGCCCTGCGCCATCCCGGGGTCGAGGAGGCTGGCAGGCTCGGCGGCCACCGTCGAGCCCGCCGGCCGGTCGGTTCCGGCGGACCCCAGCGCCCCGGTGTCCGTACGCCTGGCCGGCGTGTGTTCGGCGTCCGGGTCGACCATGGCGGGCGTGGCGCTGCCGTACCCGGCGGCGCCGGCCGCGCCGCCCTCCGGGTCTCCGGCCTGCCCGGCGAGGTCGGCCCGCCGCTCGGGCCGGCCGTCGACGGCGTCCGGGGGCAGCATCTCCGCGCCGGCCCGGCGGGCCTCCCGGCTGTCGGGCCGGTCGTCGCCGAGCCCGACGGACCGGTGGAACTCTGCGGTCGGGTCCGCCCGGCGGCCCTCCCGGGGGCCGTTCACGGCGCCGTCGCCCGGCTGTGCGGTCGACTCCGTACGCGGGTCGGGCTCGTCCTCCGGGAGTGGGCTGGCCAGCGCGGACGCGGCGACCGCGCCGCCGACGCTGGTGGCGCCGAAGGCGGTCGGCACCGGTCCCGGCTCGTGGAACTCGGCCCGGTCGCCGTCGTCGTCCCGGGAGTCGTTCGACCCGGTCCTGTCGGTGTTCCGGCCGTGCGGCGGTGCGGCGTTGGTCCGGCTCCGCTCGTCGGCGACCGCCGGATCGTCGAAGGTGCCCCGGTCGTCGAGGGCATCCTCGGGTACGTCGGTCCGGCCGGCCCGGTCGCCCGGAGGCGGCACCGGCACCGGCTCGGAGCGGACGGCCTCGGGGTGCTCGTTGCCCACCCGCTGCTCTTCCTGACGCATGGTCATCCTCCTAGCGGCTCGTGGCGTCGTGCTGGGTGTCCGGGTTGGGCTGCTCGGCCGGTCGGGCCGCGACCGGCTCCTCGCCGAGCAGGTCGGCGAAGAGGGCGCGGTAGTGGACGACGGCCTGGCGGAGCTCCTCGGTGCTCGCCTCGCCCCGGGAGTTGCGCAGGTGGATCTCGTGGGCGTCGCGGTAGTGGCCCAGGGTGCGGGCGTGCTCGACGGAGAGGTGGGCGATCTGGTCGGAGAACTCGCCGGTGGGGTAGCCCCGTTCGGCGATGAGCCGGCTGACCAGTTCGTCCGCGTCGCCGACGGTCTCGGCGGGGGAGTCGACGAAGCGGACCTGGAGTTCCTCCCACGCGGCGGTGTACCGGGCCCGGGACTCCGGGGCCAGCGGGGTGAGCGTGAGTTCCGCGTGGCGGCGTTCCCGTTCCCGCAGCTCCCGCTCGGCGGCGGTCCGGCTGTCCTGCTCGGCGACGGTGCGGTCGTACTCGGGCCCGAACCGCGACCGCAGCGCGCGGCGGCGGGCGTACGACCGGGCGGCCACGGCCACGGCCGCGATCACCAGTACGACGAGAACTATGACGATTACCTGCGTGGGCGACATGGCTCCTCCTTCGTCAGGTGGTATTCCCTCCACTCACTGATCGCCAATCCCGTTCCGGGGCACTTTCCTGATTCCCCGCCGCGACATGACGAGTCACACAGAGTGAGTGACCGCCAAAACTTGACTCGTTCCAGAAAGCGCGCTTGGGTGGGGTGATGCCGGTCCGGTCCGACGCCGAACGCCTACGGGCGGCGGGGCTGCGTGTCACGCAGCCCCGGCTCGCGGTGCTCGCGACGGTGCGCGACCGGCCGCACCTGGATGCCGACACGATCACCCGACTCGCCCGGGCCCGCCTCGGGCGGATCTCGGGCCAGGCGGTCTACGACGTCCTGCGCGCGCTCACCGGCGCGGGCCTGCTGCGCCGGTTCGCCCCGGCCGGCGGGCCGGCCCGGTACGAGTGGGGCGGGGACGACCACGACCACCTGGTCTGCCGGGACTGCGGCGCGATTGTCGACACCCGGCGCAACCGGGCCCCCGGGCCCTGCCTCGACCCCGGGGCCTCCGCCTTCAAGGTGGAGTTCACCGAGGTCACCTACTGGGGCCGGTGCCCCCGGTGTCAGTCGCAGCACGACTGACGCCAGCCCGCCATACGATCAGGAGGAGAGCCATGAGCGACCCGCAGGCCAGCAAGCCGATCCTCACCACCCGTCAGGGTCACCCCGTGCACAACAACCAGCAGCAGCGGACGGTCGGCTCGCGCGGCCCGGCGACGATGGAGAACTACCACTTCCTGGAGAAGATCAGCCACTTCGACCGGGAGCGGATCCCGGAGCGGGTGGTGCACGCCCGCGGCTTCGTCGCGCACGGCGAGTTCGAGGCGTACGGGACGATCGGCGACCAGCCGGCGTCGAGGTACACCCGCGCCAAGCTGTTCCAGAGCAAGGGCAGGAAGACCCCGGTCACCATCCGCTTCTCCACCGTGATCGGCGGCCGGGACTCCTCCGAGGCGGCCCGCGACCCGCGTGGCTTCGCGGTGAAGTTCCGCACCGAGGACGGCAACTGGGACATGGTGGGCAACAACCTCCAGGTCTTCTTCATCCGCGACGCGATCAAGTTCCCCGACGTGATCCACTCGCTGAAGCCGGACCCGGTCACCTTCCGCCAGGAGCCGAACCGGATCTTCGACTTCATGTCGAACACGCCCGAGTCGATGCACATGCTGACCTGGCTCTTCTCCCCGTACGGCATCCCGAAGAACTACCGGACGATGCGCGGCTCCGGGGTGAACACCTATCGCCTCGTCAACGCCGAGGGCGAGGGCGTGCTGGTCAAGTTCCACTGGATGACCCAGCAGGGTGAGCACAACCTGACCCAGGCCGAGGCGGACGCCATCCAGGCCACCGACCTGGGCCACGCCTCGAAGGACCTCTACGAGGCGATCGAGCGCGGCGACCACCCGAAGTGGGAGCTCAACGTCCAGGTGATGAGCGACGACGAGCACCCGGAGCTGGACTTCGACCCGCTCGACGACACCAAGATCTGGCCGGAGGAGGACTTCCCCTACCTGCCGGTCGGCATGATGACGCTCAACCGCAACATCACCGACCACCACGACGAGAACGAGCAGATCGCCTTCGGCACCGGCGTGCTGGTCGACGGCATCGACTTCTCCGACGACAAGATGCTGGTCGGCCGGACGTTCTCCTACTCGGACACCCAGCGCTACCGGGTCGGCCCGAACTACCTCCAGCTGCCGGTGAACCGGCCGCGCGAGGACGTGCGGGTCAGCACCAACCAGGGTGGCGGCCAGATGTCGTACGGGGTGGACAACCGGGGCGGCAACCCGCACATCAACTTCGAGCCGTCCTCGGTCGCCGGCCTTCAGGAGGCCGACGAGTCCTACCGGGAGTACCGCCCGTTCGTCTCGGGCCAGGTCATGAAGGCGCCGATCGAGCGGCAGAACAACTACGCCCAGGCCGGCCGGCGCTTCCGCGAGATGGCCGACTGGGAGCGGGACGACCTGATCCTCAACCTCACCACCCTGCTGGCGCAGTGCGACAAGCACATCCAGGAGAAGATGGTCTGGCACTTCAGCCAGTGCGACGAGGACTACGGCCGTCGGGTCGCCGAGGGTCTCGGCATCTCCGTCAACGCCTGATCCGCGCCACCCACGAACGCCCCGCCGGCCTCCGGCGGGGCGTTCGTCGCCTGTGGACGTCCATCGGGTAGGCCCGACGCGACGGACGGTAGTGCATCGGGCGAGGATTACGTATCCTGCCCAAGGCGTCCGCCGGACCGCCCCCGCACCGAGGGCCGGGACCGTCCGATCACGACGCTGCCCGGCCGGTGCCGGCACCCCCGCAGCCACACCTTCCGGGCGAGGTCTGATTGAACACCCGCGACTGGCCGATCCGCTCCAAACTGACCGCATTGGTCGTCGTGCCGGTGACGGCGCTGCTGGCACTCTGGATCTTCGCCACCACACTCACCTTCGGGCCCGCCCTCGACCTGCTCGCCGCCCGGACCCTCCTCTACGACCTCGGCCGCCCCGGCGAGACCGTGGTGGCCGAGCTGCAACGGGAGCGCCGGCTCTCGGTGGTCCAGTTGGCCGGCGACGGCGTCGCTCCCGGGCTCGCCGAGCAGCGGCAGCGGACCGACCGGGCGGTCGCGGAGCTGCACCGCCGGGTCGGCGGGGAGGAGCTGCGCGACGCCGCCGACGACTTCCTCGACGCCCGGCTCGACCAACTGGTCACCGCGCTGGAGGCGCTGCCCGTCGGGCGGGGGTTCATCGACCGGCGGGCGGTGGACCGGGCCGGCGCGGTCGGCCTCTACAGCGGGATGATCAACTCGGCCTTCGAAGCGTTCTCCGCCATGGCCAGCCTGCCCGACCGGGACCTCAACCGGGAGGTGCTCGCCGTCACCGCGCTCGGCCGCTCCCGGGAGCTGCTCGGGCAGACCGACGCCCTGCTCGCCGGGGCGTTCATCGCCGGCCGGTTCGCCGACGGCGAGCACCTCCAGCTGGTGCAGACCATCGGCAACCAGCGGTTCCTCGCCGAGACGGCGGTCGCCGACCTGCCGGACGCCGAGCGCGCCGCGTTCCAACGGATGACCGAGGGGCCGGCCTTCGGACGGTTGCGGACGATGCAGGACGCGCTGGTCGGTGTCGGGTCGTCCACCCGGCCGGCGGTGGACCCGACGGCCTGGCAGGAGAGCTACCAGGCGGTGCAGCAGACGATGCGGGACTTCGAGCTGGCGCAGGCCGACCTGCTCGCCGACCGGTCGGTGCCGACGGCCGTGCGCATCCTGGTCCGGCTCGGCGCCGCCGGGGTGTTGGGTCTGGTCGCCGTCGTGCTCTCGGTTCTCGTGTCGCTGCGGGTCGGGCGTAGCCTCGCGCACCGGCTCACCGGCGTACGCACGGCCGCGCTGGAGACGGCTGAACGCCGGCTGCCGGAGGTGGTGGCCCGGCTGCGCCGGGGCGAGCAGGTGGACGTCGCCCGGGAGGCGCCCCCGCTGGAGTACGGCGCCGACGAGATCGGCCAGGTGGCGCGGGCGTTCACCGAGGTGCAGCGCACCGCGGTCCAGTCGGCCGTCGACGAGGTCACCCTGCGCCGGGGGCTCAACGAGGTGTTCCTCAACATCGCCCGGCGCAGCCAGGGGCTGGTGCACCGGCAGCTCGCGCTGCTCGACCGGATGGAGCGGCACACCGAGGACCCGGACGAGTTGGCCGAGTTGTTCCGCGTCGACCACCTCGCCACCCGGCTGCGGCGGCACGCCGAGGACCTGGTCATCCTGGCCGGCGCGGCCCCCGGGCGGGGCTGGCGCAACCCGGTCGCGACGGTCGACCTCATCCGGGGCGCGATCTCCGAGGTCGAGTCGTACGACCGGGTCGACATCACCGCCGTGGCACCCGCCGGCGTGCTGGGGCGGTCCGTCGGCGACGTGATCCACCTGCTCGCCGAGCTGATCGAGAACGCCACCGCGTTCTCCCGGCCGCAGACCCGGGTGGAGGTCTCCGGGCAGCACGTGGCGAACGGCTACGTGGTGGAGGTCACCGACCGGGGCCTGGGCATGTCCGACGCCGCGCTGGAGGAGACGAACCGGCGGCTGGCCCGCTCGCCCGACTTCGAGCCGACCGAGACCGCCCGCCTCGGGCACTTCGTGGTGGCCCGTCTCGCCACCCGGCACGGGGTCCGGGTGCGGCTGCGCCCGTCCGACGGCGGCGGCCTGACCGCCGTGGTGCTCATCCCCGCCGACCTGGTCACCGACGAGCCCTCCCTGCCGCCGACCGGCGGCCCGCCGGTGACGCGCCCGTCCCCGGCGACGTCGGAGGATCGGCGGCTCGCCCGGGCGAGCCGGCTGGGCACGCTGCCCCGCCCGGCCCGTTCCGCCGAGTCCGCCCCGGTGACCTCCACCTCTGCCCCGGCTCCCGCTCCCGCCTCTGCCCCGGCCTCTGCCCCGGCCTCTGCCCCGGCCTCTGCCCCGGCCTCTGCCTCTGCCGGCGCCCCGGCCCCGGGTGGTCCCGCCCCCGTCGAGGCGGTCGGCGAGATCGACGGGCTGCCCCGTCGGGTGCGCCAGCGGCCTCCGGCGGTCCGGCCCCGACAGCCCGGGGGGCAGCCGCCCGCCGGGGACGCCTCAGGGCGGCTCGCCGCGCTGGACGGCCCGATGTGGCAGCCGGCGATCGAAAGCCCGGCCCCGCGCAGCCCGGAGGAGGCCCGCCGGATCATGTCCGCTCTGCAGGCCGGCACCGCGCGTGGCCGGGCGACGGCCACCGGGACGTCCCCGGAGCGGGCCGCTGCCGTCGCCGACGACCGGCAGGGCCTGCCGGTCGACGCCCCGAGCCCGACGCCGGCCGAGCGGCCGGCGGACCCCGAACCCATGACCGCGACTGAGAGGGACGCCTGATGCATCCGACGAGGCAGAGCGCCGATCTCGACTGGTTGCTCGACGAACTGGTGGAACGGGTGCCGCCCGCCCGCCAGGCGGTGGTGCTCTCGGCCGACGGGCTGCTGATCGGTTCCTCCGCCGGCATGGACCGTGCCGACGCCGAGCACCTGTCCGCGCTGGCGTCCGGCTTCTCCAGCCTGGCCCGGGGCACGAGTCGGCAGGTGGACGGCGGGGCGGTCCGGCAGACCGTGGTGGAGATGGAGTCCGCGTACCTCTTCGTCACCGCGGCCGGACAGGGCGCCTGCCTTGCCGTGGTCAGCGACGCGGACGCGGACATCGGCCTGGTGGCGTACGAGATGGCGATGCTGGTCACCCGGGTCGGGGAGAACCTGAGCGCCCCCGCCCGGTCGACGGCGAGGGCCGCCGATGCGGGCTGAGTCGCCCGGACCACAGCACGAGTGGCTGGACGACGACGCCGGCCCGGTCGTGCGGCCCTACACCCTCACCGGCGGCCGGGTCCGGTCTGCCGCCGACGGGTTCGACCTGGTCGCGTACGTGCTGGCCGAGCCGGCCGCCGACCCGACGATCCATCCTGAGCTGCACCCCGAGCACCGGCGCCTGGTGGCGCTGGCCGCCCGGCCGGTCCCCGTCGCGGAGCTCGCGGCCGACCTCGACCTCGCGGTGGGCGTGGTCCGCGTCCTCCTCGGCGACCTGCTGGCGCGGGGGCTGGTCGCGGTGCACCAGCCGACGCCCGCCGCGTACCTGCCCGACGACGACATTCTCAAGGCGGTGGTCAGTGGACTCCGTGCGCTATGACCGAACCGGATCCGGCCCCCGGATCCCGCTCGCGTTGAAGATCCTGATCGCCGGAGGGTTCGGCGCCGGCAAGACGACGCTGGTGAGCGCGCTCAGCGAGGTCCGGCCGTTGCAGACCGAGGAGGTGCTGACCGGCGCCGGCATCGGCACCGACGACCTCTCCGGCGTCGAGGAGAAGTCGACCACGACGGTGGCGATGGACTTCGGCCGGATCACGATCAACGACGACCTCCAGGTCTACCTGTTCGGCACCCCGGGCCAGGACCGGTTCTGGTTCCTCTGGGACGAGCTGGCGTTCGGGGCGCTCGGTGCGGTGGTGCTCGCCGACACCCGCCGGCTGGCCGACTGCTTCCCGTCGATCGACTACTTCGAGCAGCGGGGCGTTCCGTTCGTGGTGGGGGTGAACTGCTTCGACGGCGGCCGCCGGTTCAGCCTGGAGACCGTACGTGAGGCGCTGGACCTCGACCCCGACGTGCCGCTGGTGCTCTGCGACGCCCGGGACCGGCAGTCCGGCAAGGAGGTGCTGATCGCGCTGGTCGAGCACGTGGCCCGGCAGCGCGGCGAGCCGGTGTCGGCGGCCTGAGCCGTCGCGGCGGCGGTCCGGCGGTCGTCTCCCGGCGACCCGCCGCGATTCGGCGCGGTTTTTCGGGCTAAGCGGCCGGCCCAGCGGGAAGGCTGGTGGGATCGGCGGAGGAATCGGCGGAGGGCGGACCCGGTGACAGGTCAGGGCGAGATCGTCCACATCGGCGGCTACACGGCACACAGCGGGGGCCGGGGCACCGGCATCGTCGCGGCGCGGCGGGACCCGGGCTCCGGTGAGCTGACCCCGCTCGGCACCGTCGCGGTCACCCCCTCGCCCTCCTTCCTCACCCGGCATCCACGGCTGCCAGTGCTGTACGCGGTGAACGAGCTGCCCGACGGACAGGTCAGCGCGTTCGCCGTCGACGCCGACGGCGGCCTCACCTCGCTCGGCACCCGGCCCACCGGCGGCGCGGAGCCCTGCCACCTGGCGGTCGCCGGGGGCGGCGGCCACCTCGTCGTCGCCAACTACGGCGGCGGCAGCGTGACGGTGTTCCCGCTCGACCCCGACGGGGTGCCCGGCGAGCGCAGCGACCTGGTGGAGCACGAGGGGCACGGGCCGGACCCGGAGCGCCAGGACCGCGGGCACGCCCACATGGTGAGTCCCGACCCGGGCCGGGGCCCGCTGCTCGCGGTCGACCTGGGCACCGACTCGATCTACCGCTACGACCTGGACGGCGCCTCCGGTCGGCTGGTGCCCCGGGCACCCCGGGTGCGGACGACCCCCGGCGCCGGTCCCCGGCACCTGGCCCGGCATCCCGACGGGCGGCGCTGCTGGGTGGCGGGGGAGCTGGACGGCTCGGTCACCGCCTACGAGCTGACCGGCGACGGTGCGTTGCACCAGCGGGGCCGCGTCGAGGCCAGCGACCGGACCGGGCACGTCCAGCCCTCGGAGATCGCGGTCGGCCCGGACGGGCGCTTCCTCTACGTCGCCAACCGGGGGGTGGGCACGGTCGCGGTCTTCGCCGTCACCGGCGGTCTGCCGGAGCTGGTCGCCGAGGTGGACACGGGCGGGGAGTGGCCGCGGCACTTCGCCCTGGCCGGGGAGCACCTCTACGTCGCCGACGAACGGGCCGACATGATCCGGGTCTTCCGGGTGGACGCGACCACCGGCGTCCCGGCTCCGGTCGGGGAGCCCGTGGCGGTGTCGAGTCCCACCTGTGTGCTGCCCTGACCAGCAGTCATGCACACGGCATCAACACGGCGGGGCGATGTCGTCACTCAGTGTCGTAATGTGACGATCAACTATTTCTGCTGCGTAACTTTCGTCCGAACGGCCGTGGCAGTCGTCCCGACGGGTACGCAAGATGGTCAGCGTGTCAGCAGGCCGCCATCGCATGCGTAGGAGTATTCACGCAGCCACCGCCGCCGCTGCCGTGGGCGTCCTCGCCGTCACGGCCGGCGGCTGGTTCGGCTACCAGCAGCTGGCACAACCAGACTGCTCGGGGCGGGTCGAGCTCTCCGTCGCGGTCGCCGGTGAACTCGCCCCGGCCATCGACGCCGCCGCGGCCGAGTGGGTGAAGGGCGGCGCCGCGGTGGGCGGCACCTGCATCGCGGTGAACGTCTCGGCGTCCGATCCGGTGGACGTGGCCGCCACGGTCGCCGCCAAACACGGCGCCACCCTGGCCGGCGTGGGGCAGGCCAGCGGCACATCGGTCAGCCCGGACGTCTGGGTGCCCGACTCCTCCATGTGGCTGCTGCGGCTCAAGACCGGCGGCGCCACCGCGTTCGAGCCGGGCAACGGGGCGTCCGTCGCGCGCAGCCCGGTGGTCGTGGCGATGCCGGAGCCGATCGCCACCCGGCTGGGCTGGCCGCAGAAGAAGTTCAGCTGGACCGAGCTCCTCCAGCAGGTGCAGAGCGACAAGCCGCTGCGCACCGGGATCGTCGAGCCGACCCGCGACGCCGCCGGCCTGTCCGGCCTGCTCTCGCTGACCGCCGCCGCCAGCGCCACCGGCGGCCCCGACGCCGAGAAGGAGAAGGTCGCCGCGCTGCGGGCGCTGGCCACCGACCGTTCGGCGCTGCGGCCGGACCTGCTCGCCAGGTTCCCCACCGCCTCGGATCCCACGACGATCGCGAGCAGCCTGGGTGCGGCGGCGCTCTCGGAAGAGGACGTGATCCAGTACAACAGCAAGAAGCCGCCGGTGCCGCTGGCCGCGCTCTACCTGGAGCCGGCGCCCGCACCGCTGGACTACCCGTACGCGGTGCTGCCCGGCATCGAGCCGGCCAAGGCGTCGGCGGCGCGGGTGCTCTACGAGGTGCTCACCACCGACGGCTTCCGCGACCGGCTGGCGAGTCACTCGCTGCGGGCCCCGAACGGTGACTGGGGCGCGGGCTTCGACGCGCCGCAGGGCGCGCCCAGCCCGGCCGGCGGCGTGCCGGCACCGCCGGCCAACGGCGGCGGTTCGGCTCCTGCCGGGCTCGACCCGCAGTCCATGGACCGTGCGGTGTCCAGCTGGTCGATCGCCACCCAGTCCGGTCGGATGCTCGCCGTCATCGACGTCTCCGGCTCGATGAAGGAGAAGGTGGCCAACGCCGGCAACGCGACCCGGCAGCAGGTCACCGTCGAGGCGGCCCGGCGCGGGCTGAACCTCTTCGACGACTCCTGGTCGATCGGGCTGTGGACGTTCTCCACCGAGTTGGTGGGCTCCCGCGACCACCGGGAACTGGTCGCCATCGGGCCGCTGTCCCGCCAGCGTGGCAGGCTGGAGCAGGCGCTGGGCTCGATCCGCTCCTCGAGCGGCAGCACCGGCCTCTACGACACCGTGTTGGCGGCGTACCAGCAGGTGCAGGACAACTGGGAGCCCGGCCGGGTCAACTCGATCGTGCTGTTCACTGACGGCAAGAACGAGGACAGGAACGGCATCACGCAGCAGAAACTGCTGGGCGAGCTTGACAAGATCAAGGACCCGGAGCGGCCGGTGCAGGTCGTGATCATCGGTATCGGCGGTGACGTGAGCAAGGCCGAGCTGAAGTCGATCACCGACGTCACCGGCGGCGGCGCCTTCGTCACCGAGGATCCGACCAAGATCGGCGACATCTTCCTGAATGCGATAGCACTGCGCAAGGCCCCGGCCTGAGCTGCTACACAGCGCAAGGCGGGCCCGTCGCAACGGAATCCGGTGCTGTGGGCCCTGTACCGGGGAAGGGTTCCTCGGGAAAAGTGACGGTAATGCGTCCGAAGCAATCAGCGACCAGGGTTGTCGGGGCAGGATGTCGTAGTGCCCCTACGGCCGGCCCTCGACCCAGGCCCGGTGGACGGGCCGTCGGCGACCGAAGTGGGGAGGGCCGGTGACCTCAGCGACGCTGTTGACGCCCGCCAGAACGTCGTCGAGACCGGACGAGACACGGCCGGGGCCGGCCCGCACCCGAGAGCGTGCCTACGTCCGCTCACTGGTGGTGCTGGACACCACCGTCCTGACCGTCGCGGTGCTCGTCGGGTACGTCGCCCGGTTCGGCGACGACGCCCCCGGCGGCTCGAAGATCCCGTACATTCTGGTCGCCCCGGGGCTGGTCCTCGCCTGGCTGGTCTCGCTGCGGGTGCTGCGCTGCTACGACGACCGCGTCCTCGGCTACGGCGCCGACGAGTACCGGCGGGTCAGCACCGCCAGCCTGCGCCTCGCCGGCGGCATCGCGATCGCCGGCTACATCGCCGACGTCGGCGTCTCCCGGGGATTCCTCGGCATCTCGTTCGCCGTCGGCATGCTCGGCCTGGAGGTGGCCCGGTTCGCCGCCCGCAAGCGGCTGCACCGGGCGCGGTCCGAGGGCACCGGCTGGTCGCGCAAGGTGCTGGTGGTCGGCGACACCGCGCACGTGCTGGAGCTGGTGCACACCCTGCGCCGCGAGCCGTACGCGGGCTACCAGGTGGTCGGCGCCTGCATCCCGGACGCGCTGCTCGCCCCGGTCGCGCAGCGGCTGGGCGACGTGCCGGTGGTCGGCTCGTTCCGGGGCATCCCCGAGGCGGCCACCGCCATCGGCGCGGACACCGTCGCGGTGACCGCCTCCGGCGAGTTGACCGCCACCCGGCTACGCCGCCTGGGCTGGCAGTTGGAGGGCACCGGCATCGACCTGGTGGTGGCCCCGGCGCTGACCGACGTCGCCGGCCCGCGCATCCACACCCGGCCGGTCGCCGGCCTGCCACTGATCCACGTCGAGGCACCGGAGTTCCGCGGGGCCCGCAAGCTGGTCAAGGGCTTCGTCGACCGGGCCGCCTCCTCGGTGGCCCTGACGCTGCTACTGCCGCTGCTGGCCGTCATCGCGCTCGCCATCAAGATCGACAGCAGGGGGCCGGTGCTGTTCCGGCAGACCCGGGTAGGGCAGGGCGGGCGGGAGTTCGGCGTCTACAAGTTCCGCACCATGGTCGTCAACGCCGACGCCCTGCTGGCCGAGCTGGCCGCCCGCAACGAGACCGACGGCCTGATGTTCAAGATGCGCCACGACCCACGCGTGACCCGGGTCGGGCGGCTGCTGCGCAAGTGGTCGCTGGACGAGCTGCCGCAGCTGGTCAACGTCCTGCTCGGGGACATGAGCCTGGTCGGTCCCCGTCCGCCGCTGCCCTCCGAGGTGGCCCGCTACGACGGGGACGTGGCCCGCCGGCTGTTGGTCAAGCCCGGCATGACCGGGCTCTGGCAGGTCAGCGGCCGGTCCGACCTGAGCTGGGAGGACGGCATCCGGCTCGACCTCTACTACGTGGAGAACTGGTCGCTCGCGGCCGACCTGACGATCCTCTGGAAGACCTTCGGCGCGGTGGTCAACAGCCGCGGGGCGTACTGAGCGGCCGGGCGCTCAGTCCTGCGGTCCCGTCCAGTCCAGGCACACCACCACCGCGTCGTCGACCAGGTCGCTGGCGACGAACGCGCGCAGGTCACCGATCAGCGAGCGGACGGCGTCCAGCGGCTCCATCGCCCGGGTCCGGCTCAGGAACCGGTCCAGCGCGGTCTCGCCGTACCGGACATCCTGCCCGACGGCGTCGACGACGCCGTCGCTGACCACGAAGAGCCGGTCGTTGCGGCACAGCTCGAAGTGCTGCTCCCGGTAGTCGGTGGCCTCGAACATGCCGAGCGGGAACTGCGCCTCCAGCGGCAGCTCCTGGATCTTCCCGTCGCGCAGCAGCACGAGGCGGGGCGACCCGGCGTCGACCACGGTGAGTTGCCCCGAGCGCAGGTCCAGGTGCATCAGCAGCGCCGCCAGGTGCTGGCCGCCCCGGTGCAGGTCGTAGACCGCCTGGTCGGCGAGGGCCGCCTGGTCGGCGAGGCCGAGCCCGGACCGGCGGGCGTTGCGCAGTGCGTGGGTGGCGAGCGAGGTGAGCATCGCGGCGGCCACCCCCTCGCCCGTGCCGTTGATGGTCGACAACCAGACCCGGGTGCCGTCGTCGGACCAGTCGAAGCTGTCACCGCGCACCGCGTACGCCGGTTCCAGCTGCCCGGCGAGGCTGAACGACGGACGGATCCGGCTGCGGCCGGGGAGCATCTCCCACTGCATCTCGGCGGCGAGGGTGAGCCGCCTGCTGCGGTGCGCGGACCGGTACACGTCCGTGCCGTAGGTGACCGCGCTGATCTCGTGGGCGAGCGCGGTGGCGATCTCCGTCAGTTCGTCGAGCGGGGCCGGCGCGGGGCTCACCACCAGCACGCCGCGGCGTTCGCCGCGCATGGACACCGGGAGGTATCCGGTGCCGTCGGCGAGGGTCGGGATCTGGTGGTCGAAGCAGCGCCAGGCGGGGTGCCCCGGCGCGGTGACGGGCTCGTCCCCGACGAGCGGCAGCAGCGCCGCGAGCCGGTAGTCGACCTGGAGCAGGTCCACCCGGGTCACGCCGTAGCCCGCGGCCAGGACGTCGGCGATCCGGTCCAGCAGGAGGTCGGCGGGCGCCTCGTGGAGGACACGCCGTGCCTGGTTGACCGGTTCGCTCATCATCGCTCCTTCGTCACGCGCCCAGACCAGCGGATCCGGAGTAGTCTCGGGCCCACCATGGCGCAAGTGCACGGTCCCCACGGACCAGAGACGAGTATGGCTGTCGAGCTCGACGCGGTGGCCGATGCCCTGCTGACCGTCTGGGAGGCGGCGCGGGAGCGGACGACCAGCCGGGTCTCCGGCGCGCAGTTACGCGCGATCATGTTGGTCGAGCAGCACGACGGGATCAACCTCCGCCGCCTGGCCACCGGGCTCGACATGCTGCTCTCCTCCGCCAGCCGGCTCTGTGACCGCCTGGTGGCGGCGGGCATGCTGGAACGCGAGCCCGGCCGGTTCGACCGGCGGGAGATCTCGCTGCACCTCACCCCGGAGGCCCGCCGGCTCCTCGCCGAGTTGCGCGACGACCGGCGCCAGCAGCTCGCGGCGATCCTCGCCGACATGACCCCGCAGGGGCGGCAGGACCTGCTGCGGGGCATGCGGGAGTTCGACGAGGCGGCGCGTCACCGCAACGCGTCCGTGCAGTCCGTCGAGGCGACCGGCCCCTGGCCGGGTGTGCCGCTGGAGCACCCGGTCGGGCTGCCGACGCAGGAGCGGCCGGCGACCGGGCCGAGGGTGGCCAGGACGGCCTGACCCCGGCGGAGGGGGCCACCCGGGCGAGGCGGAGTTCGGCCTCGGCGAACCGGGCGACGGCGAGCGTGCCCACCGGCCGGAGGGCTCAGCTCGGGCGGGCCAGCCAGCCGGCCGGGTGGGCGAGGATCCGGCGTACCACCGAGCCGGCCCCGCCGACGGCCGCGGCGGTGGCACCGAGCGTCGCCGGGCGGACGGTGACCGGTGACCAGGCCGCGGTGAGCACCCGCCGGGAGATCTCGGCGAGCACCGGCGGGCGCAGCCACGGCGCCAGCGGGGCATAGCCGCCGCCGAGCACCACGGTGTCCAGGTCCAGCAGGTTCACCACGCCGGCCACGGCGACGCCCAGGGCGGTCCCCGCCTCGGCCAGGGCCCGTCGCACGGCGGGGTCGCCGGCCTCGGCCAGTTCGGCCAGCCGGGTGGTCGCGGTGTCCGCCGGGAGGTCCGCGCCGGCCAGGCCGGCCGCCGCGAGGATCGCCTCCTGACCGGCGTACGTCTCCAGGCAGCCCCGGCCGCCGCACCGGCAGGTCGGACCGTCGGGCCGGACCGGGAGGTGACCGATCTCACCGCTCCAGCCGCGCGTGCCCCGGAACAGGGAGCCGTCGAGCACGATCCCGGCGCCGACGCCGACCTCGCCGGAGACGTGCAGGAAGCTGGCCCGGCCGGCCGGCCCGGCGTGCAGCTCGCCCAGCGCGGCGAGGTTGGCCTCGTTGTCGACCACCAGCGGCGGGACGCCGTCGACGTGCGTGGTCAGCGGCGTCCCCTCGGCGAGCAGCGCAGGGACGGGCACGTTGCGCCAGCCGAGGTTCGGTGCGAGGCGGACCAGGCCGGCGGCGTCGACCAGGCCGGGCACCGCGAGGGCCGCACCGGCCAGGGTGAGCCCTTCGCGGGCGACGTCGGCGCGGGCGCGGGCGGCCAGGTCGGCCAGCCGGGCGAGCGCCTCGGCGGGGGAGACGGGCCGCAGGTCGGCGCGGTGCACGGTGTGGTGGCGGACCCGGCCGGCGAGGTCGACCACGCAGGCGGCCAGGTAGTCGACGTTGACCTCCAGGCCGAGCCCGGCCGGGCCGTCCGTGGCGAGCACCAGGCCCCGGGACGGCCGTCCCGCGCCGGCCCGTGGCGTCGGCTCCGCCTCGGCGACCAGCCGGCCGGCGAGCAGGTCCTCCACCACGGCCGAGACGGTGGCCCGGGTGAGGCCGGTGTCGGCGGCCAGCTCGGCCCGGGAGGGCGGTCGGTCGGCGGCGGCGATCCGGTCGAGCAGCAGAGCGAGGTTCCACTCGCGCAGGCTGCCCTGCCGCACCGCCCCGGGCGGGGCGTCGGGTCGGGTCACCCCTTGACACTGCCACAGGTCGATCAAATAATTCAATCACTGAACAAATAGCGGACGACACCTCCGGAGGTCTGCCATGGCACCCCGTCCCGCTCCCGCCGACAAGTTCTCCTTCGGCCTCTGGACGGTGGGCTGGCAGGCCCGCGACCCGTTCGGCGACGCCACCCGGCCCGAGCTGGACCCGGTCGAGGCGGTGCACCGGCTCGCCGGGCTGGGGGCGTACGGGATCACGTTCCACGACGACGACCTGGTGCCCTTCGGCGCGGACGCCGCCACCCGCAACCGGCACGTGGCCCGCTTCCACAAGGCGCTCGACGAGACCGGCCTGGTGGTCCCGATGGTGACCACCAACCTCTTCACCCACCCCGTCTTCAAGGACGGCGGTTTCACCAGCAACGACCGCGACGTCCGGCGGTACGCGCTGCGCAAGGTGCTGCGCAACGTCGACCTCGCCGCGGAACTCGGTGCCCGCACCTTCGTCATGTGGGGCGGCCGGGAGGGCGCCGAGTACGACCTCGCCAAGGACGTCCGGGCCGCGCTGGACCGCTACCGGGAGGCCGTCGACCTGCTCTGTCAGTACGTCGTCGACTCCGGCTACGACCTGCGCTTCGCCATCGAGCCCAAGCCGAACGAGCCGCGCGGCGACATCCTGCTGCCCACCGTCGGGCACGCCCTGGCCTTCATCTCCACCCTGGCCCGCCCCGAACTGGTCGGGCTCAACCCGGAGGTGGGTCACGAGCAGATGGCCGGCCTGAACTTCGCCCACGGCATCGCCCAGGCGCTCTGGCAGGGCAAGCTGTTCCACATCGACCTCAACGGGCAGCGCGGCGTCAAGTACGACCAGGACCTCGTATTCGGCCACGGCGACCTGCTGAACGCGTTTGCCCTGGTCGACCTGCTGGAGCACGGCGGCCCCGGCGGCGGGCCCGCCTACGACGGTCCCCGGCACTTCGACTACAAGCCCTCGCGCACCGAGGACATGACCGGCGTCTGGGCGTCGGCGGAGGCGAACATGCGCACCTACCTCCTGCTCAGGGAACGGGCGGCGGCGTTCCGCGCGGACCCGGAGGTCGCCGAGGCACTGGCCGCGAGCCGGGTCGCCGAGCTGGGCTCGCCGACGCTGGCGCCGGGGGAGGGCCACGCCGAGCTGCTCGCCGACCGTTCCGCGTTCGAGGAGTTCGACGTCGACGGGGCCGCCGCGAAGGGCTTCGGTTTCGTCCGGCTCAACCAGCTCGCCGTCGAGCACCTGCTCGGCGCCCGCTGAGGCCGCCGCCGATGGCGATCGTCGCGGGGGTCGACTCCTCGACCCAGTCCTGCAAGGTCGTCGTCCGGGACGCGGAGACCGGCGCCCTGCTCCGGCAGGGCCGGGCGCCGCACCCGGACGGCACCGAGGTCGACCCGTCGGCGTGGTGGTCCGCGCTGGGTGCGGCGGTCGACGCCGCCGGCGGGCTGGCCGACGTGGCGGCGGTCTCCGTCGCCGGCCAGCAGCACGGCATGGTCTGCCTCGACGAGGCGGGCGGCGTGGTCCGGCCGGCGCTGCTGTGGAACGACACCCGCTCCGCCAGGGCCGCCGCCGAGCTGGTCGAGGAGGCCGGCGGCGGGGAGGCCGGCCGCCGGTTCTGGGCGGACGCGGTGGGTAGCGTGCCGGTGGCCAGCTTCACCGTCACCAAGCTGCGCTGGCTGGCCCGGCACGAGCCGGAGTACGCGGCCCGGGTGGTGGCGGTCTGCCTGCCGCACGACTGGCTGACCTGGCGGCTGGCCGGCGCGCCCGGCCTGGCGGCGCTGCGCACCGATCGGGGCGACGCCAGCGGCACCGGCTACTGGTCCCCGGCCACCGGCGGCTACCGGCCCGACCTGTTGCAGCGGGCGTTCGGCCGGCGGCCACACGTGCCGACCGTGCTCGGGCCGGCGGAGCCGGCCGGCGCGGTGCGTCCCGCCGCGTTTCCCGGTGTCACCACGCGCCGCCCGCTGCCCGACGGGGCGCTGCTCGGCCCCGGCACGGGGGACAACGCCGCCGCCGCGCTCGGCGTCGGCGCGGGCCCCGGCGACGTGATCGTCTCGATCGGCACCTCCGGCACCGTGTTCAGCGTCGCCGACGCCCCGAGCGCCGACCCGGTCGGCACGGTCGCCGGTTTCGCCGACGCCACCGGCCGCTTCCTGCCCCTGGTCTGCACGCTCAACGCGGCCCGGGTGCTCGACGCGACCGCGTCGATGCTCCGGGTCGACTCCGACGAGCTGGCCGGGCTGGCGCTCTCCGCACCGGCCGGCGCGGACGGGCTGGTCATGGTGCCCTATTTGGAGGGCGAACGGACGCCCGACCGGCCGTTGGCGTCCGGGGCCCTGCACGGGCTGACCCTGCGTACCTCGACGGCGGCCCACCTGGCGCGGGCCGCTGTCGAGGGGCTGCTCTGCGCCCTCGCCGACGGGCTCGACGCGCTCACCGCCCAGGGGGCCACGGCACGCCGGGTGATCCTGGTCGGCGGCGGTGCCCGCTCGGCAGCCGTACGCCGGATCGCGCCGCAGGTCCTCGGGGTGCCGGTGGTCGTCCCGCCGCCCGGCGAGTACGTCGCCGACGGCGCCGCGTGCCAGGCCGCCTGGGTCGCCCTCGGCGGCGCGGCGCCCCCCACCTGGTCGGTCCGCGGCACCGAGGAGTACGCCGCCGCCCCCGTCCCCGCCATCCGCGAGCGGTACGCCGCAGCCCGCGAGCACTTCCTCGACCGGGTCGATGCCGTGGCGGGGTAAAGGACTGTACGGGCGCGTCCCGGCTCGCGATCATCGACGGATGCGAACCACCCCCGCAGCAACGGACGAGGCGCCCGGAATCCCCTCGGTGCTCCAGTACGACGACGCGGACACCCCCTGCGACGTCATCGACGCGTTGGTCCTGGCGGACTTCGTCACCGGCCGGCATCCGTGGTCGCACACGGCCCGGCTCTCCCGGGTGCGCCCCGACGCGCCGCTGACCGCCCCCGACGGCCGGGTGCTGCGTACGGCGGTGGAGAACCGGCAACGGTCCCGACTGTTGGCCGGCAACGGCTGGACGGCCCGGGTGGTCACCTGGAAGGGGCGGGGCGCCGAGGTGACGGTCACGGCGGTGTCCGAGGAGGTCGGCCGGGCGGCCCTCGACCAGATCGTCGACGGCGCCGCCGAACCGGACGACCCGGGCGCCGGCCGGATCGGTTTCTGGCACCACAACCCTCGCCGGGGCAGTCAGCGGGACGTGCGTTCCATCGCCGCACCCGAGTGGGCGCAGATCCGGCCGAACTACGCGGCGTCGGCGCGCACCGCGCTCGACGGGCTGATGGCGATCACCCCGGAGCAACTCGCCGGCCGGCTGGTGCTGCTGCACGGGGCACCCGGGACGGGAAAGACCACCGCGCTGCGCGCCCTCGCCCGCCAGTGGCGCGACTGGTGCCAGGTCGACGCCGTGCTCGACCCCGACGTGCTCTTCGCGGACCCGGCGTACCTGTCCGAGGTGGCGGTCGGGGACGAGGACGGCGAGCAGGGGACCGGCCGCCGGTGGCGGCTGCTCATCCTGGAGGACTGCGACGAGCTGATCCGGGGCGAGGCGAAACAGGCTACCGGCCAGGCCCTGTCCCGGCTGCTCAACCTCACCGACGGGCTGCTCGGCCAGGGGCGGGACGTGCTCGTCGCGATCACCACGAACGAGGACCTGTCCCGCCTGCACCCGGCGGTGGTCCGCCCTGGGCGTTGCCTGGCCCGGATCGAGGTGGGCCCGCTGCCGTACGAGGAGGCGACCGGCTGGCTGGGGGCGTCGGCGGAGGTGCCGCCCCAGGGCGCCACCCTCGCCGAGCTGTATGCGCTGCGGGCGGGCACACCGGTCGCGCCCGCCGTCCCGCCCGCGATCGGCGGCTATCTCTGAGTGGCCCGGCGGTGGCCCGGCGGTGGCCCGGCGGTGGGCCCTGCCGCCCGCGTCGACGAACCGCGCGTCGTCACCCGCTCGTGACCTGATCCTGGTTGGCTGCCGCACATGACCTTGACCAGGGGCGGGCCGGCGCGGGCCCGGGGCGGGACGCCCGCGCACCGGTTCTACAGCGTCGTGGTCTTCGTGCTGCTCGCCTCGCTGGACAACGTGGCAATCGGTCTGGTGCCCCCGCTGTACGGGCCGATCTCCGACGCCTTCGACGTGCCGCAGCGGCTGCTCGGCCTGGTCACCGCCGCGAGCTTCCTGGCCAGCGCGGTGGCCGCGGTCGGCTGGGCGTACGTCGGTGATCGCACGAACCGTAAGCCGCTGCTGATGGTCGGCACCCTGATCTGGGCGCTCGGTACGGGCGGCAGCGCGATGGCGGTGAACTATCCCGCCTTCCTGGCCGCGCAGATCCTGGCGGCGGTCGGGTTGGGCGCGGTCGGGTCCGTCGGGTTCTCGGTCGTCACCGACCTGATCTCGCCCCGCCGCCGGGGGCTGGTGATGAGCTTCTGGGGGCTGTCCCAGGGCATCGGCACGCTGGCCGGCACGCTGGTCGGCGGGCTGCTCGGGGCCGCCGACTGGCGGCGACCGTTCCTGCTGCTGACCGTGGTCGGCCTCGCGGCGACCGCCGCCTACCTGTTCACCTACGACATCCGTCGCGGGCAGAGCGAGCCGGAGCTGGCCGCCGCGCTCGCCACCGGGGCCGAGTACGACTACCGGATCAGCCGGGCGGACCTGCCGAGGATTCTGGGTCGGCGGACGAACCGCTGGCTGATCCTCCAGGGCCTCACCGCCCAGGCGGCCTTCGGGTCGCTGGTCTGGCTGCCGGTGCTCTTCGCCGAGCGGGCCGAGGACCAGGGCTACTCGGCTGCCACCGCCGTGATCGTGGGCAGTGTCTTCGCCACCCTGTTCCAGCTCGGTGGGGTGCTCTCCATCGTGGGCGGGCTGGTCGGCGACGCGCTGCAACGGCGTACGCCCCGGGGCCGGGCGCTGGTCGCGGCGGTCGGCATCCTCGCGGCACTGCCGTTCTACCTGGTGCTCTTCTTCGTGCCGGTACGCATCGATGTGCCGGACGGCGCCGGCGCCGGGGCGGTGGTCCGGGCGGTGCTGGCCAGCGTGGTCACCGAGCCGACGGTCGGGCTGAGCCTGCTCACCGCCGTGGTGGCGCTGGCACTCACCTCGGCCAACTCGCCGAACTGGTTCGCCCTGATCGCCGACGTCAACCCGCCTGAGCACCGGGGCACCGTCTACAGCCTGGGCAACCTGGTCAACGGGGTCGGCCGGGCGGCCGGCAACGGGCTGGTCGGGGTGGCCTTCCACGGCCTGCGGGCGGCCTTCCCGCCACCGTTGAACTACGCCGTCGGGCTGGCGGCCTTCCAGCTCTTCTTCATCCCGACGGGCATCATGTACTGGCTGGCCTCGCGAACCTCGCCGGACGACATATCCAACGTCCACGAACTACTGCACAACCGCGCCGAGCGGCTGTGAGGAAGGGCCCCTCGTCGACGCCCGCCATGCGTCAACGAGGGGCCCTGCCTTACACAGCTACGGCGTCAGGCCGAGCGGATCCAGACCGTCACGTCGGTGGGGACGGCGCCGTCGGCGTCCAGGGGGGCGCTGGCATGCACCAGTTCGGCGCCGGTGGGCACCGGCACGGCGGCGTCGCCGAAGTTGGTCAGCACGGTCAGCGCGCCGTTGCGGAACGAGAGCACCTCGTCGCCGGAGGCGAGCCACTCCAGCGGGCCCTCGCCGAGGCGGTGCTCGCGGCGCAGCCGCAGCGCCGTCCGGTACAGCTCGTACGTCGAGCCGGGCGTGTCCCGCTGCCGGTCCAGGGCGTACTCCGCCCAGAGCGACGGCTGCGGCAGCCAGCTCGCGTCGGTCGGCCCGAAGCCGTACGACGGGGCGTCGGCCTCCCACGGGATCGGCACCCGGCAGCCGTCCCGACCCCGCTCGGTGTGTCCGCTACGCGCCCAGGTCGGGTCCTGCCGGGACTCGTCGGGCATCGTGGTGTGCTCCGGCAGACCCAGTTCCTCGCCCTGGTAGAGGTAGGCCGAGCCGGGCAGGGCGAGCATCAGCAGGGTGGCCGCCCGGGCCCGGCGCAGGCCGAGTGCGGCGTCCGGCTGCGGGTCGCCGATGCCGATGCCGTTGGGCCGCTTGCCGCCGATCGGCAGCCCCAACCGGGAGGCGTGCCGGACCACGTCGTGGTTGGACAGCACCCAGGTGGTCGGTGCGCCGACGGCGTCGGTGGCCTCCAGCGAGCGGGTGATCACGGCGTACTGGGCCGGCGCGGTCCAGGCGGCGAGCAGGTACTCGAAGTTGAACGCCTGGTGCATCTCGTCCGGGCGGACGTACCGGGCCAGCCGCTCGGCCGGCTCGACCCACGCCTCGGCGACCAGGATCCGCTCGCCCGGGTAGCCGTCCAGCACCCGCCGCCAGTCCCGGTAGATCTCGTGCACGCCCTCCTGGTCCCACATCGGCGGGCGCGGCTTGTCGATTTCCGGGCCGGAGAGGATCTCCTGCGGCTCCTGCCAGTCGGCCAGGTCGGTCTGCTTGATCAGGCCGTGTGCCACGTCAACGCGGTAGCCGTCGACGCCGCGGTCCAGCCAGAATCGCAGCACCTCCAGGAACTCCTCCCGCACCTGCGGGTTGTCCCAGTTGAGGTCGGGCTGGCCGGAGTCGAACAGGTGCAGGTACCACTGGCCGGGGTGGCCGTCGGTCTCGGTGACCCGGGTCCAGGCCGGCCCGCCGAAGACGCTCGTCCAGTCGTTCGGGGGCTGCGCGCCGTCGGGGCCCGACCCGTCGCGGAAGACGTAGCGGTCGCGCTCCGGGCTGCCCGGCGCGGCGGCGAGCGCCGCGGCGAACCACTGATGCGCCGACGACGTGTGGTTGGGCACCAGGTCCACGATGACCCGCAGCCCGCGCGAGTGCGCCTCGGTGATCAGCCGGTCGGCGTCGGCGAGCGTGCCGAAGAGCGGGTCCACGTCCCGGTAGTCCGCCACGTCGTACCCGGCGTCGGCCTGCGGCGACGGGTAGAACGGCGACAGCCAGAGTGCGTCCACGCCCAGTTCGACGAGGTGGTCCAGGCGGGCGGTGATGCCGGGGAGGTCACCGACCCCGTCGCCGTCGGAGTCGGCGAATGAGCGCGGGTAGACCTGGTAGATGGTGGCCCTGGTCCACCAGCCGGTGGCCGGGTCGGCGGGCGTGTCCTGGTGCGTCGGGTTGCTGTTCAGGGCCTTCTCCCGTGTGTAGAACCGGACGGTCGGATGCTGCCGGGGACGTCGGCGGTCCCCGTTAGTGTGCCCGGGGCGGTGCGGTCGATTCGCGCACGATCAGCCGAGTGGGCAGGATCACCGGTGAGCCGGGCGGGTCGGGACGACGCCTGACCGGCGGTGCGGGGGGCCCGCCGTGGAGCGGGTCGAGCAGGATCCGCGCGGCGAGCCGGCCCTGCTCCGCCGCGGGCTGGGCGATCGTGCTCAGCCCGAGGGCGCTGGCCAGGTCGTGGTCGTCGACGCCGATCACGCTGACGTCCTGTGGCACCCGCAGGCCGGCGTCGCGCAGCGCCGTCATCGCCCCCATCGCCATCTCGTCGCAGGCCGCGAAGATCGCCGTCGGTGGGTCGCCGCGCCGGAGCAGCTCCTCGGTGGCCCGGGCGCCGCCGCCGATCGTGAACTGCGACTCCACGTCGAGGTAGGGGTCGGGGGTGATCCCGGCGTCGCGCAGCACGTCCCGGTAACCCCGACGCCGGTCGAGGTGGGTGGTGTAGGCGAGTTCGTCCGGGTCGCCGGTTATGTGGGCGATCCTCCGGTGACCCAGGTCGAGCAGGTGCCGGGTGGCGGTCCGCGCGACGCCGACGTCGTCGATGCGTACGCAGGGCCAGCCGGGCACCGGCGTGCCGGAGCTGATGGTCACTCCGGGCAGCTCCAGCCTGGTCAGGGCGGTCAGCTCGGCGGGGCGCAGCGGCGTGGCGACCAGCATCACCGCGTCCACCCGTTTGTGCAGGTCGGCGGTGCGAAGCACCCGCTGACGGGTCTGCTCCCGCCCGCCGAGGTTGTAGAGCAGCAGGTCATAGCCCGACTGCTGGAGGAAGTCCTCGACCGCCTCGACGACGGTCCCGAAGAACCACCGGGTGATCCGCGGGACCACGACGGCGATCGTGCCGGTGCGTCCGCCGGCCAGCCGCGAGGCGCTCGGCGAGACGGCGTACTCCAGTTGCTCGGCCGCCGCGAGCACCCGGCGCCGGGTCGCGGCCGAGACCGTGGGCAGCCCCCGCAACGCCCGGGACACGGTGGCGGTGGAGACCCCGGCCAGGCGGGCGACGTCGTCGATCCTCGTCACGCTACCCCCCGCTTCGCTCCGCCCAACTCCGCCGCCGCCGGTGACCCGGCGGCGGCGGAGACACTCTCAGCCCTTGACGCTGCCGGCGAGCAGGCCGCGCACGAAGAAACGCTGGAGGGACAGGAAGACGATCAGCGGTACGACGATCGAGATGAACGCGCCGGCGGTGAGCCGCTGCCACTCGTTGCCCCGGGTGCCGGCCATCTCGGCCAGCCGGACGGTGAGCGGGGCGGTCTCGTTGCCGCCACCGGCGAAGATCAGCGCGACCAGCAGGTCGTTCCAGACCCAGAGGAACTGGAAGATGCCGAACGCGGCCAGTGCCGGGGTGATCAGCGGCAGCACGATGCTGCGGAAGATCTTCGGGTGGGTGGCCCCGTCGACCCGGGCGGCCTCCATCAGGTCACCCGGGAGCTGCGAGATGAAGTTGTGCAGCAGGAAGACGGCGAACGGCAGTGCGAAGCAGGTGTGCGCGAACCACACCTGTGCGAACTTCTGTTCGTCGACCAGATCCCAGGCCGGCATGACGGTGATCCCACCGACGGTGACCCCGGTGGAGAAGAACTTCAGCAGCGGCACCAGCGCCATCTGTAGCGGCACGATCTGCAGCGCGAAGATCGCGATGTACATCCAGTCCCGGCCCCGGAAGTTGATCCAGGCCAGCGCGTACGCGGCCAGGGCCGCGAAGGCGAGCGGGAAGAGCACCGACGGGATGGTGATCGCCAGCGAGTTGATGAAGTAGCTGGCGAGCTGCCCGGACGACGAGGAGCTTCCGAACAGCACCTCCTGGTAGTTCTCCAGGGTGAACGACGGGTCGGTGAAGAAGGTCCACCACCCGCTGCTCTTGATCTGGTCCTCCGGCCGGAACGAGGAGATGAACAGGCCGAAGGTGGGGATGGTCCAGACCATCGCGATGACGATCGAGACGAGGGTCGCGGTGCGACTGTTCAGCCGCTTGCGGACCCGCCCGGCGGTGCTGGTCGGGCGGCCGTCGGTCTTCTGGGTGCCGGTGGCGACGGTGGGCGTTGCGGTGGTCATCTCAGCCCTCCCGCTGCTGACGGAGGTTGCGGATCTGGTAGATCACGATCGGGACCACCAGGATGAACAGGAACACCGCCAGGGCCGAGCCCTGCCCGTTCTGGCCGTACCGGAACGCCTGGTTGTACATCTCGTTGGCGATCACGCTGGTGTCGTAGTTGCCGTTGGTGGACGTCCGGACGATGTCGAAGACCTTGAGGGTGGCGATCGACAGCGTCACCACGACCACGATCAGCGCCGGCTTGATGCTCGGCATGGTGATCCGCCAGAACATCTGCCAGGGGGTGACTCCGTCGAGCCGGGCCGCCTCCACGATGTCGGCGGGGATCGCCTTGATCGCGGCGGAGAGCACCACCATGGCGAAACCCGCCTGGATCCAGACCATGATCACGATCAGTAGCAGCGTGTTCAGCGGCGACTCCAACAGCCACTGCTTCGGCTCGCCGCCGAGACTGACCACGATCTGGTTGAGCAGGCCGATCTGTTGCTCTCCCTCGCCCCGGTAGGCGTAGACGAACTTCCAGATGATGCTCGCGCCGACGAAGGAGATGGCCATCGGCAGGAAGATCAGCGACTTGGCCACCGCCTCGAACCGGGCCTTGTCCACCATGATGGCGTAGAGCAGGCCGAACGAGGTGGCGATCAGCGGGACGAGGAGCACCCAGACCAGGGTGTTGATCAGCACCCGGACGATCGAGTCCTCAGAGAACATCCAGCCGTAGTTGCGCAGTCCGACCCAGTCGTTGCCGTTCGCGTCCATGAACGACAGCAGCGTGGTGCGGACGGCCGGGACCACCAGCCCGATGGTGAGCAGCAGCAGTGTCGGCAGCAGGAAGAAGAGCGCGAACATGCCCTCCCGCGGCTTGCGCCGGCGGGGGAGCGGGGCGCCGCTCGCGGAGGCGGCGACGAGCTGCCCCTCCCGGCGGCGGGCGAACCAGGCCGGCACCACGTCGAGGAGCAGGAGCAGACCGCCCACCACCGCGACGAAAGCGATCAGCCCGTACATCAGCATGAGGAACTTCGGCTGTTCCGCAGCGAAGTCGAACTCCATCGACCCTCCCAGGTCTTTGATCAGCCGGTGGGCCGGCCCACGTCAGCGGACCGGCCCACCGGTTCAGATCACTTCCAGCTGCTCTCGATGCCGTTCAGCACCGTCGCGGTGTCCTTGCCGTTGATCCAGTCGATCATGCCCTTCCAGAACGTCCCCGCACCGACCGGCGCCGGCATCAGGTCAGAGCCGTCGAAGCGGAAGACGGTGGTCTTGTCCTGGAGGATCTGGACGGAGAGCTTGTCGATCGGGTTGGCGACGTTGGCCGGGTCGAGCTTGTTGTTGGCCGACACCCAGTCACCGATCTTGGCGCGGCTGTTGGCGTACTCGCCGGAGGCGAGGTAGGTCTGCACGGCCTGGACCTCGGGGCGGTCGGCGAAGGCCACGGTGAACTCGCCACCGCCCAGCACCGGCTTGCCCTTGCTGGCGTCGATCGCCGGGAAGTAGAAGGCGAAGACGTCGCCGTCCTCGGCCACCTTGGTGCCCTTCGGCCACTGGTTGGCGTAGAAGGACGCCTGGCGGTGCAGCGCGCACTTGCCGGTGGTGATCGGCAGACCGGCCTCGCCGAAGGCGGTGGTGGCGATGCTCTTCACGCCGCCGTAGCCGCCGTTCATGTACTTCTCGTTCTTGAGGATGGTGCCGGCCTTGTCCACGGCCTCGACGACCTTCGGGTCGTTGAACGGGATGCCGTGGCTGGTCCACTGGTCGTAGACCTCGGGGGTCTGCGTCCGCAGCATCACGTCTTCGATCCAGTCGGTGGCCGGCCAGCCGGTGGCGTCACCGGACTCGATGCCGGCGCACCACGGCTTGGTGCCGGCGGCGGCGATCTGGTCGCTGAGCTTGATCAGCTCGTCCCAGCTGGTCGGGGTGGTCCAGCCCTTCTCCTTGAAGGTCTTCGGCGAGTACCACACGAAGGACTTCACGTTGGAGCCGAGCGGGGCGCCGTAGAACTGGCCGTTGACGGTGCTGTACTTCAGCCAGTCGGCCGGGTAGTTCTCCTCGGCCGTCTTCTTGGTCTCGGCGCCGACCGGCTTGAGCTTGCCCGAGTCGACGAAACGCTTGACCAGACCCGGCTGCGGGATGAACGCGAGGTCGGGGGCGTTGCCGCCGTCGACCCGGACACCGAGCTGGGCTTCGAACTCGGCGCTGCCCTCGTGGTCGATCTTGATGCCGGTGCAGTCCTCGAACTGCTTCCAGGACTGGGCGAGGCGGTCGGCCTCGATGTCCCGGATGGACGAGTAGATCGTGACCTTCTTGCCGTCGTTGTCGCCGTACTTCTCATATGCGGCGCACTCCGCGGAGCCCGCGTTGCTGCTCTTCTTGTCGTCGCCGGTGCCGCAGGCGGTGGCGCTCAGCGCCAGCCCCAGCACGCCGGCGATCGCGAGAGCCTGGCGTGAACTTGCAAACGCCATGCCGTTCTCCTTCCTTGCCGGCGCGTGCAGGATTCGAACCCCGCGCCGGTCCGATGGGCGTCACCCACATGTAAGCGCTTGCATGTGGCGTGGTCCACCCCTAACCGGACACGGGGAAGTAACAATCAAGAAACCTGTGGCCGGCTTTTGGGCGCGCTCCCACACGGGAATTCGACCTCTTTCCATCGATGGCGTTTTCTGACACGCTGAAAGCAGGAAATCGAAGGATTTCGACATAGGAGGTGCTGGATGGGCAAGCGGTGGTTGGGCCTGCTGGCGGCCGGTCTGCTGGTCGCGGGCGTGTTGGTCCCGGCGGCGCCGGCGATGGCCGCCCCGACGTTCAAGGTCCCGTTCCCGTGTGGGCAGTCCTGGTCCGGCCAGACCCGGACCGGCCACAGTCCGGCGTACGCGGTGGACTTCAACCGCACGAACGACCTCGGCGACCCGGTGGTGGCGAGCGCCCCGGGCACCGTCGACCGGGTCACGGATCTCGGCGGCACCAGTTACGGAAAGTACGTCCGGATCAACCACGGCGGCGGGTACAGCACCTACTACGCCCACCTCAACGGTTTCAACGTCTCTGTGGGGCAGGCCGTCGGCTACGGGAAGGTGATCGGCTGGGTCGGCAGCACCGGCGGCTCAACCGGTCCGCACCTGCACTACGAGCAGCGGCTCAACGGCGCCGACATCCAGGTCCGGTTCAACGGCTCGCTCGCCCTCTACTGGGGCACGAAGAACTACGGCAGCGACAACGGCTGCGGCAGCGGCACCGGCTCCGGCACGGTCAACACCGCCGGGACGGCGCTGACCGTCCGCTCCGGCCCGGGCACCGGCTACGCCGCGGTGGGCACCGTCGCCGACGGCGCCAAGGTCACCATCCAGTGCCAGACCAGCGGCACCAGCGTCACCGGGACCTACGGCACCAGCACCATCTGGGACCGGATCGGGTCGGGCCGCTTCATCGCCGACGCGTACGTCTACACCGGCTCCGACGGCTACATCCCCGGCGTGCCCCGCTGCTGAGCGGGCGACGGGGCCCCGGCTTCACCGGGGCCCCGTGCGTCGTCCGGCCCCGCCGCCCGATAGGGGTAGGGGTCCGCCGTCACGCCTGGAGCACGCGACCTGTCGTCAGGTCGGAGCGCTCGCTCCGCCAGGCGCTCGGCCCGCCACCGGCCGGGGAGGGCTCAGCTGTTCAGGCGCCAGACGGCGAAGTTGAGTGCGGCGGCGAAGGTGACCCACGCCCAGTAGGGCAGCATCAACAGCGTCGCCGGGCGGGACACCCTGCGGAAGAGCACGATCGTCACGCCGATCGCCACCCACATCAGCAGGACCTCCGCGAACGCCAGCCCGTAGCGACCGGCGCCGAAGAAGAGCGGGGTCCAGATCGCGTTCAGCACCAGCTGGGCGATCCACGCCCAGAGTGCCGGGCCGAAACCGACCCGCCGCCAGACCAGCCAGCCGGCCACCGCGATCATCGCGTAGAGCAGGCTCCAGACCGGTCCGAAGAGCCAGGACGGCGGGGCCCAGGCGGGCTGTTCGAGGCTCGCGTACTCGGCCGAGGTGCCCTGCACGCCGAGCCCGCCGATCGCCGCGGCGACGAACACCGCGGCCCCGAAGCCGAGCAGGGCCCACCGCTGCCGGGCACCGCCCGTCCGTTCAGCGCTCCGTGACATCTGCATGGCCGGGATATCTCCGCCGGAGGCGGCCGGTAAACCCGTGGTCACCCTCCAGGCGGCACGACACCGAGGTCGTCATGCCCGGATGCTCCTGTCGGGAGGACGGAGTTCCGGTCACGACGACCCCGGTGGGTCCTTGGACGGCGGCCTGTAGCCGCCTCGTCAATTGAAGATGCTCACACCACCCGGCCCGACGAGCAGGCCGACCACGATGAGGACGATGCCCCACAGGATCTGCCGCCGGAACAGCGCGAGAATACCGGCGACCACGAGTACGACTGCGAGAATCCAGAGAATCAGCTCCATGTTTGCTGAATACCCGAGCCGCCGACGCCGGAAACCTGTGCCTGATCGAGGTTACCGCCCAGGTGGAAGATGCTGTACGCCTGCTTGATCACGGGGTGGGCGACGTTGCGGACGCGGACCCCGCCGGGCGTGGTGCCGCGCTCGGTGCCGGCGTGCGCGTGCCCGTGCAGGGCCAGCGCGGTCGGTGCCGAGTCGATCGCCTGACCGAGCTGGTACGAGCCCAGGAACGGATAGATCTCCAACGGCTCACCGGCGAGGGTGTCCGGCACCGGCGAGTAGTGGGTGAGCGCCACCAGCACGTCGCAGTCCAGCCCACGCAGCGCGGCGGAGAGGGCGTCCGCGCTCTGCGTGGTGGTCCCGACGAACGCCTTCATCTCCGGCTCGCCGAAGTCGCTGGCGCACCGGCCGGCGAACCCTCCGCCGAACCCCTTCACCCCGGCGACACCCAGCCGGCCGCCGGGACAGTCCAGCACGATGCCGTCGCCCTCCAACACGGTGATCCCGGCGTCCTTGAGCACCTTGACCACCTGCGGCACCTGGTCGCACTGGTGGTCGTGGTTGCCCAGCACGGTCACCACCGGCACGCCGAGCCCGCCGAACTCGGTGGCCACGCACCGGGCCTCCGACTCGGTCCCGTGCCGGGTAAGGTCACCGGCGAGCAGCAGTACGTCAGCGTGTTCGGGCAGTTCGTCGAGGGCCGGCCGGAACCGGCCGACCACGTCCTTGTCCAGATGCACGTCGCCCACGGCGGCGATCCGGATCACCATGGAACCTCCTCAGGGCAGTTGCTCGATCTCCGTGGGCGCCTGCGTGCGGATCACCCCGATGTCGCTGGTGATCGGCACGTCCGGGAACCGTTCGGCCACCCGGCGCAGGATCTCCTCCCGGCGGTGCGGGCTCTCCACCTCGCCGTAGAGCACGAGGCCACGCTCCCGGCGGACCACGGTGATCCCCTGTTCGGCCACGTCCGGGTCCTCGGCGAGCAGCCGGTGGATCTCCGCCTCGACGTACTCGTCGGGCGGTCCGGTGGCGATGTCGCGGTGCTCGGTCACGGTGTCCCCTCCCCCTGCGGGGTGCCGGGGTGCGGCACCACCTCCAGCCGGTCCAGCAGCACCAGGAACGCCTCCGCGTACGGCGAGTGCTGCGTCTCCTTGCGTACCCGTTCCCAGTCGATCTGCTCCCGCAGGGAGCGGGCCAGCGGCAGACCCCGGGCGAAGTCGCAGTAGTGCTGCGAGAAGCTCAGCAGCTTGTGCACCATGAGTTGGGTGGCCGAGAGCACCGGCATGTGGATCGCGTCGACGGGCCGGATGACCGTGTCGGCGAACGTCTCCTCGGTCACCGGCGTCTCGATCGGCCGGTGGATCAGGTCCACCATCCGACCGCCGTCGAAGACCTTGACCAGCCAGTCCTCGGGCGGATGCTCAGCGGCGAAGCCCGCCGCGACCAGCGCTTCCAGGGCGCGTTCCACGTCGAGCTCGCGGATCAGGAAGTCGACGTCGTGCTCGCTGGAGTGACCGCCGTGGGCGTACACGGCGAAGCTGCCCCCGAGCGCGAAGGGGATCTCTTCCTGCTTGAGCACGGCGGCGACCTTCTTCAGCGTGTGCACCAGGCTCTCGTCCCCGCGCTCTGCCATTGGCGTCTCCCGTCATGGTGGTGGGCGGCTGATCCGACTCCGGTACCCGGCATCGCGCTGGGCCACACCTGGCAGGAGGCCACGGTCGGGGTCAACCGGGAGCACGAGGCACAAATCTCCGGTAGACGCGGGCGTGGGTCGGATAGCCTGTGCAGAGTGTCCAGATCACCGGAGGCGCGGCGCGGCAGGGCCCGGTTGCGCGCCGTCGCCCTGATCGGCATCGACGGCTCGGGCAAGACCACCCAGGCGCACCGGCTCGCCGACGTGCTCACCGAGGCGGGCCGCCCCGCCACCTACCACCGCAACGCCGGCGGCCGGCGCTGGCTCGGCCGCCTCGCGCACCGCCTCGGCCGCCCGGACGCCCAGCGGCTCGTCGGGCGCAGCGGGATGCTGGCGGTGGAGTCGGTGCTCCGCTGGCTGGCCATCGCCGCAGCCCTGCTCAGCTGCCTGGCGACCGGCCGGGTCGCGGTGATGGACCGCTACTCCGCCTGCCAGTACGCGAGCATCCGGGCGCACGGGGGCCAGCGCTGGGAACGGCTGGCCCGGGCCGGTTACCGGATGTTCCCGCGACCGCAGGTGACCTTCCTGCTGACCGTCGATCCCGCCGAGGCGTACCGGCGGATCGAGCAGCGCGGCACCGACCACGAGAGCATGCGATACCTGACCGCCGCGCACACCGCGTACCGGACGCTGCCGGAGTATCCGACCTTCGTGGTGGTCGACGCCGGGCGCCCCCCGGAGGAGGTCTCCCGACAGATTCAGGCCCACCTCGCCGGCTGGCTGGCGGCCGACGGGCGCGGCGGCCGGCCCGCCGTCGGGCCCGCGCCGCCGGGCGCGGAGTCGGTCCCGGTCGGCCGGCTGACCGCCTGATCCGACGGCGCACGGGCCGGGCCGTCCCGCGCCCGTCCGGTGCGGGGGCATCGCCGGGGGCGGCGAGGTGGCATCGTCTACCCGAGGGACGCGGGAGGACCGGCGGCGGCCGTCCGGCAGTTCGGGCCGGCGCCGAGGGAAGGCGACGGCCTCCGGGGGGTACGGCACGCCGGCCGAAACGGCGTGTCGGGGCAGGCGGTACTTTCTTCAATACTCCGCGTCATGGTTGACGCTCACGCTTCGTGAAAGTAAGTTTCATCCGTGGCGAAGAGTCCGAAGATTTCTGCGAGTCACGAGCAGGGTGGGCTGATCGTCCACATCAGCGGCCTGCTCCCGTCGTTGTCGCCGGCCGAGCAGCGGGTCGCCCGGCTGGTGGTCGCCGACCCGGCCGGCGCCGCGCGTCGGACCATCACCGACCTCGCCACCGCCGCCGAGACATCCGAGGCGACGGTCATCCGGTTCTGCCGGTCGGTCGGCATGGACGGCTACCCGCAGCTGCGGATCCGGCTTGCCGCCGAGGCCGCCCGCCGGGTCGAGCCGCCGGACGCCCGGGTGGTCGGCGGCGACATCCCGCCCGGGGCGGACCTCGCCCAGATCATCGCGACCATCGCCTTCAACGACGCGCGGGCCGTCGAGGAGACGGCCGAGCAGCTCGACCCGGCGATCTGCGAGCAGGTCGTCGACGCCATCGCGGGGGCTGGCCGGATCGACGTCTACGGGGCGGGCGCCAGCGGCTTCGTCGCCTCGGACTTCCAGCAGAAGCTGCACCGCATCGGCCGCACCTCCTTCTACTTCCCGGACGTGCACACCGCGCTGACGTCGGCCGCATTGCTCGGGCGGGGCGACGTCGCGGTTGGCATCTCGCACACCGGCACCACCTCCGACGTGATCGAGGTGCTGGAGCAGGCCCGGGCCCGGGGGCGGCGACGGTGGCGCTCACCAACTTCCCCCGCTCGCCGATCACCGAGGTGGCCGACTTCGTGCTCACCACGGCCGCCCGCGAGACCACCTACCGCTCCGGTGCGATGGCGAGCCGGCTGGCCCAGCTCACCGTCGTCGACTGCCTCTTCGTCGGGGTGGCCGCGCGCAACCGGTCCCGGGCCAGGAAGGCCCTCGAAGCGACAGCCGAGGCGGTCCGGTCGCACCGGGTCGGCCCGGGACGGAGGCGGTCATGACGGCGGGCGCGGTAGAACCCCACGAGGTGACGTCCCCGGTGGCGGCCCGACCGGTGATCCGGGTCGGTGCGCCGACGGAGCGGCGTAACCCGCTCAGCATGGACCTCGACCTCATGTCGACCCGGGACGTACTCACGGTGATCAATGAGGCGGACCGGCGGGTGCCCGGCGCGGTCGCGGACTTCCTCGACGAGATCGCCGCGACAGTGGACCTGGCGGTGACCGCCCTGCGCGGCGGGCACCGGGTGCACTACTTCGGCGCCGGCACCTCCGGCCGGCTCGGCGTGCTCGACGCCGCCGAGCTCGCGCCCACCTTCAACTCGCCCCGGCACTGGTTCTGCGCCCACATCGCGGGCGGGCCGGAGGCCATGTGGCGGGCGGTCGAGGACGCCGAGGACGACGACCGGGGAGGTGCGGCCGAGGTCGCCGACTGCGTACGGGCCGGCGACCTGGTGGTCGGACTCGCCGCCAGCGGACGCACACCGTACGTCCTGGGGGCGCTCGCCGCGTCGAGGGCCAAGGGAGCCTCGACCGTGCTGCTCTGTGCCAACCCGGAGGCGGAGGCCGCCAGGTCGGTGGACGTCTTCATCGGCGTGGACACCGGTCCGGAGGTCGTCACCGGGTCGACCCGGATGAAGGCGGGCACCGCGCAGAAGTTGGTGCTGAACACGTTCTCCACGGCCGTGATGGTCCGGCTGGGCCGGGTCTACTCGAATCTCATGATTGACATGGTGGCCACCAACGCCAAGCTCCGAGGTCGGATGATCTCGATCCTGATCGAGGCCACCGGCTGCTCGGAGGAGATCTGCCGGCGGGCCCTCAACGAGGCCGACGGCGACATGAAGGCGGCACTGGTCTCGCTCGTCTCCGGGGTGGAGGTGTCCGCCGCGCGGGCCGCCCTGGCCCGCTCGGCCGACCAGGTCCGCGTCGCCCTGGCCCTGCTCGCCTCCTGATCCCACCCCGCTCCCACCTCCGCTCTGCGAGCCCCGTCACGTATCGGCATGCATCCGGGGCGCGGATTGTTCACCGAGGGGTGGGGTAATACCACGGGCGTGGATGAACCGATCCGTCCACCGGCGCGTAGCTGGCAGTGACCAGGATCGCAGCGTGACGGTGACCCGGGTCGCTGTGTCTTCGGCGTGGCGGTGCTGCCATGGACCGGGAGACGGCGACACGTCGATCCGCCGCCCCTGACGTGGTGCCCACCGGAGAGCCGCCACCTGGGGTGCTGACAGCAAACATGGATCGCGCTCTCAGCGGATTGTCAGGCATTCGTGACAGTTTCGACTCACGACATGGAATCCCCGACGCGTCTCAACTGTTGTGTAGGTGTCAGCACCGGTGGGCACAGCGGAAGTTACGGGGGAGGGCTGATGGACGTGGGGATGGCAAGGAACCGGGCAACCGGCGCGAGCGAGGGGACCGTGGGCAACGTGGACAAGAAGATCGGCATGCGAACCGACGAGGTTGCCGAGGAGCGCGACCTGGTCGGCGTCTACCTTCACGAGATCTCCCGGACGCCGCTGCTGGACGCCGCCAGAGAGGTCGACCTCTCCAAGGCGATCGAGGCCGGCCTCTACGCCGAGCACCTGCTCGGCGAGGACCGCGCCGACGTCGACCGGGACGACCTGGAGAAGCTGGTCGCCGAGGGCGAGCGGGCCAAGGATCTCTTCATTCGGGCCAACCTGCGGCTGGTCGTGTCGATCGCCCGCCGTTACGTCCGCTCGGGCATGCCCATGCTGGATCTGATCCAGGAGGGCAACACGGGCCTGGTGCGGGCGGTCGAGAAGTTCGACTACGTGCGCGGCTACAAGTTCTCCACCTACGCGACCTGGTGGATCCGCCAGGCGATCAGCCGGGCGATCGCCCAGCAGGAGCGCACCGTGCGACTGCCGGTGCACCTGGTCGAGGACGTCAACCGGATGCGCAACGTGGCCCGGCAGCTCACCCGTGAGCTGGGCAGCGACCCGGAGCCGGAGCAGATCGCGGCGGCCCTCGGGGTCACCGTCGAGCGGGTCAACGAGCTGGTCCGCTGGTCGCAGGACACCGTCTCGCTGGACACCCCGGTGGGCGACGACGGCGACACCAGACTCGGCGACCTGGTCGCCGACAGCGACGCGCCCTCGCCGGAGGAGATCGTCCTCACCGGGCTGGAGCGGCAGCGGATCGAGGGCCTGCTCAACCACCTCGACGACCGTTCGGCCGGCATCATGCGGGCCCGCTACGGGCTGGAGGACGGCCGGGAGCACTCGCTCACCGAGGTGGCCTCGCGGTTCTCGCTCTCCCGGGAGCGGATCCGGCAGCTGGAGATCCAGGCGCTCGGCCGGCTCCGCGAGCTGGCCCGGGCCGAGGGACTTCAGGCGGCCTGAGCGAGCTGGGAACAACGGCGAACGGCCGGCGTCCGACAGGGGGACGCCGGCCGTTCGCCGTTTCGGGTGCGGTCAGCGGACCCGGCCGTAGCCCTGGATGGGCATCAGGTTCATGCCCCGTTTGAGCACGTTGCGGCCGGCGCTCGGCGCGTCGATCACCTGGCCGTCGCCGACGTAGAGGCCCATGTGCCCGAGACCGCTGTAGAAGACGAGGTCGCCGGGCCGAAGTTCGCTCCGGCTGATGTGGGCGACAGCGCCCCACTGCATCCGGGTGTTGTGCGGCAGCGACTTGCCGGCCGCCCGCCAGGCCGCCGAGGTCAGGCCCGAGCAGTCGTAGCCGTTCGGCCCGTCGGCGCCCCAGACGTACGGCTTGCCGAGCGCGCCGTACGCGTACCGCACGGCGACGCCGGCCCGGCCGGAGACCGCCGGCGCGTCCTTCGCGCTGTCGGGCCGTGCGGCCGGCTTCTCCGTGGCCCGGCCGTACGCCTGCCGGCGCAGCTCGTAGAGCTCGGCCAGGTCGCGCTCGATCCGCTTCTTCGCGGCGGTCATCTCGCGGGCCTGGGCCGCCTGCCGGCCCAGCGTGACCTCCAGCCGGGTCTTCTCGTCGAGCAGCCGGCGCTGGTTGCCGGTGAAGTTCGTGATCTTCTCCTGCCGCTGCCGGGCGAGCTGGTCGAGCATGCCGATCCGGTCCAGCAGGGTGTCGGCGTTGCCGGGACGCAGCAGCGCCTCCGCGGTGGTCAGGTTGCTGCCGGTCTTGTACGCGGTCACCGCCATCTCGCCGACGTCCGCCCGGCTCCGTTCGGTCTCCTGCTCCAGCGGACCGATCCGGCGCTGTACCTGTGCCACGGCGGCCTGGTTGGCCTTGGTCTCCTCCCGGAGCTTGTTGTGCGCCTCGACGACGTGTTCCAGCTGGTTGGAGGAATTCTCGATCCGCCGGGTCAGCTCGGCGGGGGACGGTTCGGCCCGGGCGGGTAGCGCCGGTGCGAGCAGCGTTGCCGACACCACGGCGACCGCCAGGGCGCGCAGCGTGTATCTGAGGGACGACAAGAGCGGAAGGCTCCTCTCCCACCGGCCGCCGTGGGCTGCTGACGCCCCCGACGACACCGGGCCGGTGCTGTCCGGGTGGACGGCGATCGACCGGGCCGACCCGGACAACCTAACCCGGGGCAGGAGTTATGCGCAGTTGAAGCAGGGTCGAATGTTGGCCGAGTGACGGAAATTGTTGATCACCGGCGGGCGCGGTGCGTGATCGACTTCTCCGGACTGCCGCAGGGGGCATCGCGGCTATTGCCGGTGATCGGGCGTTTGTCCTATTCGTCGTTGTCGACGTATGCCGTCGGAACCTGAGCCGTTATGACCGACAAGCCGGACTTGGCGGTCGGAACAGCCTGGCCGCGCCACCGGTCCTCTCGGACGCGAGCGGAAATCGCCGTCCGGGCTGGCACGTGCGCCACACAATGAAGCGCGCAGCCGGGAATCCCGTCGACCGGCACCGATGCGAGACCGTCGACGGGAGCCGACCCCGGCACCAGCCGCGGGAGGTAGAACCATGAACCCTCAAGGCGCCACCCGACAGACGCGGTCACCGGGAGTGGCCGCGGGAAAGAACACCCTGCTCTACGCCCGGCCCGGGATCATCGTGACGGTCGACCGGTTCACCGTCGGACGCAACAGCTGGCAGGTCACCGAGCTGACCCACCTGCACACCGGACGCGGCCCGCACGACCGCGTCGCGGTACGCGCCGTCGCGGTCACCGGCGCCATGATCGGCGGCGTCGGCCTGCTGCTCGGCTTCAGCGGCGGGCTGCAACGGCTCACCGCGGGGGCGTACCTCATCCTGGGCGTGGTGTTCCTGCTGCCGGTGCTGGTCGCGGTGCTGGGGGACCGGTGGCGACCGCCGGCGTACGAGCTGTGGGGCCGGTGGCGGGGCGAGCGGGTGCTGCTGTTCAGCAGCGACGACGAGCGGCAGTTCGGCCAGGTCACCCGAGCCCTGCGCCGGGCCCGGGAGATGAACCGGTACGGCGGCTGGGAGGATCCGCTCGCCTCGGCCGACCCGTGGCGGCCCAACCGGTGACCGGCGTCAGCCGGCGACCGGCTCCGGGGTGCGCTCGGACTGCTCCGCGGTCACCCAGGAGCTGACCCGGCGCTCGGCGTAGAAGGAGACGAACGGCACCGTGCCGGCCAGCATCACCAGGACCATCCGCTTCAGCGGCCAGCCGGCCCGGCGGGACAGGTCGAAGGCGGCCACCAGATAGAGCATGTAGAGGAAGCCGTGCGCCTGACCCACGGTTTCCACCAGGATCGGGTCGTCGAAGCCGTACTTCATCGGCATGCCGATCACGACCAGCAGGATCAGCGCCACGCCGACGATCCAGGCGATGACTCGGTAACGGGTCAGAGCTGCGCCCACCGTCGTCCGTCCTTTCGGGCCCGGCCTCAGCCGGGGTAGTCACCGGGCTTCGCGCCCGGGTTGTCGTTCAGCCATTGCAGGTAGTGGTTGTAGGCGGCCAGGTCGCCGTCCCCGCCGCCGACGGCAGCCGCGGACACGCGGGCGACCCGCACGGGTGGGCGTACGACCGGGCGCGTCGCGGCGGCCTCCGGAGCGTCCGCCGGCTGCGTCCCGGCGGCGGCCGACGCCTCCCCGGGCGCGTCGGCCGGCGCCGCCGGCCCACGCAGCGTGTGCCGGACCTCACGCCACCAGACGAAGACCACGAAGCCCGCGAAGATCGGCCACTCGACCGCGTAGCCCCAGCTGATCGCGTTGCCGGCGGCGGCCCGGCTGACCTGCCACCAGCCCAGCCCCAGGAAACCGGTGACCAGCACGACCATGGCCACGTGACGCGCGATCCACGCCGGGGTCCAGAGCCGTTTCATGGCATCGAGAGTACCGGGGGCCGCCGGGCTCTCCGACGCGGTGTCGTAGTCGCGGGATGGTTTGGTGCCATCCGGTGTGGGCATCCGTCTAGACGCGAGCCCAAACCAGACCAGGGGGTCGATCATGACTGGATCTGTACGGCAGGACGACTTCGGCAGCCCGGAGCAGCGGATGCCCGAGTGGGACGGCGACCACGTCCACGACCGGGCCTCTGGCGAGGCGGACCCGCCCGACGGCGACCTGCTCGGCGTCGACCCCGCCGAACTGGGCGACGAGGACCTGATCCGGGAGATGCACAGCCTGCACCGCACCCGCCTGGACACCCTGCGGCACGCGGCGGACTCCGCGCTCGCCAACCACCTGCGGCGCACCGCCGAACTGGAGACCGAGTACCTCGCCCGGCACCCCGGCCGCGAGGTCGACCCGAGCCGGCTGCGGGACGCGTGATGGCGTCCGCCGAGCGCGGGATGTCCGCGCCGCCGGAGGTGGTGTTCAACACCGCCACCGACCCCGACCGGGCGTCGGCGTGGCTGCCCGAGCCGCTGCGGGCCGACGGCAGCCCGGCGGACGAGATCAGCGGGGAGGAGTTGCGGGCCCGGTGGAGCGCCGCTGAGGAGTGGTCGGCCGAGATCCGGGTGGAGCCCGGCCAGGCCGGTGGTGCCCGGATGCGGCTCGACCTGACCGGTGGGCCGGACGCCGAGCGGCTGGCCGACGAGGCGCTGGACAACCTCGCCCGTGAGGTGGCCGACAACCTGCAGGCCGGCTGAGCCGGACCACGCCCCGAGACATCGAGGAGACCGGTGATCGACCTGAGGGAGAAGGTGGCGCGGCTGCGCCAGGCGTACGCGCCGCACGAGCACCGGCCGCTGGGCGGGTACCTGGCGGCGATGGGAACCTACGCCGGGGTGACCGCCGGCATCGCCGCCCTGGTCAGGGTGACCGGTCGCCCGGTGCCCGAGCGCCCCGCCACGGCCGACGTGGTGCTGCTCGGCATCGCCACTCACAAGCTGAGCCGACTGCTGTCGAAGGACGCGGTGACGAGCCCGCTGCGGGCGCCGTTCACCCGGTACGACAAGCCGATCGGCAGCGGTGAGGTGATGGAGCAGGTCCGTGACCAGGGCAGCTCCACCCGGCACGCGATCGGAGAGCTGCTGAGCTGTCCGTTCTGCCTTGCCGTCTGGGTCGCCACCGGGCTCACCGGCGGGCTGGTGCTCGCCCCCCGGCTGACCCGACTGGTGGCCACCGCGCTGACCGCCGTGGCCGTCTCGGACTTCCTCCAGATGGCGTACGCGGTGGCCCAGCAGGACGCCGAGGGCGGCGACCACGACGAGGACTGACGGCGTACACGAAGGGGGCCGGCGCGCAGCCGGCCCCCTTCGTCGTGTCGTTCCCTGCCCTGCCGTCGCCTCGCGTCCTCGCCGGAGCGTCAGACGGTGCTGTGCCGGCCGCGGGGTCAGGTCGGCGTGGTGCCGTGGTCCTCGCCGGCCCAGCCCCGGGAGGCCTCCGGCTCGCGCTCGTCGGCGTCCGCCCCGGTGATGATGTCCCGGTCGACCGCGGTGCGATCGTGTTCGTCGGCGAAGTCGGGCTCCGGCAGGGTGTCCCGGCCCCCGGGGGGTTGACCGAGCGCCGGCGTCTTCTCGTGCTGTTCCTCGTGGTGGGACATCTCGCTCTCCTCACTGCCTCGGGACGTCAGGTGACCGAACCGCCGAGCAGGTCGGCCACCTCGTCCACGGCGTAGGTGCCCTCGGGCAGGGCGGCGATGCGGGTGAGGAGCTGCGCGGGGAGCTCCGCGACGACGGCCCGGCGGTAGATGTCGGCCTGACTGATCCGCTCCTGGCCGTGGTAGAGATCCTCGAGCAGTTCGTCGAGGCGCCGGGTGTCCGGCTCCTCGATCACGGGCGCTTCGGTCACGGTCACGTCGGTCACGGGTGCGTCGTCGGTCACGTCGGTCGGCTACCCGCGTCCGAATCGGTCAAACGTCACCGCGCCGCCGGCCGCCGCGCCGGGTTCGGCGTGACGCGGTTGGCCGTCAGGCTGTGACGGCGGTCATGGCGGAGGCCGGAACACCGGCGGCGGGTCGCCCGTTGAGTGAGGTGTCGGTGTGTCCAGTGTCCCCGGGCCTCACCTAACTGCCTTCGCGGAATACCGTCCGGCTGGAGCCGCGTCGTGCCACTCGCCGAGAGGCGACCTGCACACCGACACCGGTGCCGCCCCCGAGCCCACAGGGCCCGGGGGCGGCACCGTCTGCCCCCACCTCCCCGCCCGGCCGTCCCGCCCTCCCGCCCCCACGCATCGCCTCCCCGCCACCCGGCTCCCACCGCCCTCCTCCCGGTGATCATGAGGTGGGCGGCAGGAACGGAGATCGACTTCGCCGCCAACCTCATGATCACCGGGGCGGGGCGGGGCGGGGCGGGGCGGGGCGGGGCGGGGCGGGGCGGGGCGGGGCGGGGCGGGGCGGGGCGGGGCGGGGCGGGGCGGGGCGGGGCGGGGCGGGGCGGGGCGGGGGTCAGGCGGGGGCGGGGGTGGGGCGGCGGGTGCGGACGGCGGCGGCCAGGTGGGTGAGGACCTCCTCGGTGGAGTCCCAGCCGATGCAGGCGTCGGTGACCGACTGGCCGTACGTCAGCTCGCGGGTCGGATCGAGGTCCTGGCGGCCGGGGAGCAGGAAGCTCTCCAGCATGATCCCGACGATGCCGCGCTGGCCGGCGTCGAGTTGGGCGGCCACGTCGGCGGCCACCCTCGGCTGGTTGCGGTGGTCCTTGCCACTGTTGGCGTGGCTCGCGTCGATCACCACACGCTCGGGCAAATTGGCCGCCCGCAGCAGGTCCAGGGCGCCGGCCACCGACTCCGCGTCGTAGTTGGGCCGCCCACCGCCGCCGCGCAGCACCAGGTGCCCGTCGGCGTTGCCCCTGGTGTGCAGGATCGCGGGCGTGCCGGAGACGTCGATGCCGGGGAAGACGTGCGGTACGCCGGCGGCCCGGATGGCGTCCACGGCCGTGCCGATGCTGCCGTCCGGGCGATTCTTCATGCCGATCGGCATCGACAGGCCGGAGGCGAGCTGCCGGTGCACCTGGCTCTCGACCGTCCGCGCGCCGATCGCGCCCCACGCCACCGTGTCGGCGATGTACTGCGGGGTGATCGGGTCGAGGAACTCGCAGCCGACGGGAAGCCCCAGGCGCAGCACGTCGAGCAGGAGCGCGCGGGCGGTACGCAGGCCGGTGTTGACGTCGCCGGAGCCGTCCAGCCCGGGGTCGTTGATCAGGCCCTTCCAGCCCACCGTCGAGCGCGGCTTCTCGAAGTAGACCCGCATCACCACCAGCAGGTCGTCGGCCACCCGGTCGGCGGCGGCGCGGAGCCGGTGGGCGTATTCCAGGGCGGCGGCCGGATCGTGCACCGAGCACGGGCCGACCACCACCAGCAGGCGGTCGTCGGCGCCGTCCAGCACCCGGCCGACCGCGCGCCGCCCGGCCAGTACGGCCGAGGCGAGCGTGTCGTCGAGGGGTAACTCGTGGTGCAGCAGGGCCGGGGTGGTCAGCGGCACGACACGGTCGATCCGCTGATCGCTGACCCGATCGGTCTCCGGGGTCGTCACGGTGGGAGTCCTTCCGCCGACCGTGCCCGGGGCCGGTGCCCGGGTCGAGCCGGCTGCTCGTACGCAAAAAGGCAGGAGCGAGAGCTCCTGCCCGGCCGGCTCGAAATGGGTGACGTCAGATCATGGTGAAGTCACCGGCGTGCGAGCCGGCTGCCTAAACCATCGATACGAACGTGTCACGCGGCCAGCGTACCCGACCGCGCCCGAAGGTCCACCCCGGTCGTCCACCTCACGCGGCCACCAGGCGGGTCCGGTCGCGATCATGCGGCGTGCCGACGGCGCCGGCGGGGTATGGGGGATGTCATGAATCACGAACAGAGCGATCAGGCACGGGTGGAGTCCCGCGCGCACCTGCTGCCCGAGGAGGCGGCGGCCGGCAGCGACGACCCCCAGGCGCAGGCGGAAGCCATCCTCAGGGAGTCCGACATCCGGGAGGAGGACCGCAACGCTGCCCCCGACACCGTGCTGGAGCGGCGTACCTCCGATCAGACGGTGACCCCCATCGAGCCCCCGGACTGAGGCACGGCGTCCCGGGCCCGCCGCGAGCGCCAGACGCGGCGGGCCCGACGCTCGGCTCCTCGCCGCGAGCGGCGTGGTCCCGTTCCACGCACCTGATCAGATAGCGTCGTGCCATGCCCGACAGCGGTTACCCCTGGCCCATCGAGACCACCCGACTGGACAACGGCCTGCGCGTGGTGGTGAGTGAGGACCGCACCGCCCCCGCGGTCGCTGTGAACCTCTGGTACGACATCGGCTCCCGGCATGAACCCGAGGGGCAGACGGGCTTCGCCCACCTCTTCGAGCACCTGATGTTCGAGGGCTCGGTCAACGTGGCGAAGACCGAGCACATGAAGCTGGTGCAGGGCTCGGGCGGCTCGCTCAACGCCACCACCAACCCGGACCGCACCAACTACTTCGAGACCGTTCCCGCCGAGCACCTGGAACTGGCGCTGTGGCTGGAGGCGGACCGGATGGGCGGCCTGGTCCCCGCGCTGACCCAGGAGACGCTGGACAACCAGCGGGACGTGGTCAAGAACGAGCGGCGCCAGCGCTACGACAACGTGCCCTACGGCGACGCCTGGCTGCGGCTGCTGCCGCTGCTCTATCCGCCCGGGCACCCCTACCACCACGCCACGATCGGGTCGATGGCCGACCTGAACGCCGCCGACCTGGGCACCTTCCAGGCGTTCCACCGGACGTACTACGCGCCTGACAACGCGGTGCTGACCGTGGTGGGCGACGCCTCGGCCGCCGAGGTCTTCGCGTTGGCCGACAAGTACTTCGGCGCGATCCCGCCCCGCGCGCAGATCCCGCCCGCGCCGGACGGCCGGACCGTCCCGTCCGCCGGCCGGCCGGTCGTGGAGACGGTCACCGCCGACGTGCCGGCGCCGCGCGTCTACGTCGCGCACCGCACCCACCCCTTCGGCAGCCCGGGCTACGACGTGATGACGGTGCTCGCCACCGTGCTCGGCAGCGGTCGGGGCAGCCGCCTCTACCAGCGCCTCGCCGACGGGGAGCGGATCGCTCAGCCCGATCTGGTCGGGGCGTACGGGGTGGACCTGGCGCACGCCCCCGCACCGCTGATCGCCACCGCCACGGCCCGTCCCGGGGTCAGCGCCGAACGGCTGACCGCCGGGCTGGCCGAGGTGGTCGACGAGTTGGCCACCGTCCCGGTCACCGTCACCGAACTGGACCGGGCAAAGTCCCTGCTGAGCACCTCGTGGTGGCGGCAGATGGCCACGGTGGACGGCCGGGCGGACACGCTCGGGCGCTACGCCACCCAGTTCGGCGACCCGGCGAAGGCCGCCGAGCGGCTGCCGGCCTGGCTCGCGGTGACCGCCGAGCAGATCGCGGAGGCCGCCGCCGAGGTGCTCGCCGCCGACGACCGGGTGACCCTGACCTACCTGTGCGAGGAGAAGCCCTGATGACGCTGATCGCTGACCGTCCCGGGCCGGGCGCCGCCCGCCCGTACCGGTTCCCGCAGGTGATCCGCCGTACGGTGGCCGGTGGTCAGGTGGTCGCCGCACACCTGCCCGGGCAGAACCTGGCGGTGGCGCTGCTGCTGCTCGACGGGGGCGCCGGCCGCGAGCCGACCGGCAAGGAGGGGCTCGGCGCGGTGCTCGCCAAGGCCTTGGAGGAGGGGACCGCGCGACGCGACGCGACGGCGTACGCGCTGGCGATCGAAGGGCTCGGCACCGAGCTGGTGGCCGGGCTGGACTGGGACTCCTTCCAGGTCAGCGTGCAGGTGCCGGTGGAGCGGCTGAGCGCCGCCGTGGAACTGCTCGCCGAGGCGGTGCGTACCCCGAAGCTGGACCCGGACGACGTCCGGCGGGTTCGCGACGACGAGGCGACCGCGCTGCGGATGGACTGGGCCAACCCTGGCCCACGCGCCGACGCGGCGCTGCGCGCGGACCTCTTCGGCGCCGGGAACCGCTGGGGCCGCCCCATGTACGGCGACCCGGAGTCGGTGGCCGCCCTGGACGTCGAGGACGTCACCGTCTTCCACTCCGAGTGGTTCATCCGCCCCGGCACCCTGATCGTCGCCGGCGACCTGGACCGGCTCGACCTGGACGCGCTCGGCGCGACGGCGTTCGCCGGTACCGGCGGCGGGCCGGTCGACCGGGGCGGCCCGATCGAGGTGCCGACCCGCCCCGGCCGGCGGATCATCCTGGTGGACCGGCCCGGCTCGGTGCAGTCCACGTTGCGGCTGGGTCACCCGTCGCCGCACCGCGCCCACCCCGACCACGTGCCGATGACGCTCGCCGGCACGGTGCTCGGCGGGGCGTTCACCTCCCGGCTCAACCACCTGATCCGCGAGGTGCGCGGATACACGTACGGCATCCGGGGCGACTTCGCCTCGTCCCGCCGGTTCGGCCGGTTCGGGGTCAGCTCCAGCGTGCAGACGGCCGTCACCGCGCCGGCCATCGTCGAGGCGGTCGGCGAGATCACCCGTACCCGGGAGACCGGGGTGACCGAGGACGAGCTGGCGGTCGCGCGCTCCTGGCGGGCCGGGCAGCTCTCGGTCGAGTTGCAGAGCCCCCGGGCGATCGCCGCCGCGCTGACCACCCTGGTCGTGCACGACCTGCCGGACGACTACCACGCCCGGTTGCGGGACTCGCTGCTCGCCGCCGACGTCGCGGAGGTCTCCGCGGCGGCTGCCGCGCACCTGCGCCCGGAGGAGCTCGCCCTCGTGGTGGAGGGCGACGCCGCGGTGATCCGCGACGAACTCGTCGCCACCGGCCTGGGCGATCTGGTCGACCACGCCTCCTGACCGGCCGGGGCGGTGTGACGTGGGTCGCGCCGCCCCCGGCCGGCGCCGCGGCTCGGCCGGGGCGGGTAGCCGTGGATGCTTCGGCGAGCAGCCCCGCCGGCCCGCGATTCTTCCGGGCCACCGGCCCGTCCGGCGGTGTCGTTTCCGTCCCACCCGCCGTCCCGGTGACCGGGGCCACGGCCGGTCCTGGCCCGAGCCCGACCCGGGCGGTGGGAAAGCGTTGCCGGTCGGGCCGTCGGGCTGGGTAGCCTCGCGGGCATGAGGATCGGCATTGTGGGGGCCACCGGCCAGGTCGGTGGCGTGATGCGGCAGGTGCTGGTGGAACGGGAGTTCCCGGCGGAGCAGGTGCGGTTGTTCGCCTCGGCGCGGTCGGCCGGGCGTACCCTGCCCTGGCGGGACGGCGAGGTGACCGTGGAGGACGCGGCCACCGCCGACTACTCCGGGCTCGACATCGTGCTCTTCTCCGCCGGCAAGAGCACCGCGAAGGAGCTCGCGCCACGGGTCGCCGCCACCGGCGCCGTCGTCATCGACAACTCCTCGGCGTTCCGCACCGACCCGGAGGTGCCGCTGGTCGTCGCCGAGGTCAACCCGCATGCCGCCGCCGTACGCCCCAAGGGGATCATCGCCAACCCGAACTGCACGACGATGGCCGCGATGCCGGTGCTGCGCCCGCTGCACGCCGAGGCGGAGCTGGTCAGCCTGGTCGTCTCGACGTACCAGGCGGTCTCCGGCGCCGGCCTGGCCGGCGTCGCCGAACTCGACGAGCAGGTCCGAAAGGTCGCCGAGCACGCCACCGGGCTCGCCTTCGACGGCGCGGCCGTGGAGTTCCCGGCCCCCCGCTCGTTCGCCCGGCCGATCGCGTTCAACGTGCTTCCGCTGGCCGGCTCGATCGTCGACGACGGCAGCTTCGAGACCGACGAGGAGCAGAAGCTGCGCAACGAGAGCCGCCGCATCCTGGAGATCCCCGGGCTGCGCGTCTCCGGCACCTGCGTCCGGGTGCCCGTTTTCACCGGGCACTCGCTCCAGATCAACGCCCGGTTCGCCCGGCCGATCACCCCGCAGCGGGCCCGTGAGCTGCTCGACGGCGCTCCCGGCGTGGTGCTCGCCGACGTGCCCACCCCGTTGCAGGCGGCCGGCCAGGACCCGACCTACGTCGGCCGGATCCGCGCCGACGAGACCGTCGAGCACGGCCTCGCCCTGTTCTGCGCCAACGACAACCTGCGCAAGGGTGCCGCGCTCAACGCGGTGCAGTTGGCGGAGCTGGTCGCCGCCGAGCGCCGCTGACCGACGCGCCTTCCCGGGCCTCCGCCGGTTTCGGCGGGGGCCCGTCGCGTCGGCGTAGGGCGCGGGCGGGCGTGGGCTGTGGTTCGATGGGAACGCCGTGACCGGTCGAGCGGAGGTTGCCGTGACGGACGACGAGACCCAGCGGGCGTTGACGGAACTGATCGCCGGCCACCGGCTGGGGGTGCTGGCCACGCTCAGGCGGGACGGACGCCCCCAACTGTCCACCGTCATCTACGCCTCCGACAGCGAGGCGGCACTCATCCGGGTCTCGGTGACCGACGGCCGGGCCAAGACCGCCAACCTGCGCCGGGACCCGCGCGCCTCCTTTCACGTCAGCAGCGCCGACGGCTGGGCGTACGCGGTCGCGGAGGCGCGCGCCGAGCTGACGCCGACGGCCACCGATCCGGACGACGCGACCGTGGCGGAACTGGTCGACCTCTATCGGGCGATCCAGGGTGAGCACCCGGACTGGGCCGACTACCGGCGGGCGATGGTCGCCGAGCGCCGCCTCGTGCTCCGGCTGCACGTCGAACGCCTCTACGGCGCCCCGCCACGCGCCTGACTCCAGGGGGTGCGGCCCTCTCCCGGACTTCAGTTCTAGGGAGAGGGCCGCACCCATTCTGCGTGGGGTCAGGCCGCCGGCAGGCTGGTGAACACCAGCGGCCCGGACGGTGCGGGAGCACCGCCGTTGGGGTAGCCCCAAACGCGCTGTTGCCCGCCGAGGTGCTGAGCCGGAAGCCCACCGTGTACGTCCCCGGCGGCAGGTCGCGGAAGTGCACCGGCAGCGACACGACGCCCGGATCACCGGCGCGGCGGCCAAGGCTGACCGGCCCGCCCTGGGGCGCGTCGCGTTACCCCGTCCGGTCGGCGGGTAGACGACCCGTGCCGACACCGAGAGGGGAGCACCATGACAACGGTCGGAGAGTTCATGACGACCCGGTTGGTGACGATGGACGGCAACGACACGCTGACCGCCGCGGCGCAGGAGATGCGCGACAGCGCCATCGGCGACGTGGTGGTGACTGATGGAGACAGGGTCATCGGCATCGTGACGGACCGGGACATTGCGGTCCGGGGCGTGGCGGAGAACATGGATCCGAACGCGACTCCGCTCAACCGGATCACCAGCAAGGACGTGATCACGGTCAGCCAGTACGACGACGCGGTGGCCGCCGCCGACCTGATGCGGACCTACGCCGTCCGCCGGCTGCCGGTGATCGACGACGGGCGGCTGATCGGCCTGGTCTCGATGGGCGATCTCGCCGTGGAGCGGGAACCGCAGTCGGTGCTCGCCGACATCAGCGCCGACGAACCCAACAACTGACCGTCTGCCGTGGCGCGCCGGCTTCCCGGGGTGGGAGCCGGCGTGGCGGCTTCAGTGAAGTGACCTGACCGACGTGCTCACTCCCCGGCGGCGGTGCTCGTCCGACGCGCTGACCAGGTGCGGACCGCCGGGGCTATGATCTTGCGATGCCAGCTCAACCCCCCGCACCAGGCCGGATTCCTCCGACCGGATGGCGACCCGTCCACGGAGGTCCCGCCGGGAACAACCCCGGCGGGGCGTCGCCAGTCCCCGTCCCGACGGCGGGAGCCTGGTCGGTCGGCAGGTCCGTCGGGATGACGCTGCTGCTGGTTCTGATGGGCGCCGTGTTCGTCGGGCTCAACACCGGCGTCGCGTACGTCGCCATCGGCACCAAGGTCGTCCCGATCATCACCGGGGTGATTCTCTGCCTGGTCTTCGTGATCGCCGTACGTCTGCTGCATCGGGCCGCGTGGCTGGCCTTCCTCGCGTTTGCTCCGGCCCTGTTCGTTCTCGTGGGGTCGGTGCAGTTCGCCCCGGAGGCGGCGCTGGAGCGCCGCGGCGTACGTCAGGAGGTGGCCATCGTCGACGTCGAGGTCACCGGCAAACGGCACGCCTTCACGCTCCAGGGCGCCGACGGTCGCCTCGACGAGCCGCTGGTCTATCAGGGCAGCAACCCGAGCTACCAGGTCGGCGACAGGCTCGCCGTGCTCACCGATCCGGACGGGAAGGTCGAAGTCGAAGCCGCCGACCGGGTCGACTCCAGCGGCATGCTGGGGATGCTGATTCTCGGCTGGGTCGGCTGGACCTTCATCGCGCTGCTCGCCGGATGGCGCGGCCACGTCCGTCGCCGGAAGGGCCGGTTCGACGACTGGTGATCCAGGGGCGCCGCCTCGAACGCGGCCAGCCCCGGCAGGCGAGACAGCTCCCGACTCACCCGATCCGGGTGAGGTTGGCCCCGTAACGGGCGGGGACCCCTGCTCCGGACGTTGACGACGGGGGAGGAGTGGACCCGATGGTGGACGCGACGACGAGGTTCTTCGAGGACCTCGACCGGCGGGAGTACGAGCCTCTGCTGGCGAAGTCCTCCGGCACCCTGCGCTGGGACCTGCACGAGGGTGCGCGGACGACGCACTGGCTGGTGCGGATCGACCACGGGCGGGTCCAGGTGAGCCAGGAGGACCAGGAGGCCGACGCGGTGGTCGGGACCAGCCCCAAACTCTTCGACGACCTCGCGACCGGTCGGGAGGACGGGATCGCGGCGCTGCTGCGGGGAGACATGACGGTGACGGGGGACCCCCGACTGGTGGTGCAGTTGGAGCGGCTCTTCCCCAGCCCGCCGGACTCCCGGGGCCCACGCCGGCGTTTCGAGGCCCACGGGGAGGTGCGGTGATGGCACAGAGCAACACGGTCCGGATCCTGGACGGCAGCACCTTCGTGGTGTCGGAGGACACCGGGGACATCGAGGCGACGCCGAGCGAGCCGACCGGGTTCTTCGCCCTGGACACCCGGTACCTGTCGACGTGGGTGCTGACGGTCAACGGGGAGCGGCTCAACCCGCTCTCGTACGACGATCTCCAGTACTACGAGGCCCGGTTCTTCCTGGTGCCGGGGATGGCGACGCACTACATCGACGCCAAGTTGTCGATCATCCGGGAGCGGACGGTGGGAAACAGCTTCCAGGAGCAGCTCACCATCCTCAACCACGACGAGAAGCCGGTAGACCTGGAGATCAGAATGGACGCGGCGGCCGACTTCGCCGATCTGTTCCAGATCAAGGACGAGATTCTCAACAAGAAGGGGGAGCTCTACACCGAGGTCGAGTCCGATCGGCTACGGCTGGGCTACCGGCGGGGCAACTTCATCCGGGAGACGACGATCTGCTCGTCCCCGCCGCCGCGGTACGACAGCAAGGGCTTCGCCTACTCGATCCATCTCGAACCCAACGAGCAGTGGGAAGCCCAGATCGACGTCACGACCGCGGCGCCTTCCATGGGTGGTCGGGACCTGCGGATGGCGCTGCGGGAGCAGACCGCGGATCGGCTGGCCCTCCAGCACGATCTGGAGGAGTGGGTCGCCAGGGCCCCCAAGGTGAACAGCCAGCATGGTCGGGTCGCCTCGACGTACCGGCGCAGCCTTATCGACCTGGCCGCGCTGCGCTTCTCGCCGCTCTCCCTCGGCGGCGCGTCGTTGCCGGCCGCCGGCCTGCCCTGGTTCATGACCATGTTCGGCCGGGACAGCATCCTGACCTGCCTCCAGACGCTGCCGTTCACGCCGGAGCTGTCGAAGACCACACTGCGGGTCCTGGCCTCGTTGCAGGGCTCGCGGTTCGACGACTTCCGGGACGAGGACCCGGGTCGGATCCTGCACGAGATGCGGTACGGCGAGACCGCCGCCTTCGAGGAACAGCCGCACTCGCCGTACTACGGGTCGGTGGACGCGACCCCACTGTTCCTGGTGCTGCTCGACGAGTACGAGAAGTGGAGCGGGGACACGGCGTTGGTCATGGAGTTGGAGCGGGAGTGCCGCGCCGCGCTGAAGTGGATCGACGACTACGCCGACCTGGTCGGCACCGGCTACATCTGGTACGAGCGGCGCAACACCGACACCGGCCTGGAGAACCAGTGCTGGAAGGACTCCTGGGACTCCATCTCCTACCGGGACGGCAAGCTGCCGCCGTTTCCCCGGGCCACCTGCGAGGTGCAGGGGTACGCGTACGACGCGAAGCTGCGGGCCGCCCGACTGGCCCGCGAGTTCTGGGGCGATCCGACGTTCGCCGACCGGTTGGAGCGGGAGGCGGCGGCGCTGAAGGAGCGCTTCAACCGGGACTTCTGGGTGGAGGACGGCGGATACTACGCGCTCGCCCTGGACCCGGACGGACGCCAGTGCGACGTGCTGAGCTCCAACATCGGTCACCTGCTCTGGAGTGGCATCGTCGACCACGACCGGGCTGAGAAGATCGCCGAGCACCTGATCGGGCCCCGGCTCTTCACCGGTTGGGGGGTGCGGACGCTGGCCGAGGGCGAGGTCCGCTACAACCCGATCGGCTACCACAACGGCACGATCTGGCCGTTCGACAACTCGTTCATCGCCTGGGGACTGCGCCGGTACGGCTTCGCCGAGGAGGCGGCGGTCATCGCCAGCGGCATCCTCGACGCGGCCACCTACTTCGAGGGCCGGCTGCCGGAGGCGTTCGGGGGCTATCCGCGCGAGCTGACCAAGTTCCCGGTGGAGTATCCGACGGCGTGCAGCCCGCAGGCCTGGTCCACCGGCACGCCGTTGCTGCTGCTGCGCACGATGCTCGGCCTGGAGCCGCACGAGGGACACCTGGCGGTGGAGCCCCGGCTGCCGATCGGGATGGGCCGGATCGAGGTGCTGGACATTCCGGGCCGGTGGGGTCGGGTCGACGCGTTCGCCCGAGGCCGCCTCGACCTGCACCGGCTGAGCGATTGACCGCTGGTCCCGTCCCCACGACCGCCGGCCCGTGCTTGTACCGGGCTGGCCGGTCGCGGGCGTGGCGGGCTGGGACGGGGTCCAGGCGGGCAGGGTAAGTTCGCGCCATGCCGGAACTCGTGTACCCGCCCGTGATCGCCGCCGCCAAGACGATGTTCCGGGTCCTCGACCTGAAGATCACCATTGAGGGCGCCCACCACATTCCGCGTACCGGCGGGGCGGTGCTGGCCAGCAACCACGTCAGCTATCTGGACTTCATCTTCTGCGGGCTGGGCGCGCAACCCGCGAAGCGGCTGGTGCGGTTCATGGCCAAGAAGTCCGTCTTCACGCACAAGGTGTCCGGCCCGCTGATGCGTGGGATGCGGCACATCCCGGTGGACCGGCGGGCGGGCGCCGGGTCGTACGCGACGGCGGTCAGCGCACTGAAGCGCGGCGAGGTGGTCGGCGTCTTCCCGGAGGCGACGATCAGCCGGTCGCTCACGGTCAAGGACCTCAAGAGCGGGACCACCCGGATGGCGTCCGAGGCCGGTGTGCCGGTGCTGCCGGTGGCGCTGTGGGGCACCCAGCGGCTCTGGACGAAGGGCCGGCCGCGCACCCTCACCCGCCGGCACACCCCGATCACCATCCTGGTGGGCGAGCCGATGCAGCCGGCCGACTATCCGGACGCCAACGCGATGACCGTCGACCTGAAGGTGCGGCTCACCGCGTTGGTCGACCGGGCACAGCGCGACTACCCCGACGCGCCCGCCGGCCCCGACGACGCTTGGTGGCTCCCGGCGCACCTGGGCGGCACCGCGCCAACGCTGGAGGAGGCCGCCGCCCTCGACGCCCCCGGCCGCCGAACCCCGACACCCTGACAAGGCACCCCTCCCCCTCCCCGCCCCGCCCCGCCCCGCCCCGCCCCGATTCCGCGATCTTGCACTTTTGGCCCCGGCATGCCACGCAAAACACGCAAAAGGTGGGCCGAAAGTGCAAGATCGCCGTGCGGAGAGGGACGCGCGGAGAGGGGCGCGCGGAGCGTGAGGGGGAGGGGCGTGCGGAGCGTGAGGGGGAGGGAGCGGGGCGGGGGGCGGCGCTGGGTATCTCAGCGGGTACGGGGCCACTGTGGAGGGGCCGCTCGTACCGTCGGCTTCATCGGTGTCCGGATGCTGCGCCGGCTGCGGGCCCGTGCCACCCACGGTCGAAGCGCCCCCGCCGGTAGTAGTCGTCCCTGGAGTGGAACTCCACCGGCAGGGACCCGGGCAGGGTGATCCGGGTTTCGCCGGCCCCCGGACCGGCCCCGGCCCGCACCGCCAGCACGTCCTGCTCGGGCGGCGACAGTTCCACCAGCTCAGGGTGGGTCAGCCGGAACCCGGCCACCGTCCGGCGCACCCGGCGGGTCAGCTCGGTGACCTCCCCGGCAGGCCCGGTGAGACCGAGGGCCGGTTGTTGGATGGTGCGCAGCGCGTCGCAGACCACCAGCAGGTGAACGTGCTCTCCCGGCCCGGCCGTCAGCAGTTCCAGTCGGGACGGCCACTGCCAGCGGATCTGGCCGCTGACCAGCCCCGGCAGCCGGACACCCCGACGGTGCCGCGCGCCGTCACCGGCCCTGCCGACCAGGGTGAGCTGCGGCCCGCCGCCGACGTACGCGATGCGCCGGTCGGTGACGGTGACCGTCACCGGTTCGGGCAGGGTCCACTGCTGCCGGGCCTCCGTCGGGCCGAGCAGGTGCCCCGACGCGTGCAGCCGGTGCCGGGTGAGCACCTGCTCGCCGGCCTCGACGATCAGCTCGTGCCGCCGGTCCAGCACCGGTGCCACGTCGTCGTCCGCGTCGAAGCGGTGCGGGGAGATGAAGAAGGGGGACGCGTCACCGTGCATCGTCATGACCTCCGCTGCCGACGGCCTCTCCGCACGAGCGTCGCCGATTCGCGACCGACTGTCATGACGCCCGTTAGGGGGTCGGCCGGTCGTAGGAAGCCTGTGACCGGTAGATGCCGATCTCCTCCGGTCGGACTAGGCCGTCCTCGATCGCCCGGGCGAGCAGTGCCGCCTTCGTGGCGGCCGGTCGCCCCGCCCGGGTGTACTTTATCCGCGCCCGGTCGACGTACTGCTTGACGGTGTGCTCGCTGATCCGCATCCGACGGGCCACCGATGCCTTCGACATCGACTGGAACCACAGCAGCAACGCTTCACGTTCCTTGTCGGACAGGGCGGGCCGGTCCGGCCGGGGGTCGCCCACGATCGCCCCGGCGAGCGCCGGCGGCACGTACGGGCGGTCGCTGGCGGCGGCCAGCACGGTGGCCACGCAGTGCTCCCGCCCCTCGTGCTTGGCCAGGAACGCGACCGCCCCAGCGTCCAGGGCGGCGAGCATCGTCTGCGGATCGGTGTGCTCCGAGTAGACCACCACCCGCCGGCCGGCCGCGCTCAGCTCGGCGAGCTTGTCCAGGGCCATCCGCCCGTGCAGCCGTAGGTCGAGCAGGAGCACATCGGCACCGGGGGCGGCCCGCAGCACGGCGTCCGGGTCGTCGCCGGTCGCCAGCACGATCAGCCGGGGCTCGGCGGAGAGCCAGACGCGTACGCCCTCGATGACGACCGGATGGTCGTCCACGATCGCCACGCCGACGTGCCGCCCGCCGGTCACCCCTGCCACCGGGTCTGCGCCCATCTGATCTCCCCGTCCCGCTCGTAGAGGTACTCCACCCGCCCGTCGTCGCCCAAGGGCCCGGCGCTGTCGGGACCGGCCCGGTCGGGCGTGACCAGACTGACCACCACCTCGTCGGGACCGGCGACCACCGTCAGCCGGGCCCAGCCCCGGGCGTCGGCCAGGGTCGCGGTGAGCGGGTCGGCCAGCCGGCGGCGCACCTCCACCGGCAGCGGCGGCGGGCTGCCGATCGTCACCAGGTCGATCGGCAGCCCGTTGCGCTCCGCCAGGTCGACGGCGGCCCGCAGCTCGTGCAGCAGCGGGTCGGGCACGTCGTCGGACTCGGCGATGAGCCGGCGCAGCCGGGCGGCGGCCAGCACGGCCCGCCGCTGCACGTCCGCGTCGGCCGGGTCGGCCCGCCCGTCGGCCAGCTCCGCGAGGACCTCCTCGGCGGCGCCGCTGGCCAGCGTGAGGCGGGCGCGCCGCTCCCGCCGGGCCCGTTCGGCGGCGTCCCGTTCGGCCTCCGCCGCGTGGGCCGCCGCCGCCGTGCCGGCCCGCTGCCGGGCCAGCCCTGCGATGGCCGTGCTGCCCACGAAGACCGCCACCGGCAGCGTCGAGGTGCCGTAGACGTACATCGCGTACCGGGCCAGGTCGGCGGGGGCGGTCGCGCCGTGGCCGAGCACCCCGGCCAGCGCGATCAGCGAGTGCGCGCCCAGCAGGGCGATCAGCCCGGACGCCCGCCGCCCCCAGACCGCCAGCACGAAGAACCAGCCGAGGGTGCCCCACACCCAGTTCCCGGCGGTGAAGAGCTGCTGCTCACCGGCTGCGGCGAAGACCACCGCATCGACCAGCAGCAGCAGCACGGCCACCGGCCAGGCCGGCAGCGGCGCGCCGCGCAGCAGCCGGAAGCCCGCCAGCACGCCGGTCGCCGCGACGAGCAGCCAGCCGGCGAGGACCACCGCCGGGGCCGCCAGCTCCGCCCGGGCGCCCAGCGCCGCAGGCAGCGCGATGGCCGCATGCCAGGCCAGCGCGATGACCACCGCCGCGATCCGGGCGCCGCGGTCGGAGGCGTCGGCCACTGCGGCGGCCGGGTCCGCCGGCGGCCGGCTTCCGTCAGGTGTACGCGCCGCGGGCAGCACCGTTGTCGGCGGGGTCGCCGTCTCAGTCGGCACCGGACCACTCCAACCGGATCCGGGTGCCGGCGCCGGGCCGGGAGTGGATCTCGACGTGCCCGCCGACCGTGGACATCCGGCCGCGTACCGACTCGCGCAGCCCGTACCGGTGCGTCGGAACGCCGGCCGGGTCGAAGCCGGGACCGTCGTCGGTGAGCTCGACCACGACGGTGTCGGCGACCCGGGCCAGCCGCAGCGCGGCGGTCGCGCCCGGCGCGTGCCGGACCACGTTGGACAGTGCGGCGTAGGCGCTCTCGGCGAGCGCCTCCGCGACCGGCGCCGGCACCGCACAGGCCGCCAGTTCGGTGGTGACCGGCAGCTCGGGCAGCCGGGCTCGCACCGCCCGCAGCCGCTCGTCCAACAGCACCGGTCCCTCGGCGGGAGCCGTCCGCGCGTCGGCCAGCGCGGTGAGGGTACGCAGGTCGGCGGCGCACCGTTCGCGCAGCGCGGCGGACGGGCCGGCCACCGCGCCCAGCCCGACCATGGTCAGCGTGGCCAGCGCCGTGTCGTGCAGGTCCCGGTTCTGCCGCCGTTCCGCCTCCCGGGCCCGCCGGGCGACCAGCGCCTCCCTTGTGAGCCGCTGGTGCGCGACGAACGTGTCGTCGGCCCGGCCGAGGCGCCGCCGCATGATGGCGGTCATCACCGCCGCGCAGGCCGTCTGCACCAGCAGCGTCGCGGCGTGCGCGGTGGCCTCGTCGGGGTGGCCGGCGGAGTGCGCGCCGGCCGCGTAGGCGGCGGTGACCAGCAGCCCTGCCGGGACCGACCAACGCGCCGGGGCGGTCGCCTGCGCGCTGATCACGGTGGTGCTCGCGAGGATCGCGATCCAGCTTCCCTCGCCGGGCAGCACCTCCGGGGCCACCAGCACCGGGATCGCCAGGCAGGTGGCGGTGGTCGCGGCCACGTCGCCGACCACCATCCAGCGATCGATGCCGCGCCGCAGCGCGCGGACGCCGTACCAGAGCGACCAGGCGGTCAGCGCCGCGATGGCCGGGAACAACAGGGCGGGCTCGACGGGCGGCGTGCGCACCGACAGGGCGACCACCGCGCCGACCAGGCCGCAGGTCAGCCGCAGCAGCGCCGGCATGCGGGTGAAGATGAGGGCGAACGCGCCACCGGCCGGGCTGTCCAGCGTGGTCGGCGACGTGCTCGGGGCGGCAACGGCCGGCATCGGGGGAGAGGCGTCCTTCTGCGACAACGACCCGGTCGGGTCCGTGCGGCGGAAATCGACGTTGGAGAATAGCATGGGTGGCGGCCCGCAATCACCCTCGGTACGTGCCGTGTCGCCGGTCGGTCAACCCGCCGTCCCCGTGTCAGTTGACCGGCAGGGCCTTCGTCCCACCACCGGCGATCGACCGGGTCAGCTTCTTCCCGCTGGACCAGTACCAGCAGCGGACCCCCCGGTCGCCGCGCGCCCACGCCTCTTCCGACGGGAACCGGTACGTGCTCCCCGTGCGGTACCGCAGCATGCGGTCGACCGGCACCTTCGCGTAGCGGGCGATGACCGACCGGCACTTCGTGTGGACGGCGTCCTCGTCCTTCGTCGCGTCCTCGTAGGACGCGTTTGGGGCCATCCAGACGCCGACGTACTCGTAGCGGTGGACCTTCGTGCACGGGACGGTCAGCAGGTGCCCCCACTCGCCCGCCTCGGCGCAGCCGTGCCTGAGCGGGGTGGACGCCCGCAGCGCGCCCCGGAGGCTGCCCGCCCGGTTGACGGCCGCGTCGCCGGTGTCGTCGAGCGGGTTGAGCTCGAACAGGTCGCACCGGTACCACCGACTGCCGCCCGCCCAGCCGGCCGGCGACGTGGGCGCCACCTGCACCGTCAACCGGCCGTCGCGCCAGTCGCCGCCGACGAACTCCTTGGCCTTGGCGTCGCACTCGGTGAACGCGGACCGCATCGCCGCCGACCCGACGCGCGGCGGGATCGGACGGGCGGCGAGGTCACCGGTGAACGTGCCGATGTGGAACGTCTCGACCAGGTGCGCCTTTGCACAGTCGACCGGCTGGTGGCTGGTGAGGTATGCGGTCGGCTCGGCGTTCACGTGGCACTCACCGGCCCGCGGCGCGAACTGGCGGGCCTCGGCCACCGGCCGCCAGTCGTCGGTCAGGTCCCCGTCCGTGCCGGGCGGGTTGCCGCACCCGCTCAGCGCCGTCGCGACCAACACGGCCGAAGCCGTGACGCCCAGCACGCGTCGCATGTGGTTCTCCCCGTTTCCCCGTGACAACCGGCGCAGCATATGGCACCTGGGGCGTCCCCGATGCCCGCTGTCGCCCGCCGCCGAAGTGGGAGCGCCCGCATCATGCGCAATACCGGACAGCGCGGCGATGGGCGGCGACGCGGGATCCGGCACGGCAGCGCACCCGTCGTCAGCGCACCGGAGATGTTGGCCGGCGGTGCTATTTTCACGCCATCGCCGCCTTCACAGCAGCCGGGAGCCCACCGTGAAGAAGAGGTACGTCGGCCTGCTGGCCGTCATCGTGGGGACGGCATTCCTCGCCGTCATCGGTACCCTGGGCGGCTGGTACCTGGCTGACGGCACCGCACCCGGACCGGCTGACCCCACGGCGTCCGGACCGGCCGCGCCCTCCGCCGCCGCTACCGGCGGAACCGGCAGCCCCTCGACCGGGTCCCGGACCTCCGGCCCCGCCTCATCGGAGTCACCGTCGAAGGAGCAGCCCGCGGCCCGGACGTACCAGATCGACCGGCTGGTCTACGACCAGGCGGGCCTGACCGTCAGGCTGGTCAGCGCCGAGGTCACCGGCGGCAAGCTGCGACTGAACCTGAGGTACCGCAACGGCTCGAAGGTCGCGTGGCCGGTGAGTTGCCCGACCGTCGAGGTCGACCGGATCTCCTCGGAGATCGTCCTGCCGGACGGTCGGAGTGTGCGTCCCGAGTCCACCTGGTGCGCCACGACGCGGGCCGGCGAGTCCTTCAGCATCGCGGCGGGCGAGCAGGTGGACAGCTGGGGTGCCTTCCCGGTGGCTCCGGAGGCCGGGTCGTCCTTCGAGCTGACCTGGTACGACTTCCCGAGTCTCGACGTGCGGCTCCGCTGACCGTCCCCGGCAGGATTCGAGCCCGCTTACCGTTGACGCAGCCGGTCGATCTCGGCGAGGACCCGGTCTGCGTGCGGGCGTACCTGGGCCCTCAGCTCGTCACTCCAGCTCTCCTCGGAGTATCGGCGGTTGAGGTACAGCTCCTTGGCGTGTTGCAGGACGGGGCGGTGCTCTGGTGGGAGTCGGGCCAGCGCCCAGTCCGCGGCAGCGTCCTTCGATCTGATCTGGCCGGTGGCGAGGGTGGTCCAGATACGGGCGAAGGTCAGCAGGACGTTGCGGGTGTCGTCGTCCAGGTCCTGGAGCAGGCCTGGGATGCCCGCCACGGTCGCACGAACCAGGTCCGTGTGCGGAACCGGATCGAGGACCCGCGCCGGTGGCGGACCGGTGAGGGAATGATCGCCGGCCAGCACCATCGTGATCAGCAGGGCCAGGTCCGGCATCGGTTCCGGCTGAGGCGGCCCGCTGGCCTCGAACTCGTGGCGTAGCCACTCGCCGTACAGGAAGTCGCAGCTCGGCGGGAAACGCCACGGGCGCACCTCCGACTGAACGACCACGGCGAGTTCAACGGGGCGAGCCTGGTTCGGGGAACCGGAGATTCTGAAGAGTCCCTCGAGGAGATCCCGCCGTTCCTGATCGTTCATGCACCGACGGGAGACGACGAGAACGTCCACGTCACTGGCCGGTTTGAGGCCGCCAAGCACCGAGGAGCCGTGCAGGTAGGTGCCGACGACCTCGGAACCCAGCACCTGGCCGACCAGCCCGACGATCTCCTGAATCTGATCCACCGTGCCAGTGTCGGCCATCGTGCGGATGGAGTGCATCGACGTTTTCAGTCAGCGCGGCCTGCACTCCGCTGCCGCTCCGCTCTGGCACGTGCGACACGCCCTGCGGCTGGTGCGAACCACGGGAGTTTCACGGGCCGCCGCGGCACGACAGCCCTTGAGTGGGGAGGTGCTGGGCCGGTTCGCCCAGCAGGCCGGCCCGCGCGGCGTAGGGGAGCGCACGCCGGTCACGCCGGCGAGGTGGGAGACGTCGGCGTATCGGGGGGATTCGTCCGCCCCTTGGGGGCAGAGTCGGACGGGGGATGCCCGGCCGGCCGGTCCGACCGGGCATCCTACTTCCGGGCTGAGCGCCATTTCGGCGGCGGTGCTCCGGTCAGATCATGAGGCGGGAGTGTAGTCCTTCACCTCGTTGTAGAAAGCGCTCGTGCTCAACCCGTAGTAGGGCGAGAACATGAATCCCTTCGCGTTGTCCACCATGAAGCTGTTGTGCCCGTTCACCAGGCCGGATTCGCCGTTGAAGCCAGACAGCCAGTAGCCGCCCGAGGATCCGCCGTTCATCTGGTTCTGCATGAAGATGATGCTGGCTCCAGCGTCGAATGAATGACTGTCGGCCCGCCACAGAAGTTCCCCGTTGAACGGCGCGTCGGCCGGGTATCCGAAAGCGGTGACAGCCGGATAATAGGGCAGGCTGAAGGCGATGCCCTGCGCGCCCACCACATTTTGGATCAGCTTGTCAGCGCGGAATTGCATGATCGCTGCACCCACGTCACTGTGCTGCGTTTTGTGGTCGACCCAGGCGCGATCGGCGAACAAGGCAGTGGCGTACCAGATGCCGTAGGGGGCGACAGGGTTCCCGGAAGAAAGCAGGGTGTAGTTCGGTACGAAGATCCAGTTGCGAGCCCAGGCACCACCACTGCCACCACCGTGCACGCAGTGGCCGGCGGTCCACACCAGCGCCTTGCCGGGGCTGGTCACCACCCCGGCCGAGCAGACCGCGTCCTGCCCGCCCATGGTGAAGAAGACCTTGCCCATTGTCCGGGCCACCTTGTGACCCGTCGGGTAGTCGGGCCGGTAGGTGTTGGGGCCGGTGACCGGAGGTGGCTCGATGGGCGGGATGGCGTTGGGGGCCACGACATCGTTCACGGTGGTCGTGGCGGCCTCCGCCAGGGGTTCGACCGTCGGGGCGGCCGGTGGAACGATGACAGGCTTCTGGGCGCGATCGATCCCGGTCCCGGCCCGGAGGGGGGTGGGCTTCACGGTCTCACGCAGCACCGTCTCCATCGGGCGGGCGTTGCGCATCCGCTCCGGAGTCCAGTACTCGGTCAGTACCCGGTTGCGGGCGGCAGGGTCGGTACCCTTGGCCTTGCGGGCCACATCGGGGCTGAGCTGGGCCGGAGCGCTGGCCGCCGATCCCGTCTGCGCCGACGAGGGGTCAGCCGCGCCTGCCGGCCCCGCCGCCGAGGCCACGGCCACAGAGAACGCTGTGATCACGATGAGACCGCGGCGCAAATTTTGGAGCATGCTACCTCCGGGTGCGAGAAATGATGATCCAAAACTAGGCCACCGGATGCCGCCGAACTGTCGCCCGCCGGACTATTGATCATCGGGATTCAGTGGACATCGACAAGCATGATGTGCGGTTGTTGGCGTCGAATCCGATTACATGGGAGAAAACGTCCTTTATGGGTGCGGGTTTCCGTCGGCGCCCGAACAAAATTGTCATGAAGGCGACATCCCTGGTTTCAGGCTGGCCAGGTGGAACCCGTGAGCACGTACGCGTCCACAAGCACCTTGCCGGCAATCCACAGGTTCACGTCACTGGCGGTCTGGGCGGTGGCAACGAGCATGGCTGCGGAAGCCATCCCGGACAGAGCTTGCAATCGAAGTGTCAGGCGGCATTTGGCAGGCACGCTGGCGGGCCGTGAACACACCCCACCTCGTCGCTCCCGTCCGTGCCGGAGCCCTCGTCGAACGCGACCCCTCGTCGAACGCCCCGAAGCCCAGGCAGCCTGAACGACCTCACCAGTTCCACTGATCCTGGCAACTGGTCCGCCATCATCCGATGGGACTCGTGATGACGGGGGTGCGAATGCTCGACCCGCTCCCTCGACGGCGTGGCCGGACCCGAGGCCCAACCCGACCCGAGTCAGTCAGCCGCCTCGACGTACGACGCCAGATTGGCCAGCGAGGAGGCGATCCCGGCCTCGTGGACCGCTTGGTCGATGCCGGGTGGCACGTCCGTGGCGGTAACGGTCACCTCGGTCCCCGTACCGGTGGGAGCGAAGTGCCAGGTCATCGTCATGGTGCCCGCGTACGACGGATCGTCAGCCTCGAACACGGCCCGCTGCACCACGCGCTCCGGTGGCACCAGGTCGGCAAACCCCACGTCGACGACATCCGTCGCAGCTGACGTCTTGCCGGGGCTGCCGGCGGAGTCGAGGTACGTGAGGACCATCCGGAACCCGCCACCGGGCCGAGGATCCCACCGCTCGATTCGCCCGCGCATGCCGTCCGGTGCCAGCCAGGCCTCAAGCGACTCCCGGTCGAGCAGGGCGCCGTAGACGGTCGCCGGTGGTGCCGCGATCACCCGGCTGGCGCGGTCGGTTCTTACCATGGCCCGATTCTAGGACTGAGCACACCGGCGGCCAGGTCGAGATGGTGCCAGCACAGCGCACACAGCTCCCGCGTCGGACGCCGGTGTCATGGCGAGCCATGCCAGCGACGGTCCACAGGGGTGTCTATCTGTCCTGGTAGGCACCCCTATGGCTGCCGATAGGTGCTTAGTGGTGCCGCCCAATCCCCAGGCGGTCCGGGCTCACATCGGGCTCACCCGCCGCCTTCAAAGAGCGCAGACGCCTCTGGGCAACGTTGCAGCCGGCAGCAGGTAACCACCGCTTCATCGAAGCGGGGGAACTCAAACGCTCCGCGCCCGGCCTCGTTGCGCTCCTTGGGGTGCCGGTAAGAACGTCGCCAGCCGCAAACGAGGAGTGCAGCGTCCGTCGACGGGTGGCGGGGGCGTTCGGCGATGTGCCGGGCGACCGAGTCGACGCCGGGGCGGGCGGACCGGCCGGAGCGTGACGGGAGCAGGGCGGGCGGCAGCACCGAGTCATTGGTTAAGGAAGCACTTGACTATAGAGGTGCACTGCCCGCACAGTTAAGAACATGCCTAACTATGGCGGATCGCTGGACCGGGTCTTCCAGGCGCTCACGGATGGGACCCGCCGGGTGATGGTGGAGCGCCTGATCCGCGGGCCGGCGTCGGTCAGCGAACTGGCCGGGCCACTGGAGATGTCGCTACCGGCGGTCATGCAGCACGTCCAGGTGCTGGAAGCCTGCGGGCTGGTCAGATCCGAGAAGATCGGCCGCGTCCGCACCTGCCGCATCGAGCCGGACGTGCTGCGGGCGGCCGAGGACTGGCTTGCCGAACAGCGCACCTCCTGGGAACGGCGCCTGGACCGACTCGGCGACCACCTGCTCGATGACCCCGGCACACCGGAGCAAGGGAACTTGTGATGATCGACCGTTCTGTCACGCACGCCACGTTCACCCTCGAACGTCTCTACCTGGCCCGGGCGGCCCGGGTCTTCGCCGCCTGGGCCGACCCGAAGGTGAAGGCCCGGTGGTTCTCCACGCCCGACGCCGACCACGAGCTGGACTTCCGGATCGGGGGCCGGGAGGTCAACCGCAGCCGCCCGGACAGCGGCCCATCGTTGACCTTCGAGTCGTTGTACCGCGACATCGTCCCGGACGAGCGCATCGTCTACAGCTCTGTGCTGCACGTGGGGGAGGACCTCGCGGCGGCGTCGCTGACGACCGTGGTGTTCTGCCCGGCCGAGGGGGGCACGCGACTGGTCCTCACCGAGCAGGGCACCTTCCTCGATGGCCGTGAGGAGCCCTCCTGGCGGGAGTTCGGCACCGGCGACTGGCTCGACGCGCTGGGCGTCGCGCTGGGTGCGGGAGGGCCCGGGTGAGCCTGCGGCCGTCCCCCTCGAAGTGGTGGGTGCTGGTGTTGCTGGGCGGAGCGTTCTTCATGACCATGCTGGACGGCGCCAGCCTTCTGACCATTGCCCTGCTGGTCTTCGGAGCGGGCATGGGCACCGCCACCGTCTGTGCACAGATCGCCGCGTTCACCGGTGTCGCCGAACGGGACTCCGGGCTGGCCGCCGGGCTCGCCAATACCTGCTTCGCCGTCGGCACCGCCCTCGGGGTGGCCATCGCGGCAGCGTTGTCGCCGCGCACGCACCCACGCCTGGGACCGCCGCGCCGCAGACGCTGGTTCCCGGTCAGCAGGCCGCGTTCGGCGTGGTAGGCCTCGTCGCGGCACTGGGCGTGGTCATCGCTCTGACCCTGCTCGGCAAACGATCGGCACCCGTCACCAAGGAGACCGCGGTGCCTCCCGTTGACCAGATCGTGTCCGACCGCACTCCCATCTGATTCATCGAGGAGTTTCCATGCCTGGCCGTGACCCAGTTGCCGAGCTCGGCCCCTTCAGCGATTCGGGCGCCGACGCGACCCCCTGGCCGACCGTACTGCGTGAGCTCCAGCAGGCGCGACTGTTCTGGCTGTCCACCGTTCGCCCCGATGGTCGGCCCCACGTGACACCGTTGTTGGCCGTCTGGACCGGCGGCGCCCTGTACTTCGCCACCGGCGACCAGGAGCGCAAGACGCGTAACCTCCACGGCAACCGCCACTGCGTCATGACCACCGGCACGAACGTCCTGGACGGTCTCGACATCACCATCGAGGGACGTGCCGAGTTGGTGCGCGACCCGGCTGAACGCGGCACCACCGCCGACGCCTACGAGGGAAAGTACGGCGACCTGCTGACGAGCCCGGACGGCACCTGGCACGGCCTCGGTGACACGATCCGCTCCGGCGAGGTCCTGCTGTACCGCGTCGACCCGGAGACCGGATTCGCCTTCGGAAAGGGCGAGGCGTACAGCCAGACCCGCTACCGCTTCCCGCACTGACCGTCGGATTCCACGGACTCCGCGCCGCCGGGCTGGAGCCCGGCGAACAGGCCATGATCGTTCTCAGCGCCAACGGCTGTACCGATGTCCATACCGACGCCAATTGCAGCCGATGCGGTCGAGAGTAGTACCTGTGCGCCCGGCAGGATTCGAACCTGCGGCCTTGGGATTAGAAGTCCCCTGCTCTATCCGCTGAGCTACGGGCGCGCGCGTGCGTGTCGCGCGAGAAGGGTACCGCCGGCCACCGGGTGACCGGTGGAACGGGTGGTCGCGTTCCACGTCGCGGATCAGGGTCGCACGCGCCCCCGACGCCGGTCATCCGGGTTCCGCCGTCCGCGCGGCCCGAACAGCGGCGGGTCGTACCCTCGGCTGGTGCTGCTTGACCCGGACACCGAGAACGACGTCGCCTCCGAACTGTGCCAGCTCCTCGGCCGCGCGATCCTGCCCATCCGCCGGACCGACGCCGGGGTGGGGGACGGCGACCAGGGCGAGGGCACCGCGTTCCTCTTCACCGGGCAGGGGCGGGAGTATCTGCTGACCGCCGACTCCCTCACCGTCGCCGGGGCGGGGGAGATCGGGCTGCGGGCGAGCGTGACCGAGCCGGCCGGGGTGGCCGCCGATGCCGTGGCCCTGCCCGACTTCGCCGCCGGGTGGCGGCACCACGAGGATCTCGGTGTCGCCGTCATGCCCACCGTCGGCCTGCACGAGCACGCCGACGGGGAGGGCTGGCGGTGGCGTACCCAACAGGTGCCGGACGGAATCGCGGCCGACCGGGATTCGATCACCCGGATGGGCACGGAGCCGGGCTCCGCCGTCGTGCTCGCCCACGGCGTCGGCGTGGGCGGCAGCCGCCCGCTGGAGGTGGCGATCGAGCGGGTGGCGCGGGTGGACGACGCCGTCCGGCTGATGGCGGAGCTGCCGGCCGGCTATGTCGGCGCGCCGGTGTTCGGGGTGCGGGCCGGCGGTGACGGCGAGGTGGGGCTGCGGTGCCTGGGGCTGGTGCTGCCGGCCCGCGACGGCGGCCACCCGCTGGCCACCTTCGACCGCATCCGGGAGGCCGTCGTCGGGTCGTGAGGCCGGCGACGCTGCATGCGGCCAGCGACGCGACGCGGAGCCGACTGCGGGCGCTCAGCCACCCTGCGCGGGGTAGTTCGCCGGGCCGGCCTCGTCCGCCGGCTGCCGGCTCGCCGGTGGGCGCTCCCCGACGCGGACCGTCGGCCCGGCGTCGAAGAACGCGTCGGCCCAGCGTCCGACCTCCTCGAAGACCTTTTCGCGTACGGCGGGGCCGGAGAGCGTGAGGTCGTGCATGCCACCGTCGAAGCGCGCCAGGGTGACGTGCCGGCCGAGGCGGGGCGCCCAGCGGACCATGTGCTCGACGTCCAGGACGGCGTCGGCGAGGGCGGCCGACTCGTGCCACTTCTTGCCCTTGAACGAGCGGGTCGAGCAGGCGAGCAGCACCGGCACCTGGATGTCCAGGCCGGCGCGGAGCTGCCGCTGGGCGGTGCGGACGGCGTTCAGCCAGCCGGCCCGGACGGGGAACCCGGCGAGCGGCTTCCACGTCAGGTCGTAGTTCCACTCGCCGTGGTGCTCGGCGTGGAGGCTCTCGCTGTAGACCGTGCCGAGCCCGAACGGCAGGACCCGGCGCGGCGCCCGGCGGGCCAGCCGGCCAACGGCCGCCGCGAGGGGCCGGCGCACCAGCCACGGGGCGTTGATGTCGAAGAACGGGCTGTTCAGGAAGAGCCCGTCGATGACCCCGGCGTCGCGACGGGCGTGCGCCCAGAGCGGCATGATCAGGCCGCCGGTGGAGTGGCCCATCGCGAGTAGCGTGTCGTGCCCGTCGTCCGCACGGATGATCTTCGCGGCGGCGTCCAGCTCGGGGAAGTGGTCGCTGAGGTCACGGCAGAAGTTCGGTGTCTGGTGGGGCAGCAGGCTGCGGCCGTACTTGCGCAGGTCGAGGGCGTAGAAGTCCCAGCCCCGCTCGGCGAAGAAGTCGCCGAGGTGGCCCTGGAAGAAGTAGTCGGTGAAGCCGTGCGTGTAGAGCACCGCCCGACCCGTCGGGCGGTCGGCCCGGCGACGGACCAGGGTGGCGACCACCGGGCCCTCGTCGTCGGTGCCCAGGTCGATCGTCTGCCGCTCGTACGGCGGGCCCAGCACGTCCGGTTCCACGACTGCGACGGTACGCCGGGAAGCTACCGGACGGTAGCCCAACGCCCGGCCTGTCCGCGCCCGGCCTGTCCGCGCCCGGCGCGGCCCCGTCCGCCCGCACCCGGCGGACGGGGCCTCGGGTGTACGCCTCAGACGGTTTCGGCCTCGGCGCGCGTCGGGTCCGTGTCGGGCTCGGCCTCGGCGACCGGCTGGGGGACGTCGCGCAGGTGCTTGTTGTGCCGCGGCTCCTGCTTCGTCTTCGAGTCGTTCAGCTTCCGCCGCAGGTCGTCGCGGACGTCGTTGAGCGCGGCGTGCAGGTCCTCCTCGGCGGAGGTGGTGACGATCTTCTGGCGGCCGGCGATCCAGCACTCCAGGGTGACCTTCTGGCCCTTGGCCTCGCGGTCCTTGACCATCACCTCAAGCTCGGTGGCGTCGGCATGGAAGCTGGCCAACCGGGCGTCGAGCGTGGCGAACTGCTCCGCGATCCAGTTCCGGTCGCCCTGGGAGAACCCCGCGCCGACCCGCAGGCACTCCGCCACGGTGGCCGGGTTCGCGACGGCGCTCATCGCCGCACCTGGCCGGAGACGATGGCGGTTGCGGTGCTGGTCATCTTCATGATCGCTGACCTCTCGTTCGTCGTGCTGTCGGCGGTGCGGTTGATCGAATCCATACCCCGCCGCGCTCCGTCCGGAACGTGACGTGTCACCCGGCCCGTCGGCCGGCGCCGCCGGAAGCTCCGCCGGCCTCCCGATCATCGAGCCGATCGTGCGGGATCCCCAGGGCCACCCGGCCCTAGCACACCGGGACCTTGATCAGGTCTTTGTCCACAGGCGGCCCGGTTGTCCACAGGCCGGCGTACGGCGCTGGCGGTGCTCGCGCCGAAGGCTCAGGCTCGGCACCGAGTCGACTCGCGATGACAAGCCCGATCTCCCCCTGGAGGGACGATGTTCGACACCTACGTCACGATCGTGGGCAACGTGCTGACCGCGCCGGAATGGCGTCGTACCACCCAGAGCGGCACCCTGGTGGCCAACTTCAAGGTCGCCTCGACCGCCCGCCGACTCGACCGCGACAGCGGTCGCTGGGTCGACGGCAACAGCCTGCGCGTCCGGGTCAACTGTTGGCGCAAGCTCGCCGAGGGGGTGGCGTCCTCGGTGATGGTCGGCGACCCCGTGGTGGTCTGCGGCCGGCTCTACACCCGCGACTGGACCGACGACGCCGGCAACCACCGCACGCTCTACGAGTTGGAGGCGGTCGCCGTCGGTCACGACCTGGCCCGGGGCCGCAGCCGGTTCCAGCGCAACCGGCCGACGATGACGACCAGCACGGTCGAGGACATCGAGGCCGAGCACCGCGTGCACGGTGAGGCGACCGAGCCGGTCCCCGACGGGGACGCCCCTGCCCTGCCGGACCGCCGACCGCTCGACGACGAGTTCGAGCCCGACTTCGACGCGTACCCCGCCGGGCGTGGCCTGCCGGCCGCCGTCGACGGGTCGCTCGACCCCTTTGACGATCCGATGGACGACGCCCACGGCGAGGAGCCCGACGTCCCGGAGCCGCAGACCGACGGCCCGACGCCGATGTCCGGCCCGTCGGAGGTGCGGGCGGGGGAGCCGGGCTTGTCGTCCGAGGAGTCCGAGGCGGGCGTCTCGCAAGCCGGCCGTGGCCGCCGGGGCCGGGGGCGGGTGCCGCAGCCCGCGTGACCACCGGGCCGGGGGCGAGTGCCGCAGCCCCCCAGGCCCACCGGGTACGGGCGACACGACGGGGGCGGGGTGGCGGCGGCCGTGCCGTCGTCACCCCGCGTGTCTCCCACGGTGCTCCGGCGGGCGGCGCTTCTGTGGGCGGTGCTTCGGTGGAGGGTGCTTCTGTGGGCGGTGCTTCGGCGGGCGGTGCTTCGGTGGAGGGTGCTTTGGTGGGGGACTCCGGCGGGCGGCGCTTCTGTGGGGTGGCGATCGGATCGCCCCACCGGTACAGGGGCGCCGGCGGACTGGCCTGAGGGCGCGGCCCGACCGCGGCTTTGGCATGCGTGATCGTTTGCACGTCGACCGGGCATCCGCCGACATTTTGTCCGGCCCGACGTCAGACGATCACGGGCGTCGTGGGCCTGCGGGTGCCGGCGTCCGGCCGCCCCGCCCGTTTGGTCGTCGCTCGGTCCCGCCCGCTGTTTGGTTGGTTGCTCCGCCCGCCCGCCCGCCCGCCCCTGCTCCGCCCGCCCGCCCGCCCCTGCTCCGCCCGCCCGCCCCTGCTCCGCCCGCCCGCCCGCCCGCCCCTGCTCCGCCCGCCCGCCCGCCCCTGCTCCGCCCGCTCTGCTCCGCCCGCCCTGCTCCGCCCGCCCTGCGCCGCCCGCCCTGCGCCGCCCGCCCTGCGCCGCCCGCCCCTGCTCCGCCCGGCCGCCCGGCCGCCCCTGCTCCGCCCGGCCGCCCGGCCGGGCGCGGTTCGAGGCGACCGGGGGCGGCGACGGTCGGGACGTGGGTGCCGGGTGTTCGGCTGGGGACCGGCGGGCGCTCGGCTAGGCTGGCCGGCCGGAGGTGGTGGCGGGTGCGACAGGCGACGCCGGTGGCGACCGTGGCGGGACTGGTCGCGGGGTACGCCCTCGACGCGCTCCTCGGAGATCCCCGCCGGTATCACCCTGTGGCCGGCTTCGGCCGTGCCGCCGGGGCCCTTGAACGGCGGATGCATCGCCCGGACCGGGCAGCCGGGGCGGCGTTCACCGCGCTGGCCGTCGGTGCACCGGTGCTGCTGGGGGTGGCCGCCACGGTCGCCACCCGACGTCGGCCGGTTGCCCGGGCGGCCCTGGTCGCGGCCGGTACCTGGACGGTGCTGGGCGGGCGTACCCTGCGGCATGAGGCCACCGTGATGGGGCGTGCGCTGCGCGCCGGTGACCTGCCAGCGGCCCGGCAGCGGCTCGGCCACCTCTGCGGTCGGGACCCGTCCGCGCTCGACGAGCCGGAGTTGGCCCGCGCCACCGTCGAGTCGGTGGCCGAGAACACTTCGGACGCGGTCGTCGCCCCGCTGCTGTGGGGTGCCGTCGCGGGGCTGCCCGGCCTGCTCGGTTACCGCGCGGCGAACACCCTCGACGCGATGGTGGGCCACCGCTCGCCCCGGTACGCCCGGTTCGGCACCCCTGCCGCCCGCCTCGACGACCTGCTCAACCTGGTGCCCGCGCGACTGACAGGCCTGCTCACCGTCGCGGTCGCGCCCACCGCGCACGGCGACCGGGAACGGGCGTGGCGGGTGTGGCGCCGGGACCGCAACGACCACCCCAGCCCGAACGCCGGGCAGTGCGAGGCGGCGATGGCCGGCGCCCTCGGCGTACGGCTGGGTGGGCGCAACGTCTACTTCGGGCGCTCCGAGGTGCGCCCGTTCCTCGGCGACGGCCCTCGGCCCGAGGCGCGGCACCTCAAGCGGGCCGCCCGGATCTCGGGCGCGGTCGGGCTGGCCGCGCTCGTGCTGGCCGCCGCGTACCCGCTGACCCTCGGCCGGCTGGCGGGCGCCGTCGGCCGGCGCGCCGCGGGCCGGGTCACCTTCGGGCGGCGTGCCGCGGGCCGGGTCACCTTCGGGCGGCGCGGCCTGGGCCGGGGCACCGCCGGAGGGCACCTCGCCGGAGGCGTCGGGGGCGGGGCGGGGCGGGGGAGCGAGCGGTGAGTGGCGGTCTGCTGGTCGCCGGCACCACCTCTGACGCCGGCAAGAGCGTGCTCACCGCCGGCATCTGCCGCTGGCTGCACCGGCGGGGTGTGAAGGTGGCGCCGTTCAAGGCGCAGAACATGTCCAACAACTCCGCTGTCGTCGTGGGCCCGGACGGCCGGGGTGGCGAGATCGGGCGGGCACAGGCGATGCAGGCCGCCGCCTGCGGTATCGCTCCCGACCTGCGGTTCAACCCGGTGCTGCTCAAGCCCGGCAGCGACCTGGCCAGCCAGGTGGTGCTGCTCGGCGAGGCGGTCGACACGGTCACCGCGGGCAACTTCCGCGAGCTGCGTCCCAGGCTTGCCGAGACGGCGTACGCGGCGCTCGCCGAACTGCGGGCGGCGTACGACGTGGTGATCTGTGAGGGTGCGGGCAGTCCGGCGGAGATCAACCTGCGGGCCGGCGACTACGTGAACATGGGTCTGGCCCGGCACGCCGGCCTGCCGACGATCGTGGTCGGCGACATCGACCGGGGCGGGGTCTTCGCGTCGATGTTCGGCACCGTCGCCCTGCTGGACCCGGCAGACCAGGCGCTGATCGCCGGCTTCGTGATCAACAAGTTCCGGGGCGACCTCGGTCTCCTCCGGCCGGGGCTGGACATGCTGCGCCAGGTGACCGGCCGCCCGACGTACGGGGTGCTGCCCTGGGCGCTCGATCTCTGGCTCGACGCGGAGGACTCGCTCGCGTACGGCCGGGTCCTCGGTCGCCCGGCGGCCCCGCGCGGCACCGACTGGCTGGATGTGGCCGTGGTCCGGCTACCCCGGATCAGCAACGCCACCGACGTGGAGGCGCTCGCCACCGAGCCGGGTGTTCGGGTCCGGCTGACCGTCGAGCCGGCCGAACTGGCCGCCGCCGACCTGGTCGTGCTGCCCGGCTCGAAGTCGACCGTGGCCGACCTGGCCTGGCTGCGGCAGACCGGCCTGGCCGACGCCGTACTGGCGCACGTGGCGGCGGGCCGGCCCCTGCTCGGCATCTGCGGCGGCTTCCAGATGCTGGCCCGGGCGATCCACGACCCGGTGGAGAGCCGGCAGGGGAGCGTGCCGGGGCTGGGCCTGTTGCCGATCGAGATCACCTTCGACCCGCGCAAGACTGTCCGGCAGTCGGTCGGCACCGCCGGCGACGACGTCCCGGTCCGTGGCTACGAGATCCACCACGGGTACGTGTCGCACGCGGATCCGGCGCTGACCCCGCTGCTGACCTGCGCGGACGGCAGCGGCGAGGGCGCGGTGGTCGGTGCCGTGCACGGCACCCACTGGCACGGAGCCTTCGAGTCTGACGGGTTCCGCCGACGGTTCCTGACCGAGGTGGCTCGGCTCGCCGGCCGGACCGGCTTCACGGTGGCTCCCGACACCGCCTTCGCCGCCGCCCGTGAGCGCTCCCTGGATCTGCTCGGCGACATGGTCGAGGAGCACCTGGACACCGACGCCCTCTGGCGTCTCGTCGAGTCCGGCCCGCCCGCCGATCTTCCCTTCATCCCACCCGGAGCCCCACCCCTCCCCTGAGACCCCACTACCCCACACCGCCGCACCGCCCTCGTAAAGGGTGATCAAGAGGTTTGCGTCCTGTGAAGCCGCGAATCATGACGCAAACGTCTTGATCACCGATGCGGCTGACGGCGGTGGTTGGTTGGCGAGCCTGTTGGGTCAGTAGCGGATGTCGGCGGGGCGGTCGGACATGGGCAGCGCCGCCTCGCGCCAGGCCTGCACCCCGCCGATCATGTCGGTCGCGTGGTGCAGCCCGAGCGCCCGCAGGCTCGCCACGGCGAGGCTGGAGCTGTAGCCCTGGCGGCAGACGACCACGATCCGCTGGTCGTATCCCATGGCCTCGGGGATCCGCCAGGCGCTGGCCGGGTCGAGTCGCCACTCCAGCACCGTCCGGTCGATCACGATGGCGCCGGGCAGGTCGCCCTGTTCCCGTCGCTGCCCGTCGGTGCGGGTGTCGACCAGCAGTGCTCCGGTACGGACCGCCTCGACGGTCTGGTGCGGGGTCAGCCGGCGTACCCCGGCGCGGGCCTGTTCCAGGAGGGCGTCAACGCCCGGACTCATCACGCTGTGGGACACCAGCAGATCATCCCGTCCTGTCCCGGGCCCCGCCCGACGAACGCCCCGGCCCACCCGACGACCGCTCGTTCGGGCGACCCCCGATCGGAGTGCCCGTGCCTGGGCCCGTGCCCGTGCCCGGACCAGAGATCCGGCCCGCACGTCGGTTGAGGAACCTGGCGTGCGCATCGGCCAGGGAGCCGGCCCGCGCGTCGGCCGCAGACCCGGCCTGGTTACCGTCGGCCGTGTGGCGGTGGCGGTGGCGGTGGTCGAGGCGTACGACCGGGTGGCCCGGCGGGTGCTCGACGGGCCGGCGCGGTTGGGACGGACCCGGCTGGTGGCGGTGGACGGGCCGAGCGGCGCGGGCAAGAGCGTGTTCGCGACGCGGCTCGCGGACGCCCTCGCAGCCCTGCCCGGCGGCAGCCCGCCGCCGGTGGTGCACACCGACGACCTGCTCGACGGCTGGGACGACCAGTTCACCTTCTGGCCCCGACTGGAGGAGGGGGTGCTCGGGCCGTTGCGCGCCGGACGGCCGGGGGCGTACCGCCGGTACAGCTGGGTCCGCCGGTCGTTCCTGCCACGTCCGGTGCCGGTCCCGGTCGCGCCGGTGCTCGTCATCGAGGGGGTGAGCGCGGCGCGGGCCGCCGTGGTTCCGGACCTCGCCCTCGCCGTCTTCGTCACCGCCCCGGCGTCGTTGCGGCTGGCCCGGGCGGTGGAGCGGGACGGTCCGGGGATTCTGCCGGAGTTGCGTCGCTGGCACCGGGGGGAGCGGTCGTACTTCGCCGCTGACGGCACCGAGGCCCGGGCGGACCTGGTAGTCGACGGCGCCCCGGGCCTGCCGCACGACGCCGACCGCTACCACGTACGCCGCCGCTGAGACTGCGACATCGCCGACCGCTGCCATGTGCGCCGCCGCTGAGGTCTTCGGGCGGGGCGACATCGTCGGCCGTCACCCGCGTGCGCCGTCGCTGAGGCCAGCGGACGGGCTGGGATCGGCCCGCCGTGCCAGGCTCGGGGCGGGCGGTCGGTAAGGCCGGCATACGATGCCGGTCATGACCACACCGATCATGTCCGAGTCCGAGGTCCGGATCGCCGTCGAGCGGGAGCTGCCCGGTGTACGTGCCGATCTGGAACGTCTCGTCCGCATCCCCGGCATCGCGTTCGAGGACTTCGACCACTCGCACGTGGAGCGTTCCGCCGAGGCGGTGGCCGAGCTGCTGCGCGGCTGCGATCTCGACGTCAGGATCGTGCGCTCCGGTGGCCAGCCGGCGGTCATCGGGAAGAAGGCGGCTCCGCCCGGGGCGCCGACGGTGCTGCTCTACGCCCACCATGACGTGCAGCCGGTCGGCGACCTGACGCTGTGGGAGTCGGACCCGTTCGAGCCGGTGGAGCGGGACGGCCGCCTCTACGGCCGGGGCGCCGCCGACGACAAGGCCGGCATCATGGCGCACGTCGCGGCGCTGCGCGCGTACGGTGACGCGCTGCCGGTCGGCGTGGTGCTCTTCATCGAGGGCGAGGAGGAGTACGGCTCCGACTCGCTGGAGCGGCTGCTCGCCGAGCACCGTGACGAGATCGCGTCGGACGTCATCGTGATCGCCGACTCCGCCAACTGGGACATCGGCGTACCGGCGCTGACCACCTCCCTGCGCGGCATCGTCAACTGCTTCGTGGAGGTGCGCACCCTCGACCACGCCGTGCACAGCGGCATGTTCGGCGGCGCGGTGCCGGACGCGCTGACCGCCCTGGCCCGGCTGCTGGCGACCCTGCACACCGACGCCGGCGACGTGGCCGTCGACGGGCTGGTCGCCCGGGAGGGCGCGAGCGTCGAATACCCCGAGGACCGGTTCCGCGTCGAGGCCGGGCTGGCCGAGGGCGTGAGCCTCATCGGCACCGGGCGGATCACCGACCGGCTCTGGACCAAGCCGGCCCTCGCGGTGCTCGGCATCGACGCCCCGGCCACCGGCGAGGCGCCGAACGCCCTGGTGCCGGCTGCCAAGGCCAAGCTGAGCGTACGGCTGGCGCCGGGCGACGACCCGAAGCGGGCGTACGAGGCCCTGCGTGCCCACCTGGAGAAGCACGCCCCGTGGGGCGCCCAGGTGCGGGTCATCTTCGAACACGACGGCGACCCGTGCGTCATCGACGCGTCCGGGCCGATGTTCGACGCGGCGCGCTCGGCGTTCCGGACCGCCTGGGACGGCACCGACCCGGTGGACCTCGGCATCGGCGGCTCGATCCCGTTCATCGCCACCTTCCAGGAGATGTTCCCGCGGGCGGCGATCCTGGTGACCGGGGTGGAGGACCCGCAGGCCCGGGCGCACGGCCCGAACGAGAGCCTGCACCTCGGCGAGTTCGCCCGGGTCTGCCTGGCCGAGGCGCTGCTGCTGGGGAAGGTCGCCGAGGCGGGCGTCGACGGGCGTTAGGTGTCGGAACCGTAACTTCCGGGTCGATGTGGGTGTTTGCGGTGTGTCGGCCGTGACGTTGCTATAGCCTCTCGAACATGCGTACGAACGAGGTGATGGGCCGGCTTGAGGCCGCAGTCAGCGCACTGGGGGACGTCGAGGTCTCCGCGTGGCCCGAGGACACGCTCAAGGAACAGCTCGGTGACCTGTCGGCCGCGCTGGTCGCGCTCGACACGGTGCTCTCCCGGGTGGCGGAGGAGATCCGCGCCCGCGGCCTGCGCATCGAGGAACCCGTCTCCGCCTGACCCACCCACCGTCTGACCGCCCTGTCGGCCCTGGTCACCAGGATCATCAGGCCGGCGCCGAGCAGCGCGGTGAAGGGTGTCTGGCGGCCGGGCACGGCAATGCCCGGCTGATGTCGGGGGTGGCTGGCAGGATGGAACCCGTGCGGTTCCTCGACCTGGCAGCCACCTCCGCCGCCGTCGGCGCCACCCGGTCCCGGCGGGCCAAGGTGGAGCTGCTCGCCGCCGCGCTGCGGGCGCTCGATGAGCGCGAGGTCCCGGCGGGGGCCGGCTGGCTGGCCGGCGAGCTGCGCCAGCGGCAGACCGGGGTGGGCTGGGCGAGCCTGCGTGACCTGCCGCCGCCGGCCGCCGAGCCGACCCTGACGGTGGCCGCCGTCGATGCGGCCATCGACGAGATCGCGTCCGTGCACGGGCCGGGTTCCCAGGCCCGCCGCCGGGCACTGCTGGGCGCGCTCTTCGCCGCGGCCACCACCGAGGAGCAGCGGCTGCTCACCGGCCTGTTCAGTGGCGAGCTGCGCCAGGGCGCGCAGGCGGGGCTGCTCGCCGAAGCGGTGGCCTGGGCCGCCGCCGTGCCGGTCGCCGCCGTACGCCGGGCGTTGCTGCTCGCTGGCGACCTGCGCGGGGTCGCGGTCGCCGCGCTCGACGGGGGCGCGGCGGCGCTGGCTGCCTTCGGCCTCCAGGTCGGTCGTCCGCTCGCGCCGATGCTGGCCCAGAGCGCGCCCTCGGTGGACGAGGCGCTCGCGGCCACCGGCACGCCCGCCGTGGTCGACGTGAAGCTCGACGGCATCCGGATCCAGGTCCACCGCTCCGGCGACGACATCGCCGTGTTCAGCCGCAGCCTGGACGACATCACCGCCCGGGTGCCCGAGGTGGTCGCCGCCGTGCGGGCGCTGCCCGCCCGCGAGCTGGTGCTCGACGGGGAGGCGATCGGGCTCGACGAGACGGGCCGCCCGCTGCCCTTCCAGGAGACGTCGAGCCGGGCGGCGCGGCGCAGCACGGCGGGCGGCACCGGCCGCGCCCCGGTCGCCCCGGCCGTGCGCGCCACCGCCGGCGAGACGGTGCTCACGCCGTACTTCTTCGACCTGCTGCACCTCGACGGCGACGACTTGATCGACCTGCCCGGTCGGGAACGCTGGGCCGCGCTCGACGCCGCGGTCGACGCCTCGCTGCTGGTCGGCCGGATGGAGGTCGACGGCCCCGAGCGGGCCGGCGAGGCGTTCGCCGCCGCGGTCGACGCCGGCCAGGAGGGGGTCGTCGTGAAGGCGCCCGACGCCCCATACGACGCCGGCCGGCGGGGCGCCGCCTGGGTGAAGGTGAAGCCCCGGCACACCCTCGACCTGGTGGTGCTCGCGGTGGAGTGGGGCAGCGGCCGGCGTGCGGGCTGGCTGTCCAACCTGCATCTCGGCGCCCGCGACCCGCGCACCGGCGACTTCGTCATGCTCGGCAAGACGTTCAAGGGCCTCACCGACGAGGTGCTGCGCTGGCAGACCGAGCGCTTCCTGGCCCTCGCCGTCGAGCACGGCGACTGGGAGGTGCGGGTCCGCCCCGAGCAGGTGGTCGAGATCGCCTTCGACGGGGTGCAGACCAGCTCCCGCTATCCGGGCGGGATGGCGCTGCGCTTCGCCCGGGTGGTGCGCTACCGCGACGACAAGACGGCGGCGGAGGCCGACACCATCGACGCCGTACGCGCCATCCACGCCGGCCGCGTCACGGGCTGAGCGAGCGGGACCGGCTGGCGGGAGCGGTCAGGCGGCACCCTGTGACGCGGGTTCGGCGGCCCGGTCGACGGGCCGCTTCGGCCCCACGCCCGCCAACCTGCGGGCCTCCCGGCGGGCCACCCAGCCATAGCCGAACAGGGTCATCACGGCGAAGATCCACCACTGCACGACGTAGCCGAAGTTCTGCCAGTTGTTGGTGTATCCGACCGGCACCTGCTTGAAGATCGGGTCGGCAGCCGGGGTCTGCTCGTCCAGCAGCAGGTACGCCCCGTGCACCGGGTAGGGCAGTTCCTGGGCCAACCGGGGCACGCCGATCCGCCGCGTCTCCAGCTTGCTGTCGCGCCGGGTCACGGGGACCGAGCCGCTCTCGCTCAGGCGCACCCGCCCCGTCACGGTGATCTCGCCGGGCGGGAGGGCCGGCACGTCCGGCTGGACGGTCGCGTCGCCGCCCCGCGCCGGCGGGATCCAGCCCCGGTCCACCAGCACGGCCGTGCCGTCGGCCAGGACGAGCGGGGTGACCACCTCGAAGCCGACCTTGCGGTCCACCGAGCGTCCCCGCACCAGGACCACGTTCGCCGGGTCGTAGCGGCCGGTCACGGTCACCCTGGTCCAGGATTTCTCCGCGGCGGGGGCCGGGCCGGCCGTGCCGTTGCCGCCGGTCGGGGCGGGCAGCACGTCACGCAACGGCACCGGGTCCATCCGCAGGCCGGCGTCGATCCGTTCGTTGATCTCCGTGCGGCCGTGGTAGCGGTCCAGCTGCCAGTTGCCGAGCAGCACCATCACCGCCGAGGCGACCAGGGTCAGCGCGAGAATGCCCAGCCAGCGCGGCGTCAACAGGAACCGGTACACGACCACGAGGCTACCCCTGTGACCGGAGGCACTCGCTTCGACAGCCCTCTTTCGGGCCCGGGCGGGCGCCGACAGGCCAGCTCGGCCGCGCCCGGACACCGCCGACAGGCCGGCTCGGTGGCGGCCACCCGCCGGCCGCTTGGGCTATCGTCACGCGGGCGGACCGGGCGGTCGGCCCGCCGCAGGGTCCCCCCGCCGCCCCGCAGGGAGTCGATGATGACCGTCGTGCCGCGCCTGGTGCTCAGCGCGCCGTCCTCCGGCCACGGCAAGAACGCGCTGGCGATCGGGTTGCTCGCCGCGTTCGCCGACCGGGGCGTCGACGTCGCCGGGTTCAAGGTCGGCCCCGACCACGTCGACGCCGCGTACCTCGGGCTGGCCACCGGCCGCCCCGGTCGTGTCCTCGACCCCCGGCTGGTCGGACTCGGCCGGATCGCCCCGCTCGTCGGCCACGGCGCGGCCGGCGCCGGGCTCGCGGTCGTGCAGGGCAGCATGGGGCTGTACGACAGCCTCGCCGGCCGCCCGGAGAGCGAGTCGACGGCCGCCGTGGCCACCGCGCTGCGCAGCCCGGTCGTGCTGGTGGTCGACGTGGCCGCGACGGGGCAGTCGGTGGCCGCCCTGGTGCACGGCTTCCGGTCGTACGACGAGCAGCTCTGGCTCGGCGGGGTGATCCTCAACCGGGTGGCGTCCGCCCGGCACGAGGAGTTGCTGCGCGCGGCGCTCGACGACATCGGCGTGCCGGTCTACGGCGCGCTACGCCGCCAGGACCTGCCGTCCGTGCTGCCCGCCCGCCGGTACGGGGCGGTGCCCGCGCTCGCCCGCACCGGCGAGGCCACCCGGGCGGTCCGCCGGCTCGGTGAGACGGTCGCCGCCGCCGTGGAGCTGGACCGGCTGATCGGCCTGGCCCGCTCCGCGCCGCCGCTGCCCGTGCCGCCCTGGACGCCGGAGGAGGCCGGGCGGGAGGACGGCGGGCCGGCACAGGTAGGTCCGGGCCTCGGGCCGCGCCCGGTGGTGGCGGTCGCCGGCACGTCGGGCGGCAGCTACAGCCACGCCGAGACCGCCGAGCTGCTCCGAGCGGCCGGCGCCGAGGTGGTGACGGTCGACCCGCTGCACGACGAGGCGCTGCCCGCCGGCACCGGCGCTCTGGTCGTCGGCGGCGGGCTGCCCGAGTCGTACGCCGAGCAACTCTCCGCCAACCGCCGGCTCTGCATCGCGGTCGCCGAGTTGGCCCGCGCCGGGCGGCCCGTGGTCGCCGAGGGTGCCGGCCTGCTCTGGCTGGCCCGGGAACTGGACGGGCTGCCCATGTGCGGCGTGCTCGACGCGGTGGGGACGCGCCGGGACGGCCTGGTGACGGGTTACCGGGAGGCGACGGCGCTGACCGACAGCCTGGTGGCGCCGGCGGGCACGGTGGTGGCTGGGCACAAGGAGCATCGCAGCGTGCTCACCCCACGCGCCGGGGCGCGGGCGGCGTGGAGCTGGGACGGTGGGGCACCCGAGGGCTTCGTCTGGCGGCGCGTGCACGCCTCGCAGTTGACCCTGCACTGGGCGGCGTACCCGCTGCTGGCCGCCCGGCTGGTGGACGCGGCGGCGGACGCGGCGGCCGACCCCGCGACCGCCCGGTCGGGCGGGGTGACCGGGTGATCGGTCAGGTGGCGGTCCGCCGCTTCCCGCCGCTGACGGTCTCCACACCTCGCACCGAGGTACGCGCGCTGACCGGAGCCGACGCGGCGGCGGCCGACGAGGTCTTCGCCGACCGGCAGACCCAGCGGTGGCTGCCGCTGGCCGACCCCTCCGGTCAGATCGACGGGCTGGCCTGGTGCACCGAGCTGGCCCGGCAGCGGCGCGACAGCGGCGACGGCGACCACTACGCGGTGGTACGCCGGGAGGACGACCGGGTGGTGGGCTGCCTCTGGACCCGGCGTACCGACTGGGGCGCCCGGTGCACCGAGGTCTCCTACGCGATCGCGGCGCACGCGCGGGGCTTCGGCCTGGCGGCCGAGGCGGTCGACGCACTCGCCATCGCACTGATCCTCGAACACGGCTTCCAGCGCGTCGAGATGCGGGTCGCCCCCGGCAACCTGGCCTCCCGCCGGGTCGCCGAGAAGGCCGGCTTCAGCTACGAGGGCCTGCTGCGCAACGCCGGCTTCGTCCGGGGCGGCCGGGTGGACCTGGAGGTCTGGTCCCTGGTCTCCGCCGACCTGCGCTGACGGTCCAGACGGGTGGGCGGCTCATGGTGCACGGCCGCCGGGGCGACTCCGGTGTCCAGATGGATCACCGAGGCCGCCCTGGTGCCACTGCCGTCAGGCGTGGCTCCTACTAGGCGATCTTGCGGCGGTAGGTGACGGTGGCGAAGGCGTACGCGACGACGAGGATGCCGACGCACCAGGCGAGGGCGATCCAGATGTCGGTGCCGACCGGCTGCTGTGAGTACAGGTCGCGGATGGCGTTGACGATGGAGGTCACCGGCTGGTGCTCGGCGAAGGCGCGCACCGGGCCGGGCATGGTGTTGGTGGGTACGAATGCGGAGCTGAGGAACGGCAGGAAGATGAGCGGGTAGGAGAACGCGCTGGCGCCGTCGACGGTTTTTGCGGTGAGGCCGGCGATGACGGCGAGCCAGGTCAGGGCCAGGGTGAACAGGGTCAGGACGCCGGCGACGGCGAGCCACGCGAGGATTCCGGCCCCGGAGCGGAAGCCCATGAGCAGGGCGACGAGCGTGACGACCATGAGTGAGATCAGGTTGGCGATGAGTGAGGTCAGCACGTGTGCCCACAGCACGGACGACCGTGCGATCGGCATGGACTGGAATCGTTCGAAGATGCCGCTCTTCATGTCCAGGAAGAGCCGGAACGCGGTGTAGGCGATGCCCGACGCGACGGTGATGAGCAGGATGCCGGGCAGCAGGTAGTTCACGTACGATTCGGAGCCCGTGTCGATTGCGCCGCCGAACACGTACACGAACAGCAGCAGCATGGCGACCGGTGTGATCGCGGTGGTGATGATGGTGTCGACGCTGCGGGTGATGTGGCGTAGGGATCGGCCCAGCAGGACGGCGGTGTCGCCGAAGAAGTGCGTGGTCATCGTTGTTCCCTGCTCGTCGGTACCGATGCTGCGGTCATTGCGGGCTCGCCGTCCTTACCGGCGCCGACGAGCGTGAGGAAGACGTCTTCGAGGGTCGGTTGTTTCTCGACGTATTCGACCGTGGCGGACGGGAGGAGCTGCTTGAGTTCGGTGAGGGTGCCGTTCACGATGATGCGGCCCTCGTGCAGGATCGCGATGCGGTCGGCGAGCTGCTCGGCTTCGTCCAGGTACTGGGTCGTGAGCAGCACTGTCGTGCCCTGCGAGGCGAGTTGCCTGACGGCCTGCCACACCTCGATGCGCGCCTGAGGGTCGAGGCCGGTGGTCGGTTCGTCGAGGAAGATGACCGGCGGGTTCCCGATGAGGCTCATCGCGATGTCGAGGCGCCGGCGCATGCCTCCGGAGTATGTCGACGCCTTCCGGGTGGCCGCGTCGGTCAGTGAGAATCGCTCGAGCAGCTCATCCGCGATGGTGCCCGGGTGCCTGAGGTGCCGTAACCGGGCGACCAGGACGAGGTTCTCCCGCCCGGTGAGGATCTCGTCGACGGCCGCGAACTGCCCGGTGAGGCTGATCGACTCCCGCACCTTCGCCGCCTGGGTGGCGACGTCGAAGCCGTTGACGCTGGCCGCCCCCGCGTCCGCCTTGAGCAGCGTGGAGAGGATCTTCACGACCGTGGTCTTGCCGGCCCCGTTGGAGCCGAGCAGGGCGAAGATGCTGCCCCGCGCCACGTCGAAGTCCACGCCCCGCAGCACGTGCAGTTTCTGGTAGGACTTTTCCAGGCCGCGCAGGCGGATCGCCGGGACTTGCTGTGTCGTCATCAGACGGCCCTCTCTTCGTTTCCGGTGTCTTCCCCGGCGACTTCGCGGATCGGTGTTCCGTTCGCCGCGACCTGGCCGCCGGACAATGTCCCCAGCCCTCCTGCGGTGATCGGCGGGCGGGATCGGGTGATGGTCATTGGTCTCTTCACCTCGGGCGCCAGAAGTGGATCAGGAGCGGTGGATGGTGATGTCGCCGTACGAGGTGCGGGCCCGCACCTCGACGGTCTCGTCGGTCTCTTCGGGTCGGGTGGCGTTCTCCATCAGGTTGCGCACGTGACCGAATCCGGTGTTCACCTCCAGCCAGGCGGCGGTGCCGTCGGCGATGCCGATGTCCAGGTCGCCTGCGGCGGTCTCGAGTACGACGGGGCCACGGCGCACCTCGCCGAGGCGGATGCCGCCGTTGGATGTCTTCGCGTCGACGCCGGCACCGGCCCGCCCGATGTCGATGGCGCCGTTGGCGTTGCGCACCCGTACGTCGCCGGTGACGACGTCGATCGCGGTGTCGCCATTGGAGTTCTTGACCTCTGCGGCGCCCTCGATCTCACCGACCTGGATCTTGCCGGAGCCGGTGGAGATCTCGGCGCTGCCCAAGATGTCGTCGGCGGTGATGTGACCGACCCCCGTGTGCAGGCGTAGCGGGCCGGTTCGTTCGAGCCAGATGTCGCCGGTGGTCTTGATTCGGCACTCCCCGAGCCGGCCGGCGCAGCGGAAGCCCCCCATCAGCAGGTGGGCGGAGAGCTGGGAACCGCTGGGCAGTTCGATGGACACATCGACCGACCTGCTCTTCTTGGAGAAGTCGAAGGCGCGCCTCGGGCCGGTGACCTGGAGTGTGCCGTTGGCGTAGTCGATGCGGATCTCCGCAGCGGCTCTCACGTCGGACTCGTCGGACTCGTCGCTGGGGCGGACCTCGACGACGGTGTCGGTGCGGTCGCTCGCGGTGATCCGCACCTCGCCGACGCCGAATTCGAGCGTGACGGAGATCGGTTCGGGCGTCTCGTAACTGGGCATGGTTGTCCCCGCATCATGGGTGGGTGAGCCGTCCCCGCAGGTCGGGGGCGTGAGGTGAGAAGAGCGTGCGGTGCGGCTAACGCACCCAGCCGGTGAAGCCCTGCCTGGCCCGTTTCCCGCCGCCGCGTGGCTCGGGACGCTGGTCGCGCTCGGAGCGCTGCAAGCCGGCGGCGGCCGCCCGGACCAGCCAGGCGTTGACCGAGCGCCCCTCCTTGGCCGCGGCCTGTTCGACCGCGGCCTTGAGCTGCTCGGGCAGGCGTACGTTGATCCGGGCGGCGGGGCCATCCTCGGCGACCAGCAGGTCGCTCTCCGGCCCGCCGTGGGCGGTCACCGCAGCGTCTTCGGCCGCGAAGTCGAGCTGCTCGGCGGGGGGCGAGGTCACGACGAAGTTCGGATCGCGACCGCGCAGGCGCAGCTCCACCGAACCCGGAGCCAGGTCCCGGGTGATCTCGTCGGCGGCGGCCGACAACGCCTCCAGCAGCGTCATCCGGATCGCCGATTCGAGCGACCCGGCCAGGCGCTCGGCCAACGCACGCGCCTCGTCACCGCCGGCTTCGGCAAGCGTGCCGAACTCGCGTCCGAGGTTGCTCACATACGGGGTCAAGTCCATGGTGCCATGGTGGCACAACAATGGCACCATGGGCAAGCCATCTTGGCTCACCGATGTGCCGGGCGTCCGTGCGAAACCCGTGCTCTTCCGTCCGCTCTGGCGTCCCGGTCAGCCGACGATGCGGTCCGAGGGCGGGGTGAACTGGCGGGTGGGCTGGCCCTTGAGGCCGTCGCGGAGGGTCTCGGCCACCGCGCTGATCGGGATCTGTGACTGGCCGTCGCCGACCGCGTTGAACGGGTTGTCCGGGTCGGAGATGAAGCTCGCCGCCGCCAGTTCCGGTGTGTAGCCGACGAACCAGGCCGACCGGGTGCTGTCGGTGGTGCCCGTCTTGCCCGCCACCGGGCGGCCGACGGTGCCCCGCACGCTGTCCGCGGTCGACCAGCCACCGCAGCTCCCGCGGGCCGGGGTGTCGCCGGTCGGGCAGCGGGCGGCGTCGGTGGCGGCGCGCGCGGCGTCGGCGTCCACCACCTGCCGGCAGCGCGGCTTGGCGATCTCGCGTTCGATCCCGGAGACGGTCTTCCAGGTGGCCGGCGTGCCGTCCCGGTTGTAGATCGCCTGCACCGGGATCGCCTCGCAGTAGCGGCCGTCCGCGGCGATCGCGGCGTACGCGTTGGCCATCTCCAGCGGCGTGGCGTCGGAGACGCCGAGGGTGAACGCGCCCCACTGTTTCGCCCTGGCCGGGGAGGCGTGCTCCCGGTCGACGTCGGTGCGCCAGCGCAGCCCGAGCTGCTCGGCGAGGCGGACCGCCTTGTCCGCGCCGACCTGCTCCTCCAGCCACACGAAGTACGTGTTCACCGACTTGCCGAAGCCGGACCACATGGTCTGGTTGCCGCTCATCGCGCCGCTGGCATTGGACGGCGCCCAGCCGTCGTAGACCTCGGATCGGTACCGGTGCGGGGCGTTGAACGAGGTGGACAGCGGCATGCCCGCGTTCAGCGCGGCCAGCATCGGGAACATCTTGAACGTCGAGCCGGCCTGGTAGCCGGGCAGGTCGCCGCCGCCGAGCAGGGGCGCCACCGTGTTCGGGTAGTTCGCCTTGACCTTCGGCCCGGCCTCGGGGTTGGAGCTCAGCCCGTTCTCGCTCAGGTCCAGCGAGTACGTCCGGTTCACCGCCATCGCCTTGACCCGCCCGGTGCCGGGTTCGGAGACCACGATGCCGTTGGCGAACGGGCTGCCGGTGTTCTCCTTGCTGCCGACGTTCTGCTCGGCCGCCTGCTGGATCTTCGGGTCCAGGCTGAGCACGATCCGGTAGCCGCCCCGGCGCAGCTTGTCCATCCGCTCCAGGCGGTTCTCCCCGAACGCGGGCTGCGCGCTCCACCAGTTCTTCAGGTAGTCGCAGGCGAAGCCCCAGCTGTTCCACTTCTCGGGCACCGAGGCGCAGTCGTTCGGCGGATAGGTCAGCTTCAGCCGGATCGGCTCGGTCTTCGCCTGCGTGGCGGCGTTCGGTGAGAGGTAACCGAGCTGCGCCATCCGGTCCAGCACGTAGTTGCGCCGGCCGGTGGCGTCCTTCTGGTCGGAGCTGGCCGGGTCGTACTCGGACGGGGACTTGACCAGACCGGCGAGGGTGGCCGCCTCGACCGGGGTGAGGTCCTTCGGCGCCTTGGAGAAGAAGATCTCGCTGGCCGCGTAGATGCCGTACGCGCGGTGCCCGAAGTACGCGGAGTTGAGGTAGCGCTCCAGGACCTGCTCCTTGCTCAGTTCCTTCTCCAGGTCCATCGCCATCCGCATCTCCCGGACCTTGCGCAGGCTGGTCTGCTGGGTGGCCTCCTGCACCTCCTTCGGTGTCTTGGCGCTGTCCCGCAGCGCCATCCGCACATACTGCATGGTGAGGGTGGAGGCGCCCTGGGAGACACCGCTGGAGCGGGCGTTCGCCACGAAGGCGCGGGCGACGCCCTTCGGGTCGACGCCCCGGTGCTGGTAGAAGCGGTTGTCCTCGGCGGCGACGATCGCCTGCTGCATGTGCGGCGAGATGTCGGCCAGCTTCGTGTACTGCCGGTACTCCTCGTAGAACATCGTCAGCACCGTTTTGCCGTCCGGCGCGTAGACGTACGACGTCTCGGCCGGCAGCGCGGTGGTGAGGATCTTGGTTTTGTGCTCCATGGCGTGCGCCGTGACCTTGGCGCCGAGGCCGGTGGCGGCGGCCACCGGGTACGCCACGGCGGCGACCACGACGCCGGCGATCAGTCCGGCGCGGAGAAGGGGAACGAGACGACCAACGGCAGCGAGGGGTCGATTGCTCACCTGGCCAAGTTATGACATTTCCGATTCATACCTGAGAAATATTCATAAACACCCGTGTGGTGATGCTGCCCACGCCGGGATCCGCTGTCGCGCGCGCCACCTTCCCGGCAGGATCGCGGACATGCGTGGTCAGCCGACCGAGACCCTTCCCGAGCCCGAGCCCACCCGCCCCGAACCCGACCTCACCCATCACGGTGACGCCGAGGTGGGTGAGGGGCTGGTCGACCTCGCCGTCAACGTGCGGCGCGACGCCATGCCGGACTGGCTGGCCGACCCGATCACCGCCGCGCTCGGCGACCTCGCCGCGTACCCCGACCCGGGGCCGGCCCGGGCCGCCGTCGCGGCCCGGCACGGCCGCCCGCCCGCCGAGGTGCTGCTGACCGCCGGCGCGGCCGAGGGCTTCGTGCTGCTCGCCCGGGCGCTGCGTGGCGTGCGCCGGCCGGTGGTGGTGCACCCGCAGTTCACCGAGCCCGAGGCGGCGTTGCGCGCGGCCGGGCACCAGGTGGAGCGGGTGCTGCTCGACGCGGAAGACGACTTCCGCCTCGATCCGGCCCGGGTGCCGGCCGACGCCGACCTGGTGATGATTGGCAACCCGACCAACCCGACGTCGGTGCTGCACCTCGCCGCGGACCTGGCCGCCCTGGCCCGGCCCGGCCGGGTGCTGGTGGTCGACGAGGCGTTCGCCGACACCACCGTCGCCCCCGGCGTGGCCGGCGAACCGGAGTCGCTGGCCGCCCGGCGGGACCTGCCCGGCCTGCTGGTGGTCCGCAGCCTCACCAAGACCTGGGGCCTGGCCGGCCTGCGGATCGGCTACCTGCTCGGCGAGGCCGCGCTGTTGGAGCGGCTGGCCGCCGCCCAGCCGCTCTGGGCCGTCTCCACCCCGGCCCTGGCCGCCGCGTCGGCCTGCGCCACGCCCGTCGCCGTCGCGGCCGAGCGCGCCATCGCCGCCCGGCTCGCCGCCGACCGCGACCACCTGGTCGCCCGCCTGTCGGCCCTGCCCGGCGTACGCGTCGCCGGCCGCCCCGCCAGCGCGTTCGTGCTGGTGCACCTGCCCGGCGCCGCCGACGTGCGGCTCACCCTGCGCCAGCGCGGCTGGGCGGTGCGTCGCGGCGACACGTTCCCCGGCCTCGGCCCGGACTGGCTGCGGATCGCCGTCCGCGACCCGGCCACCACCGACGCGTTCACCGAGGTACTGGCGGAGATCCTGGAGACATGATGCTGGAGACAACGATCGCGGCGATCAGGCCGCCGGACGAGTCGGCGATGGCCGCCGCCCGGGAGTTGCAGGGGCGGCTGACCAAGCCCGCCGGCTCGCTCGGTGCCCTGGAGGAACTCTCCGTACGCCTCGCCGGCCTGGCCGGGCACTGCCCGCCGCCGCTGCCCGAGCCGGCCGCGGTCGCGATCTTCGCCGGTGACCACGGCGTACACGCCCAGGGGGTGACACCCTGGCCGCAGGAGGTCACCGCGCAGATGATCGGCAACTTCCTCGCCGGCGGCGCGGTGGTCAACGCGTTCGCCCGGCAGGCCGGCGCCTCGGTCACCGTGGTCGACGTCGGTGTGGCCACCCCGCTCCCGGCCGCCGACGACCCGTCGACCACCCCGGCCGCCGGCACCCCGCCAAGCGCCGATGGTCCGCGCGCCGACGGTTCGGTCGCCGCGCCGGGGGCGGACGTCGTCGGCACCCTGCCGAGCCGCGACGTCCCCCGGCTGGTCGCGGCGAACGTCCGTCCCGGCACCCGGGACCTGGCGGTGACCGCCGCACTCACCCGCGACGAGGCCCGCGCCGCGGTGGAAACCGGCATCCGGGTGGCCGACGACCTGATCGATGCCGGCGCCGGCATCCTGCTCACCGGGGACATGGGCATCGGCAACACCACGCCGGCCGCCGCCCTGATCGCCGCGTTCGCCGGCATCGACCCGGCCCAGACGACCGGCCGGGGCACCGGGGTCGACGACCCGACGTACGCCCGCAAGGTGGACGTCGTGCGGGCCGCGCTGCGCCGGCACGCCCCCGACCCGGCCGACCCGCTGGGCGTGCTGGCCGCGGTCGGCGGCCTGGAGCACGCCGCGCTGGCCGGCCTGATCCTGGGCGCCGCGGCCCGCCGGACGCCGGTGCTGCTGGACGGGGTGATCGCGGTCTCCGCGGCGCTCGCCGCGGCGGCCTTCGCCCCGCACGCCGTCGCCGCCATGGTGGCCGGACACCGCTCCGCCGAGCCGGGAGCCACGGTCGCGTTGCGCCGGCTGGGCCTGGAACCGCTGATCGACCTCGGGCTGCGTCTCGGCGAGGGCACCGGCGCGCTGCTCGCGTTGCCGGTGGTCACCGGCGCGGTCCGGGTGCTGCACGAGGTCGCCACGTTCGACTCGGCGGGAGTGGCCGAGAAGTGAGCGGGCGGGGCGGGCCAACCATCCGGCCCGACGGCGAGGGGGCGGCGTGAGCGGCAACCCGTACCCGCTCGGCCTGCGGCTAGCCGGCCGACGGGTGGTCGTGGTGGGCGGGGGAGTGGTGGCCACCCGGCGGGTGCCGGCCCTGCTCGACGCCGGCGCACACGTCCTCCTCGTCGCGCCGGAGCTGACCCCGGCGCTGCGTGCGCATGCCGACGCCGCCCGGCTGGACTGGGCGCCGCGCCGGTTCGCCCCCGACGACCTGGACGGCGCGTGGCTGGTCCAGGTCGCGATCGACGACCCGATCGCCGCCGCGTCGGTCAGCGCCGCCGCCGCCGAGCGACGCATCTTCTGCGTACGCGCCGACGACCGCTTCTCCGCCACCGCCTGGACCCCGGCGGTGACCCGGCAGGGGCCGGTGACCGTCGCGGTGCTCGGCGGGGGCGACCCGCGCCGCTCGATGGCCGTCCGCGACGCGATCCGCGACCTGCTGGATGTGAGGAAGGGCCCCCTGTCAACGCCTGCGGTAGAGGAAGGGTCCCTTCCTCACACCCGGGTCGGGCGGGTTGCGCTGGTTGGTGCGGGCCCTGGAGATCCGGAGCTGATCACCGTCAGGGGCTGGCGGCTGCTCACCCGGGCTGACGTGGTGGTCGCCGACCGGCTGGTGCCCGGGTTGCTCCTCGACGAGGTACGGGCCGACGCCGAACTCGTGGACGCCTCCAAGATCCCGTACGGTCCGTCCCGCGCGCAGGAGGAGATCAACCAGATCCTGGTGGACCGGGCCCTGGCCGGGAAGCTCGTGGTCCGGCTCAAGGGCGGCGACCCGTACGTCTTCGGCCGGGGCGGCGAGGAGTTGCTGGCCTGCGCGGCGGCCGGTGTGCCGGTGACCGTGGTGCCCGGTGTGACCAGCTCGATCGCGGCCCCGGCGGCAGCGGGCATCCCGGTCACCCACCGGGGCGTGGCCCACGAGTTCACCGTGGTCTCCGGGCACGTCGCGCCCGACTCGCCCGACTCCCTGGTCCGCTGGGACGCGTTGGCCGGGCTGCGCGGCACGCTGGTCGTCCTGATGGGGCTGAAGAACCTCGCGGCGATCACCGCGACGCTGGTCGCGCACGGCCGGCCGGCGGAGACACCGGCCGCCGTGGTGCAGGAGGCGACGACCGGGGCGCAGCGGGTGCTGCGGTCCACCCTCGGCACGGTGGCCGCCGACGTGGTCGCCGCGGGGCTGCGTCCGCCCGCGGTGGTGGTGCTGGGGGACGTGGCCACCGCCCTCGCCGGGGCTGGTCTTGAGGGATTTCCGGGGAGCCCGCCCGCTCCGGGCGGTCAGGCTTGATCCCTCCGCGAGTCAGCTCCCCGGAAATCCCCGGTGGGCGTTGTCCGTGGGCGGGCTCGGGTCCGTTCGGGTTGGGTCTGATCCCGTGGGATGAGCGACGGCGGCCGGAGAAGGAACTCTCCGGCCGCCGTCGGTGCTGGTCAGGTCACTGCTTGAGCATGTTGTCCAGCAGCAGGGCGCAGCGGATCAGACCGAGGTGGCTGTAGGCCTGCGGGTGGTTGCCCAGCCCGCGCTCGGCCAGCGGGTCGTACTGCTCGGGCAGCAGACCCGTGGGGCCGGCGGTGTCCACCATCTGCGAGAACAGCTCCTCGGCGTCGGTACGCCGCCCGGTGCGTAGGTACGCCTCGATGAGCCACGCCGTGCAGATGTGGAAGCCGCCCTCGCGCCCGGGCAGGCCGTCGTCCCAGTGGTAGCGGTAGACGACCGGGCCGCTGCGCAGATCCGCCTCGATCCGCAGGACGGTGGAGAGGAAGCGCGAGTCGTCACCGGGGAGCAGGCCGGACAGCCCGATCCACAGCGACGAGGCGTCCATGTCCTCGTCGCCGTACGCCACGCTGTAGGCCTCGACGGTCTCGTGCCAGCCGTACTCCAGCACGTTGGCAGCGATCCGGTCGCGCAGTTCCACCCATTCGGGCCGGTCCTCGCCGCCGTGCTGGCGCATCACGTGCAGCGCCCGGTCGACGGTCATCCAGCACATCACCTTGGAGAAGATGTGGTGCCGCGGGGGGAGCCGGGCCTCCCAGATGCCGTGGTCGGGCTCGTGCCAGCGGCGGCGGACCGCCTCGACCATGTTCTCCAGCACCCGCCACTCGTCCTCGCGGACGGTGCCGCGGGTGTCGGCCACGGCCGCGATGAGGTCCGCGATCGGGCCGAAGACGTCGAGCTGGAGCTGATGGTTGGCGAGGTTGCCGACCCGGACGGGCCGCGAGCCGGCGTAGCCGGGCAGGGTGTCGATGACGGCCTCGGCGCCCAGCTCGTAGCCGTCCACCGTGTAGAGCGGGTGCAGCCGCTCCGGGTGCCCGCCGGTGCGTTCGATGCACCCGTCGACCCAGCGCAGCAGCGCCTCGGCCTCCTCGATCGACCCGAGGTCGACCAGGGCCCGCGCGGTCATCGACGCGTCCCGCAGCCAGCAGTAGCGGTAGTCCCAGTTGCGGACCCCGCCCAGCTCCTCAGGCAGCGAGGTGGTCGCGGCGGCCAGGATCGAGCCGGTGGCCTCGTGGCAGAGCCCGCGCAGGGTCAGCGCGCTGCGGACCACCATGTCCCGGGCGGTGTTCGGCAGCCGCAGGGTGGCCACCCAGTCCTTCCACGGCTGCTCGGCCAGGGCCTGCCGCTCGTGGACGGGGAGCCGGTGGTGTTCCAGGCTGTGCGTGGCGAAGCGCAGCTCCAGCACGACCTGCCCGCCGGCGGCGGAGAGGTCGACGACCGCCTTGGCCGTCTCGTAGCCACCGTCGTTGGTGACCTGCCACTCGACCCCGGGGGAGTAGAGCGCGACCGGCTCGTTGGAGCCGAGCACGAGCAGGCCGTCGCCGATCGGCTGCAACTGCACTGCGACCTGGCCGAACTCGGGCCGGGGCGCGAACTCCAGCCGGGCCCGGCCGGAGCCGGTGAGCACCCGGACGAGAGTCGAGTCGCCGGTGACGACGGCCGGGCCGTCGGGCGTGGTCTCCTTGGCCGGCTTGTCCAGCCAGTCGGTGACGGTCAGGCCCGACCACCGGGTTTCGACGGTCATCGTCCCCGAGCGGTAGCGCTGGCCGAGCGGGATGCCCCCGCGTTCCGGCGCGACGCTGAAGTGCCCGGCCGGGCTGCCGCCGACCAGGTCGGCGAAGATCGCCGCCGAGTCGGGCTTCGGATGGCAGAGCCAGGTGACCTTGGCCTCGGGGGTGAGCAGGGCCACCGTCCGCCCGTTGGCCAGCATCGAGTGCCGCTCGATGGGCACCGCCCGCTCGCCGAAGAGCCAGTGCCGGCGGGTCTCCAGCAGCAGACCGAGGGCGCGGGCGGCCTCGATCGGCTCGGCGACCCGGTAGTCGGCCCTGGTGTCGCCGGGGCCGATCTTGATGCCGACGTCCGGCCCGTGCAGGTTGCCGAAGGCGTTCTCGTCGGTGACGTCGTCGCCGATGAAGAGCACCGCGCTGGCCGAGAGTTGGGTGCGCAGCTGGTCGACGGCCGTGCCCTTGTGGGTGGCGACCACCGACAGCTCGATGACCTCCTTGCCCTGGGTGACCGTGACGTCGTCCCAGGTGGCGGGGCCGCTGCGGACCGCCTCGATGGCCGCCGCCGCGATCTGGGGGGCCACCCCGCGGGTGTGTACCGCGACGCTCGCCGGCTTGCGTTCCAGCCGGATGCCCGGATGGGCCGAGGCGATCTCACGCAACGCGTCGCGCAGCCGGGTGCGGACCGCGATCAGCTCGGGGGAGAGCCGCTCGACGAAGCCGATGTCGAACTCGGAGCCGTGGCTGCCGACCAGGTGGACCTCGCTGGGCAGCCGGGAGAGCGCGGCCAGGTCGCGCAGGGCCCGCCCGGAGACCACCGCCACGGTGGTCTGGGGCAGGGCGGCGAGCGCCCGGACGGCCGCCACCGATTCCGGCAGCGGTACGGCCTTGCTCGGGTCTTCCACGATCGGCGCCAGGGTGCCGTCGTAGTCACAGGCGATCAGAAGCTGGGGTACCCGGGCGATCCGGCCGATGGCCGCGCGCAGTTCCGGGTCCATGGTGCCGGCCGCCGGGGTGATGATGTCGTTGGCGGCGTTCACGCGTCCTCCGATTGAGGCACACCGAGCTCGGTGAGGAACGACTTCGCCCAGTGCCCCACATCGTGGGTGCGTAGGTGGCGCTGCATTGTCCGCATTCTGCGGCGGGCCTCCGGCTTCTCGACATGCACGGCCCGCAGCAGGGCGTCTTTGACCGCGTCGGGGTCGTGCGGGTTACACAGGAACGCCTGACGCAGCTCGGTGGCGGCGCCGGCGAACTCGCTGAGCACGAGTGCACCGCCCTGGTCGGCGCGCGATGCGACGTACTCCTTGGCTACCAGATTCATTCCGTCTCGCAGCGGAGTCACCATCATCACGTCGGCGGCGGCGTACATCGCGGCGAGTTCAGTGCGACTGTACGACTGATGCAGATAATGCACCGCCGGCACGCCGACCCTGCCGAATTCGCCATTGATCCGACCGACTTCGCGCTCCACCTTCACGCGTAGTGCCTGGTAGTGCTCCACGCGCTCGCGGCTGGGCGTGGCGACCTGCACCATGACCGCGTCGGGAACTGTCAACTTTCCGTCAGCGAGCAGTTCGCGGAAGGCCTTCAGCCGCAACTCGATGCCCTTGGTGTAATCCAGCCGGTCGACGCCCAGGATGATCGTCTTCGGGTTGCCCAGTTCCGCGCGGATCTCCTTCGCGCGGGCCTGGATCGCCGGGTCGGCGGCCAGCCGTTCCATCTCCTTCGTGTCGATGGAGATCGGGAACGCGCCGGCCTTCACCTGGCGGCCGTCGACCTGGATCATCTGCCCCTCGTAGCGGAGCCCGAGCAGGTGCCGGGCCAGCCGGACGAAGTTCTGCGCGGCGAGGCGCTGCTGGAACCCGACCAGGTCGGCGCCGAGCAGACCGCGCAGGATCTCGGTGCGGAACGGCATCTGCATGAACAGCTCGATGGGCGGGAACGGGATGTGCAGGAAGAAGCCGATCCGCAGGTCCGGCCGCAGCTCGCGGAGCATCGCCGGGACGAGCTGGAGCTGGTAGTCCTGCACCCAGACCGTCGCCCCCTCGGCCGCGACCTCCGCCGCGGCCTCCGCGAAGCGTGCGTTGACCAGGCGGTACGCCTCGCGCCAGCGGCGCTTGTAGGCCGGCGTCTCGACCGCGTCGTGATAGAGCGGCCAGATCGTCGCGTTGGACTGGCCCTCGTAGTAGCGCTCCAGTTCCTCCGCGCTCAACGGCACCGGGTGCAGCCGGATGCCCTCCAGGTCGAAGGGCTCGGGAGCGGCGCCGGTGCCGCCGGCCCAGCCGACCCAGGTGCCCTGGTGCTCGGCGAGGACGGGGTGCAGTGCGGTCACCAGCCCTCCGGGGCTGCGACGCCACTGCCGTCCCTCAGGGGTGCTCACCTCGTCGACGGGTAGCCGGTTCGCCACTACGACAAAGGAGCTGCGGACGGTCACGTTCGGCCACCTCCGGGTGCTGACGGGTCAACCGCGAATGAGCGTACTGAGCGTAGCTGCGGCGTCTGGGGCCCCGTGCCGGAGTCACCTACCCTTCCCACGATGGTCCAACCCGTGACGTGATCTTGTCGATACCCCTGCTCGGAAAGCAGGGGTGTCGCGGCGCGTCGGGGCCGTCGGGGCGGGGTGATGTGGGCGCGACGGCGCGTACCTGTCAGGATTGACGATGGCGTGCGTGCGTGCGGCCGGTCAGCGGCCGGCGGCGGCGGGCGGAGCTCGAAGCCCGCATCCCGCGCCCGCCGGCCCCCAGTCGCAACCTTACGGAGGTAGCCCGCACCGTGGCCCAGTACATCTACGTCCTGGAAAAGGCGCGCAAGGCGCACGGCGACAAGGTCGTGCTCGACAACGTGACGCTGAGCTTCCTGCCGGGTGCCAAGATCGGTGTGGTCGGCCCGAACGGCGCCGGTAAGTCCAGCCTCCTCAAGATCATGGCAGGGCTGGACAAGCCGAGCAACGGCGAGGCTCGGCTGATGCCCGGCTACACCGTCGGCATGCTCGCCCAGGAGCCCCCGCTCAACGACGCCAAGACCGTCCTCGGCAACGTCGAGGAGGCGGTCGCCGAGACCAAGGTCAAGCTGGAGCGGTTCAACAAGATCGCTGAGCAGATGGCCACCGACTACTCCGACGAGCTGATGGAGGAGATGGGCCGGCTCCAGGAGGAGCTGGACCACCTCGACGCCTGGGACATCGACTCCAAGCTCGAACTGGCCATGGACGCGCTGCGCTGCCCGCCGCCGGACGCCGACGTGACCCAGCTCTCCGGTGGTGAGCGCCGCCGGGTGGCGCTGTGCAAGCTGCTGCTGGAGGCGCCCGACCTGCTGCTGCTCGACGAGCCCACCAACCACCTGGACGCGGAGAGCGTCTCCTGGCTGGAGCAGCACCTGGCCAAGTACGCCGGCACCGTCATGGCGATCACGCACGACCGGTACTTCCTGGACAAGGTGGCCGGCTGGATCCTGGAACTGGACCGTGGCCGGGCCATCGGCTACGAGGGCAACTACTCCACCTACCTGGAGAAGAAGGCCGCCCGGCTGGCCGTCGAGGGGCGCCGCGACGCCAAGATGAAGAAGCGGCTCACCGAGGAGTTGGAGTGGGTCCGCTCCAACGCCAAGGCGCGGCAGACCAAGTCCAAGGCCCGCCTCGACCGGTACGACGAGATGGCCACCGAGGCGGAGAAGACCCGCAAGCTCGACTTCGAGGAGATCCAGATCCCGCCGGGCCCGCGCCTGGGCAGCACGGTGATCGAGGCGCAGAGCCTGAGCAAGGGCTTCGGCGACCGGCTGTTGATCGACAACCTGTCGTTCTCGCTGCCGCGCAACGGCATCGTCGGCATCATCGGCCCCAACGGCGTCGGCAAGACCACGCTGTTCAAGACCATCGTCGGGCTGGAGGAGCCGACCAGCGGGGACGTCCGGGTCGGCCCCACCGTCTCGCTGTCGTACGTCGACCAGAACCGGCAGGGCCTCGACGGCGACAAGAGCGTCTGGGAGGTCGTCTCCGACGGCCTGGACTACCTCATGGTGGGCAAGGTCGAGATGCCGTCGCGGGCGTACATCGCGGCGTTCGGGTTCAAGGGACCGGACCAGCAGAAGCCGACCAAGGTCCTCTCCGGCGGCGAGCGCAACCGGCTCAACCTGGCGCTGACGCTGAAGATCGGCGGCAACGTGATCCTGCTCGACGAGCCGACCAACGACCTGGACGTGGAGACCCTCTCCAGCCTGGAGAACGCGCTGCTGGAGTTCCCCGGCTGCGCCGTGGTCATCTCCCACGACCGGATGTTCCTCGACCGGGTCTCCACGCACATCCTGGCCTGGGAGGGTGACGACGAGGACCCGGCGAAGTGGTTCTGGTTCGAGGGCAACTTCGAGGCGTACGAGAAGAACAAGATCGACCGTCTCGGCGCGGAGGCGGCCCGCCCGCACCGGGTGACCTACCGCAAGCTGACCCGTGACTAGCAGGGCGGACCGCTGCCGATCATGAGCGACCGTTTTGTCTACCACTGCACGCTGCGGTGGTCCGACCTGGACGCGTACGGCCACATCAACAACTCGCGCTTCCTGACCCTCTACGAGGAGGCGCGGGTGGCGTTGATGTTCGCCGGCGGCCGGGCGTGGGGAGTGGGCTCGTTCGCCGACGGCGTCGTGATCAGTCGGCACGAGATCGACTACCTGCGCCCGGTCGAGTACGCGCTCGGCCGGGCCACCGCGGAGGCCGCCCCCACCGTTCGCATCGAGCTGTGGGTGGAGGAGATCCGGGGCGCGTCGTTCACCGTCGCCTACGAGCTCTTCGACGGCGAGGTCCTGGCCAGTCGCGCCCGCTCGGTGCTGGTGCCCTTCGACCTGACCCGGCAGCGGCCCCGGCGGATCACCCCGGAGGAGCGGACGTTCCTGCTCACGTACGCGTCGCAGGGCGGGGTGGCGTGACGGCGACCGCCGGGCCGACCGGGCCGGCGGAGGCCGGTGCCGGCGGCGCGGTCGCCGGCGGGCACGGGATCGCGGACGCCGCCGACGCGGGGGCCTTCCTGGCCCGCCTCGTCCGGCTGGACCGCGACGCGCCGGTCCGACTCCGGTCAGCCGGCACGACGGGGCGTACGGCCCTCTGGGGGCGCCTGCCGTGGGGCGTACTGGTCGTCCGTACGGTGGCAGGCGACGGCCCCGGCGACGCGACGGTCCCGGCCGGCGAGCTGCTGGCCGAGTTGGCGGGCGGCGGCGGGGCCCTGCCGGCGCGGCGGGACGAGCGGTGGCGGTGGCCGCTGCCGCCCGCCGCGAGCCGGCGGGTGGAGACGCTGCCGGGCGGGGAGCTGCGGCGGATCGCGGCGGCGGCGGCGGGTGCCCTGCGTGACGCCAGCACGCGGGGCGTGGCGGGGCGTGCGGTCGGGCAGCGGGCGCTGCGCGACGCGCTGCTCGACCACGTGCCGGTGGTGGTCACCCCCGAAGACCCGCCCGGCGAACCGGTCGAGGTGACCCAGCGGATGGTCCAGGGACTGGTCCGGATGGGCTTCCTGGGTGCCGCCGAGGGGTCCGCCGGGGCGGTCGGCGGGGGCGACGTCCAGGTGCGGGCGGTCGGCCGATGGGTCGGTCTGGTGGGACCGTACGGAGCGATCTGGTCGCAGAAGGCCACCGATCTTGCCCTGCGGCCCGTCTGAGTTCATCCGTTCGGATGACCCGTGGTCATTCTTCTGTCCTGGTGCTGCCGTTGGGGGGGTGCTTCAACCCGGCTGTCCGGGTACCGTCCATCCTCGGATCCAACGCAACGTAGGCGACTGGATCCGCTGGGGAGTGAGGTGCGCAAGCGATGCCGTGGTGGTCATGGCGCCCCGGTCCCGCCAACGGCGGCGGCGACCCGGAAAGGCGGAGCGGGATCACAGTGGAGAGCACCGTCCGGGTCGGGCCACCGACCCCCCGTCAGCCGGGAGACGACTGCCCGCCGACGGAACGAGCCGTGATCGCGGAGATGCCCGCCACGGTCGAGCCGGTCACTCTGCGTCGTGTCTGCGACGCACTCGACATGCTCGACGTGCGCCATCTGGCCGACGGCGACGGCAACCTGCTGGCCATGTGGGAGCGGCACGCCGTGCTGGTCACACTGGAGGGTCCGGAGGACGAGATCCTGGTGATGCGGGCCCGTCCGCATGCGACGGTGCCGCCGGACTGGGCCGACCGCGCCTACCGGGTGGTCAACGAGTGGAACCACACCCGCCGCTTCTGCAAGGCATACATCGGCGACCCGACCGAGCGCGGCCAACTGCCGATCTACGCGGAGTTGCAGGTGCCGTTCGGTGCCGGGGCGCACGACGCGCTCCTGGTCGAGATGCTCGACTGTGGCGCGGCGGTCGCCACCAGCTTCGTGGACTGGCTGCACGACGAGGGCGCCCTGCTCTGACCCGCCCGACGCACGTCCGGGCGTCCACCGGGACGCCCGGACGGCCGGCGTGTCAGGCCGGCCCCGCCGGGTCCTCCATCGCGTTGACCATGAAGTAGGCGGACCGCTCCAGGTAGTCCCACAGCGCGGTGGCGATCTCCGGCGGCAGGTCGAGCCGGTCGACGGCTCGGCGCATGTGCAGCAGCCACGCGTCCCGCTCGGCGGCGCCGATCCGGAACGGCGCGTGGCGCATTCGCAGCCGCGGGTGCCCCCGCTGCGCCGAGTACGTGTTGGGGCCGCCCCAGTACTGCATGAGGAACAGGGTCATCCGGTCTGCGGCGGGGCCCAGGTCCTCCTCGGGATACATGGGGCGCAGCAGCGGGTCGGTGGCGACCCCGGCGTAGAACTCGTCCACCAGCTTGCGGAAGGTGGGCTCGCCGCCGACCGCTTCGAAGAGGGTCATCGACGCACCAGGACGGTCTGACTCACCTGCGGCATTCACCGTTCCATCCTGCCAGGTGCCGCGCCGGGCGTCCGGAGGGTGGCGGCTGTGGGCCGGGTCACCGTGTGCCGCTGGTGTCCCGCCGCGCCGGGGCGACCGCCCAGTCGTCCGGCGACCCGCCGCGCCGTTCGTCCTCGGCCGGCCGCCGCGCCTTCGCCGGGCTGAAGAGGCCGTCCGGCCCGCCCGCCTGGGCCGCCGCGATCGCCGCGTCGATCGTCGAGCGGCTCGGCCAGCGCAGGGCGGCGAGCGTCATCAGCAGCACCCCGACGGCGCTCCACACCCCGACCACGAGCGGGATGGAGTATCGCTCGGCCAGCAGCCCGGTGATCAGGACGGCCATGCCCTGGATGACCTGGACACCGGTCGCCATCACGCCGAAGGCGCGGGCCCGGAAGCCGTCGGGCAGGGCCCGGACGAAGAGCCCGTTGGCCACCGGCAGCATGCCGGCGACGGCGAACCCGCAGGCCGCGGCGAGCAACGCCACCACCAACGGCGGCGGGTCGAGCAGGGCCGGCACCAGGGCCAGTGGGGAGAGCACCGCCAACGGTCGCATCAGGCTCAGCCGGCGGTCCGGCCCGAAGGCCCGGCTGACGATCAGGCCGCCGAGGATGAAGCCGACGGGGTTCGCGGCCATGATGATGGCCTGGGCGGCGCCGGCGTCCAGGCGGCCGGCATGCTCACTCGCCCAGGCGGCGGCGAGGCCCTCCGGCACCACCGAGAAGAGCATGGCGGCGAAGACCAGCAGGGCGATGGACCGCAGCACCGGGGTGCCGAACACGATCTGGAAGCCCTGCGCGGTCTCCCGCAGCAGGTGGCTGCGGTGCGCGGCGGTCATCGCCGGCGGTCGGTCCGCCACGCCGAAGCGGACCAACGCGGCGGACAGGGCGAAGGTCGCCGCGTTCACCAGGAGCGCGGCGGTCGGGTTGAACGCGGCGATGGCGGCGCCCGCCAGATAGCCGACGACCTGGGCGGCCTGGCCGACGCTGCTGATCATCGACAGCCCGACCACCAGGCGGTCCCCGGTGAGGAGCAGGGGGATCAGCGCCGACTTGGCGGCCTGGCTCGGTGGATTGGCGAGCGTGGTGGCGAAGAGCAGGGCCAGGATCACCGGGACGGGCATGCCGGGGATGGCGATGCCCACCATCAGCACCATCCGGACGACGTCGCAGATCACCATGACCTGCCGGTAGCGGTGCCGCTCCGCGAGCGTGGCGAGCAGGGGGCCGCCGACCAGCCAGGGCAGGTAGCTCACCGCGAAGGCGGCGGCGGAGAGCGCGACGGACCGGGTCTCCTCGTAGACCAGCAGGGTGACCGCGGCCTTGGCGACGTAGTCGCCGATCCAGGAGAGAGCGCTCGCCGAGAAGACAGCGCCGTATTCTCGATTGGCGAACACCTCGCGGAAGGTTGCCGGTCCTTCCGGGGATGGTCGCTCGTCGGGCACCGTCGCCTCCATCGTTCCCCTGGGCAGGCCACTCGTGATGGAAGGCCCGGGAACCGTCGTCAGATGTGCGGATCAGCGAGGACGTGATCACGCTCCGGGGAGCGCGTGCACCGGATTTTGCCCGATCGTCCGACGAGTGGCTAGGGCGAAGGGGTTGATCGTCGCATCTCCGACTGAACGAACGGACGATACCCGAGGGGCCGCCCGGCCCGCGACCCCCGACGGTCGTCGCCCCGGGCGTCTCAGGTGGCGCCGCCCTGCCCGGTCTCGCCGGGGGTACGGATCGGGACGCCGGGATAGAACCGGGCGGCGGCGATCTTGGCGGTGATGCCGGAGTTCTCCAGCGACTCGGCGAGCCGACGACGCAGCTCCCGGCCGACGGCGAACTGCCCGTCGGCAGTCGTCTTGACCACCGTGCGGATGACCGCGCCGTCGACCGTCATCTGCTCGACGCCCAGCACCTCCGGTGCTTCGACGATCTCCGGGGCCAGGTCGGGGTCCATCGCCACCGAGGCGGCGGCGGTCCGCAGCACGGCCGTGGCCTCCTCGGTGCCGGCGAAGCCGATCGGCAGGTCGACCACGACCAGGGCCCAGCCCTGGCTCTTGTTGCCCACCCGGACGATCTCGCCGTTGCGGATGTACCAGAGCACGCCCCGCCCGTCGCGGACGGTGGTGACCCGCAGCCCGACCGCCTCCACCACGCCGGTCGCCTCGCCGAGGTCAACGGTGTCCCCGACGCCGTACTGGTCCTCGATCAGCATGAACAGGCCGGCGATCAGGTCCTTGACCAGGCTCTGCGCGCCGAAGCCGAGGGCCACGCCCGCGATGCCGGCGCTGGCCAGCAGCGGGGCCAGGTCGAAGCTGAACTCCTTGAGGATCATCAGCAGCGCGATTCCGAAGATGAACGCGGTGCTCATGCTGCGCAGCACCGAACCGATCGCCTCGGCCCGCTGCCGGCGCCGCTCCGGGACGAACTCGCCCGGCTCGACGGCGGCGCTGGGGATCCGCTCGCGCAGCGGTCGCAGCATGGTCGGTACGCCCGCGTCGGTGGTGGTACGCACCAGGCGGCTGATCGTCCGGTGCACCAGCCACCGGGCGGCTACCGCCAGCAGCACGATCATCATGATCCGCAGCGGCTTGAGCAGGATCCAGTAGCTGCCCTCGGCGAACCACACCGAGCCGGTCATGTCGAAGACGCCCTTGCAGAGGACGTCGTCCAGGCAGGTCGGCGACGGATCGGGATCCGGCGCCTCGACGACGGGCAGGGCGAGCGGCGTCAGGCTGGCAGCGGTCACGTTGTCTTCGTACCCCACGCGGCCGGGCCGGATCCCGCCGACCCTCCGCGTCGTGACCCGGCCCGGCCCCCGTCGGGAGGGCCGCGCCGTCGGACGCGGGCGAACCGGTCGTCCTCATCGCCCACGCCCGCAGGAGCGGCTGGCGCACCTGTGCCACGCCACGGCGATGAGGGACAGGAGAACCCAGGGCCAGCGTTTCGAGAGGGCTTCCCGCTTCGCCGCGGGGCACTCCGGTCATGCCGACCGCCCTAGTGATGAGTTGTCGCGCCCGTACCCGTCACACCTGTGACGGGACACGACGAGGCGGAAGGATGACGTGATGAGAGCGGACACGCGGTTGGAGGAGCTGGGCGTGAGCAGGCTGGGCGGGAGCGGTCTGGGCGAGGTCGACGAGCCGGCGTTCTCGGGGCTGGCGGAGCGGCACCGGCGGGAGCTGCACGTGCACTGCTACCGGATGCTCGGGTCGTTCGAGGACGCCGAGGACACCGTGCAGGAGACGTTCCTGCGTGCCTGGCGGCGGCGGGAGACCTTCGAGGGGCGGTCGACGTTCCGGGCCTGGCTGTACCGGATCGCCACCAACGCCTGCCTGGACCTGCTCGCCAAGTGTCGCCCGGAGCCTGCGACCGGCGGCGAGGTGCGGTGGCTACAGCCCTACCCGGATCGGTTGCTCGACGAGCTGCCCGCGGGCGAGGCGGACGAGCCGGAGACCGTCGCCGTCGCGCGGGAGACGATCGAGCTGGCGTACCTGGTCGCGGTCCAGCACCTCGCGCCGCGCCCGCGGGCCGTGCTGATCCTGCGGGACGTGCTCGGCTGGCCGGCGAAGGAGGTCGCGGAGCTTCTCGGGGACTCCGTCAACTCCGTGAACAGTGCGCTGCAGCGGGCCCGCGCCGGCATGCGGGAGCACCTGCCCGCCGAGCGGCAGGACTGGACCGGCGGCGAGGAGGACGCCGGGACGCGTGAGCTGGTGCGCCGCTTCACCGACGCCAGCGTGGCCACGGACATCGACCGCCTCACCGCGATGCTGCACGACGACGTCCGCTGCTCGATGCCACCCACGCCGGGCCTGTACGTCGGCCGCGACTCGGTGGTGAACAACTGGATCGACGACGGCTTCGAGGGCATGACGGGTCTGCGGGCCGTCCCCACCTCCGTGAACCGGCAGCCCGCCGTCGCCTTCTACCACTGGCGGAAGCGGGAGGGCGCGTACCTGCCGCTGACGATCGACGTCCTGCGCGTCACCGGCGGAGCGATCACCGAAATCACCACCTTCCACGACGACCAGTTCCCGCGGCTCGGGCTGCCCGAGCGCCTGCCGGCAGACGGCACGGAGTAGTCCCGGTGCGGACGCTCGCGCTGCGCGGTGGCGCGCGTGTCGCGGTGGTCGCGGCCGAGTGGCGCGACGCGTTCGGGGTCGTCACCCGCGGGCGGGTGCAACTGGAGTTGCGCGACGGGCGCGGAGCCTCCGCACCCGGACCGATTGACGACCCCGCAACGGGACTACGCGCGGCGCAAGGGCGTGTGTACTAACGGACACCCGGTGCTGCCACCCTCCATTCCAGGTTCTTTTCCTTGGTCGTGGGAGGTTGGGGAAGGGCTCAGTGATCTTCAATTGCCCTTGATCCAAACTGTAAGCTCCAAGAGGGCTTCCCGCTCAACCTCAGGCACGCTAGTGATCTTGGGCCGCCTTGATCAAATTCATCGAGCTGAATGCGTAAGCATGATCATCGGGCACGGATCCGGCACAACCGAGATTCAAAACGGGGGTAAGACATCGAGAGGAGTTGAGGGGGCCAGCCCTGCTCAGAGGCGAGATCTGCCCCTTTCCGGGCGTTGCCTAAGCGGCTTCCGACATTAGTACGTGCAATCCGGGGTCCGATCAGGGACGATGGGCGCACGGACGTCGGTGATCCGACCGGCGTCGGCCGTGGTGGGTCGCTGTGCCCGTTCCCGGTCGGCGGTGGTGAGCAGGGGCCGCTGAACCGGGAGGGTGAACGCGATGCCTGACATACGACCCACGGTGGGCTCCGGTGCGCTGGTCCTCAACGCCACCTACGAGCCGCTGTGCGTCGTGTCGGTACGTCGTGCCGCCATTCTCGTGCTCTCCGCCAAGGCGGTCTGCGTCGCCGACGGCGACGGCATCCTGCACAGCGCCCGCGACGCGCTGCCGGTGCCGTCGGTCGTCCGGCTCACCCGTTTCGTGCGGGTGCCCTACCGCACCCACGTCGGGCTCTCCCGCCGCGCCATCTTCGCCCGGGACGGCTGGCGCTGCGCCTACTGCCGGGGCCCCGCCGAGACCATCGACCACGTCTTCCCCCGCAGCCGGGGCGGCCGGCACGCCTGGGAGAACGTCGTCGCGGCCTGCGCCCGGTGCAACCACACCAAAGGCGACAAGACGCCGGCGGAGTTGGGCTGGCGGCTGCACGCGCTGCCGGCGGCCCCGAAGGGCACCGCCTGGCGGGTGCTCGGCCACCGGGCGCCGGATCCCCGCTGGGCCGACTGGCTCGACCTGCGCGAGCCCGAGGCCGCCTGACCGACCGGCACGCCCCGGGCGCAGCAGGCGGTGCCGACGGCCCCCGCTGGTGCGGCCGGTCACCCGGTGCGGGCCCGGACCAGGGACGCGAAGACCACCACGTTGTCGGCGTACCCGGTCTCCCCGCCCACCCAGCGCCCGCCGCAGGTGATCAGGCGCAGCCGGGGGCGGCTGAAGTCCCCGAAGACCTCGCCCGCCGGCAGTTGGTCCTTGTCGAAACGCTCGACCGAGTCCACCTCGAAGACCGCCACCGAGCGGTCCTGCCGGGCGACCTCGATCCGGTCCCCGTCCCGCAGGTCCCGCAGCTTGTGGAAGACCGCCGGCCCGGTGGTCGTGTCGACGTGTCCGACGATCACCGAGGGGCCGTACTGCCCGGGGGTCGGCCCCTGGTCGTACCAGCCGGCCTCCTGGGCGCGGGCGGCGTCCGGCACCGCGATGCTGCCGTCCGGGGCGATGCCGACGCCGTGCACGGGCGCCTCAACGTCGATCGGGTCGATGGCGATGCCGACCGGCCGGCTGGCGGGCAGCACCGGGAACTTCTTCGGCGCGGGCCGCAGCCCGGCGAGGAAGCGTTCCGGCAGCACGCTCACGCCGGCGATCCGCTCCACGCCGAGCATCGTGACGATCAGCGCCATCAGCGTCCCGATCACCAGGACCGGCAGGCCGGGACCCCGGCCGGAGCCAAGCCGGCGACGGCCGGCCGGAACCCGGCGGTACCGGGGTCGGGCGGGCAGCGGTCCGGCCGCCGGGTCGGTGGTGGCGACGCTCGCCGATACCGCCTCCCCGGCCACCCGGCGCAGCCGCCGGGAGGCCGCGGCCGCCGCCCGGCGGGACGCCCGCAGCGCCCGCCGGGTGGCCGCCCGGACCCGGCCCGGATCCGATCGCCTGGTACGCCTCTGGGAGCCGGTCATGGCGACGGCGGGTCAGGAACCGGCCCCGGTCCGGCGGCGGTTGCCGAAGAAGCCGAAGCCCACGGCCAGGCCCACCACCGCGAGGCCGCCGACCAGCAGCATGGTGCCGGTGCCCGAGGCTCCGGCGGTGCCGCCGCCCCCGGTCGCCGGGCCCTTGCTGGGCTGCTCCATGTTCAGCACGGTCAACGTGGTGGTCGCGGTCTTGCCGTTGTCGCAGCGCAGGTCGACCGGGTAGTCGCCGGGCTGCTTGTTGCCCGGGATGGTGACCTGGCCGGTCAGGAAGCCGTTGTCCGGCCGTAGCACCACCGGGCCGCCGAACGCGTCGGAACGGACGCTGGCCTGGCGGTTGTTGGCGTTGTCGCAACCGGCCCGGATGTTGACCCGGGTGCCGGCCTGCGCGCTGTTGGGCACCACCTCGACGAAGGTGTTCTCACCCGCCCAGGCGGGTGCGACGGTTGTCAGGACGAACGCCCCGACCAGGCCCAACACGGTCAGGGCGCGGGTCAGGGCACGTTGGAACGCTGTGAGCACCGGCATGATCCCCCCTTCCGGTGACGAACACCGGAATCCTCCCCGGGCAACAGGGCCTGCTTTCCCGCTGGCCGGGGGGCAAACCCGGGGCGGGTCAGCGGGGCCGGTCGGCCGAGGGTGACGGGGTGACGGGCTGCCACTCCAACGGGGTGGACAGCACCATCGTGCTGGACGGCTGGCCGTACGGGGCGAGCCGGTCGATGACCCCCTCGAAGTCGCCGATCGAGCCGGCGGCGACCTTGAGCATGCTGCACGCGTCGCCGGTGATGCGGTGGATCTCCAGGATCTCCGGCCAGCCGGCCACGTCCGGATCGTGCAGGATGCACCGCGACCCGTAGCAGGACATCCGGATCAGCGCGACCACCGTGCGGCCGGCCCGGGTCAGGTCGACGCGGGCGTGGTAGCCGGTGATCACCCCGGATTCCTCCAGTCGGCGTACCCGCTCCGCGACGGCCGGCGGCGACAGGTGCACCCGCCGGGAGAGTTCGCTGAAGGAGAGCCGTGCGTCGGCCTGCAGTTCCCGCAACAGCGCCCAGTCCATGTCGTCCATGAGCCGACCTTACTTTCTCGAAGCCGAAACCGGCTCATGCCTTTCGCGCCGCAGGTCAGACGGGGTGAGTGCCGTTGATCCGGCATTCCATTCGGGGGTTCCGCCGAGAGAACATGTCTGTCATCCCGAAACCGGACGGCCGACGGCCGTCCCGGGTGACGCAGAGCAGAGGGAGGCACCGGTGGAGCAGACCGACCTGCGCGTACCCGCCCAGGCGGCAGTGCGCCCGGCGACCCCGAGCCAGCGCGCGGTCCGCGCCGCCCGCAACGGCGGCGAACCGACGCTGGAGTTCACCGAGCGGGTGCCGTACGACACGTACGTGCAGGCCAGCACGCTGCACCGGTTGCAGCAGCCGCTGAGCGACGACCCCGGCGAGATGTCCTTCCTGATGGTCAGCCAGATCATGGAGCTGTACTTCGGGCTGACCTGCCACGAGTTGCGCGACGCGCAGCGGCTGCTGCGGGCGGACCGGGTGTGGGACGCGCTGGCCCCGCTGCGCCGTGCCACGCTGCACCTGGAGGGGCTCAACGCGGCCTGGAAGGGGCTGCGCTGGATGACCCCGGCCGACTTCAACCGGTTCCGCAACCTGCTGGGCGAGGGCTCCGGCTTCCAGTCGGCGATGTACCGCCACCTGGAGTTCCTGCTCGGCCTCCGCGACGAGACGCTGATCCGGCCGTTCCGCCGGCAGAGCGACGTGTACGCCGACCTGCGGGCCACCCTGGCGGCGCCGAGCCTCTGGGACGACGTGCTCGCCCTGCTGGCCCGGCACGGCCACGACCTGCCGGCCGACCTGCTCGACCGGGAGTTCACCGTCGAGCACCAGCCGCACGCCGCCGTGGAGGCGGCCTGGGTGCGGATCTACGCCGAGCCCGGCCCGGAGAACCACCTGCGGATGTTGGGCGAGGCGCTGACCGAGGTGGCCGAGCAGTTCGGCGACTGGCGGCAGCACCACGTCAAGGCGGTGCAACGGACGATGGGCGCCAAGGTCGGCAGCGGTGGCTCCGCCGGACTGGCGTGGTTGCAGCGCAGCATGGCCCGGGTGGTCTTCCCCGAGCTGTGGTCGGCCCGGACAGCGATGTGACCCGAGAGCGAGAGAACCCCATGAACACCCCCGCACCCGAGTCGTCCGGGTTCGCCGCCGGTGAGGCCGAGGCGCGCCGTCTCGACGCCGCCCATCCCGGGCACCGCCACCTGTTCCACGTGCCGCCGGCCGACGGCGGACGCTTCCGCGACGCCGCGTACCTGGCCGGCAACTCCCTCGGCCTGCAACCCCGGGCCACCCGCGACGAACTCGTCGCCGACCTGGACGCGTGGCGCCGGCTCGGCGTCGAGGGGCACCTGGAGGCGGAGCGCCCCTGGCTGCCGTACCACGAGCTGCTGACGGCGCCGGCCGCGCGACTGGTCGGCGCCGCCCCGGCGGAGGTCGTGGTGATGAACTCCCTGACGGTCAACCTGCACCTGCTGATGGTCAGCTTCTACCGGCCGGCCGGTGCGCGGACCAGGATCGTCATCGAGGACAGCGCCTTCCCCTCGGACAGCTACGCCGTGCGCAGTCAGGCCCGCTTCCACGGCCTCGACCCGGACGCCGCCGTCGTCCGGCTACGGCCCCGCGCCGGCGAGGACACCCTGCGCACCGAGGACGTGACCGGCTACCTGGCCGCCGAGGGCGACACGGTGGCGCTGCTGCTGCTCGGCGGGGTCAACTACCTGACCGGCGAGCTGATGGACATCCCGACGATCACCGCCGCCGGCCGCGCGGCGGGGGCCGTGGTCGGCTGGGACCTGGCGCACGCCGCCGGCAACGTCCCGCTGGCCCTGCACGACTGGGACGTCGACTTCGCCGCCTGGTGCTCCTACAAGTACCTGAACTCCGGGCCCGGCGCGCTGGCCGGCGTCTTCGTGCACGAGCGGCACCTCGGCGATGCGGACCTGCCCCGTTTCGAGGGCTGGTGGAGCACCGAGGCGGCCACCCGGTTCGAGATGACCCCCGAATCCCGGCCGCCGGCCACCGTGGAGGCCTGGCAGATCTCCAACCCGCCGATCTTCGCGATGGGCCCGGTGCGGACCTCGCTGGAGCTCTTCGACGCCGTCGGGATGCCCGCGCTGCGCGAGCGCAGCGTCCGGCTCACCGGCTACCTGGCGGGGCTGTTGGACGAGGTGACCGCGAACCGTCCGCTGACCGTGGTCACTCCGCGCGAGCCGGAGCGGCGGGGCAGCCAGCTCTCGGTGCGCATCGGCGCGGGCAGTGCGGCCGAGCTGGCCAAGCGGCTGCGGCACGAGCACGGCGTGATCGCCGACGCCCGGGAGCCTGACATTATCCGGTTCGCCCCGGTGCCGCTCTACTGCACGTTCCACGACTGCTGGCGGGTCGCCGACGCGCTGGCCGCGACCGTGGAGGTGAACCGGTGAGCGCGAGGAGTGAGCCGGGGTTGCGAGCCCCGCAGTCGCGAACGGAGACGGGCTCATGACCGACGAGCGGGACGAGATCGCGGTGGTCGGGGCGGGGCTGGCCGGCTGCCTGCTGGCCTGTTTCCTGGCCCGGCGCGGCCACCCGGTGGCGCTCTACGAGCGGCGGCCCGACCCGCGTACCGGCACCGTCGAGCGGGGACGTTCCATCAACCTGGCGCTCTCCGAGCGGGGCCTGGACGCGTTGCGCCGGATCGGCCTGGACGAGCAGGTGCTGGCGGACGGGCTGCCGATGCGGGGCCGGATGATCCACCCCGTGGACGGCGAGGCGCAGTTCCAGTCGTACAGCGCCTCCGGCGACCGGGCGATCAACTCGATCAGCCGGGGCGCGCTGAACAACGCCCTGCTGGACGCGGCCACCAGCCTGCCCGGGGTGCGGGTCGCCTTCGACCACCGGCTCGTCGGGCTCGACCCGACCAACGGCGGGATGACCTTCGAGACCCCGCAGGGCACGGTCGCGGCCACCGCGTCGGTCGTCCTCGGCACCGACGGCGCCGGCTCGGCGGTGCGCGGGCAGCTGCTGGCGTACGGGCTGCTGACCGAGAGCGTGGACTTCCTCGACTACGGCTACAAGGAGCTGACGATCCCGCCGCTGGGCGGGGACTTCGCCCTCGACCCGGAGGCGCTGCACATCTGGCCGCGCGGCACCTCGATGATGATCGCGCTGCCGAACCCGGACCGCTCGTTCACCTGCACGCTCTTCTGGCCCACCCACGGCACCGCCAGCTTCGCCTCGCTGGGCAGCCCGGCGGCGATCGAGCGGCACTTCGCCGAGCACTACCCGGACCTGCCGCCGCTCGCCCCGGGCCTGGTCGACGACTACCAGCACAACCCGGTGGGGGTGCTCGGCACCGTCCGCTGCACCCCGTGGCAGGCGTACGGGAGGGTCGGCCTGCTCGGCGACGCGGCGCACGCCATCGTCCCGTTCTACGGCCAGGGCGCGAACTGCGCCTTCGAGGACGTGGTCGAGCTGGACCGCTGCCTGGACGAGTGCGCCGACGACTGGTCGGAGGCGCTGCCGCTGTTCCAGCAGCGGCGGCAGGAGAACGCCGAGGCGATCGCGCAGATGGCGCTGGCCAACTTCGTGGAGATGCGGGACAAGGTCGCCTCGCCGCTGTTCCAGGCCGGCCGGAAGGTCGAGCACGCGCTGGAGCGGCTGCTGCCGGGCCGGTACGTCTCCCGGTACGAGCTGGTGTCCTTCTCGACCACCCCGTACGCCCAGGTGCGTCGGCGGGTCCGCCGGCAGCACCGGGTGCTCGGGGCGGTGGCCGCCGGGGCGGCGGCGTTGCTGGCCGGCGCGGTCGGCCTCACGATCAGCCGGGGGAGGCGTCGATGACCGTGACCTGGGATCCCCGGCTGATGGCCGGGCGGGCGCCCGACGGCCCGGGCCTGCTGCGCAACTTCGTCGGCGGCGAGTTCGTCGAGGCCGGGCGGCGGTTCACGAAACGCAGCCCGGTCACCGGGGAGCCGGTCTTCGAGGTCGCCGAGGCGGACCGGGCGTGCGTGGACGACGCGGTCGCCGCCGCGCGGGCGGCGCTGCGCGGGCCGTGGGGCCGGATGGGGGAGCGGGAACGCGCGGAGGTGCTGCGTCGGGTCGCCGACGAGTTGGAGCGCCGCTTCGACGACCTGGTCACCGCCGAGGTCGCCGACACCGGCAAGTCGATCTCGCAGGCGCGCACGTTGGACATCCCGCGCGGCGCGGCGAACTTCCGCGCCTTCGCGGAGATCGTGGCGACCGCGCCGACCGAGTCCTTCACCACGGTCACGCCGACCGGCGGCCGGGCACTCAACTACGCGGTCCGCAAGCCGGTCGGTGTGGTGGCGGTGATCGTGCCGTGGAACCTGCCGCTGCTGCTGCTCACCTGGAAGGTGGCTCCCGCGCTGGCCTGCGGCAACGCCGTGATCGTGAAGCCCAGCGAGGAGACGCCGGCCTCGGCGACCCTGCTCGCCGAGGTGATGGCCGCCGCGGGCGTGCCCGACGGCGTGTTCAACCTGGTGCACGGCTTCGGCCCGGACTCGGCCGGGGAGTTCCTCACCCGCCATCCGGGGGTGGACGCGATCACCTTCACCGGCGAGTCGGCCACCGGGAGCACCATCATGAGGGCGGCGGCCGAAGGCGTGAAGGCGGTCTCCTTCGAGCTGGGCGGCAAGAACGCCGGTCTGGTCTTCGCCGACGCCGACCTGGACGCGGCGGTGGCCGGCTCGGTGCGCTCCAGCTTCACCAACGGCGGTCAGGTCTGCCTCTGCACCGAGCGGATCTACGTGCAGCGCCCGGTGTTCGAGGAGTTCACCGCCCGGCTCGCCGAGCGGGCCGCCGAGCTGCCGTACGGGTGGCCCGCCGACGAGGCGACGGTGAACATGCCGCTGATCTCGCACCAGCACCGCGACAAGGTGCTCGGCCACTACGAACTGGCCCGCACCGAGGGCGCCGAGGTGCTCACCGGGGGCGGAGCGCCGCGGTTCGGCGACGCCCGCGACGGCGGCGCGTACGTGCTGCCGACGGTGCTGACCGGGCTGGGCCCGCAGGCCCGCACCAACACCGAGGAGATCTTCGGCCCGGTGGTGCACGTCGCCCCGTTCGACGACGAGGACGAGGCGTACGCGCTGGCCAACGGCACCCCGTACGGACTGGCGGCGACGGTCTGGACCCGCGACGTCGGTCGGGCGCACCGGGCGGGTGCCCGGCTCGACGCCGGCATCGTGTGGGTGAACACCTGGTTCCTGCGCGACCTGCGTACCCCGTTCGGCGGGGTGAAGGCGTCCGGCATCGGGCGCGAGGGCGGCGTGCACTCACTCGACTTCTACTCCGAACTCACCAACGTCTGCGTGGACCTGTCATGAGCGAGCGCAGCGAGGAGCCGACATGAGCGAGCACGGCGAGCGAGCCGACATGAGCATTGACTACGAAGCCGCGGCCCGGGAACTGGTCGACGCGCGGGAGAACGGCAAGCCCTGCCCGCCGCTGCGCGGGCGGCTGCTGCCCGAGGGGGACGTCACGTCGGCGTACCTCGTCCAGCAGCTCCAGGTGCGGCAGTGGTCGCAGCGGGGCCACCGGCGGGTGGGCGCGAAGATCGGGCTGACCTCCCGGGCGGTGCAGGAGAGCTTCGGCGTCTTCCAGCCGGACTTCGGGGTGCTGCTGGACAGCATGGCGGTGCCCGACGGCGCCGAGGTCGCCATGGACCGGCTGCTCCAGCCCCGGGTCGAGGCGGAGGTCGCGTTCGTGCTCGGCACGGACCTGCCCGACGAGCGGATCACCGGTGCGGATGTGATCCGGGCGGTCGACCACGTGCTGCCGGCGATCGAGATCGTGGACTCGCGGGTCGCCGGGTGGGACATCTCGATCGTGGACACCGTCGCGGACAACGCCTCCAGCGGGCTGTTCGTGCTCGGTACCGCGCCCCGGCGGCTCGCCGACGTGGACCTGCGGTTGTGCGGCATGGTCCTCGAACAGGCCGGTGAGCCGGTCTCGGTCGGGGCGGGCGCGGCCTGCCTGGGCAACCCGCTGCACGCCGTGGAGTGGCTGGCGCGCACGATGGCGCGGTCCGGCGATCCGTTGCGCGCGGGCGACGTGGTGCTCTCCGGGGCGCTCGGCCCGATGGTGCCGGTGACGCCGGGCGCGGCGTACGAGGCGCGGATCTCCGGTCTCGGTTCGGTGCGGACCTGTTTCGGAAGGGCGGCCTCATGACCACCGGCGTGGCGGTGATCGGGTCCGGCAACATCGGCACCGATCTGATGATCAAGGTGTTGCGGCTGTCGGAGTCGTTGCGGATGGTGGCGATGGCCGGCATCGACCCGGACTCGGACGGCCTGGCCCGGGCTCGGCGCCTAGGTGTGGCGACGACCGCCGGGGGCGTCGACGGCCTGGTGGCGATGCCGGAGTTCGCCGACGTCGAGCTGGTGTTCGACGCCACCTCGGCGGGCGCGCACCGGCACAACGACACGGTGCTGGCCGCGCACGGCCGCACGGTGGTCGACCTGACCCCGGCGGCCATCGGCCCGTACGTGGTGCCGCCGGTCAACCTCGACGAGCACCTGCGGGAGCGGAACGTCAACATGGTGACCTGCGGCGGGCAGGCGACCGTGCCGATCGTCGCCGCCGTCGGCCGGGTCACACCGGTGGCGTACGGCGAGATCGTGGCGTCGATCGCGTCGAAGTCGGCGGGGCCGGGGACGCGGGCGAACATCGACGAGTTCACCGAGACCACGGCGCGGGCGATCGAGGTGGTCGGCGGCGCCGGGCGGGGCAAGGCGATCATCGTGCTCAACCCGGCGGACCCGCCGCTGCTGATGCGCGACACCGTCTACTGCCTCTGCCCGGACGCCGACGCCGACCGGACGGCGATCGCCGACTCCGTGGCGCGGATGGTGGCCACGGTGCGGGAGTACGTGCCCGGCTACCGGTTGAAGCAGGACGTGCAGTTCGACCGGGTCGACACGTACGTGCCGGCGCTGGGTCGGCACCTGACCGGGTTGCAGGTGTCGGTGTTCCTGGAGGTCTCCGGCGCCGGGCACTACCTGCCGGCGTACGCGGGCAACCTGGACATCATGACCTCGGCCGCGCTGCGTACCGCGGAACGACTGGTCGCGCTGCGGCCCGAGGCCGTTTCGGAGGTCCTCTCGTGACCGACCTGTACATCCAGGACGTGACGCTGCGCGACGGCATGCACGCGGTCGCCCACCGCTACACCGTCGGGCAGGTGCGCACGATCGCCGCCGCGCTGGACGCGGCGGGGGTGGCCGCGATCGAGGTGGCGCACGGTGACGGGCTCGCCGGCTCCAGCGTCAACTACGGCCACGGCGCGGCCAGCGACGCCGAGTGGATCGCGGCGGCGGCCGAGGTGATGACGACCGCGAAGCTGACCACCCTGCTGCTGCCCGGCATCGGCACGATCGCCGACCTGAAGGCGGCGAAGGCGCTCGGCGTGACCAGCGTGCGGATCGCCACCCACTGCACCGAGGCCGACATCTCCGCCCAACACATCGGGTGGGCGCGGGAGAACGGCATGGACGTGGCCGGCTTCCTGATGATGTCGCACATGAACGATCCGGCCGGGCTGGCCGCCCAGGCCAAGCTGATGGAGTCGTACGGGGCGCACTGCGTCTACGTCACCGACTCGGGCGGCCGGCTGCTGATGTCGGACGTGGCCCAGCGGGTGGACGCGTACCGGCAGGTGCTGGAGCCGGAGACGCAGATCGGCATCCACGCCCACCACAACCTGTCCCTCGGGGTGGCGAACAGCGTGGTCGCGGTCGAGCACGGCCGGATCCTCGGCGACGGCCCGCCCGGGTCGCCGTCCGGGCGGACGGTGCGGGTGGACGCCTCGCTGGCCGGGCAGGGCGCCGGGGCCGGCAACGCGCCGCTGGAGGTGTTCGTCGCGGTCGCCGAGCTGCACGGCTGGCAGCACGGCTGTGACGTGTTCGCGTTGATGGACGCCGCCGACGACATCGTCCGGCCGTTGCAGGACCGGCCGGTGCAGGTCGACCGGGAGACGCTGTCCCTCGGCTACGCCGGGGTGTATTCGAGCTTCCTGCGGCACGCCGAGCGGGCCTCGGACCGTTACGGCGTGGACGTCCGGTCGATCCTGGTCGAGTTGGGCCGCCGCCGGATGGTCGGCGGACAGGAAGACATGATCGTCGACGTGGCGCTGGACCTGGCCGGCGACCGAGGACAGAAGGGTGATGCAACATGATCGGGCCGGACACCGCGGGGATCGCCGAGCGGTTGGGCGTGGCGGCGGACACCGCCACCGCGATCGGGCAGTTGGCCGCCGAGACGGGTCTCGACGTCGACGCCGCGTACGCGGTGCAGACCGCGCTGATCCAGCGCCGGCTGGACCGGGGCGAGCGCCTCGTCGGGCTGAAGATGGGTCTGACCAGCAAGGCGAAGATGGCCCAGGTCGGCGTGGACGAGGTGATCTGGGGCCGGCTCACCGACACCATGCGGGTGCCCGACGGCGGCAGCGTCGACCCGGCCGCCTTCATCCACCCCCGGGCCGAGCCGGAGGTGGCGTTCCTGCTGGACCGGCTTCCCGAGCCCGGCGAGCCGGTCGGTGACTTCACCGACGCGGTCCGGGCCGTCGCCCCGGCGATCGAGCTGATCGACTCCCGGTACGCGAACTTCACCTTCTCCCTGCCGGATGTCGTCGCCGACAACGCCTCGGCCGCCGCGTTCGTCATCGGGCCGTGGTGCCCGGTGCCGGACGGGGTGGAGAACCTGGGCGTGCTGCTGGAGGTCGACGGACGGGTGGCGCAGGTCGGCTCGACCGCCGCCATCCTCGGCGACCCCCGACGGGCCCTCGACGAGGGCATCCGACTCGCCGGCCGGCACGGGGTGCGGCTGCGCGAAGGATGGGTCTTCCTCGCCGGCGCCGCGACCGCCGCCGTGCCGCTGCGCCCCGGAGCCCACGTCCGCGCCGTGGTGGAGAAGCTCGGCTCGGCCTCGCTGCGGGCGTCGGCGTGAGCGGGCAGGCGCGGGTCGTCGCGGGCAAGGCCGTCCCCCGGGGCGCCTTCCCGCACGTCAAGGTCGCCGGCGGTTTCGTCTTCGTGTCCGGTACGTCGTCGCGGCTGCCGGACAACACCTTCGCCGGTGTCGAGGTCGACGAGTTCGGCACGACGAACCTCGACATCCGGGCGCAGACCCGGGCCGTGATCGGCAACGTCCAGGACCTGCTGCGTTCGGTCGGCGCCGACCTGTCCGACCTGGTGCAGGTCACCAGCTACCTGGTCAACATGAACGACTTCGGTGGCTACAACGAGGTGTGGGCCGAGTTCTTCGACGCGACCGGCCCGACCCGCACCACGGTGGCGGTGCACCAGTTGCCGCACCCGCACCTGCTCGTCGAGATTCAGGCCGTGGCCCTTCTTCCGTCAGGAGGTCAGTCGTGAGTGAGATCGCGGAGCCGTTCAGCTTCCCCGGTTGGATCGCGGAGAACCAGCACCTGCTCAAGCCGCCGGTCGGCAACCGGGAGATGTTCCCGGGCGGGGACGACTTCATCGTGATGGTGGTGGGCGGGCCGAACCAGCGCACCGACTTCCACGTCGACCCGTACGAGGAGTTCTTCTACCAGGTCAAGGGCAACATGCACGTCAACCTGATGACCCCGCAGGGGCCGCGTACGGTGCACGTGCGCGAGGGGCAGATGTGGATGCTGCCGCGCAACACCCCGCACTCGCCGCAGCGCCCGGAGGCCGGCTCGATCGGCGTGGTCGTGGAGCGGGTCCGCGAGGAGGGCACGCTGGAGAAGTTCCAGTGGTACTGCACCGAGTGCGGGCACCAGGTGCACGAGGTGGAGTTGCAGGTCCGGGACATCGCCGCCGACCTGCCCCCGGTCTTCGCGGCGTTCTACGCCGACGAGGCCGCGCGTACCTGCGCGAACTGCGGCGCGCTGCATCCGGGCAGGGGCTGATGCCCGCCGGGCCCGGGCCGGCCCGGCCGCCGGTGGTCGACGTGCACACGCACGTCGTACCGAAGGGGTGGCCGGACCTCGGCGCGGCGTGCGGCGGGTCCGGCTGGCCCCGGCTGCGGGTCGACTCCGAGCGCGCCGCCATGATCATGGTGGGCGAGACGGAGTTCCGCCCGGTCGGGGCGGAGTGCTGGGACGCGCCGACCCGGCTCGGCGACATGGCCGCCGACGGCGTCGACGTGCAGGTCGTCTCGCCGACCCCGGTCTTCTTCAGCTACGACCGCCCCGCCGACCAGGCGGTCAAGGTGGCGCGGATCTTCAACGACCTCACCCTGGAGGTCACCGCCGCCGGCGGTGACCGGCTGGTGCCGTTCTGCCAGGTGCCGTTGCAGGATCCGGCGGCGGCCTGCGCCGAACTGGACCGCTGCCTCGCGGCGGGACACGCCGGGGTGGAGATCGGCAACCACGTCGGCGACCGTGACCTCGACGACGCCGGGATCGTGGAGTTCCTGACGCACTGCGCCGAGGTGGGCGCGCCGGTCTTCGTGCATCCCTGGGACATGCCGGGCGGCCCCCGGCTGGACCGGTGGATGGCCCGCTGGCTCGCCGGGATGCCCGCCGAGACGCACCTGTCGGTGCTGGCGCTGATCCTCGGCGGCGTCTTCGACCGGGTGCCCGACACGCTGCGGATCTGTTTCGCGCACGGCGGTGGCAGCTTCCCGTTCTGGCTGGGCCGCGCCGACAACGCCTGGCACCGCCGGGGCGATCTGGTACGCGGGGCCTCGACCGCCCCACCCAGCTCGTACGTCGACCGGTTCTGCGTCGACTCGGTGGTCTTCTCCGGGCCGGCGCTGCGGCTGCTGGTCGACACGATGGGCGCCGACCGGGTGCTGCTCGGCAGCGACTACCCGTACCCGCTGGGGGAACGGCCGGTCGGCCGGGTGGTGCGCGAGGCGGACTTCCTCACCGAGGACCAGCGCGACCTGCTGCTCGGCGGCAACGCGCTGCGCTTCCTCGGCCGCTGACGGCGGTTCGTCGTCCGTGAGTCGGCCGGTCGTGTCGTTCGGCGAAGCGGTGGTGAGACCAGGCAGGATGAGGGGATGGCCGAGTCGCACGACCTGACCGCGCTGGAGCAGGCCGCCGCGATCGCCGGCGGCGAGCTGTCCAGCGTCGAGCTGGTCGAGCACCACCTGACCCGGGTCGACGCGCTCGCCGACACCGTCGGCGCGTTCGTCACGGTCACCCCGGAGCTGGCCCGCGCGGCGGCCCGCGCCGCTGACGCCGTCCCCGCCGACGAGCGCGGCCCGCTGCACGGCGTGCCGACCGCGATCAAGGACCTCACCCTCACCGCCGGGGTGCGTACCACCTTCGGCTCGGCGGCGTTCGCCGACTTCGTGCCGCCGGTGGACGCCGACGTGGTCCGGTTCATGGCGGCGGCCGGGCTGGTCAGCCTGGGCAAGACCACCACCTCCGAGCTGGGCTGCTCGCTCTACTCGGAGGGGCTCGTCGCGCCGCCGGCCCGCAACCCGTGGGACCTGGCGTACACGGCCGGCGGTTCCAGCGGAGGGGCGGCGGCGGCCGTCGCGGCCGGCCTGGTGCCGGTCGCCCAGGGCTCCGACGGCGGCGGCTCGCTGCGCATCCCCGCGTCGCTGTGCGGCCTGGTCGGTTACAAGCCGAGCCGGGGCCTGGTCTCCGGTGGGCCGGTCGGATTCGGCGCCTACGGACTGCCGACCAACGGGCCGATCGGGCGTACGGTCGCCGACGTGGCGGCGCTGCTCGACGTGCTGTCCCGGCCGGTGCCGGGGGAGCCCTACCTGGCGCCCGCCCCGCCCGCCGGCGGTTGGCTCGGCTCGGCGCGGGCGGCCGATCCAGGGCCGCTGCGCATCGGGCGGTTCACCGCCCCGATGCTCGCCGACGAGCCGGTCCACCCGGACTGTCTCGCCGCCGTGGACCGGGCGGCGGCGCTGCTCACCGCCGCCGGTCACGAGGTGGTCGAGGTCCCCGCCCCCCTCGGGCCGACGGTGTGGCCGCTGTTCGAGATCGTCTGGTACGTGTTGGCGCTCGCGCCCGTGCCGCCCGAGCGGGAGAGTGCGCTGCTGCCGCTGACCCGTCACCTGCGCGCCCGGGGCGCGCAGGTCTCCGCCGGCACCCTCACCGCCACGCTCGGCGAACTCCAGGCGCAGGTACGCCTCGGTGCGCGCCGTACCGCCGGCTGCGACCTGCTGCTCTGTCCCACCCTCGCCGCGCCGCAGGCGCCGCTGGGCTGGTTCACGGAGGGCGGCGACCCGGCGGAGGATTTCGACCGGCAACGCCGGTTCTCGCCGTACTGTGCCGTCTTCAACGTCACAGGTGATCCGTCCGTCTCGCTGCCGGTGGGCGTCACCGCCGAGGGACTGCCCGTGGGGGTTCTGCTCACCGGCCGGTACGGCGACGACGCGAGGTTGATCGGCACGGCTGCGCAACTGGAGCACTCCAGTGGCGGATGGGATCGCCACCCCGCAATCTGGCGGGCCGTGGCCTCCGCTAACGTGAATGGCAGCGGTGTCGGGCGGTCGGCGCCATGATCGTCCACCCGACCCGGATCCTTGAGGTCTCTTCTTCCGCCTGGGGGCGTTGGGATTGTCTGTAACCGAGACGTTGCTGGTATTCGTCGGCATCCCGGCGGCTGCGGTGCTGGTGATCGCCGGTTTGGCGTACGCCGGTAGCCGTGGTGGTGGCGGTGGCGGTGCCAAGCGCTACCGGCCGGGCCGGTCCTTCGACTTCACTCCGGTCTGGTTCCTGGGCCGGCCGGAGCAGCTGGCCGACTCGGCCGGCACCGCCCTGGCAGCGGGCGCGCAGGCGCCGGCGCTGACCAGCCACAAGCTTGAGCGGGCCGGTGTCGAGGCGCCGGCCGGTGGAACCGGAGGCGCAAGTGACCGTTGGTGAGAAGCAGGCCGGGACGCCGAACCCGCCCGAGGTGCTGGACGGGCCGTTCTCGACCCGCCAGCTGCTGCGCATCGACGAGGCCCTGCGCCTGGCCGACCAGGGCACCGGCCTGGTCTTCTCGGTGTTCGTCGGCGGTCTCGACGAGCCGGTCCGGGAGCACGCCGAGCGGCTGCACCGCCAGCTCGCCGAGCCCGACCGGTCGATCCTGATCGCGGTGTCGCCCAACCAGCGGCAGTTGGAGATCGTCACCGGCCGGCAGGCCCGCAAGCGCGTCCCCGACACGTACACCCGGCTCGCCGCGCTCTCCATGGTGGCGGCCTTCGGCGGCGGCGACCTGACCGGCGGCATCATCATCGGCCTCGACCAGCTCGCCAGCCACGCCGGCAAGGGCTGACCCCGCACGGCACACGGTGCACGACGAAGCCCGGTCCGCACGGCGGACCGGGCTTCGTCGTGCCCACACCAGCCCGCCCAGAGATCTTGGCGAGAAACGGCCCTCCCGAGGGCACTTTCGCACCAAGATCTCTAGGCGGACGCCCGTACGGGCGTACGGCGGGGGCACAGGCCTTCGCCAGCCCCGCCGCGGCGTTACGGTCAGGCGCTGCGGGCGTCCCGTTCACGGGCCCGCAGGGCGCGCAGGACGCCGTCGCGGCCCTCGGCCACCAGCCGGCGCAGCGACGTCGGGTGTCCGTCGCCGGCCAGCCACGCGTCGGTGGCCGCCACCGTGTCGTCGTCCACCAGATACGCCGGGTACGCCAGCTGCGCGAACTCCTGTGCCGGCTCGCTGTCCCGGTTGCCCCAGACCTGGTCCACCACGGCGAAGTACTTCTCCCGGTAGGGCGCGACCAGCTCGACCTGCGCCGGGTGGGTGAAGCCCTGCAACAGCGCCCGGTTGCGCCAGTTCGGCAGCGTCTCCGGGCCGGTCAGCTCGGCCCAGACGGCGGCCTTGTTCTCCGCCGTCGGCACCAGCGCGTGCGCGTGTGCGGCCTCCCGCTCGCCGCTGGCTGTCCGGTCCCCGGCCAGTTCGGCCTCGACCTCGGCGGCACCGGCCGCACCGTTGGCGACCAGCGCGTCCAGCACGGCCCAGCGCAGCTCGGTGTCGATGGCCAGGCCGGCCGGGACGTCGGCGCCGGCCAGCCAGCCGCGCAGGGTGGCCAGGTCCTCGCCGGAGCGGGCCGCCGTGGCGTACGCACGGGCCCAGGTGAGCTGGAAGCCGCTGCCCGGCTCCGCCGCCGCCAGCGTCGTCCGCGCCGTGCGGGCCAGCTCCGCCCAGCCGGTCGGCGCCCAGGCCGGGTCGGCGTAGAAGGTGAGCGTCGTGGTGGCCTGGCGCAGGGTGGCGTTGACCAGGTTGATGTCAGTCTCGGCGGGCAGCCCCGCCAGCACCAGCGCCAGGTAGTCGCGGGCGGCCAGCTCGGAGTCGCGGGTCATGTCCCAGGCGGCGGTCCAGCACAGCGCGCGGGCCAGCGACGACTCGAAGCCGGCGATGTGCTGCACCACGGTGGACATCGACCCCTCGTCGAGTCGCAGCTTGGTGTAGGTGAGGTCGTCGTCGTTGAGCAGCAGCACGTCGGCGGCGGGCACGCCGCGCAGGGCGGTCAGCTCGGTCCGCTCGCCGGTGACGTCGACCTCGTGCCGTTCACGGCGGACCAGCCGGCCGTCGGTCAGGTCGTAGAGGCCCACCCCGATCCGGTGGGTACGCAGCGTCGGGTACCCGGCGGGCGCCTCCTGGCGGACCACCACCTGCTCGTAGTTGCCGTCCGGGCCGACCGTCAGCTCCGGTCGCAGGGTGTTGACCTGCGCCGTCTCCAGCCACTGGGCGGCGAACTTGCGCAGCTCCCGGCCGGAGGCCGCCTCCAGCTCGGAGAGCAGGTCGTCGAAGGTGGCGTTGCCCCACGCGTGCTTGGCGAAGTAGGCCCGCAGGCCGGCCAGGAACGGCTCCTCGCCGACGTACGCGACGAGCTGCTTGAGGACGCTCGCGCCCTTGGCGTACGTGATGCCGTCGAAGTTGACCTCGACCGCCTCCAGGTCCGGCATCTCGCAGTAGACCGGGTGGGTGGAGGAGAGCTGGTCCTGCCGGTAGCCCCAGTTCTTGCGGATGGACAGGAACGTCGTCCAGGCCTCGCGGAACCGGGTGGCGTGGGTGTTGCACCAGTGGCTGGCCCACTCGGCGAACGACTCGTTCAGCCACAGGTCGTTCCACCAGCGCATGGTGACCAGGTCACCGAACCACATGTGCGCCAGCTCGTGCAGGATCGTGTTCGCCCGCTGCTCGTACTCGTAGTCGGTGACCTGCGAGCGGAAGATGTAGTGCGACTCGGCGTGCGTGACGCAGCCGAAGTTCTCCATCGCGCCGGCGTTGAAGTCGGGCACCCACAGCTGGTCGTACTTGGGCAGCGGGTAGCGAACGCCGAACTGCTCGTGGAAGAAGTCGAAGCCCTGCTTGGTGACCAGGAAGAGGTCGTCCGAGTCGAGGTGCTGCGCCATCGAGGCCCGGCAGAACGCGCCCAGGTCGATGCCGTCGTGGCTGTCCCGCACCTCGTGGTACGGCCCCGCGCAGAGGGCGGTGATGTAGGTGCTCATCCGGACCGAGGTGACGAGGTGGACCGTCTTCAGCCCCTCGCCCGCCGCCTCCTCCCGCTCCACTGGCATGTTCGAGACCACCTTCCAGTGGTCCGCGACGGTGGCGTGCCAGGTGTAGACGCTCTTCAGGTCGGGCTGGTCGAAGCAGGCGAAGACCCGCTGGGCGTCGGCCGTCTCGAACTGGCTGTAGAGGTAGGTCTCGCCGTCGACCGGGTCGACGGTGCGGTGCATGCCCTGCCCGCTGTTCGAGTACGCGAAGTCCGCCTCGACGACCAGCGTGTTCTCGCTGTCCAGTCCCGAGAGCGTCAGGCCCTTCTCGGCCGACCAGTCGCTCAGGTCCACCGGCGTGCCGTTCAGCGTGGCGGACCGCACGGAGTCGGCGGCCAGCTCGATGAAGGTGCTCGCGCCGGGCTCCAGACACCGGAACCGGACTTCGGTGGTCGAGCGGAAGGTGCGAGCCTCGGCCGGCCGCACGGCGGACGAGAGGTCCAGACTGATGTCGTATCCGGTCACGTCGAGCAGGCGGGCCCGCTCGGTGGCCTCGACCTGCGTCAGGTTGCGCACTCCCGGCACTTTTAGTCTCCATCCCGTTTCGCCGCACGCCCGGTTGGCGCCGTCATCGACCGCTCGTGACGGCCGGATTCGAGTCTTCCATGCACGAACACCCTGTGGTGGGCGAGGTCACGCTCTCATTCCCCTGTCGGTCGATACCTGTCGGGGTGAAGATCGGGCAAGGCGCCGGGAGGCCGGCGCACCCGTCGTGAAGGGACCAACCGTGAGCGAGCGCGTCACCGTAGACATGTGGTTCGACCCCCTCTGCCCGTGGGCGTGGATCACCTCCCGCTGGCTGTTGGAGGTCGAGCAGGTCAGGGACGTGGACATCCGGTTCCGCGTGATGAGCCTGTCGGTGCTCAACGAGGGCCGGGAGTTGTCCGAGCAGTACCAGGAGCTGTTGCGGACCGGCTGGGGCCCGGTGCGGATCTGCATCGCGGTGGAGCAGCGGTACGGCCCGGACGCCGTCCGGAAGCTCTACACCGCGCTCGGTACCCGGATCCACCTCGGGCAGGAGAAGCTCGCACCGGAGCTGTTCACGGCCGCGCTGGCCGACGTCGGGCTCGACCCGGCGCTGGCCGACGTCGCCGAGGGCACCGGCTACGACGAGGCGCTGCGGGCCAGCCACGAGGCCGGGATGCGTCCGGTCGGCACCGACGTCGGAACCCCGGTGATCCACGCGCCCGGCCCGGACGGCGACCCGGTCGCCTTCTTCGGCCCGGTGATCACCCCGGCACCGAAGGGCGAGGCCGCCGGCCGGCTCTGGGACGGCGTTCTGCTGGTCGCCGGCACCCCGGGCTTCTACGAGCTGAAGCGCTCCCGCGACCGCGACCCCATCTTCGACTGATCTCCGACCCTCTCCCCTTCCGCAGAACTTCGACGGGAGCGGCAGGGGAGAGGACTGCCTGAGGGCGGGCATCGCGGGGGAGGACGGCGGGGCGGCCGGTTCGGGGCCGGATCGGCAGGACGCCTGCCAGGTACCCGCCGTGGGCGGGGGCGTGGGCGGGGAAGGCTGGGCGGGGTGGGTGGGGCGTCACCGGGGTGGCGGCGGAATCGTTGGCCCCGGTGTCCGCCGCAGCGACCCGCAGGGCCGCAACCCGCAGCTCGTGGAGGCATTCCCGATGGCCAAGCACCGTGCGTCCGGTGACGTTCCGTCGACCCGGGAGGGGGTGACCGAGGGCCCGGACACGGCGTACTGGTCGGTCGACGACTCCCGCTGGCGGGCGGTCCGCCCCGATCTTCCCGACCACATGGTGGACCTGCTCGCCCCGCCGATCGTGGTCGGCGTAGCCCGCGTGCCGATCACCTCCCGGCTCACCCCACCGGCTGATCTCCGGTCCACCCCACCGGTTGAACTCCGGTCCACCCCACCGGCTGATTCCCGGTCCACGGCTCCGGTCGCGTCGGCCGGGTCCCGGAGGATCGTGCCCGCCGGACCGGGTGCGCCGGGCCGACGCCCGGCGGGGGCCGCCACGCCGAGCGGTCGGCACCGGCGGGCGGCGGGACGGCCCGACCGCACCGCCTGAAGCCCGGCGTCCCGCCCCGGTAGCTCTTTCATCTGGTGGACCCCGCGCGGGTCCCGCGTCAGCGGGACTCGCCTCGCCGGTAGCGTCTTCGCACATGACGGTCGTGCATCCGATCACCCGGGCCTGGATCACCACTGGTGGCACCGGCGCGCAGAACTACGACGAGTTCGCCGACGACGCGGAGATCACCGCGATCATCGAGGAGAACCCGCACAGTGCCCTCGGCATCGAGATGCCGCACCGGGCGCCGGAGAGCCTGGGGAAGTCCTTCCTCGACGCCCTGCCGGACGCGGTGACCCGCCTCGCCGAGGCCAAGGCAGACGGCAGCTACACCCCCGCCGAGCAGGTCGTGGTCCTCTACCGGATCAGCGCGCCGGGGGAGGAGAACGCGTACGGGCTCTTCGCCATGGTCGACACCGACCAGATCTCCACCCGGGCCGACGAGCCCGGTCTGGTCATCCGCAACGAGGACGTCTTCATCGCCAAGGTGCGGGAGCGGGTGGCCCTCGCCGAGGCGCTGGGCCACCTGCTGTCGCCCGTACTCCTGTTGCAGACCGGGCGCGGCGACGAGCTGCACGCCGCCCTCGCGGCGGCGACCGACGCGGCCGGGGCGCCGGCGGCGACCGACACCGACCAGGCCGGCCGCACGCACGCCATCTGGCTGCTCGGGCCGGGCCCGCGCCAGGACGAGCTGACCGCCCTGGCGGGCGGCGGCGAACTGGTCGTGGCCGACGGCAACCATCGGAGCCTGGCCGCGCAGACCGGTGGGCTGCCGCGCTTCCTGTCGGTGATCACCACCCCGGCGTCGGTAGCGATCCAGCCCTACAACCGGCTGATCAGCGAGCTGACCACCACCGCCGACGATTTGCTCGCCCGGCTCCGCGCCGCCGGCGCGGAGATCAGCCCGATCGACGGCCCGGTCGAGGTCCCGGCGGCCGGCGGCACCGTCCACCTCCGCCTTGCCGGCCGGGGGTACGCGGTCACCCTGCCGCACGTCGGTGAGAACCGGCTGGAGAACCTGGACCACGCTCTGGTCGAGCGGCTGCTGCTGCGCGACGTGCTCGGGCTCGACCCGGGTGACAAGCGGATCACCTACGTCGGCGGCGACTACCCGGCGAGCTGGCTGACCGGCGAGGTCGACGCGGGCCGGGCCGAGCTGGCGGTGCTGGTCGCCCCGGTGACCGTGGACGACTTCGTGGCGGTGAACCTGGCGCGGGAGAAGATGCCGCGAAAGAGCACCTGGTTCACCCCGAAGGCGCGCGGCGGCCTGGTGGTCGCCGAGCTGTCCCGCTGACCTGTGACGAATCCGCCTCCGGGGCGCCGCCCGCGCGTCGCCCCGGGAGCGCGCCTGACAGACTGCGTGGTATGCGCGTCTACCTGGGATCCGACCACGCCGGTTTCGAGTTGAAGGTGCACCTGGTCAACCATCTGACCAAGGAGGGGTACGACGTGGTCGACGTCGGCCCGCACGCCTACGACCCGGACGACGACTACCCGGCCTTCTGCCTGCACACCGGTGACCGGGTGGTAGCTGACGACGGGAGCCTCGGGGTGGTCATCGGCGGCTCGGGCAACGGCGAGCAGATCGCCGCGAACAAGGTGGTCGGCGTCCGGGCGGCCCTCGCCTGGAGCATCGACACCGCCCAGTTGGCCCGCGAGCACAACGACGCGAACGTCGTCGCGGTGGGCGCCCGCCAGCACACGCTGGACGAGGCCACGGCCATCGTCGAGGCGTTCCTGACCACCCCGTTCTCGGGCAACGAGCGGCACGCCCGCCGGATCGCCCAGGTGGCCGACTACGAGCGCGACCGCCAGCTTCCCACGCTCCCCTAAGCATCCGGCTGGTCGTCCTGGCGGGCCTGGTCGGGTCGAGCGGCGTAGATCTTGGACGAATCATGCCGCCGGACTCGGGGTCAGCGGCGGGGGAGGTCCTCGCGGGGGGTCCAGTTGCGGCGGATGATCGTTATCCGCTTCTCGGCCTCGGCCAGGTCCTCGTCCGTGGGGCGGGCGGCGTCGCGGGCCCGCATCGCGGCGGTCACGCTCACCTGGGAAGAGCCGGGGCCGACGAGACCACGTAGGCCGCGATCGCCCTCGTCACCCGGGCCGCCCCGGCGACCGCGGGGCGGCTCGGGGCTGTCGTGCGCTCCGGTGGTCGGCGCGTTCGGGCTCTCGGTCCCGCCCGTGTCACCGCTCGGGTGCCGTAGCCGGCGCCGGCGCCGCTCCGCGTCTCCCATCAGCCGACCGTACCGCCCCGGCCCGGTCGGCGCCGGCCCGGCCGGCCACCCGTGCCCGTCGGCATGATCGGGTGACCTCGATCACGACGACGTGGTCGGCCGGTCCCGTCCGGCCCTGCCGGGCCCGGTGGGACCAGGGATCGGGGCCCGCGCCCCGGTGCGGGCTCGGCGACCGATTTGCCGGCTGGCTACCCTCGGAACGGACGGCGGCCGGTGGTCGCTGTCGGGTCCAGGGGAGGGGACGAGATGGTCGACCAGACGCAGCCGTGGGCCGAGCGGACCGTCGAGGTACCGCCGCAGCCCGGTGCCGGGGTGCCGCCGCAGCGCGACGCGTTCCAGCGGGGGGTGGCCTCGGTCGGGCAGTCCCGTACGTCGCGCACCGAGCCGTTTCCCGTCGTCGAGCACGAGCCGACGGGTACGGGGTGGCCGGACGGGCCGGCGCCGCGTCGGCCGCTCAGTTGGCATGTCGAGCAGTTGAAGCGCGGTGGTGAGTGGAGTGCCGCCGGCGCACTCTTCGCCTTCGTCTGCTGGGGGATCTGGGCCATCTCGGGCGGGGGCGATCTCGCCGGCCCGCTGCTGATCTTTCTGCTGAGCCTGCTGGTGGCCGCCGGCCTCTTCGCGTTGGCCCGGCTGCTCGGCCGGGTGGTGCTGGAGCGGCAACTGGGCCGGGTGCGGCGCAGCGCGCGCGGGGCGCACCTGGTGACGGCGGTCTTCCTGACGGGCCTCGGGATCGCCTATCTCCAGCAGACCGAGTGGGTCGTGTCGGCCTGGAACTGGATCACGGGCCACTGACCGTACGCCCGGGCGGGTCGGCCTGCGCCGCCCGCCCGTGCGTCCGGTCGCGGCGTCTCGCGACCTCCGGTCGTTCCACCAGGTCGCCGGCTGCTTACCCGGCGAGCCGCGGTTCATCCGCGCCCGACCGGGGCTGATCCGCGTCCGGGTGTCAGGCCTGGCCGGCTGCGGTATGACCGACGCAGGATGTGTCCAGGCATTGCTAACCATCGATATGTATCCATAGGCTCCCGCCATCGACAGTCGGCGCGTCGCCTCGGCACGCCGCGAGGTTCCGGGAGGCTCCCATGGTTCGTTGGCGCACACTCGTCGGCCGGTTGGCCGCCGCCCTGGTGGCGGTCACCGCCGGCTCGTTCGTCCTGGCCGTTCCGGCCTCCGCCAGGCCCGCGCCCGAGGTGACCCCGAACGTCGTGGGCGGGACGCTGGCCGCGCAGGGGGAGTTCCCCTTCATGGTCCGGCTCTCCATGGGCTGTGGCGGCGCGCTCTACAGCCCGAGCCTGGTGCTGACGGCCGCGCACTGCGTCGGCAGGACCGGTGCGAACACCAGCATCACCGCCACCCTCGGCGTGGTGGACCTTCAGTCGTCGAGCCGGATCCAGGTGCGCTCGAACTACGTCTACCGGGCACCCGGCTACAACGGCAGCGGCAAGGACTGGGCCCTGATCCGGCTGGCCACGCCGGTCACCACCCTCCCGACACTGAAGATCGCCACCAGCACCGCGTACGACAACGGCACCTTCACGGTCGCCGGGTGGGGTGCCACCCGTGAGGGGGGCGCGCAGCAGCGCTACCTGCGCAAGGCGACCGTGCCGTTCGTCAGTGACGCGACCTGCAACTCCTACTACGGCGGCCAGATCATCGCGAGCGAGGAGATCTGCGCCGGCTACGCCGGCGGCGGCATCGACACCTGCCAGGGGGACTCGGGTGGCCCGATGTTCCGGCGGGACGCGAGCAACGCCTGGATCCAGGTCGGGATCGTGAGCTGGGGCAACGGCTGCGCCCGCCCCAACTACCCGGGCGTCTACGCCCAGGTGAGCACCTTCGCCCCGGCGATCGCCTCGGCGGCGGCGAGCCTCGGCGGCTGAACCGGTACACCTGCGGGGCCCGGCCGGCTTGTCCGGTCGGGGCCCGCGCTTGTGTTGGCCCCGGCACCGGCACGGCAGGGTTTGTCCGCTCGGGGCCCACCCGTCGACACGTCGCCGCGCGGCGGTCAGGTGAAGCGGGACGGGGACAGGGGGCTCGGGTCGACGGGTGGCTCGGCGTCGACCGCCAGCGCGGCGAGCAGGGCGCCTGCCGCGGGCGAGGTCTGGACGCCGTAGCCGCCGAGCCCGGCCATCCAGAGGAAGCCCGGGGCATCGGGCGCCGGGCCGATCACCGGCACGTCGTCCGGGGCGGCGGTCCGCAGTCCGGCCCACGCCTGGTGGACCCGGCGGATGTTCAGCGTGGTCGCCTCCTGCACCCGGTCGGCGCCGATCGCCACGTCGAGGTCGTCGGGGCGGGCGTCGCCGGGTGGGGCCGGGGTGGTGTCGCACGGGGAGACCAGCAGGCGTCCCGACTCCGGCTTGAAGTAGAAGGTGCTGTCCACGTCGCCGACCATCGGCCAGTCCGTCGCCGGGACGCCGGCCGGCGCGTCCACCAGGAAGGCGGTGCGCCGCAGCGGCATCAACCCCAGCGGCCGTACGCCGGCCGTCGTGGCGACTTCGTCGGCCCAGGCACCCGCCGCGTTGACGACGACCCGGGCGGTGAACTCGCCGGCATCCGTCGTCACCTGCCATCCGCCGCCGACGCGCCGCAGTTGGCGGACCCGCGAGTCGCACCCGACCCGGCCGCCGGACGCTCGGATGCCCCGCAGGTAGCCCTGGTGCAGCGCGGCGACGTCGAGGTCCTGGGCGGCCGGCTTCACCAGCGCCCGCCGGCACCACTCCGGCCGCACCACGGGGCAGTGCCGGGGCAGGTCGGCGAGGTCGATCTCCCGGGCCGGCGGGTCCACCTCGGCCCCGTCGCGCAGCGTCGCGTCGAAGGCGCCCTCGCTCCCGGGCGGGCAGAGGATGAGGACGCCGCGCGGGGTGAGCAGCGGATGCTCGGCGAATCCCGGCGGCGGCGCGGTGAGGAAGCCCCGGCTGGCCCGGGTCAGCGTGCGCACCGCCGGCCCGCCGTAGTACTCGGAGAACATCGCGGCCGAGCGGCCGGTGGAGTGCTGGCCGGGGACGTGCTCCATCTCCAGCAGCAGCACGGTGCCGTACGCGGCGAGATGGTGTCCGGCGCTGGCGCCCGCGATGCCTCCGCCGATGACCAGGTAGTCGATCATCGACCGAACGGTAGTCGGCGAGCCCGGCGGGAACAAGGGGGCTGACAGGCATCGACAAGGATGCGTGGCGCCCCTGCACCTGGAGCGCCCTCGGGCGCAGCACCGGAGTGCGAACCCGCGCGGCCCGCCGGTGTGACGGGCCGCGCGGGTGGGCGCCGGATCCGGTGTGCCGCCCGCGTGGACGGGTGCCGGGATCCGGTGCCCGGGTGGCTCAGGGGCCGCAGTAGAGCAGGCGGTTCGGCGTGCCGCTGACCACGCCCGTGACCACACTGGTCGTCGCCCTGCCGATCAGGTGGGCCGCGACCTGGGCGGGGCTCCAGGTCGGATTGGCCGAGAGGGCGAGCGCGGCGCAGCCGGCGACGTGCGCGGCGGCCATCGAACCACCGCTGATGGTGACCGCCGCCGTGTCGCCGGTGTGCCAGGTGGACCTGATGTTGGCGCCGGGGGCGAACAGGTCGAGGCAACTGCCGTGGTTGCCGCTCGGCATCCGGGCGTCGGTGCTGGTGGTGCCGGCCACGGTGAGCGCCGCCGCCACCCGCGCGGGGGAGTAGTTGCAGGCGTTGGCGTTCGAACTGCCCGCCGTGACGACATAGGTCACCCGGGAGGCGATCGACGCGTTCACCGCGTTGTCCAGCGCCGTACTGGCGCCGCCGCCGAGCGCCAGGAGCGCCACCGCCGGCCGCACGGCGTTCGCGGTGACCCAGTCCACCCCGGCGATCACCTGGGAGAAGGTGCCGCTGCCGGCGCAGTTGAGCACCCGCACCGGCCGCAGCCGGATCTCCTTCGCCACCCCGTGCAGGGTGCCGCCGATGGTGCCGGCGAGGTGGGTGCCGTGGCCGTTGCAGTCGTCCGCCGGGCCGCCGTCGACGAGGTCGACGCCGCCGCCGGCCCGGACGCCGAAGTCACCGTGGGTGCTCCGGACGCCCGTGTCGATGACGTACGCGTGCACGTTGTGCGCGGTGTTCGGGTAGGCGTACCGGCCGTCGAGCGGGAGATTGCGCTGGTCGATCCGGTCCAGTCCCCACGAGGGCGGGTTGAGCTGCACGCCCGGGCCGACGAGGGTCACCACCCGGTCCCGTTCCACGTACGCCACGGCCGGGTCGGCGGCGAGCCGCCGGGCCGCCCGCTCCGGCAGGTGCGCCACGAAGCCGGTGAGCGCGTGCCCGTAGACGCGGCCGAGGGTGGCCCCGTAGCGGTCGGCCAGCCGGTCGGCGGTGCTCGTGACGGCGGCCCGCCGGTCGCCGGGCTGCCCGAGGGCGTCGCCCCTGAGCACCACGACGTATCCGTCGGCCGTGGCGTTCGCGGCGTCGGCGTGCAGGATCTCGCCGGTGGCCGGGGCCGCCGTCGCGGGCGTGCCCATCGCGGCGACGACCGCGGCGGCGGCGAGTACGCCCACCGCGCGGGCCCGCCATCGTCGGGTACGGGGAAGTGTCATCTGCCGGTCCTCCTCCTGTCGGCCCCGCGCGGCTCGTGACCGGACGCGGGACAGCCTGGCCGTTGAGAGGAGGCTATCGGTTATATAGATCGATCTGAATTGCTGTCGGCTTCTGGCTACTCGTCGGCGAACCGGTGGAGCACGAAGCCGTACGGGGACTCCGCCCCGCCGTCCTTCCCGGCGCCGCAGACGATCACGCTGGTGTTCCACGAGCACGTGTCGCTGCGGACGTCCTTCAACTGGCCCATCTCGGTCACGTCGCCGGAACTCACCGGCATCCCGGCGACGCTGCGGTCGTCCTCGGCCGAGCTGGGCGGGTCGGCGAGAAGCAGCAGGTTGCCCGCGTCGAGCCGGACCGCCACCCCGCCACGGTCCCGCAGCACGGCGCGACCCTCGGCGTCGAACAGTGTGCCAACCGACTTCGGGGAGGTCCGCCGGGCCAACAGGTGCTCGCCGACCGGCACCAGCGTGGTCGCCTCCGGGGCCTTCCAGCGGATGTGGTCCTTCTCGTCCGCCGCCACCACCTCGGCGGTCTCGTCGTCGCCGCCGGTGACCTCCAGCAGGCACGCCCGCCGCTCGCCGCAGGGTACCAGCGCCTTCGGCCTGCGCTTGTCGTCCCCGGCGGTGTACAGCACCTTCGGCTGGGCGTCGCTCGTCAGGTCGTACGCGAGCAACTGGTAGCCGGCGTCGTCGCGGGCCACGTAGAGGCGGTCCTCGTGCGCCACCACCAGGTCGTCGTGGTCGGCCACCCCGGCGAGTTTGCGGACCTCCCGGCCGCTGCCCATGTCGATCAGCCGGACGGACCGGTCCGCGCCCACCTGCACGATCTGCTGGACCTTGCCGAGCCAGGGGTTACGCGGGGAGCCGTCGAGGAAGGCCGGGCCGCCCAGCGCCTTGTCGGTGGTGACCGGGCGGACGCTGGTCCGGGTGTTGCCGTACTCGTCGCTCGGGGTGGGTTCCTCCCAGATCGGGTCGCCGTCGCTCAGCCGCAGCCCGACCAGCCGCTTCCCGGTGCGGTCGACCTGCACCGCGACGCCGTCGCCGAAGATGACGTCATCGTCGCCCAGGATCGGCCGGCGCCACCGCTGGTCGCCGGAGTCGCCGCCGAGCAGCACCAGGTCCCGGGGGGTGTTGTCGCCGATGGCGTCGGCGAAGAGCGCGACCGCGCCGGGCAGGGCGACGATCCGATCCCACCGTTCGGAGGACGCCACGGTCTGCTTCCGCCACTTCACCGCGCCGGTGCCGGCGTCGACGGCCACCACCTCCAGCCGCCCGTCGTCGAGCGGGTAAGCGAGGTACGCGCGGTTGCCGAGGACCGCGGTGAACATGTCCGCCGGCCGCTGTGCACCGGCGGGCACCCGGGTCACCAGGTCGACGGTCCGGAACTCCAGGGCGGGGTAGCGGTCCCGGGTCAGGTACAGCACCGCCGCGGTCGCCACACCGGCGAGCGCGAGGACGGCGGCGAGCGAGATCCACAGCGCCCGGCGCCCAGGGAGCGCCGGCCCGGTCCGGCCGCCGTCGGGCGGTGGCGACACCGGCGCGCCGGAGACGGGTACGCCCGACCACGCCCCCTGCGGTCCGCCCTGGTGCACGCCCGATACCCCCGGCGGTCCGTACGGTCCCGCGCCTCCGGCCGGTGCCCCCGGCGATGCGTACGGCCCCGCGTCCCCGGCCGGTGTCCACGGTGGTGCGAAGGGTGCGGGGTGTCCGGCTGCTGCGCCCGGCGGCCCGAACGGCATGGCCGGCGCCGGTGCGGCGGGCACGGTCTGGGCGGTCGACGGGCTGGCGATCATTGTCGGTGCCAGGCCGGCGGGCAGGGCCGGCGTGACGCCCTCCGGCCCGGCGACGACGGTCGGCGTGGGGCCCGGGTCGGCGGGCACGGTCGGCGCGTTGCCGTCCTGGCTGCCGACCCAGGCGTGCGGCACGGCGGGCTCGTGCGGCGAGGTGCCGGCGGGTTCGGGCTGCGCCAGCGCTGCGGGATCCGGTGACGCGGCGGGATCCGGTGACGCAACGGGCTGCGGTCGCGGTGCCGCGGCGGATTGCGCGGGCACGGCGGCGGGTGCGGCGAACGCGTCGGCGTTCCGGGCGCGCCGAGGCAGGGGCAGGTCGGTCAGCGCCCCCTCGGCCACCGGCAGCTCCGGCTGCTCAAGCACGGTCGGGGCGACGCCCAGTTCGGCGTGCAGCAGCCGGGCGACCATCGGCATCCGGGTGGCACCGCCGACCAGGAACAGGCCGGAGAGCTGCTGCGGGTCGAGCCCGGCCGCGCCGATCACCTCCCGGGCCACCGCCACCGCCCGGGCCAGCAGCGGTGCGGCCACCCGCTCCAGATCGGCCCGGGTGAGGGTGACCGCCGCCTCCACCCCCGGCACGGCCACCGGCGCGGCCGTGACCCGTGACAGCATCTCCTTCGCGCCCCGGACGTTCTCCCAGAGCTCGTGCCGCTCCCGCCACTGGGTCGCGGACTCGGGGCGGGTCAGCCGTTCCCACCGCGCCGGGTCCGCCCCGGCGACCAACTCGCCGAGCCGACCCAGCAGGGCCACGTCCAGGTCCAGGCCACCGAGGTCGTCGGCGCCTCCCGCGGTGACGACGGTGAACCCGGAGTCGCCCCACGGGTCGGCGCCCTCGTTGCGCAGCACCGCGACGTCCAACGTCCCGGCACCGAAGTCGAAGACCGCGACGGTTCCACCCACCGGCACCGGCCGGCGCAGCACCTGGGTGTAGTAGCGGGCGGCGGCCACCGGCTCCCGCAGCAGCCGGGTGCCCGGTGGGGTGGGACCGGTGAGTGTGTGCTCGGCCGCCGTCGGCCAGCCGGCCACCGCAAGGGCGTCGGCCAGCACCTGGCGCCGGGCCGCGTCCCAGGTGGCGGGGCACGTGAGTACCGCCGGGGGTAGGAACCCGACCGCCTCGACAGCCGCCCGGGCCACCGCGTGCAGCGTCGCCGCGAGGAGTTCGGCCGGCGGGTATCGGCGACCACCCAGCAGCACCGCGGGCTCGTCGATACGCCGCTTCGGGTTCGGCTCGTACCGGCCCGGGTCGGTCCGGGCCAGCCGCTGGGCGTCCCGGCCGACGTGCAGCAGCCCGTCGGCGTCGGCGTACACGCCGGAGGGGATGATCGGCTGCCCGTCCACGAGCAGCGGGCGGGTGTGCCCGTCGGGCCGGCGTAGCACGGCGACGGTGTGGGACGTGCCGAGATCGACGCCGAGGGCGTACCCCTCGTGCTGGCCTGCCATCTGCCGTTACCTCCGCGGGACGAGGGGATGCCCGGTCCCGCATCGTACGCAGCCCGCACCCGTCGCCTCGCGCCCGGTTGGGCCGGCGCGCGGCAACGGGCCGGGAGGGCCGGGTCCGCCGGTCAGGACACCGCGGCCGATCCGGCCGGTGCGACCCGCGCCGGCATCGGCCCAGCGGGCTCGGGCTCGGGCTCGGCCACGTCGGGCGTACGCACCCGGCTGACGGCGAGCGCCGCGGCATAGCCGAGCGCGCACGTCACCGGAATCCACAACGGCAGCATCAGCCGGTCGTACTCGGTCGCCACGGGATGTGCCACCAGCATCGCCACACCGGTCAGCCCCGTGAAGATCCACAACGCGGCGGCCGAGCCCATGATGCGTACGAGGACCACCGCCGCGAACACCAGAGCGACGGCGGCCTCCGGGTAGGGGATCTCGTCGGCCAGTTGCTCCGGCCAGTAGGCGATGTTCTTCTCGACCAGCCAACCGATCGGGTCGGCGATGTCGGGACGCGAGAAGTGCCGGGTCGCGAAGTCCTGGATCGTGTCGTTGAGCCCCGGCAGCCGCAGCACCGAGCTGACGACCTGCCAGAGGACCACCGCGAGCAGCCCGACGCCGCCGGTAAGCAGGGCGGCCCGACGCTGCGGCAGCCGCGTGAGCAGCGCCACCACGGACGCGCCGAGCAGCGTGAGCGCAATCGCCATCCCGCTGGCCGACCGCACCGCGAACAGCCACACCAGCGCGACCGTCACGATCGACAGGCCGAGTCTGATACGGCCGCGCCACGCGAGCATGGCCCCGAGGATCACGGCCAGGTAGCCGGCCACGACCCCACTCTCGGTGAGCAGGCGGGTCATCCAGAAACCGGGCGGCAGCACGAACAGCAGGCCCGCCGCGAAGACACCGGCGAGGCGTAGTCCGGTCGCCAGCCAGACCGCCAGATACGCCAGCACCGCAGCCGCGATGGCCAGCAGCATGGTGGCTGCCACCATGCCGGTCCAGGGGCCGAGCACCGCCACGAACGGCGCGGCGAACAGCGGATATCCCGGCCGGCTGTCGAAGATCGCCACGTAGCGCGGTGAGATGCCGGTGCTCTGGTACTCGGTGCAGGAGGGTCGCGTGCCGTGGTCCCGCTGGGAGCGGTTGATGTCCCTGCACACCTGTCGGGCGGCCGTGATCCGGGCCTCGTCGGGGCTCTTCCCGGCGAAGATGAGTGCCTGACGCATGTACCACATGCTGTCGCCGGAGCTGGAGATCCGCCGGGGGTCCTCGTACCGGGCCAGGAACAGCAGCGACGCGATCACCACGACGAGCAGGACCCACGCCGACTCCACGACACCGCGCCGTCGACGCCCGTCCTTCTCGACCCGATCCACAGCGCTGGTGGTCGATGTCGTCGTACGGTCCGGCATTCGCTCCCCGCATTCGACAGGCCAGCCAGGCGTGTATCGCTGATACGGCGACCGACGATACACCGGGTCAAAGTGTGATTTTGCCCCGCAACGCCGACGGCGACGATCGCCCCGACCCCACGCGCGACGGCTCAGACCGTGTGCACCAGCCGGAAGCGCTCGACCAGCACCGGGGTGTCGTCGTCGACGGTGAAGCCGGGATCACCAAGCTCCGCGCGTACCTCCTCGCTGTGCCAGAACGTCTCGTGCCCGGCCCGCCACTGCGCCACCGACTCGTACCCCTCGCCCTCGTCGAGGGCGTGTCGCAGGTCGACGTCGGCGAGTCGGACCACCCGTACCTCGGTCACCTCGATCACCGCGACCCGCCGGCCCGCCGAGTCGAGCACCGCCGACCGCTGGCCGACCTCGGGCATCGGCTCGTTCGCCCGCTCGTAGCCGAGCACGAGGCTGGACGTCGAGGTCTTCGCGCCTGACAGGATCGCGGCCACCAGCGTGTCCCGCAGCGGCCCCGGGAACGCGAACTCCGCCGGCGGAAGATCATGAAGCTCCATGCCGGAAAGGTACGTGAACCGGCCGGCCGTGGCGACGTCATTCCCGGTCACCCCTGGCGGTGCCACCGGCGTACGTGTCGGACCGGTCCCGACTCTGGGCGATCACCGAGGACGCCCCGAGCAGCATCTGTACGTCTGGTGGTGTGTCTGACGCGCGCCGGTGCCACGAGCGGGCCCCGACTACCCTCGCCGCGTGGACGCAGTGGAGATCGAAGCACCCATCGTCGGAGTCACCGTCTATCCGGACCGGGCCCGGGTTACCCGCCTGGGCGGCACCCGCCTGGCCGCCGGCGAGCACCGGATCCGCATCGCACCGCTCCCGCTCGGACTGCGGCGCGACTCGCTGCGGGTCGGCGGCCGGGGTGCGGCCACCGTGCTCGGCGTGGACGTGACGACCCACCGGCAGGCGCGCAGTGCCGACCGGCAGGTCAGCGAGTTGGAGCGGCGGCGCCGGGCGCTGGCCGAGGACCTGGCCGAAGCGGACGACGCGTACGAGATCGAGGCGGAGCGGGGACAGTTCCTCGCCCGGCTGGCCGAGCGGGCCGGCGGCACGTACGCCCGCGCGCTGGCCGCCGGCGACGCCGCCCCGACCGACGTGGCCGCCTTCGCCGACTCGGTGGCCGGCCAACTCACCGACTCCCGCACCCGGCGGCGTGGGCTGGCCCGGCGGCGCACCGAGCTGACCGACGAGTTGGCGGCCGTCGAGCGGCAGCTCCAGGCCACGAAGGGCAAACGGAAACCGGACCGGCTGGCCGCCGAGGTGACCGTCTCGGTGGACGTCGACGACGCCGAGCTGGAACTGGAGCTGACCTACCTGGTGGACGGCGCCCGCTGGCAGCCCTCGTACGACCTGCGGCTGGTCGACGAGACCGTGACGCTGACCTGGTTCGGGCTGGTCAGCCAGGACACCGGCGAGGACTGGCCGGAGTGCGAGCTCCAGCTCTCGACCGCCCGCCCGGCCGTGGCGACCGCCGTACCCGAACTGTCGCCCTGGTATCTCGACCGGGTCCGGCCGGTACCGCCGCGGGTCCTGCCGGCGACGATGGTGGGCGGGATGCCACCGCCCCCGCCGGCACCCGCCGGGGCGCCGCCGGCCACCGGCAGAGCCGCGTTCGCCGGCCCGCCGCCCCCGATGATGCAGGCGAGCGTCGCCGAGGTCGAGCAGGGCGTCGCCGCCGCCACCTACCGACCGGCCCGACCCATCGCGGTACCCGCCGACGGCAGCGCACACCGGGCCACCGTCGCCGTGCTGGAACTGCCGGCCCGGCTGGACCACGTGACCGTGCCGCTGCGCGCACCGGAGGCGCACCTGCGCGCGACGGTACGCAACACCTCGGCACACACGCTGCTCCCCGGCCCGGCGGCGGTCTTCCACGGCGCCGACTTCGTCGCGACCACCCGGCTGCCGGTGTGGGCGCCGGGCGAGGAGACCGAACTGGCGCTCGGGGTGGACGACCGGCTGCGGGTGGAACGGAAACTGGGCCGGCGCTCCGACACCAGGGCCACGCTCGGCTCGACCCGACGGCGTGAGGTGGAATACCGGATCAGCGTGGCCAACCACACCCCCCGACCGGCGACCGTCGAGGTGCGGGACCAACTGCCGGTGTCCCGGGACGACGGGGTGTCCGTACGGGAAGCCACCCTCGTCCCGCCGCCGGCCGAACGTACCGAGCTGGGGGAGCTGACCTGGCGGTTGCGGCTCGGTCCGGGGGAGAGCGGCGAGATCACCATGGGCTTCCGGGTCGAGATCGCCAAGGGCGTCGATCTGGCCGGCTGGCGGGAGTAGGCGGTTGGCGGGGCGCTCTCCGCGCCCCGCCAGCTTGCCGTTGCCGTCATTCCGCCAGGTAACCGGTAGCGGGGTCGATCTCGGCGAGGAAGGCACGGATGGCCTCCTCCATCTCGGGCAGGCTCATCGCGACGCCGTCAGACCTGGAGAGCCCGAAGCCGTAGTCGTGCGGCCCGCTGAGCCAGTCGAAGTCGTACGTGCCGGGCTCCCCGGCCCGTACCCGAACCCGGAAGTCCTGCCCGTCGACCGTCACCATGATCGGATCACCGTCGTAGCCGGGTCGCAGGTGCTCGGGCACCAGGCCCGGCTCCGGCTCGCTGGACATGTCTGCTCCTCGGGAATCAGCGACCGGCCGCCAGCTCCTCGACCTGGGCGAGGTCGGTGACGCGATCACACTCATCATCAGTCAGCTTGTTGATGAGAGCCTTGCCGGCCTGGGCCTGCCTCGTGGTGGGCAGTGCGCCGGCGACGAGTTCCGGCAACACCAGTTCGTAGCCCACCCGCGCCCGGGGCGAGTATCGATGACGCGTACGAGTCACCGCGCTCGCCACCCTCAGGGCGTGCTCGTTCCCCGGGGGGACGTGCCGGCGGTCCACCTCGCGCGCTCCGAAGCGCATCCGGTGGTGGAACTCGCACGTCTCGCATGATTCCGGCCCCCTGGTCAGCCGCGACCCGCACGCCGGACAGGTCAGTTGGTCAAGCGCGCCGTCAACCGTCCGCCACCCGTACGCCGCTGGATCATCCACCACCAGCCAGGCCAACTCGATCGCCCCCGCCGAGCCTGCGGCGACGTCGAGATCGCACAGCAGGCTCTCCCACGCCTGACGTATCTCGGTTTCGATCTGGGCGACGACGCGGCCGAGAAGAGCGCTCCGCCAGGCCGGGACGGGACCGTTCACGGTCGCAATCGTGCCAGCAACGCAGCAGCCGGTCGACGGGAAGCCTGGTGTATTCCCGGCTCACATCCGGTGCGCCCCGGGGGTGTGCCCGAAGGTGCGGCGGAACACGTCGACGAACGCGCTGGCCGACGACCAGCCGCACAGATGCGCCACTTTGGTCACCGCCGTCTCGTCGGCCAGCAGGAGCAGGGCGTGGTGCAGGCGCAGTTGCGTGCGCCACTGCGGGAAGCTCATGCCGAGGTCGGCCGCGAAGAGCCGGGACAGGGTGCGGTCGCTCGCGCCGACCTCCTTCCCGAGCGTGGCGAGGGTGCGGTTGTCGGCCGGATTCGCGTGGAACGCCGCGCACAGCGCCTTCAACCGGGGGTCGCGGGGAGCGGGCAGGTGCAGGGGCTGCTGGGGGGAGGCCCGCAGCTCGTCGAGTAGGACGGCCCGCAGCCGCTCGCGCGGAGGGCTGTCGTCGTGCGGGCGACGGGTGTAGGCAAGGATCAGCTCGCGCAGCAGCGGACCGACGGTCAGCACCGTCGGTCGGTCCAGGTCGAGCGGGTTCTCCGTCGTGGGCAGTCCGACCAGGTGCAGTTCGAGCTTGCCGTGGGCCTGGTGGGCGTGCACCGTCCCGGCGGGTATCCAGATGGCGCGGGTGGCGGGAGCGACCCATGCCCCCGCGTTGGTGGTGACGGCCAGCACTCCTCGGGCGGCGTAGACGATCTGGTGGTCGTCATGTCGGTGCGCGTCGATGGCGGATCCGGGGGCCAACCACTGGGCCCGGGTCGGGGCGACGGGAGAATGGCGGACTTCCGGCACAAGATGGCAGCTTATCGAAAGCGCGACGTGATCGGGTCGACGAGCATTGCCGGGTGCCGAGGAACAGACCAATCATCCTGCTGTCGGTCGGACATGCCTGCGTGGACGTCTACCAGGGCGCCGTGGCCTCGCTCGTCCCGTTCTTCATCGCTGAGCGCGAGTACAGCTACGCCGCAGCCTCCGGCATCGTGCTCGCCGCGTCTCTCCTGTCCTCGGTGGCGCAGCCGCTGTTCGGCGCGCTGACCGACCGGCGGGCGATGCCCTGGCTGCTACCCGTGAGCACAATCCTCGGCGGGTTGGGCATCGCGTTGAGCGGCATCAGCGGCTCGTACGCGCTGACCCTGCTGTTCGTGGCCATCTCCGGCATCGGGGTCGCCGCCTACCATCCCGAATCCGCCCGCCTCGCGCGGATCGCCAGCCGGGGCAGCCACTCGGCGATGGGCTGGTTCACCCTCGGCGGGAACCTGGGCTTCGCCGCCGCGCCCGTCATGGTCGCCATCGTGGTCGCCCACGGCGGTCTGCAGTTCACACCGCTGCTCGTCCTGCCTGCCCTCGCGGGCAGCGCGCTCTGCCTGTCCGTGCTGCGCGCGTTGGGCAACCGGGGACCCGGCGGTGGCACGTCGATTTCGACCGGAACCGACGACCGCAGGTCATTCGTGAAGCTGTCGCTGGCCGTGGTCTGCCGGTCCGTCCTGTTCGTCGGGCTGAGTACGTTCATCTCGGTCTACGCCGAGCAGCGCACCGGCGGCGGCAGGTCGGCGGGCGCCCTGGCGCTGTTCGTGCTCTACCTCGGCGGCGCGGTGGGCACCGCGCTCGGCGGAAGCCTGGCCAACCGCTGGGGCAGGGTCACAGTCGCGCGTTGGTCGTACCTGGCCAGCGTGGCCGCCACGGCAGGCATCGTGTTCGTCCCCGGCCCCGCGCTGTACCTGTTCGTGGCCCTGACCTCCGTGGGCCTCTATGTCCCGTTCTCGCTGCAGGTCACCCTTGGCCAGGACTATCTACCCACCCGGGTTGGTACCGCCAGCGGCATCACCCTCGGCCTGACCGTCAGCATCGGCGGCCTGGCCAGCCCTCTGATCGGAGGGGTCGCCGACGCCACCTCGCTCCAGACGGCCCTCGCTCCGCTGAGCGTGCTGCCAGCCCTGGCCTGGCTGGTGTTCCGCACCCTTCCCGAACCGACACCGTCGAAGCTGGTGACACCGGAAGGCCAGTCGGTCCCGGCCCGGCAGAATCACCGCCGAAGAACGAGGACCCCCTCAGCGTGAAAACCCCGTCGCCGGTTACGGCGGCCAACCGCCCTCGCGATCGTTCCGTACCGGATGGGACAGGCGAGCATACGGGCGGCGCTGGTCCGGAGGGCTGAAACGAGAACGGCCCAGGCGCGGCGATCATACCGCTGGCCTGGGCCGGAAGGTGTGGAGCGGGCGACGGGAATCGAACCCGCACCGTCAGTTTGGAAGACTGAAGCTCTACCATTGAGCTACGCCCGCGTACGCCCCGCCACTGCGGGACGCCGACAGCGTACCCAATGACCCGCGCCGCCCGCTCAGCCGTATCCCCGCGGCAACGCGCGGCGGCCGTGCGGGAGGGTTCCGGAGGGGCTGGATGTCTGGTTGGTCCCTCTTCGGCGCGTTGGGGGATGCCCCGGCACGTCCGGCGGGTCGCGACGGCATAGACTGCTCGTCGCCACGGGGTGTGGCGCAGCTTGGTAGCGCACTCGCTTTGGGAGCGAGGGGCCGTGGGTTCAAATCCCGCCACCCCGACTGTCGTCCGCGGCCGGTCGCCGGGGTCGCCCTCTGTGCGGTCCCCGGCCGCCGCCGGTCCGGCCGGCCGGCTCGCCTACACTCGATGGGCTTGTTGCGCCCAGACTAAAACCGAGATCCGTCAAGGAGTACGCCTGTGAAGAGCACCGTCGAGACTCTGAGCCCGACGCGCGTGCGGCTCGCCATCGAGGTGCCGTTCGTCGAGCTCGAGCCGAGCCTCAGGAAGGCGTACCGGGAGATCGGGCAGCAGGTCCAGGTGCCCGGCTTCCGCAAGGGCAAGGTTCCGACGGCCGTGATCGACCAGCGGGTCGGCCGGGGCACCGTCCTCAACGAGGCGGTGCAGGAGGCCATCCCGCAGAACATCCTCGCGGCCGTCCGCGAGCACGACCTGAAGACGCTCGGCCGGCCCGAGGTCGAGATCACCGAGTTCAACGACGGTGACTCGCTGAACTTCACCGCCGAGGTCGACGTCCGCCCGGAGATCACCCTGCCGGACCCGGCCACCATCGAGGTGACCGTCGACGAGCTCCAGATCGACGACAGCGAGATCGACGAGCAGGTGAAGAGCCTGCGCGAGCGGTTCGCCACCCTGAAGACCGTCGAGCGGGCCGCCCAGGAGGGCGACTACGTCCAGATCGACCTGAACGCGACCGTCGACGGTGAGGACGTGCCGGGCGGCTCCGCCAGCAACATCTCCCACGAGGTCGGCAGCAAGCAGCTCCTCCCGGGCCTGGACGAGGCCGTCGTCGGCCTGGCCGCCAACGAGAGCACCACCTTCACCACCGAGCTCGTCGGCGGCGACTTCGCCGGCCGCGACGCCGAGGTGGCGGTGACCGTGCGCACGGTCAAGGAGAAGGAGCTGCCGGAGCTGAACGACGAGTTCGCCCAGATGGCGAGCGAGTTCGACACCATCGAGGAGCTGCGCGCCGACCTGCACGAGCGGGTCGCCCGGGGCAAGCGGGTCGAGCAGATCTACGCCGCCCGGGACAAGGCGCTGGAGCAGATGGTGGCCGCCGCCGAGGTGCCGGCGCCGGAGGGCGTCATCCGCGAGGAGGTCGAGAACCGCAAGCAGGCGATGGTCGACCAGCTCGAGCGGATCGGCGCCTCGCTGGAGGAATACCTCGCGGCCGAGGAGAAGACCGAGGAGCAGATCGACGCCGAGCTGACCGAGGCGGCGACCGAGGGCGTCAAGATCCAGCTGCTGCTGGACACCCTCGCCGACGCCGAGGACGTACAGGTCTCCGACGACGAGTTCGGCCACGAGATCGTGCACCGGGCCCAGCGCGCCGGGATGGCTCCGCAGCAGTACTACGACCAGCTCGTCCGCTCGGGCGCGGCCGGTGCGATCTTCGGTGACGTGCGGCGGGGCAAGGCCCTGGCCTCGGTCATGGAGCGCATCAAGATCAAGGACGCGGCGGGCAACGAGGTCACCCTCGACGCGCTGCGCGCCGAGAACGAGGCCGAGCACAACCACGAGCACTGATCGTCGGGTGAGGCCGCCGTCCGCCGCCTGCGGTGGACGGCGGCCGATTCCCTTTTCGGGTACGCCTCGGCGGTGCTGCGCTGATAGCGAACACTGCCCGGACCGGCGCTCTGCCATCCGGCTGAGCGGTTAGTGTCGGGTAGGACGGTACGGAGAGCGAAGGGCTGCCATGACCGACATGCACATCCAAGCGAAGCCGCTCCGGGCGATCGATGCCCGCGGTGGCGACACCATTGGCAACCTCGACGACTCGGTCTACAACCGGTTGCTCAAGGAGCGCATCATCTTCCTGGGCAGCGAGGTGACCGACCAGGTCGCCAACCGCATCTGCGCGCAGCTCCTGCTGCTGGCCGCGGAGGACCCGGACCGCGACATCAACCTCTGGATCAACTCGCCGGGCGGCTCGGTCTACTCCGGCATGGCGATCTACGACACCATGCAGTTCATCGACAACGACGTCTCGACCGTGGCGATGGGCATGGCGGCGTCCATGGGTCAGCTGCTGCTCTGCGCCGGCACCAAGGGCAAGCGCTACGCCCTGCCGCACGCGCGGATCATGATGCACCAGCCCTCCGGCGGTCTGGGCGGCACCGCGTCCGACATCGCCATCCAGGCGGAGCAGATGCTCTACACCAAGCGGATGTTCCAGGAGCGGGTCGCGCACCACACCGGCCAGAGCCAGGCGCAGATCGAGGCGGATTCCGACCGCGACCGCTGGTTCACCGCCCAGGAGGCCCTGGACTACGGCTTCATCGACAAGGTGATCATCGGGGCCGCTCAGGTTCCGGATGGCGCCGGGACCCTGAGCTGAGGAGCTGACGATGACCGACCTTAGCCTGCCGCCCCAGTTCGCGGCCGTGCACAACCGCTACGTCCTGCCGTCGTTCGTCGAGCGCACGTCGTACGGGGTGAAGGAGTCCAACCCCTACAACAAGCTCTTCGAGGACCGGATCATCTTCCTCGGCGTCCAGGTCGACGACGCGTCGGCGAACGACGTGATGGCGCAGCTGCTGACGCTCGAGGGCACCGACCCGGACCGCGACATCATCATGTACATCAACTCGCCCGGCGGTTCGTTCACCGCCATGACGGCGATCTACGACACCATGCAGTACGTCCGGCCGGACATCTCGACGGTCTGCCTCGGACAGGCCGCCAGCGCGGCCGCTGTGCTGCTGGCCGCCGGCACCCCGGGCAAGCGGATGGCGCTGCCGAACTCGCGGATCATCATCCACCAGCCGGCCACCGAGGGCGGCTACGGGCAGGGTTCGGACATCGAGATCCAGGCTCGTGAGATCCTGCGGATGCGGACCCAGCTGGAGGAGATGCTCTCCCGGCACTGCAACCGGCCGGTCGAGAAGGTCCGCAAGGACATCGACCGCGACAAGATCATGACGGCCGAGGAGTCCAAGGAGTACGGGCTGGTGGACACCATCCTCACCAGCCGCAAGAAGGGCCTGCTGGCGGCCAACGCCGCCAGCTGAACAGCTCGGGTCGCGGTCGGCCGGGAGTCCGCTCCCGGCCGCCCGTCTGACACACCCGTTTTGGGGGTCGGAGAAACCTCCGCCAGCGGGTAACGTCGGGTCTGTGCCGCTCCGTCGGTCCTCCGGCAGGTGAACGAGCGGGATGAAACGAGGCGGGCGCTTCCACGTCCGCAGGCGAGGGCCGGGTCTCCGGCCGACGAGTGCAGGGAGAACGTAGGTGGCACGGATCGGTGACGGCGGCGACCTACTGAAATGCTCCTTCTGCGGGAAGTCGCAGAAGCAGGTCAAGAAGCTCATCGCGGGCCCCGGGGTCTATATCTGTGACGAGTGCATCGATCTCTGCAACGAGATCATCGAGGAGGAGTTGGCCGAGTCCGGCGAGGTGAAGTGGGAAGAGCTTCCCAAGCCGATGGAGATCTGCCAGTTCCTCGACACCTACGTCGTCGGGCAGGACCAGGCCAAGAAGGCGCTCGCCGTCGCGGTCTACAACCACTACAAGCGGATCCAGGCCGACGCGGCCGGGGCGCCGGGCTCCGGTAGTGACGCCGTCGAGCTGGCCAAGTCCAACATCCTGCTGCTCGGTCCGACGGGGTGCGGCAAGACGCACCTGGCGCAGACCCTGGCGCGGATGCTGAACGTGCCGTTCGCCATCGCCGACGCCACCGCGCTGACGGAGGCCGGCTACGTCGGCGAGGACGTGGAGAACATCCTCCTCAAGCTGATCCAGGCCGCCGACTACGACATCAAGCGCGCCGAGACCGGCATCATCTACATCGACGAGGTCGACAAGATCGCCCGTAAGTCGGAGAACCCGTCGATCACCCGGGACGTCTCCGGCGAGGGCGTCCAGCAGGCGCTGCTCAAGATGCTGGAGGGCACGGTGGCCAACGTGCCGCCGCAGGGCGGGCGCAAGCACCCCCACCAGGAGTTCATCCAGATCGACACCACCAACGTGCTGTTCATCTGTGGTGGTGCCTTCGCCGGGCTGGACCAGATCATCGAGTCCCGTACGGGGCAGGGCGGCACCGGTTTCGGGGCCCGGCTGCGGTCGGTGTCGGAGCGGTCGACCGACGACATCTTCAGCCAGGTCATGCCGGAGGACATGCTGAAGTTCGGGCTGATCCCCGAGTTCGTCGGCCGCCTCCCCGTGATCACCAACGTGCGCAGCCTCGACCGCAGCGCCCTGGTGCGGATCCTCACCGAGCCGCGCAACGCACTGGTCCGGCAATACCAGCGCCTCTTCGAGCTCGACGGCGTGGAGCTGGAGTTCGACCAGCCGGCGCTGGAGGCGATCGCCGACCAGGCCATGCTGCGCGGTACCGGTGCCCGGGGGCTGCGCGCCATCATCGAGGAGGTCCTGCTCTCCACGATGTACGAGGTGCCGAGCAACCCCGACGCCGCCCGGGTGCTGATCACCCGAGAGGTGGTCCTGGAGAACGTCAACCCGACGATCGTGCCGCGCGAGTTCACCGGCCGGCGTGCCCGGCGGGACCGCGAGGAGAAGTCGGCCTGATCCACCGTCGCCGCGCCCGTCCGCTCAGGTCGGGCGCGGCTTCGTGTCCGCACCCGGGTGAGTCACCCGGGCGGGCCCGACGATCGTGACCGGCCAGCCGCGCGAGAGCCCTTCGACGCTGTCGCCGCGCGCCCTCCGGTCGTACGCTGATCCTCATGCGCGTCGCCGTCTGCCAGCTCAACTCCCGGGATGACCGTAAGGCGAACCTCGCGGCCGCTGAGGCCGTGCTGGAACGTGCGGCGGCGGCCGGGGCGGACCTGGCACTCCTGCCGGAGTGCGTCGACTATCTCGGCCCCAACGCGGGTCTTCCCGAACCGGAACCGGTTGACGGCGAGCTGGGGCAGTTCTTCGCCGGCGTCGCCCGGCGACTGGGCATCTGGGTGATCGCCGGGTCGTTCCGCGAGCGCGGGCCGGATCCGGCCCGCGCCTGGAACACCTCCCTGGTCTTCGACCGCTCCGGCACGCTAGCCGCCGGCTACCGCAAGATCCATCTGTACGACGTGGAGATCCCCGGCCGGGTCTCCTACCTGGAGTCGGCCACCGTGGCCCCGGGTGAGCGGCCGGTGGTCGTCGACGTCGAGGGCCTACGCGTCGGCCTGTCGATCTGTTACGACCTCCGGTTCCCGGAGCTTTACCGGCAACTCGTGATCGAGGGCGGCGCCCAGCTGCTCGTGGTGCCGGCGGCCTTCACGCTGCACACCGGCCGGGACCACTGGGAGGTGCTGCTGCGCGCGCGGGCGATCGAGAACCAGTGTTTCGTCGCCGCGGCGGGACAGACCGGCGACCACGAGCCGGGCCGGACCTGTTACGGGCACAGCATGGTGGTCGACCCGTGGGGGACGGTGCTCACCCAGGTGCCCGACGGCCCGGGCCTGGCCGTCGTCGACCTCGACCTCGACCGGCTGCGGACCATCCGCGCCGAGCTGCCGAGCCTGGCGAACCGCCGCCTCTGACGCTCACCCCTGCAGCAGTACGCCCACCACCGCGAGCCCGGCTATCGCGGCGGCCGTGACCAGAAGTGCCGTTGTCATCCGGGACCGACCCCGGCGGGCCAGCCGAGCCACCGAGACCAGGACGACGAAGACCACGAAGGCGCCGATTACCACCTGCCAGAAGGGCAGCAGCAGTCCGAGCAGTGCGTCCTCGGCGAGCACGGTCACCCGGGTGCGCGGGAGGTCATCCATGACAGACACTCTGGCACGCTGGGGCCGCCTGCGGACCTCGCGTGGTCATCACGAATGGGCGACCGCCGGCGGCTGGCGGCACACAGCCGCACGCCGCCGGCGGCTGGCGGCACAGCCGCACGAAGGTGTGGACCTCTCCGCCCCAGAACCGACCGTGCTCCACGAGGCTTTCCGCGTCGCCCGCCGGACCTCGCTTGCCTGCCCCCGGACCTCAAATGCCCACCCCACGCCGGACCGGGCCCGGCGGGCGTCGGCTCCCGGCCAGCGCCATGCAGTCGGGCAGCGACGCGTGCCGATTTGCCTTCTCCGGGCGGGCCGCGTAACTTTCTCTCTGCACGCGGAAGGCCGGACAAACCGGCCGACAACTGCACCAGGCTCGTGGCGGAGACGCCGAGCGAGGCTGAGGATTCGGGCGGTGCGAGGAACACTCCGATCACGGAGTTGCGATCGCGAGGCCAACCGGGTAGAGTGCTGAAGCCGGCAGGAGCCGGGCGGGTGGCCACGAAGTGGCGATCGGCCGGTCTGCGGTTTCCCGCGACAGCAACGACCGCCGCAATGCGGCGTGCGTCATCGTGGAAATGGAACGCAACTCCTTGATGATCTCGAACGCGAGATTGACAGCGAGGGGCGAGCCAAGTAAGGTAGAGGAGTTGCCCCAAGCGGGTTCCCACAATGTGGGACGCCTGAGTGGTGTGTGGTTGTTCTTTGAGAACTCAACAGGGTGCTTGATAAGCCAGTGCCAAAATGATTTATACCCCGGGATTGGTCAGGCTTCGGTTTGGCTGGTCTTGGATTCCTTTGGCAACATTTGTTTGTTGCCGGGACAGTTTTTCAACAAGTTTTTGTTGGAGAGTTTGATCCTGGCTCAGGACGAACGCTGGCGGCGTGCTTAACACATGCAAGTCGAGCGGAAAGGCCCTTCGGGGTACTCGAGCGGCGAACGGGTGAGTAACACGTGAGCAACCTGCCCTAGGCTTTGGGATAACCCTCGGAAACGGGGGCTAATACCGAATATGACCTTATACCGCATGGTGTTTGGTGGAAAGTTTTTCGGCCTGGGATGGGCTCGCGGCCTATCAGCTTGTTGGTGGGGTGATGGCCTACCAAGGCGACGACGGGTAGCCGGCCTGAGAGGGCGACCGGCCACACTGGGACTGAGACACGGCCCAGACTCCTACGGGAGGCAGCAGTGGGGAATATTGCACAATGGGCGGAAGCCTGATGCAGCGACGCCGCGTGAGGGATGACGGCCTTCGGGTTGTAAACCTCTTTCAGCAGGGACGAAGCGTAAGTGACGGTACCTGCAGAAGAAGCACCGGCCAACTACGTGCCAGCAGCCGCGGTAAGACGTAGGGTGCGAGCGTTGTCCGGATTTATTGGGCGTAAAGAGCTCGTAGGCGGCTTGTCGCGTCGACTGTGAAAACCCGCAGCTCAACTGCGGGCCTGCAGTCGATACGGGCAGGCTAGAGTTCGGTAGGGGAGACTGGAATTCCTGGTGTAGCGGTGAAATGCGCAGATATCAGGAGGAACACCGGTGGCGAAGGCGGGTCTCTGGGCCGAAACTGACGCTGAGGAGCGAAAGCGTGGGGAGCGAACAGGATTAGATACCCTGGTAGTCCACGCTGTAAACGTTGGGCGCTAGGTGTGGGGGGCCTCTCCGGTTCCCTGTGCCGCAGCTAACGCATTAAGCGCCCCGCCTGGGGAGTACGGCCGCAAGGCTAAAACTCAAAGGAATTGACGGGGGCCCGCACAAGCGGCGGAGCATGCGGATTAATTCGATGCAACGCGAAGAACCTTACCTGGGTTTGACATGGCCGCAAAACTCGCAGAGATGTGAGGTCCTTCGGGGGCGGTCACAGGTGGTGCATGGCTGTCGTCAGCTCGTGTCGTGAGATGTTGGGTTAAGTCCCGCAACGAGCGCAACCCTCGTTCGATGTTGCCAGCGCGTTATGGCGGGGACTCATCGAAGACTGCCGGGGTCAACTCGGAGGAAGGTGGGGATGACGTCAAGTCATCATGCCCCTTATGTCCAGGGCTTCACGCATGCTACAATGGCCGGTACAATGGGCTGCGATACCGTGAGGTGGAGCGAATCCCAAAAAGCCGGTCTCAGTTCGGATCGGGGTCTGCAACTCGACCCCGTGAAGTCGGAGTCGCTAGTAATCGCAGATCAGCAACGCTGCGGTGAATACGTTCCCGGGCCTTGTACACACCGCCCGTCACGTCACGAAAGTCGGCAACACCCGAAGCCGGTGGCCCAACCCGTAAGGGAGGGAGCCGTCGAAGGTGGGGCTGGCGATTGGGACGAAGTCGTAACAAGGTAGCCGTACCGGAAGGTGCGGCTGGATCACCTCCTTTCTAAGGAGCACCTTCCGACGAAAGTCGGTAAGGAGCCCGCACTGCCCGCATGTGGTGGTGGGGTGCTCGATGGCGGAGACACTGGCGAGTTTTTCTTCGGCAACGGCCGGGGCAACCTAGTACAGCTGCCTTTCGGGGTGGTGGGAACGGATTGTTCTGGTGCGGCTGAGGGAGGATGTAGAGCACCCTGTTGGGTCCTGAAAGAACAACCGGTGGTTGTTTCTTTCGGAGCCTTGTGTGGAGCGTGAGCTTCATGGGCTGCCAGGCATGGCCTGGTCTCACATACCGCCGGCGGTTGTCGGGTTTGGTGTGGGGCTGTTGGGTTGTGGGTTGGTCGTTTGTTGAGAATTGCACAGTGGACGCGAGCATCTTTGTGGTCAAGTTGTCAAGGGCGAACGGTGAATGCCTTGGCACCAGGAGCCGATGAAGGACGTGGGAGGCCGCGATAGGCCTGGGGGAGCTGTCAACCAAGCTGTGATCCCAGGGTGTCCGAATGGGGAAACCTGGCTGGAGTCATGTCCAGTCACCCACACCTGAACACATAGGGTGTGTGGAGGGAACGCGGGGAAGTGAAACATCTCAGTACCCGTAGGAAGAGAAAACAATTTAGTGATTCCGTGAGTAGTGGCGAGCGAAAGCGGATCGAGGCTAAACCGGCTGCGTGTGATACCTGTCAGGGGTTGCGTGGTCGGGGTTGTGGGACCCTGCTGAACGAGCTGACACTTGTTCGAGAAGTTACAAAGTTAGTGGCTAGTCGAACAGTCTGGAATGGCTGACCGTAGACGGTGAAAGTCCGGTAGGTGAAAGTTGCTGACCTTCTGTGGGTGTTCCCGAGTAGCGGCGGACCCCTGTAATCTGCCGTGAATCTGCCAGGACCACCTGGTAAGCCTAAATACTTCCTGGTGACCGATAGCGGACAAGTACCGTGAGGGAATGGTGAAAAGTACCCCGGGAGGGGAGTGAAATAGTACCTGAAACCGTTCGCCTACAATCCGTCGGAGCCTTGCGGGGTGACGGCGTGCCTTTTGAAGAATGAGCCTGCGAGTTAGTGGCATGTGGCGAGGTTAACCCGTGTGGGGGAGCCGTAGCGAAAGCGAGTCTGAATAGGGCGATTCAGTCGCGTGTCCTAGACCCGAAGCGGAGTGATCTAGCCATGGGCAGGCTGAAGCGCGGGTAAGACCGCGTGGAGGGCCGAACCCACCAACGTTGAAAAGTTGGGGGATGACCTGTGGTTAGGGGTGAAAGGCCAATCAAACTCCGTGATAGCTGGTTCTCCCCGAAATGCATTTAGGTGCAGCGTCGCGTGTTTCTTGCCGGAGGTAGAGCACTGGATGGTCTAGGGGGCCCACAAGCTTACCGAAATCAGCCAAACTCCGAATGCCGGTAAGTGAGAGCGCGGCAGTGAGACTGCGGGGGATAAGCTTCGTAGTCGAGAGGGAAACAGCCCAGATCACCAGCTAAGGCCCCTAAGCGTGTGCTAAGTGGAAAAGGATGTGGGGTCGCATAGACAACCAGGAGGTTGGCTTAGAAGCAGCCACCCTTTAAAGAGTGCGTAATAGCTCACTGGTCAAGTGGTTCCGCGCCGACAATGTAGCGGGGCTCAAGCACACCGCCGAAGCTGTGGCATTCACATTTTAACCTCGCTTGGACTTGATTCCTTGTGCAGGTGTGTGGATGGGTAGGGGAGCGTCGTGCCGCGAGTGAAGCAGCGGGGTGACCCAGTTGTGGACGCGGCACGAGTGAGAATGCAGGCATGAGTAGCGAAAGAAGGGTGAGAAACCCTTCCGCCGGATGACCAAGGGTTCCAGGGCCAGGCTAATCCGCCCTGGGTGAGTCGGGACCTAAGGCGAGGCCGAGAGGCGTAGTCGATGGACAACGGGTTGATATTCCCGTACCCGCGAAAGAGCGTCCCTGATGAATCTCGTTGTGCTAACCATCCGAACCGGCGGCGACCTTCGGGTCAATGTTTGGGGAGCGTGGGAACCTGGCGGGTAGTAGTCAAGCGATGGGGTGACGCAGGAAGGTAGCTGAGCCCGGCCGGTGGTTGTGCCGGGGTAAGCGTGTAGGCCGTACCATAGGCAAATCCGTGGTGCATGAAGGCTGAGACGTGATGCCGAGCCGATTCAGGTGAAGTCAGTGATCCTATGCTGCCGAGAAAAGCCTCTAGCGAGTTCTTAGCGGCCCGTACCCCAAACCGACACAGGTGGTCAGGTAGAGAATACCGAGGCGATCGGGCGAACTGTGGTTAAGGAACTCGGCAAATTGCCCCCGTAACTTAGGGAGAAGGGGGGCCGGAGACGTGAAGCCCCATGCGGGTGGAGCGTTGTATGGCCGCAGAGAGCAGGGGGAAGCGACTGTTTACTAAAAACACAGGTCCATGCGAAGAAGTAATTCGATGTATATGGACTGACGCCTGCCCGGTGCTGGAACGTTAAGGGGACCTGTTAGCTCTTCGGGGCGAAGCGGAGAACTTAAGCGCCAGTAAACGGCGGTGGTAACTATAACCATCCTAAGGTAGCGAAATTCCTTGTCGGGTAAGTTCCGACCTGCACGAATGGCGTAACGACTTCCCCACTGTCTCAACCACAGGCCCGGCGAAATTGCATTACGAGTAAAGATGCTCGTTACGCGCGGCAGGACGGAAAGACCCCGGGACCTTTACTATAGCTTGACATTGGTATTCGAATTAGCTTGTGTAGGATAGGTGGGAGCCGGTGAAGTCCATACGCCAGTATGGGTGGAGGCAATCTTGAAATACCACTCTGGTTGATTTGGGTATCTAACTTCGGACCGTTATCCGGTTCAGGGACAGTGTCTGGTGGGTAGTTTAACTGGGGCGGTTGCCTCCTAAAGGGTAACGGAGGCGCCCAAAGGTTCCCTCAGCCTGGTTGGCAATCAGGTGTTGAGTGCAAGTACACAAGGGAGCTTGACTGTGAGACTGACAGGTCGAGCAGGGACGAAAGTCGGGACTAGTGATCCGGCACTTGCGAGTGGAAGCGGTGTCGCTCAACGGATAAAAGGTACCCCGGGGATAACAGGCTGATCTTCCCCAAGAGTCCATATCGACGGGATGGTTTGGCACCTCGATGTCGGCTCGTCGCATCCTGGGGCTGTAGCAGGTCCCAAGGGTTGGGCTGTTCGCCCATTAAAGCGGTACGCGAGCTGGGTTTAGAACGTCGTGAGACAGTTCGGTCCCTATCCGCCGTGCGCGTAGGATACTTGAGAAGGGCTGTCCCTAGTACGAGAGGACCGGGACGGACGAACCTCTGGTGTGCCAGTTGTCCCGCCAGGGGCACGGCTGGTTAGCTACGTTCGGAAGGGATAACCGCTGAAAGCATCTAAGCGGGAAGCTTGCTTCAAGATGAGGTATCCCACCCCACTTTGTGGGGGTAAGGCCCCCAGCTAGACGACTGGGTTGATAGGCCGGAAATGTAAGCCCGGTAACGGGTTCAGTTGACCGGTACTAATAGGCCGAGGACTTGACTACTAAGCTGCTACGCGTCCACTGTGCAACTCTTGGCAAACGAACAACAAACCCACGCGTGTGTGTGGTGTTGTTTGATATGTCGATAGAGTTACGGCGGTCATGGCGGAGGGGAAACGCCCGGTAACATTCCGAACCCGGAAGCTAAGCCCTCCAGCGCCGATGGTACTGCACTCGGGAGGGTGTGGGAGAGTAGGACACCGCCGGACAACTTTTTCAGTTCAGGGTCACCCTTCGGGGTGGCCCTGAACTGCGTTACGGCACCCTTTCGCCAGACCACGACTGGCCCACGACGCCCTTTCCCGCGCCCCAGCTGGGCCTATCGAGAGCGTCAGCCGCGGGTCTGGATCTCCTCGCGCATCGCGCGGAACAGTCCGCCGGCGTCGTCGATGGAGCGGCCCGGGAACATCGCCATCACCACACTGCCGTGGTCGGCCCACCCGCAGACCGCGAAGTCGCCGCCGTCGCCGCTGGTGGTACCGCACTTCATCACACCGGCGAGGCGCCCGGCGGGCACCTCGCGCAGCCCCGTCACCTTGCCGGTCTCGTCGGTCAACAGGCCGAAGAGGCTGTCCAGGTCCCGCTCCGGCTGCCAGAGCAGAGTCGTGCCGCCGAAGACGAGCACCGCGCGCTTGTCGTCGGCGGGATCGCGGTAGACGGTGCCGAAGCTGCTGTCCAGGTCGATGTCGGCGGCGAATCCGCTGCGAAGGTAGTCGGAAGTGCTGCGGGCCCGATCGCTGTCGTCCCGCACGAGGCCCGCCACCCGGTCCGGGGTGGCCAGGTCGGCGTCCTTCTGCTGGGCCACCCGCCAGCCGGCGGTGCCGAGCACCGCGGCACCCGCTAGCCCGACCACCGCAGCCACGGCCCACGCCACCCGCCGACGCCTCGACCGCGCCGTCCGCGGCTCCGGGGCGTTGTCCGAGTCCCGGTTGCTGAGCTGGATCGGCTCGTCGGTCAGGTCGATCGGCTCCGGGCCGTCGGCGACCGGGCGCTCGGTGAGATGTGCGTCGGACATAGCCGACACCGTACGCGAACGGCAGGTGGCGCACGTCGGGTCCCGGGAAGCCCTCCGTAGACTTTCAGGGTGACCGAGAGACTGGACGCCCGACGCCCCGACGCCCCGACCCTTGCCGGCCAGTACCAGCCCGGCGAGGTAGAGCAGCGACGGTACGAGCAGTGGGTAGCCGCCGGCCACTTCCGGGCGTCGGCAGGCAGCGACAAGCCGCCCTTCGCCATCGTCATCCCGCCGCCCAACGTCACCGGCTCCCTGCACATGGGCCACGCGCTGGACCACACGGTCCAGGACGCGCTGGTGCGACGCAAGCGGATGCAGGGCTACGAGGCGCTCTGGCTGCCCGGCATGGACCACGCCGGCATCGCCACCCAGAACGTGGTGGAGCGGCAGCTCGCCGGCCAGGGCCTGTCCCGGCACGACCTGGGCCGGGAGAAGTTCGTCGAGCGGGTCTGGCAGTGGAAAGCCGAGTCCGGCGGCGCGATCCTCGGCCAGATGCGCCGCCTCGGCGACTCCGTCGACTGGGACCGTGAGCGCTTCACCATGGACGAGGGCCTGTCCCGGGCCGTACAGACCATGTTCAAGAAGCTCTTCGACGACGGCCTGATCTACCGGGCCAACCGGATCATCAACTGGTGCCCACGCTGCCTGACCGCGCTCTCCGACATCGAGGTGGAGCACACCGACGACGAGGGCGAGCTGATCTCGATCCGCTACAGCGACGACGTCGTGGTCGCCACCACCCGGGCCGAGACGATGCTCGGCGACACCGCTGTCGCCGTGCACCCGGACGACGAGCGCTACAAGCACCTGATCGGCACCGAGGTCGCCCTGCCGCTCACCGGCCGGCGCATCCCGATCGTCGGCGACGAGCACGTCGACCCGAGCTTCGGCACCGGCATGGTGAAGGTGACCCCGGCACACGACCCGAACGACTTCGAGATCGGCCAGCGGCACGACCTGCCGTCGCTGACGATCATGGACGAGCGGGGCGTCATCACCGCGCACGGCCCGTTCCAGGGCCTGGACCGGTACGAGGCCCGCCCGGCGATCGTCGCCGCGCTGCGCGAGCAGGGCCTCATCGTCGCTGAGAAGCGGCCGTACGTGCACGCGGTGGGGCACTGCTCGCGATGCCGTACGACGGTCGAGCCGCGCCTGTCGCTCCAGTGGTTCGTGAACACCGCCCCGCTGGCGAAGGCTGCCGGCGACGCGGTGCGCGAAGGGCGGGTGAAGATCGAGCCGGCCGAGCTGGCCAAGCGGTACTTCGCCTGGGTCGACAACATGCACGACTGGTGCATCTCCCGGCAGCTCTGGTGGGGCCACCGCATTCCGGTCTGGTACGGCCCGGGCGGCGAGATCGTCTGCGTCGGCCCGGACGAGGAGCCGCCGGCCGGCGAGGGCTGGCGCCAGGACGAGGACGTGCTGGACACCTGGTTCTCCAGCGGACTGTGGCCGTTCTCCACCCTCGGCTGGCCCGAGCAGACCCCGGACCTGGCGAAGTTCTACCCGACCAGCGTCCTGGTCACCGGCTACGACATCCTCTTCTTCTGGGTCGCCCGGATGATGATGTTCGGCCTGTACGCGATGGACGGGAAGCCGCCGTTCGACACGGTGGCCCTGCACGGCATGGTCCGCGACCAGCACGGCAAGAAGATGTCCAAGTCGTTCGGCAACGTGGTCGACCCGCTGGACTGGATCGACCGGTACGGCGCCGACGCCACCCGGTTCACCCTGGCCCGGGGCGCCAACCCGGGCGGGGACGTGCCGGTCAGCGAGGACTGGTGCCAGGGCTCCCGCAACTTCTGCAACAAGCTCTGGAACGCCACCCGCTTCGCGCTGCTCAACGGCGCGCACACCGAGGGGCCGCTGCCGGCCGCCGCCGAGTTGTCGACCGTCGACCGGTGGGTGCTGTCCCGGCTGGCGCACGTCACCGCCGAGGTCGACGAGCAGTTCGAGGCGTACGAGTTCGCAAAGGTCTGCGACCTGCTCTACCACTTCGCCTGGGACGACGTCTGCGACTGGTACGTGGAGCTGACCAAGCCGGTGCTCGCCGAGGGGGGACCGGCCGCCGAGGCCACCCGCCGGGTGCTCGGACACGTGCTGGACCAGCTGCTGCGGCTGCTGCACCCGGTGATCCCGTTCGTCACCGAGGAACTGTGGACCGCGCTCACCGGCGGCGAGACGCTGATGACGGCCGCCTGGCCGACCGCCGACCGTACCGGAGTCGACGACGCCGCGGAGGTCGAGGTCGGCAGCCTCCAGCGGGTGGTGACCGAGATCCGGCGGTTCCGCTCGGACCAGGGGCTGCGGCCGACGCAGCGGGTCGCCGCGCGGCTCGACGGCCTGGCCGCCGCCGGCATCGTCGCGCACGAGCCGCTGATCCGGTCGCTGGTGCGGCTGGATCCGGCCGGCGACGGGTTCCAGGCCAGCGCCACGCTCGCCATGCCCGGCGAGGTGAGCGTGGCCCTGGACACCCGGGGGTCGATCGACGTGGCCGCCGAGCGCGCACGGCTCACCAAGGACCGGGCCGCCGCCGAGAAGGAGGCCGCGCAGGCCCGGGCGAAACTCGACAACCCGGCGTTCGTCGGTAAGGCGCCGGAGCCGGTGGTTGCCAAGATCCGTGATCGGCTCGGCGTCGCCGAGGCCGACCTCGTCCGCATCGACGCCGCTCTGGAGGCACTGCCCTCGTGACCGACCACACCGATTTCGCCGCCGTCGAGGCCGAGCTGGCCGGGCGCGGATTCACCCGGATGGCCTTCGAGCTGGAGAAGATCGAGTCCCTGCTGGACCTGCTCGGCAGCCCGCAGCGGGCGTACCCGTCGATCCACCTGACCGGCACCAACGGCAAGACCTCGACGGCCCGGATGATCGACTCGCTGCTGCGGGCGTTCGGGCTGCACACCGGCCGCTACACCAGCCCACACCTGGAGACCGTCCGGGAACGGGTCAGCCTGGACGGCGAGCCGGTGGGCGAGGAGCGGTTCGCCGCCACGTACCGGGAGATCGAGCCGCTGACCCGGCTGGTCGACGAGCGTTCGGCGGAGCCGCTGACGTACTTCGACGTGACCACCGCGTTGGCCTTCGCCACCTTCGCCGACGCCCCGGTGGACGTGGCGGTGGTCGAGGTGGGCCTGGGCGGCGCCGAGGACGCGACCAACGTGCTCCAGGCCGGGGTGTGCGTGCTCACCCCGGTCGGGCTGGACCACACCGAGTGGCTCGGCGACACCATCCAGGACATCGCGCTGGCCAAGGCAGGCATCATCCACCGGGGCGCGACGGTGATCTGCGCGGCGCAGGAGGAGGAGGCCGCCGGGCCGATCCTGGAACGCTGCGCCGAGGTCGGCGCGACCATCGCCCGGGAGGGCGCCGAGTTCGGGGTGCTCCGGCGGGCGGTCGCCGTCGGCGGGCAGGTGCTCACCCTCCAGGGCCTCGGCGGGGTCTACGAGGAGGTCTTCGTCCCGCTGCACGGTGCCCACCAGGCGCAGAACGCGGCGGTGGCGCTGGCGGCGGTGGAGGCGTTCCTCGGCGCCGGGGCGAAGCGGCAGCTCGACATCGAGGCGGTCCGGGAGGGCTTCGCCACGGCCAGCTCACCCGGCCGGCTGGAGCGCGTACGCAGCGCGCCGACCATCCTTCTCGACGGGGCGCACAACCCACAGGGGATGGCGGCCACGGTGACGGCGCTCCAGGAGGAGTTCGCGTTCAGCAAGCTGGTCGCGGTGGTCGGCGTCCTCGCCGACAAGGACGCGGCCAGCCTGCTGGAGCTGCTGGAGCCGGTGGTCGATCAGGTCGTGGTGACCACGAACAGCTCGCCCCGGGCGCTACCGGCCCGGGAACTGGCCGAGCTGGCGGCCGAGGTCTTCGGACCCGAGCGGGTGGAGGTGGCCGAGGAGATGCCGGACGCGATCGAGACGGCCGTGGCGATGGCTGAGGAGGACGTACCGGGCGAGCTGAGCGGGGTCGGGGTGCTGGTCACCGGTTCGGTGGTGACCGTGGCCGACGCCCGCCGACTGCTGAAGCGATGAGCGGGCCGGAACGCGTCACGGCGGGCGACGACGGCCCGGAGGACGGGGCTGCCGACAGCGCACCCGTTCTCGGCGGACGACCGCCGCGACGCTCCGGGCTGCGCAACCCGGAGCGGGCGGTACGGGGGCTCGGCGCCGGCACGCTCAGCCTGGAGGCGCTGGTGCTGGTGCTGGCCATCCAGCCGATCCGGGTGGTCGGCGGCGACCTGGGCGGGGCGGCGATCGGGGCGGTCGTGGCGCTGGCCGTGGCGGCGGTGCTGCTGGCCGGCATGATGCGCCGACCGTGGGCCTGGCCTGCCGGCACCGCCCTGCAGGGGCTGCTGATGCTGGCCGGCCTGCTGCACTGGTCGCTGTTCGTGCTGGGCGTCGTCTTCGCCCTGGTGTGGGCCTACGCCCTGCACGTACGCCGGGTCATCCTGGGCTGACGGGTCACGCCTCGGCGCGTTCCCGCCACTGGGTGAGGGCGATGCCGTGGCCGTCCGGGTCGCGGAACGCCGCCGCCCACACCTCCAGCTTCGTGCCCCGGTTGACGACCCGGGGGGCGTACGTGAACCGGACGCCCGTCCCGCGCAGCCGCTCGTACGCGGAGTCGATGTTGTCGACCTCGAGGTTGACGTGCACCAGCCGGCGGCTGATCGGCGCGGCCTCGGTCACCTCCCGCAGCACCAGGCGGGTCGTCCCGGAGGCGAGGACGGCATTGCCGGAACCCCGGTCCACCTCGGTGAAACCCAGGTCGCGATAGAAGCCCAGCGAGCGGGGCAGGTCGGTGACCAGCAGGGTCAGGCCCACCCCGGAGATCGGAGCCCCGAACTCGTCGCCGGCCGCCGTGGTCTTCCCGGTCTCCTCGTCGGAGCCGACCGCCGGCTCCGGGCCGAAGATCGCCTCGTCCAGTTCCTCCGGGCTGATCCGTTCCCGGCGGACCCGGGGCGGGGCGGGGTCGTCCAGGGGCAGGTCGAGCGGATCCGCCGGCGCGGGCGGATCGAGGCGCTCGTCGGGTGTGTCGAACCGCTCCTCGGCGGGCGGGCGGGGCGTCGGGGCGGCCCGGCGCGGCAGGGTGCCGGTGGTGGGCTGCTCGACGAGGATGCCCTCCAGCACGACCGGTCCACCCGGGCGCTGGTGCACCACGACGGGCTCACGCTCCTCGGGCCGGCTGACCCGGTCCGCACCGAACGGGTCGCCCAGCGGATCGCCGACGGGGTCACCGAGCGGGTCGCCCATCGGCGCCCGGAAGTCGTCCCGGAAGTCGTCGCGACGGTCCTCCCGGTAGTCGTCGTCCGGCGCCCGGTCCGCCCACGGCGGCGCCTCCTGCTGGATCAACATCTCGTCCAGCGGTTCGGCGCCCGCGTACTCGGGCGGCAGGTCGGCCACGACGGTGGCGGCGGTCTCCGCGTGGGTGGGTACGTCGTCCCAGAGCACCCGGACGTGTCGTTGGTCGTCCAGGGCCACCCGGATGGGAAGCGTCTGGCCCAGCGACGGCCACTTCGCCACCGGCACCCGTGGCTCGATGATCTTCTTGGACCGGGGCGGCAGCCCCGGCGCGTCGATCACCAACTGGAGCTCGCAACGGCCGAAGGCGTACTGGGTGGGCGGCTCGGACGCGCTGTGCACGTGCCCGACGCCGACCACCCAGGTGCGACCGCCCCCACGCACCGTGGCCAGCGCGACGGCCAGCACCAGCAGTGCGACGCCGAGCGCCACGATCGCCCAGCTGGTCATGCCGAGGCCGAAGAGGACGACGAAGGTCGCCACGGTGCCCAGCACCGCGGCGATCAGCTTGCGTACCGGTGCGATGGGTCGGTTCCCGCCGTTCGCCACAGTGGACCTCCCGAGGTTCAAGGGCCAGGCTAGGCCGGATCGGCCGCCGGAGGAAGGACCGGCCGCCGCGCCGGCGCCGGGACCGGGTCGCTAGGCTGACCGTACCCAGCCCGACCGTCTTCCGCGCACAGGAGGAACCCAGCGTGTCCAGCAGCAGCCCCGATGAGCGCACCCTCGTACTGATCAAGCCCGACGCGGTCCGCCGCGGGCTGGTCGGCGAGGTGGTCTCCCGCTTCGAGCGCAAGGGGCTGCGGATCGACGCGATGGTGTCCCGCACGATGGACGCCGCGCTGGCCGACGAGCACTACGCCGAGCACGTCGACAAGCCGTTCTACCCGCCGCTGAAGGACTTCATGACCGGCGGCCCGTTGGTGGCGCTGGTGCTTGCCGGCGACCAGGTCATCGACGTGGTGCGTGGGCTCGTCGGATCGACCGACGGGCGGAAGGCGGTCGCCGGCACGATCCGCGGCGACCTCTCGCTGTCCAACCGGGAGAACCTGGTGCACGCCTCCGACTCGCCGGACAGCGCGAAGCGCGAGATCGCCCTCTGGTTCCCCGAGCTGGGCTGAACCACCCGCCGTCGCGTCGGAGCTGAACCACCCGCCGTCGCGTCGGAGGCCGTCACACCTCCGTCGGGAGGTCGTTGCGACAGGTCACGGCGATGCGGTTCCACACGTTGATGGTGGCGACCGCCATCAACAGGTCGGCGAGTTCCTTCTCGGACCACACCTTCGCCGCCGCGTCCCAGACGTCGTCGGGTACGCCGTGCTCGCCGAGCCGGGTCACCGCGTCGGTGAGCGCCAGCGCGGTCCGCTCCCGCTCGTCGAAGAAGGGCGCCTCCCGCCAGGTGGCGACGGCGAAGAGCCGCCGGTCCGACTCGCCCGCCGCGAGCGCGTCGCGGCTGTGCATGTCGACACAGAACGCGCAGCCGTTCAGCATCGACGCCCGCAGCTTCACCAGCGCCAGCACGGTGTGCTCGACGTTCGCCCGGACGTACTTCTCCAGACCCAGCACAGCCTGGAACGCCTGCGGTGCCACCTCGGCCACGTTCATCCGTTGCACGACGACCTCCTCGTCTCGGTTCGGTTCTGACACCCACACGACGGGACAGCGGGGCGCGGCGTGACGCCGGTGGAGGTGAGCCCGGTCACGTCGTCCGTGGCCCGGGAGGTGCTGGCCGGCTCCGCCACCACCGGCCCTGGCAGGCACGTTCACCAGGCGGTAGACCCGCCACCCGGGCGACGCCCCGTGGACCCGTCGGTTACCGTGACACCGCCCGTTCGCACACACTCCGTCGGAGGACCAGTGCCCCTGCTCTACACCATCGGCAAGCTCACCGTGGCGCCCGCGCTCCGGCTGGCCTTCCGTCCGACCGTGGAGGGGTTGGAGCACATTCCGCAGACCGGGGGTGCGATCTTCGCGGGCAACCACCTCTCGGTCGCCGACGAACTGTTTCTCGGCACCGTGGTTCCCCGGCACCTGGCGTTCTGGGCCAAGTCGGAGTATTTCAAGGGCGCCGGCCCGAAGGGCGCCCTCTCCAAGTTCGTGCTCACCGGCCTGGGGGCCATCCCGGTCGAGCGGGCCGGCGGTCGCGCGGCGCTGTCCGCGTTCGACGCCGCCATCCCGGTACTCAAGGCCGGTGACCTGGTCGCGGTCTACCCGGAGGGGACCCGGTCGCCGGACGGCCGGCTCTACCGGGGGCGCACGGGCGCGGCCCGGCTGGCGGTGGGGGCCGGCGTGCCGATCATCCCGGTCGGCATGACCGGCACCGACAAGGCCCAGCCCATCGGCACCCGGGTGCCCCGTCCGGGCCGTGCCAAGATCAGCATCCGGTTCGGCAAACCGCTGGACTTCACCGGCCGTCCGGACGACCGCACATCGCTGCGCGAGATGACCGACGAGGTCATGGCCGAGATCCAGAAGCTCACCGGCCAGGAGTACGTGCCCCGCTACGCCCCGCCCCGCGCGCACTCCACCACTCCCGGCGACGCCCCGGCCTGAGCCCGGATCGTCCCCCACGGGCCGCTGCCGCGCGGGGGAAGACCCGGTTCACTTCTGGTCGGTCGTGATCATCTGCGCCCGCAGGGTGCCGAGCAGGGTGGCGCTGTCGTCTAGGGAGAGCCGGGTGAAGACCGCGGTGGCGATGCTGCCGTGGTCGACCGAGGTGCACACCACCACGTCCTGGCCGTCGGCGCGGCCCACCGCGCAGCGCTGGTGCCGGCCGCGTACGCCGGTGTCGATCGTCTGGGCCTCGCCGAGCGAGTACTGCCCGGTGAGCCGGGTGATCTCGTCCTCCGCGTCCGACTCGGGGGTGAACCGGAAACCGGTGCCGCCGAGAACCGTCACCCGCTTGCCGGCGGGAGTGCTGTAGACGCCGGCGAAGGTGTCCTCGGCCAGCCAGTGCGCCTTGCGTACCTCCGCCTCCAACTGCTTCGCGGTCGCCTTGCTGGTGTTGTCGTCGCGTAGCCGCAGGTCGGCCACCTCGGCCGGCAGGCTGGCGTCGGCCGGGTACTGCGACGCCATCGGCACCCCGTAGTAGGCCGGGCAGCCGCAGCAGCAGGCCAGCATGAGCAGCAGCATCCACGGCCACCGGCGGCGCTTTCGGGTGGGCTTCGGGGCGTACCCCTTGGGGGCTTGGTGCCCGGGCGGCGGCCCGGCCGGCGGCGCCGTGGCCCGACGCTGCCTCGGCGGCGCGGGCGGCGAGGGCTGCGGGGGCGCCGCCGGGCGGGCCGGGACCGGCGCCCGGGAGGCTGGCGGTGGCGAGACCGGATACGCCACGGGCGGCGGCGAGACGGGATACGCCACGGCGGGCGAGGCGGCCGGGTAGCCGACCCGACCCGGGTCGGGTCGCGGCGGCGCGGGGGAGTGGACGGGTGGCGCCGGCGGCCCGGAGTACGGCCGGGGCGACGGCGGCACGGGGTAGGGCAGCGTCGGTGTCGGGGGCGGCGGCTCGGTCGGTGGCAGGTCCCACCCGCCGGTGTCCGCGCCCGCCCACGGGTCCACCGGGGTCTGGTGCTCGGGCTGCGCGGGCGCCGGCACCGGTGCCGGGGGGTTCTCGGCCGTCTCGCCCCAGGCCCGCTTGCGCGGCTTCGGCGGGGGAACCGCCGCCGAACCGCTCCACCGGGGAGCGGGTGGCTCCGCCGCTTGTTCGTCGGCGGAGAACATCCGGGTGCCCTGCGGCCCCACCGCCGGCGGGCCGTCGTCGGGCAGCAGGCGGGTGCCCTCCGGGCCGGTGCCGGCCACGTGCCCGGACCCGGCGTCCCGTGTGCTCCCCGCCCCGGTGTCGCCGGCTTCCTGCGGCCCGGTGTCGGCCGAATTCTGTGGCCCGGCGTCGGCCGTGTCCTGTGGTGCGGTGTCGGCCGTGTCCTGCGGTGCCCCGGTTGTCCCGGCTGGCCCGGGGTCGTGGGTGGGCAGCTCACGGGTGCCCCCCGGGCCCGTGTCGCCGGCCGGGGCGGGCGCTGCGGGGGAGGCCGAGGGCTCCTCGGTGACCGCCGGATTGCGACCGTGGTCCTGATCCGGGGTGCTCCCGTCGGCCGGCCGGTTCGGGCCCGGCTGCGGCTGCGACATCGCGGCAATCTCCTCTCGCGCCGGTCCGAGGTTAGTACCGCCGCGCCAGCGGGGCGATCCCGGCCACCGTCCTGGCCGGCACCGGACGGGCGTCGCAGCCGGCCAGCGTGGTCGAACGGGGACGGCGGCTGCGTGGAAGTGACGGACCGCCGCGACGTGCCGGCGGCGCGGCGCCCGGCGTGCGCGCGATGGCCGCCGCCGGGCCGCGTACCCTTGGGCGTTATGAGCGTCCCGTCCACCCCGCCGCGCCCCGCCACGGCCAATTCCGGCGACGACTCCAGCTCGGCGCGTCTGACGCCGCGCCGCGACCTGGAGTCGTCGGTCTGGCCCCGGCTGGAGCCGCTGCTGCCGCAGGTGACCAAGCCCATCCAGTACGTCGGTGGCGAGCTGGGCGCGGTGGTCAAGGACTGGGACGCGGCGGCCGTGCGCTGGGCGCTGATGTACCCCGACGCCTACGAGGTCGGCCTGCCCAACCAGGGCGTGCAGATCCTCTACGAGGTGCTCAACGAGCTGCCCGACGTGCTCGCCGAGCGGACCTACGCGGTCTGGCCGGACCTGGAGAAGCTGATGCGCACGCACGGCGTGCCGCAGTTCACCGTCGACGCGCACCGCTCGGTGCGCGACTTCGACCTCTTCGGTGTCTCCTTCTCCACCGAGCTGGGCTACACCAACCTGCTCACCGCGATCGACCTGGCGGGCATTCCGCTGCTCGCCGCCGACCGCACCGGCGCCGACCCGGTGATCGTGGCCGGCGGCCACGCCGCGTTCAACCCGGAGCCGATCGCCGACTTCGTCGACGCCGCCGTGCTGGGCGACGGCGAGGAGGCGGTCCTGGAGATCACCGGGATCGTGCGGGAGTGGAAGGCCGAGGGGTCCCCGGGCGGACGCGACGAGCTGCTGCTGCGCCTGGCCCGCACCGAGAGCGTCTACGTGCCGCGCTTCTACGACGTGGACTACCTGCCCGACGGCCGCATCCAGCGGGTCGTGCCGAACCGGGCGGACGTGCCGTTCCGGGTGCACAAGCGTACGACGATGGACCTGGACGCCTGGCCGTACCCGAAGAAGCCCCTGGTGCCGCTCGCGGAGACCGTGCACGAGCGGTACGCGGTGGAGATCTTCCGGGGCTGCACCCGGGGCTGCCGGTTCTGCCAGGCCGGCATGATCACCCGTCCGGTGCGCGAGCGTTCCATCACCACCGTCGGGCAGATGGTGCGGGAGGGCCTGGAGTTCTCCGGCTTCCACGAGGTGGGCCTGCTGTCCTTGTCGTCGGCCGACCACTCCGAGATCGGCGACATGTGCTCGGGCCTGGCCCAGCAGTACGAGGGCACCAACGTCTCGCTCTCGCTGCCGTCGACCCGGGTCGACGCGTTCAACATCGACCTCGCGCAGCAGTTGTCCCGCAACGGCCGGCGCACCGGCCTGACCTTCGCCCCGGAGGGCGGGTCGGAGCGGATCCGCAAGGTCATCAACAAGATGGTGTCGAAGGAAGACCTGATCCGCACCGTCGTTACCGCGTACACCAACGGCTGGCGGCAGGTGAAGCTCTACTTCATGTGCGGCCTGCCCACCGAGACCGACGACGACGTCCTCGAGATCGCGGACATGGCCCACGAGGTGATCAAGGCCGGCCGGGCCGCCACCGGCTCGAAGGACATCCGCTGCACGGTCTCCATCGGCGGGTTCGTGCCGAAGCCGCACACCCCGTTCCAATGGGCGCCGATGGAGCGGCCGGAGGTCATCGACGGCCGGCTCAGGATGCTCAAGCAGGCGATCAACGCGGACCGGTCGCTCGGCCGGGCGATCGGCTTCCGCTATCACGACGGCGAGCCGTCGCTGATCGAGGGCCTGCTCAGCCGGGGCGACCGCCGGGTCGGCGCGGTGATCCGCAAGGTCTGGGAGAACGGCGGCCGGTTCGACGGGTGGAGCGAGCACTTCTCCTACCAGCGCTGGGTGGACGCGGCGGCCGAGGCGCTGCCCGTCTTCGGGGTCGACCTCGACTGGTACACCACCCGGCAGCGCGACGAGCTGGAGGTCCTGCCCTGGGACCACCTGGACTCGGGCCTGGACAAGGACTGGCTCTGGCAGGACTGGCAGGATTCGCTCAGCGAGTACGAGCAGGACGACTGCCGGTGGACCCCGTGCTTCGACTGCGGCGTCTGCCCGTCGATGGACACCGAGATCCAGATCGGCCCGACCGGGAAGAAGCTCCTCCCGCTCACCCCGATCAACGGTCTGAAGCTTCCCACCGGCGCCCAGCAGTAGCCCCGCCGCCGGCGGGCGCCGCCTGGTGCGCCGCCCGCCGTGCGCCGGGTTGATCATGTGGCTATCGTCGGCGGCAGGCGACTCGCGAGCAGTGCCGTCACGATCAACCGGTTCCGACACGAGGAGCACGACGATCAGTAGGAAACCACAGCCAGAGGGCGGTCAGGCGCCGGTGGTCCAGCGGGTTCGGATCCGGTACGCCAAGCGTGGCCCGCTGCGCTTCACCTCGCACCGGGATTTCGCCCGGGCGTTCGAGCGGGCGCTGCGCCGGGCGGGCGTGCCGATCGCCTTCTCCCAGGGCTTCACCCCGCACCCCAAGATCTCGTACGCCAGTGCGGCCCCGACGGGCGTGGCGAGCGAGGCCGAGTACCTGGAGATCGGCCTTCGCGAGCAGGTCGATCCGGCGGAGCTGCGTGCCGCGCTGGACGCCGCGCTCTCGCCCGGGCTCGACGTGCTCGACGCCGTCGTAGCCGCCGGCGGAAGTCTCGCCGACCGGATCGAGGCGTCACACTGGCGCATCGAGCTGCCCGAGGTCGACCCGGCCGTCCTGCAACGGGCGGTTGCCACCTTCGCCGCCGCCGACGAGGTACTGGTCGAGCGGATGACCAAGCAGGGACAGCGCACCTTCGACGCCCGGGCGGCGGTGATGCGCATCGATGTGATCGTGTCGCCGGAGACGCCTTCCGAGGCCCCGGCCGTACCGTGTGCGATACTCGAACTGGTCGTGCGGCAGGTCACCCCCTCCGTGCGGCCCGATGACGTCCTTTCCGGCCTCCGCGTGGTGGCCGACCTGGAGCCGCCGGTCTCGCCGAGGGTGATCCGGCTGGCACAGGGCACGCTGACCGCGCAGGATGCGATCGCGGATCCGTTGGACGCGGACCGCGGCGGGGCAACCATCGGTGAACGCTGACCGTCGGTCAGTGTTCAGGCAGGCAGACTTCGACGGTCGCGCACCGTGCGTGCCCGGCGGAAACACTTTTGCGGCAACCCTGCGTGGCAGCGCTCACCCGCGCCCGGGGCAGCCAGAACTGGAGAACGTCCATGCTCGAGAACGAGCCCGAGGGCGGCGAACGGACCGGTTCACAGCCGGCCGACGAGACCGCTGACAACAACAGCACCGTCGAGAACGTCGCCGGGGCGGAGATCGCCACCGGCGTCGCCGACGTCGGAACCAGCGGGGCCGAGCAGGCCCCGGCCGCACCGGTCCGGCGGCGCACCACCCGGCGGCGGGCCACGCCGCTGAACCAGCCGGAGCAGACCGAAGCGCCGGTCGAGGCGTCGACGGCGCCCGTGCCGGGCAGCGCCGAGGCGCCCCAGGCTGAGGTGCTCGCCCCGGTCTCCGGTGACCTCGACGCCGCACCGAAGGCGACGCGCCGCCGCCGCAAGGCCACCACCGCGAAGGCTGCCGAGGACACCACCGCGCAGCCCACGGAGCCCGCCGCGCAGGGCGTGGACGCCGCCGGAGATGCGCCGGTCGCGGCGGAACAGGCACCTGCCGAGCCGGCCGTGCCGCCGGTCAAGGCGACGCGTACCCGCCGGAAGAAGGCCGTTCCCGCTGCGGCCGAGCCGGCTGCGGAAACCCCGACCGAGGTCGCCGGCCCGCCCGGCACCACGCCCGGCGAGGTCGCGGAGCAGCCGCCGGCAGCCGCCGGCAGCGAGCCGGAGGCCGGCACCGGGTTCGGTGCCGCCGCCCCGCCCGCCGCCGTCAGCGGTGCGCAGAGCCGTTCCGGCGAGGTCCCGCCGGGCGTGGCGGTCACCCCGCCCGCCGAGGAGGAACCGGCCGTCGAGCCCGAGCCGCGCACCCGCCGCCGGCGAGCCGCGCTCTCCGCGCCCACCGTGCTCTTCATGGCCCCGCAGCCGGAGGACGTCCCGGTCGTCCGGGTCGTCGCGCCGGCCCCGGCCCCGGCCCCGGCACCTGAGCCGGCCCCGGAGCCGGAGGAGCCCGCCGCCGAAGAGCAGGTCGAGCCGGCGCGTCGTCGCCGTCGTGGCCGCCGCGACGTCGAGGCGGTCGAGGTCGTCGAGCCCGAGGCACCGGCCGAGGAGGCCGTCGAGGACGAAGACGAGGACGAAGACGAGGACGAGGACGAGAGCGCCGCGGCCCGCCGCCGGCGCCGGCGTGGCCGCCGCGGTCGCGGCCGGGGCAAGGGTGGCGCGGAGGACGCCGAGGACGAGGAGTCCGAGGAGTCCGCGCAGGCCGAGGCGGAGGAGCCCGAGGGCGACGAGGACGAGGAAGCCGAGGGCGGCGACGCGTTGACCCGTCGCCGTCGCCGTCGCCGTCGCCGGGGCGCAGGCGACGTCGAGGCGGGCGCCGACGACGGCGTGCCGACCGTCGTCAAGATCCGCGAACCGCGCAAGACCGTCGACGAGGTGCAGGGCGTCTCCGGCTCCACCCGGCTGGAGGCGAAGCGTCAGCGCCGCCGCGACGGTCGCGAGCAGCGCCGTACCCGGCCGCCGATCCTCAGCGAGTCGGAGTTCCTGGCCCGCCGGGAGGCCGTCGACCGGGTGATGGCGGTACGCCAGCGCGGCGACCGCACCCAGATCGCCGTCCTGGAGGACGGGGTGCTCGTCGAGCACTACGTCACCCGCAACTCCTCCGGCACGATGGCCGGCAACGTCTACCTCGGCAAGGTGCAGAACGTCCTGCCCAGCATGGAGGCGGCCTTCGTCGACGTCGGGCGCGGCCGCAACGCCGTCCTGTACGCCGGCGAGGTCAACTGGGACACCACCGGACTGGAGGGCCGGGCCCGCTCCATCGAGCAGGCGTTGCGCTCCGGCGACTCGGTGCTGGTGCAGGTCACCAAGGACCCGATCGGTCACAAGGGCGCCCGGCTGACCAGCCACATCGCGCTCTCCGGCCGGCACCTGGTCTACGTGCCCCACGGCAACGCCTCCGGCATCAGCCGAAAGCTGCCCGACACCGAGCGCAAGCGGCTGCGGGACGTGCTGAAGAAGCTGGTGCCGGACGGCGCGGGCGTGATCGTCCGGACGGCCGCCGAGGGCGCCAGCGAGGACGAGTTGGCGCGCGACGTCAAGCGACTCCAGGCGCAGTGGGAGGACATCCAGGCCAAGGCGGCCGAGGGCGGCGCCCCGGTGCTGCTCTACGGAGAGCCGGACCTGGTCATCCGGGTCGTCCGGGACCTGTTCAACGAGGACTTCCGCGAGCTGGTGATCGAGGGCGAGCAGTCGTACGACATGGTCGAGTCGTACCTGTCGCACGTCTCGCCCGACCTGGTCGCCCGGCTGCGCCGGCACGTCGGCACCGCCGACGTCTTCGCCGAGTACCGGATCGACGAGCAGATCATCAAGGGGCTGGACCGCAAGGTCTTCCTCCCCTCGGGTGGTTCGCTGGTGATCGACCGGACCGAGGCGATGACCGTCATCGACGTCAACACCGGCAAGTACACCGGCTCCGGGGGCAACCTGGAGGAGACGGTCACCCGGAACAACCTGGAGGCCGCCGAGGAGATCGTCCGGCAGCTCCGGCTGCGTGACATCGGCGGCATCGTGGTGATCGACTTCATCGACATGGTGCTGGAGTCCAACCGTGAGCTGGTGCTGCGCCGGCTGACCGAGTGCCTGGGTCGGGACCGCACCAAGCACCAGGTCACCGAGATCACCTCGCTCGGCCTGGTGCAGATGACCCGCAAGCGGATCGGCGCGGGGCTGCTGGAGGCGTTCAGCGAGACCTGCGAGTGCTGCAAGGGCCGGGGCCTGGTCGTCCACACCGAGCCGGTGCCGGAGAAGCCGCGCCCCGGCACCACAGGCGCGGGGGAGAAGGTCAAGGCGGTCGCCTCGGCCGTCGCCGCCCCGGCTGCGGAGCAGGTCGCCAGCCCGTCCCGGCGGCGGGCGCGCAAGACCGCACCGGCCGAGCGCACCGTGGCCGAGGTCACCGAGACCGACGTCGACACCGCCCCGGACACCGGATACCACGACACCATGGGCTACGACCTGTCCCGCTACGAGGCGGACACCACGGCCGCGCCCGAGATCGCCGACAGCCAGACGGGCGAGTCGGCCCGGCTGGCGGCCCCGGACGACCCGGACGCGCTGTCCGACGCCGACGGCGACGAGTCGGAGGGCGCTGCCGGTCGGCGCCGCTCCCGCCGCAGCGGCGCGCGGCGGCGTACCCGGCCGTGACCGACTGACCGGTCCGACGTGTGACAGGGCCCCTTCCCGGCGATGTCCGGCGGGAGGGGCCCTGTCGTATGGTCGATCCCCGGCCACGATCGGCCGCCTGCGGTCAGGAGAAGAACGATGCGCCGTCTGCTCGCCGTCACCGCCCTCACCGCTGTCCTGCTCGCCGGCGCCGGATGCGCGGCCGAGCGGCCAGAGCGAACCGCCCCGCCCGGCGGCGCCCCGGTCAGCGGTGCCCCGACCAGCGGTGCCACGCCGGACGGGCCCAACGGCCGGGCACCGGGGGCCGGCAGCGGGGCGGCCGGCGGCAACGCCCCCGAGGTGTGTGCCGCAGCACAGCGGGCGGGCGAGACCGCCGTGCGGACGTACGTCGAGGAGCTCGGCAGGATGGTCGCGGCGGTCGGGGCGAGCGACGCGCCGGCGGCCCGAACCGCCCGCGACCGGATTTCCACCGCGCTGACCGAGTGGCGCAGTACGCTGCGCCGTGAGTCGACCCGGGCCGAGGACGCGCAGCTCAAGACGCTCCTCGCGGACATGGCGGCGGAGGTGGGCACGCTGGGCACCGACGTCGAGTCGATCGACGAGACCGAACTCGACCGGCTCCGGCAGCGCCTCGACCAGCTCTGCGCACGCTGACCGGCGGGGGCCCGGTTTGGGCGTCGGCCCTCCCATGGCGTACGCTGACCTGCGGTGCACTTTGGTGTGCCGAGTTCTCGCGTGCCCGCGCCGCCGTGCCTCTGCTGCCCGGCGAGCCGCCGTGGGAACGCCCCGCCAGCAGCCTCAACGACAGGGAGTCCGCCTCCGATGTACGCGATCGTCAAGACCGGCGGCAAGCAGTACAAGGTCGCCGAGGGCGACGTGATCGAGGTCGAGAAGCTCGTCGGTGCCCCCGGCGACGCGGTGAAGCTCACCGCGGTGCTCCTCGTCGACGGTGACGACCTGGTGACCGACGCGACGAAGCTTGCCAAGGTCGCGGTGTCCGGCGAGATCGCCGCGCACACCAAGGGCCCGAAGATTCGGATCCACAAGTTCAAGAACAAGACTGGCTACCACAAGCGCCAGGGTCACCGCCAGCCGTTGACCCAGGTCAAGGTGACCGGCATCTCCAGCGGGAAGTAGGTCGTCCTCAGATGGCTCACAAAAAGGGTGCGTCCAGCTCGCGCAACGGCCGTGACTCGGCGGCGCAGCGACTCGGCGTGAAGCGCTTCGGTGGTCAGGTCGTCAGCGCGGGTGAGATTCTCATCCGTCAGCGTGGCACCAAGTTCCACCCCGGTGACCTGGTCGGCCGCGGCGGAGACGACACGCTCTTCGCGCTGTCCGCCGGTTCGGTCCAGTTCGGCACCAAGCGCGGTCGCAAGACCGTCAGCATCGTGCCGCAGCAGTAGTTCGAAGGCGTTGCGGGCCGCGGACCTCGTGTCCCGGCCCGCTTCGTCTTTTTCGTGCGGGGCGTGAACCTCGCTGGAAGGATTGACGCCCGTGGCGACGTTCGTTGACCGGGTCGTCCTGCACCTGCAGGCCGGCGATGGCGGGCACGGTTGTGTCTCGATCCATCGGGAGAAGTTCAAGCCGTTCGGCGGCCCCGACGGCGGCAACGGCGGGCACGGCGGCAGCGTGTCCCTGGTGGTCGAACCGCAGGTGACGACGCTGCTCGACTTCCACTTCCGCCCGCACGTGAAGGCCGACAACGGCAAGGGCGGCGCCGGGTCGAACCGGGACGGCGCGAACGGCCGCAACCTCGTGCTCACGGTGCCGAACGGCACCGTGGTGCAGACCCTCGACGGCACCGTGCTGGCCGACATGGTCGGCGCCGGCACGACCTTCGAGGTGGCCCGGGGCGGGCGCGGCGGCCGGGGCAACGCGTCGCTGGCCAACGCCCGGCGCAAGGCCCCCGGCTTCGCCGAGCTGGGCGAGCCCGGCGAGCAGCTCGACGTGGTGCTGGAGCTCAAGAGCGTCGCCGACGTCGGCCTGGTGGGGTTCCCGTCGGCCGGCAAGTCGTCGCTGATCTCGGTGATCTCCGCCGCGAAGCCGAAGATCGCCGACTATCCGTTCACCACCCTGGTGCCCAACCTGGGCGTGGTCCGGCTGGACAATCACACCTTCACCGTCGCCGACGTGCCCGGCCTCATCCCGGGGGCGGCCACCGGCAAGGGCCTCGGCCTGGAGTTCCTCCGGCACATCGAGCGCTGTGCGGTGCTGGTGCACGTGATCGACACCGCCACCCTGGAGCCCGGCCGGGACCCGGTCGCCGACATCGACACCATCGAGGCCGAGCTGACCGAGTACGGCGGTTTGGCCGACCGTCCCCGGCTGGTGGCGCTCAACAAGGTCGACGTGCCGGACGGCCGGGACCTGGCCGAGATCGTCCGCCCCGACCTGGAGGAGCGCGGCTTTCGGGTGTTCGAGGTCTCCGCGGCGACCCGTGAAGGGCTCAAGGAGCTCATGTACGCGATGGCGGAGTTGGTGGAGCAGGGGCGCAACGCCGCGCCGCCGGCCGAGCCGACCCGGATCGTGATCCGCCCCCGGGCGGTCGACGACGCCGGCTTCACCATCGAGGCCGCGCCCGACGGCGCCTGGGTCGTGCGGGGCGTCCGTCCCGAGCGGTGGGTGCGGCAGACGAACTTCGACAACGACGAGGCGGTCGGCTTCCTGGCCGACCGGCTGGCCCGCCTGGGTGTCGAGGAGAAGCTCGGCAGGGCCGGTGCGGAGCCGGGCGACCTGGTCCGGATCGGCGAACGGGAGTTCGACTGGCAGCCGACCCTCTACGCGGGCGCCGACTTCACTCCCGGCAACCGGGGCACCGACGTCCGGCTGGAGGAGAAGTCCACCCGAGCGTCGGCCGCGGATCGGCTGGCGGCCCGCAAGGCCCGCCGGCAGCGCCCGGAGGACGAGATCGAGGGCACCGACGCCGACGTCTCGGACGACGTCGGCCCGTCGGTCGGGCACAGCTTCGACGAGGCCGGCCCCGCCCAGGAAGCCGACCCCGGCCAGGAGGACGGCCCGTCCCGCGGGTTCGCTTCGTCCCGCGGGATCGGTTCGTCGCGCCCGGTCGTGGAGGACGACGCCGAATAGCTCGTCGTGTTCCGCGAGCGGGTCAACTGCCAGAAACCTGCCCGAAATCACCACCGCCTAGCGTGGCCTGATGCTGATCGAGTCACGCCCCGTCACCGATCCGGAAATCGACGCCCTGGTCATCGCCCAGCAGCGCGAGTTGCGGGAGGCCGACGGCGGGCTGGACGGCCAGGCGACCGTCACCCACGACGGCATCCGCTACCTGGTGGTGGTCGCCGACGGGCGGGCGGTCGCCTGCGGCGGGATCCAGGCGTTCGACGCGGTCACCGGTGAGGTGAAGCGGATGTACGTCCACCCGGCGTACCGGGGGCGGGGCCTCGCCCGGCAGTTGCTGACCGCGTTGGAGGAACTGGCCTTCCAGCAGGGGTACGCGGAGGTCCGCCTGGAGACCGGCACGTACCTGCCGGCCGCGCGCGGGCTCTACACCTCCAGCGGATACGAGCCGATCCCGGTCTACGGCGAGTACGTCGGCAATCCGTACAGCGTCTGCTTCGCGAAGCGGCTGCGCGTGCCGGCCTGACGGCGGCCGGCCGGTCAGTCGCCGGTGTGCGCGTGCGCGGCGGTGACCGGCTTCGACTCCGCCGACCCGCGCTGCACAGGAAGACGCCGAGCATCGCGACGGCCAGCGCGTTGTCACGCAGCCATCCCGGCATGGCGACCTCCTCGCCGACGGACCCCCGATCCTCCGGTGCCCGGACGGCAGGCCAGGCGAACGCCGCGATGCCGCGTGGGTCAGGGACGGTCGAAGGGGGCATCCGGCCGGGTGCCCGTGCCCACCTGGTTGGAGAGCAGCAGCCCGAAGACGAGCATGCCGAAGCCGAGGGCCAGGTGCAGATAGTTGTCGGCGTCGTTGACCGGGATGAAGTTGGCCGCGCTCTCCCGGTTGATCACGAAGCCGTACAGCCACAGGCCGAGGTAGAGGGCGCCGCCGCCGGCGAGGAAGATCCGGGCGCCGGCGACGCTGCGGGCCAGTAGCAGTCCGGCCAGCCCGAAGCCCAGGTGCAGCGCGTTGTGCAGGATCGACACCTGGAACAGGCCGAGCAGCCGGGCCTCGGAGTGGTGGCCGGCGAACGTCATGTCGCCGTAGCCGGTGGTGATGCCAGGAATGAATCCGAGCACCCCGATCAGGACGAAGACTACGGCCGCGGCCACGGCGGCGAGCTGCACCCTCGGCTTCGGGCCCGGTGGGCCGCCGCGTGCGTTCCGTGCCATCGATTCACCTCCGTGGACCCGCGGAACGCCCTGTTCGCGGCGCCGGCCGCGAGGAACGGTCGTCACTGTGAGCGACGGCGTAGACACATGGCCCGACGATCCTCCATTTTGTAGACCGTCAGCGGCGGGCGCAGGAGAAGCCACGAACGAGGTATGGAATCGGAGACCGGGGGTAGGTCAAGAGGTGCGCCGGCAGGAACGGCCGGCGCATCCCCCCAAGCACACACCCGCGACGACTTTCTGAGCGGAAGGGAAACCATGACCTACGATCTGTCACCCACGACTTCCACGTACGGGCAGGATTCGACCAACGGAAGCGGTGTCCGCGAGCAGGCCCGTCAGGTTGGCTCGGAGGCCAAGCAGGCCGGCGGCGCCGTCGCTGAGACCGCCAGGGAGCAGGGCCGGGAGGTTGCCGGCGAGGCGAAGCGCCAGGCGCGCAACCTCTACGGCGAGGCCCGCAGCCAGCTCGCCAGCCAGACCGGTGAGCAGCAGCGGCGTGCCGCCGGCGGGCTCCGCTCGCTGGCCGACGAGATGCACTCGATGGCCGACCAGGGTGGTCAGGCCGGCCCGGTGACCGAGATCGCCCGCCAGGCCGCCGACCGCGTGCACGGTGTGGCCGGCTGGCTGGAGCAGCGCGAGCCCGGCGACATCCTCGCCGAGGTGCGCGACTACGCGCGCCGCAATCCGGGCACCTTCCTGGTCGGCGCCGCCGTGCTCGGCGTGCTCGCCGGCCGGCTGACCAAGAACATCTCCGCCGGTGACAGCCAGGGCGGCAACGGCTCCCCCGCGTACGGCTCGGGCGCCGGCTACGACCCGGACCGGACCGCGGTCATCCCGACCCCGCCGGCCACGCGCGCGGTGCCGGACGCCGTACCGCCGGGCGGCTACCTCGACCCGACCCCGGGCGCGTACGCCGACCCGCAGACCACCACCAGCTACACCGACCCCGCCGGTGGCGTCGGCCAGCCGTTGCCGCCGGTGAGCCAGACCGACCCGCTGCCGGGCGTGCCGTCCACCGGAACCACCCGTCCGTGAGCCCACGAATCATCCGAAGGGAGGCGGCGGCATGAGCATGCCGACGCAGGAGGCGGGGCTGGGCCCCGGCCACCATCCGCACGACGCGGACGAGGTCAGGGGCAGCTCGATCGGTGACCTGATGCGCCAGGTCACCACCGACCTGTCCACCCTGATGCGGCAGGAGGTCGAGCTGGCCAAGGCCGAGATCCGCCAGGAGGGCAAGAAGGCGGGCAAGGCCGCCGGCTTCTTCGGCGGCGCCGGCTTCGGCGGCTACATGGTGGCCCTCTTCCTCTCGCTGGCCCTCTGGGCCGGGCTGTCCAACGTGATGGACGCCGGCTGGGCGGCGCTGATCGTGGCCGTCATCTGGGGCGCGATCGCCGCGGTCCTCTACTCCAAGGCCAAGAAGAGCGCCGAGCAGATTCGCGGCCTCAAGCAGACCAACGACAGCGTGCAGCGGATTCCCGACGCGCTCAAGCCCCACCCGCAGGAGGTCACCCGATGAGCACCGATCCGGACCAGATCCGCCGGGAGATCGAAGCCACCCGGAGCAACCTGAGCTCGGACGTGGACGCGCTGGCGTACAAGGTCAGCCCCGCCCGCATCGTCGACGACCGCAAGCAGCGGGCCCGCAACGCACTACAGAATGTGAGGGACAAGGTGATGGGAAGCGCATCCGACCTGGGTCACAGCACCAAGCACGGCGCCCACGTGGTGGGCGACCACGCCTCCTCGGCGGCGTCCACCGTGAGCGACAAGGCGCACTCGGCGGCTTCGACCGTCAGTGACGCCGCACAGCGGGCGCCGCACGTGATCCGGCAGAAGTCCGAGGGCAACCCGCTGGCCGCCGGCCTGATCGCCTTCGGCGTCGGCTGGCTCGCCTCCTCGCTGGTTCCGGCCACCCGCCGCGAGCAGCAGGTGGCGACGCAGGTGAGGGAGAAGGCCGGCGAGCACGCCGGGGCGGTGAAGGAGAAGCTGGGTGAAATCGCCAGCGAACTGAAGGAGGAACTGCGCGAGCCGACGCAGTACGCCACCGAGTCGGTCCGGTCCACCGCCCAGGATGCCGTGCACGCCGTCAAGGACGACACCCGTTCGGCGGCGTACGACGTGAAGGACCAGGCGCAGCAGTCCCGCGAACAGGTGCGGTACTGACCAGCCCGCCACCCGCACGTGGACAGGTCGCGGCCATTCCCGGAACACTCCCGGGAACGGCCGCGACCTCCTGCATGCCCGCCCCGCGCCCCGCGCCCCGCGCCCCGCGCCCCGCGCCCCGCGCCCCGCGCCCCGCGCCCCGCGCCCCGCGCCCCGCGCCCCGCGCCCCGCGCCCCGCGCCCCGCGCCCCGCGCCCCGCGCCCCGCGCCCCGCGCCCCGCGCCCCGCGCCCCGCGCCCCGCGCCCCGCGCCCCGCGCCCCGCGCCCCGCGCCCCGCGCCCCGCGCCCCGCGCCCCGCGCCCCGCGCCCCGCGCCCCGCGCCCCGCGCCCCGCGCCCCGCGCCCCGCGCCCCGCGCCCCGCGCCCCGCGCCCCGCGCCCCGCGATCTTGCACTTTCTGCCCTCGTAAATCGGGAGAAAAGACGCAGTATAGGGGCCGAAAGTACAAGATCGCGGAGGAGGAGGGCGGGGGCGGCGGAGGAGGGCGAGGGCGGGGTGGCGAGGATGAGGTGGGGGCGCTCAGGCCGTGCGGCGGATGTTGGTGATCAGGAACCCGCTCGGCGGCAGCGCCGGCATTCGGCGCAGGCTTAGCGCCAGGTCCTGCGGCGGTACGTCGTACCGCATCGTCGTGGTCAGGTTCGTCACCGCCCGCTTCATCAGCTCGATCGTGATCCACTCGCCGGCGCAGCGGTGACCGGTCAGGTGCTCGCCGCCGCCCTGGGGGACGAGGGCGAACGGGTCGCCCCGCCAACCGGTGAAGCGCTCTGGCCGGAACCGCTCCGGTTCCGGCCAGAGCGTCCGGTGGTGGTTGGTGCCGTACAGGTCGAGTAGCACCCGCCGGCCGCGTGGGAAGTGGTAGCCCTGCCAGTCGAACGAGCGGCGGACCCGGGCGGCAGCCACCGGGAAGAACGGGTAGTAGCGGCGTACCTCCTGCACGAAGTTCTCGGTGGCCTCGTCGCTCTCGCGGACCCGCTGCCGCCAGGCCGGGTGGTCGTGCAGGGCCAGCGCGGCGAAGACGACGAAGCGGTCGACGGCGACCGTGGGGCGTAGCACGTTGAGCAGCTCGACGGCCGCGATCCGGCGGGGGAGCAGCCGCCCGCGGGCGTCCCGGTGCTCGGCTATCACCCGCAGCGCACTGCCGGCGGGGGCCGGGAGCGTGCCGACGCGCTCCCGGTCGATGATGTGCCCGATCCAGCGTTCAGCCCGGCGGCGGCCCCACCGGCCACGCCAGTGTGCGGGGCCGAGCGTCGCCGTCCCCTCGATCATCGCGTGCAACTCGGCGGTGCGCCGGTCCACCTCGGAGTTCGCCAGCGGTACGCCGGCCCACGCACAGACCGCGCGGGTCAGCATCCGGGCGACCTCGTCGTACAGCACCACCGGCCCGCCCGACTCCCAGGCCGGGACCCGGGCCCGCCACTCGTCGTCGAAGAGCTGCCCGAGGTGCCGGACCGCGGTCGGCGTCATGAGCGACATGAACATGGCCTTGCGGTCGGCGTGGTCCGCGCCGTCGAGGCCCTGCACGCCGCCGCGGCCGGTGAGGGTGCGCTGCGCCCGCTTCGGCATCGCGCCCGCCCGGACGAAGCGCTCGGGGGCGTAGAAGAGCTCCGCCGCAGGCCGGCCGCGCAGGCAGATGGTGGGCTCCAGCAGCAGCCGGGCCTGGAAGATGTCGGTGCCGTGACGGTCGCAACGCCGGCCGATGAAGCGGTAGCCGTCGCGCAGGAACGCCACCGAACTGTCCGGGCTGCGTTCCGTCGGGATGGTCGTCATCGGGCCTCCTGACCGGGGTGGCGGCCGGGTCGGCCGAATCCTGTCCGTGCCTCTGCGTCTACCCAGGTCGGCGTAGCTGAACCCCGCCGAACAGACGGGCGCGCGGCTTGCTGGCCCGGCACACGGCTTGCTGGCCCGGCATATGGCTTGTTGGCCCGGCGGGCGGCGGAAACGTGAGGGGAGGGGGCCAGCGAACGGCATGCCTGCTGGCCCCTCCCAGGGGCGCGGGAAGCTGGTTGGCTCGGGGGAGCGGTCCGTCGGGCCGCCGAGGGCATGCCGCCGGTCGGCAGCCGGGACGGGGCCTGGGCGGTCCACCGGAGGACGGGCGCGCCAGATCACCACGGGGAGGGCGTATGCGCGACAACAGGCCGCCGTATTGGCGGCAACGGCAGGCGATGGAGGCGCTCGGCGCGGCTCGGGAGGTCGCTGGCACGTCGTTGATCGCGTCGCCCCGCCGTTCGGCCCGGCCGGGCCGGTTCTTCACGGTGCACCTCGGCTTCACCGCGCCCGACCTGGCGTCGGCCCGGGAGTTCGCCGTCGGTTACGCGGAGGCGCTGAGCGTGCTGCGATCCGAGCTGGCCCTGGGCGCGTCGGCGCTGTCGCCCGCCGAGGCGTGGCAGCAGGCCGAGCGGTTGTTCTGCGGCGCGTCCGGCCCCGATGGCGAACGCTGCGTCGACGTGGCCGGCCATCCCGGCTTCCATCACGCGCCGGGGCCCGGCGGGCTTGGCTGGGGCGACGGTGACTAGTCAGGGGTCGTCTCGGAACGTGGCGGGGTGGCGGCTCGCCCACCGGCCCGCTCCGCCAGCCACCGCGACCCGTCCACCGCGACCCGTGTCGCCCGCAGGAGAACGGAGGAGGCCGGAGGAGGCCGGGCGGGCGGCGGGCCGGGTGCCCTCGCCCGCCCGCGCGATGTCAGTCCAGGTCGAACTCGCCGTCCTGGGCGCCGGCGACGAAGGCGTCCCACTCGGCCTGGGTGAAGACCAGGACAGGGCCGTCGGGCTCGGCGGAGTTGCGCATGCCGATCAGATCGTCGACGAAGGCGACCTCGACGGCGCTCTCGGAGGTGTCACCCTCGGCCCGCTGCCAGACCGCCTGGGAGAGGTCGAAGTCGCCCTTGGGGTGCGAAGCCATCGTTCAGTCCTCCAGTGCCACGAGTCATGGGGGAGCCACGTACGGTTCCCTATCGGGCAGGATAAGCGGATGGCGAGCCTGACCCGTGTAGAGGCGACCGCGCGTGGCGTGGCGATCACTGTCGAGTCCTATCAGGTGGACCTCGACCTGACCGGCGGCGAGCGGTTCCGCTCCGACGTCACCATCCGCTTCCGGGCGATCTCCGGCGCGGAGACCTTCGTCGAGGTCCAGCCCGTGAAACTGCTGGCGGTACGCCTCAACGACCGCGACGTCGACCCCTCCACGCTGGACGACAACCGGCTGACGCTGACCGGGCTGGCCGAGGGCAACACGCTGACCGTCTCCGCCGAGATGGCGTACTCGAACACCGGCGAGGGGATGCACCGCTTCGTCGACCCGGCCGACGGCGAGACCTACCTCTACGTGACGTCCTTCCTGGACAACGCGCAGCGCGTCTTCGCCGCGTTCGACCAGCCCGACCTGAAGGCCCCGGTCACCCTGTCGGTCACCGCCCCGCCGCACTGGATCGTCGCGGCCAACGGTCCGCTCGCCACCAGTCCGCGCCCCGGGCGTTGGGAGTTCGCCCCGACGGCGCCGCTGGCCACATACTTCGTCTCGCTGATCGCCGGCCCCTGGCACGTCCGGCGCGACGAGCACGACGGGATCCCGCTCGGCCTCTACTGCCGGCGCTCCCAGGCGGAACACCTGGACGCCGACGCCGAGGAGATCCTCACCGTCACCAGGCAGTGCCTCGACCGGTTCCACCAGCTCTTCGCCGAGCGCTACCCGTTCGGCAAGTACGACCAGGCGTTCGTGCCGGAGTTCAACGCCGGCGCGATGGAGAACCCGGGGCTCGTCACCTTCCGCGACGACCACATCTTCCGCTCCGCGGTCACCGACACCCAGCGGGAGTTGCGTGCCACCACGATCGCCCACGAGATGGCGCACATGTGGTTCGGCGATCTGGTCACCATGCGCTGGTGGGACGACCTGTGGCTGAACGAGTCCTTCGCGGAGTACCTGGGCACCCGGGTGACTGCCGAGGCGACCCGCTTCGAGGGTGCCTGGACGACCTTCGCCCTGCGCCGCAAGGCCTGGGGCTACGCGGCCGACCAGCGTCCCTCGACGCACCCCGTGGCGCCCGAGGAGGTAGCCGACGCCGCCGAGGGCCTGCTCAACTTCGACGGCATCTCGTACGCCAAGGGCGCCAGCGTGCTGCGGCAGTTGGTCGCCTGGCTCGGCGACGACGCCTTCCTCGCCGGCCTCAACGCCCACTTCGCGACACACCGGTTCGGCAACGCCACCCTGGCCGACCTGCTCGGCAGCCTCGCCACGGCCGCCGGGCGGGACCTGTCCGGATGGGCGGAGCGCTGGCTGCGCTCGGCGCAGGTCAACACGCTGCGCGCCGAGGTCACCGTCGACGCGGACGGCCGCTACACCGAGGTGGCGGTCGGGCAGACCGCCCCCGAGTCACACCCGGTGCTGCGCCCGCACCGGATCGGCGTCGGCCGGTACGCCGCAGACGGGACGGCCGTCCGGGCGGAGGTCGAACTCGACCCGGATGCCGACGGCGGCCGGACAGTGCTCACCGGGCTGGCCGGCGAGCCGGCGGCACGCCTGCTGCTGCCCAACGACGGCGACCTGACCTTCGCCAAGATCCGGCTCGACCCCGCGTCGGCGGACGCCGTCCCGATGGTGCTGCCCAGCCTGGCCGACCCCCTGGCCCGGGCGCTGCTCTGGGGCGAGGCCCTGGACGCCGCCACCGACGGGGAACGGCCGGTCGCCGGCCTGGTCACCCTGATCGCCACCGCCCTCCCCGCCGAGACCGAGGTGATCATTGCCGAGGACGTGCTCGAGCTCAGCCGCTCGTTGGTCGACCGCTACCTCGACCCACTCGCCCGCGAGGCCGCCCTGGCGCAGGTCGCCGATGCCTGCCGAAGGATGCTCGACGGCGCTCCCGCCGGCGGGTCGCTCCAACTCGCCGCTGCCCGGGGCTGGATCGCCGCCAGCACCGACGCCGACCGGCTGACCGGCTGGCTCACCGGCCGGGACGTCCCGCCGGGGCTGGCGGTCGACGCCGAACTGCGCTGGGCCCTGCTGCTCCGGCTGGTGGTGCTCGGTGCGGCCGGCGCCGCAGAGATCGCCGCCGAGGCAGCGGCCGACCCGAGCGCCGCCGGCACCGAGCATGCCGCCCGCTGCCGCGCGGCGCTGCCCGATCCGGCCGCCAAGCAGGCGGCGTGGGAGATCGTCGTGTCGAACACCGAACTGTCCAACCGGCTCGTCGAGGCGACCGCGGAAGGGTTCTGGCAGCCTGAGCAGGTCGAACTGACCGCCGGCTATGTGGCGCGTTACTTCGCCGACATGCCGGCCGCCGCGCGGTCGCGTACGCCCTGGGTGGCGGAACAGGTCGCGAAGCTGGCCTTCCCCCGCTACGCCGTGGCGCAGCCCACCCGGGAGGCGGCCGTGGCACTGCTGGCCCGCGACGACGTCACCCCCGGCCTGCGCCGGGTGGTCACCGACGCCGACGACGACCTGCGCCGGGCCCTGATCGCCCGGACGGCGGTCGCCGCCGCGGCGGCGTGACGCCGCCCGCCGAACGGGACGGTCCGGCAGCCCCGACGGGCCGCCGGTTCCGCCCGGCCTAGGATCGCGGGGTGGAGGAAGACACCCGGCGGGTCGGCATCATGGGCGGCACCTTCGACCCGATCCACCACGGGCACCTCGTCGCGGCCAGCGAGGTGGCGGACCGGTTCGGGCTGGACGAGGTGGTCTTCGTCCCCACCGGCCAGCCGTGGCAGAAGGCGGACGAGCCGGTCACCCCGGCGGAGGACCGCTACCTGATGACGGTCATCGCCACCGCCTCCAACCCGCGTTTCCAGGTCAGCCGGGTCGACATCGATCGGGGCGGACCCACCTACACCGTCGACACCCTGCGTGACCTGCACGCCGAGTACGGCCCGAAGGTGCAGCTGTTCTTCATCACCGGGGCGGACGCGCTGGAGCGGATCCTCTCCTGGAAGGACCTGGAGGAGATCTTCGAGTTGGCCCACTTCATCGGGGTGACCCGGCCGGGCTTCGAGTTGACCGCAGCGCACCTGCCGGCCGACACGGTGAGCCTGGTGCAGGTCCCGGCGATGGCCATCTCGTCCACGGACTGCCGGGCCCGAGTCGCCCGGGGGAGCCGGTCTGGTATCTGGTGCCGGACGGTGTGGTGCAGTACATCGCCAAGCGGCGCCTCTACCAGCCATGATTCCGCCCGGTATGGGGTGGTTCGGGCGGGTAACGCGCCAGAACTGACGAGTCGGTATTCCGCCGGGTGTGAGACGCTTGGAGCATCGCACGGTTGATCTAAGGAGAACGGTGACAGTTTCCGAACGCGCTCACGAGTTGGCCCTCGCCGCCGCCCAGGCCGCGGCCGACAAGAAGGCGCAGGACATCGTCATCATCGACGTGGGCGATCAGCTCGCTATCACCGACGCGTTCCTGCTCGCCGCCGCTCCCAACGAGCGTCAGGTGCTCGCCATCGTCGACGCCATCGAGGAGCGGCTGCTCGAGCTGCCGGAGAAGGCCAAGCCGCTCCGGCGCGAGGGCGAGCGGGGCGGCCGGTGGGTGCTGCTCGACTACGTCGACATCGTGGTGCACGTCCAGCACACCGAGGAGCGCGAGTTCTACGCCCTCGACCGGCTCTGGAAGGACTGCCCGACGATCCCGTTCGTCGACCGGGACCTCGTCGACGCCGAGTCCGGCTCCACGACCGCGGAATGACCCGCCTGATCATCTGGCGGCACGGCAACACCGACTGGAACGCCGCCAGCCGGGTCCAGGGGCAGACCGACGTACCACTGAACGACCTCGGCCGCGAGCAGGCCCGCAGCGCCGCGCCCCTGCTCGCGGCGCTACGGCCGGACGCCGTCGTGGCCAGCGACCTGAGCCGCGCGGCGGACACCGCCGGCGCGCTGGCCGCGCTGACCGGGCTGCCGGTGCGCACCGACCCACGGCTGCGGGAGCGGCACTTCGGGTCCTGGCAAGGGCTGGTCCTCACCGAGGCCGCCAAGCGTCACCCCGCCGAGTTCGCCCGCTGGCGGGCCGGCGACCCGGACCCGGGCGCCGGCATCGAGACCCTCGACGACCTCGGCAAGCGGGTCGGCGCGGCGCTGTCCGACGCCGCCGACGCAGTGCCCGGCGGCACCGTTGTGGTGGCCACCCACGGCGGTGCGGCCCGGCAGGGCTGCGGCCATCTGCTCGGCTGGGAACACGCCGTCCTGCGCACCATCGGCTCACTGCAGAACTGCCACTGGACCGAGCTGCGACACGACGACACCCGGGGCTGGCACCTGCGCGCACACAACGTCGGCCAGATCATTGTGCCGGCCGCCACCGAGGCAGTCTGACCCCGGCGTTCCCCGCCGGCATCGGCTAGCCTGCCGGGCATGCCCGTCGCGGTCGTCACCGACTCCACCGCCTACCTCCCGCCCGAGCTGCTGCGCGCCCACCGGCTGACGGTGGTGCCGCTGGCCGTCGTGCTCAACGGCGCCGAAGGGCTGGAGGGAGTGGAGACCACCCCGGCCGACGCCACCCGGGCGCTCGGCGGCCGGCGCGTCTCGGTGAGCACCTCCCGTCCCGCGCCGGAGCAGTTCGCCCGGACGTACCGGGAGCTGTTCGACGCCGGCGCCGACGGGGTCGTCTCGGTGCACCTCTCCGCCGAGCTCTCCGGCACGGTGGAGGCCGCCCGGCTGGCCGCCACCGGGTTCGGCGACCGGGTCGCCGTGGTCGACAGCCGCTCGACCGGCATGGGCCTCGGCTTTCCCGCCGTCGCCGCCGCCACGGCCGCCGAGCGGGGCGAGGACCTTTCGGTGGTACGCGACGCCGCGGTGGACGCGATCGCCCGCACCAGCATCTGGTTCTACGTCGACACGCTGGAGTTCCTCCGCCGGGGCGGCCGGATCGGTGCCGCCGAGGCACTGTTCGGCACCGCCCTGTCGGTCAAGCCGATCATGTACATGCCGGACGGCGTGATCGTCCTCAAGGACAAGGTGCGTACCGCCAGCCGGGGCGTGGCGCGGCTGGTCGACCTGGCCGTCGAGGCCGCCGGCGACGCCGAGGTCGACCTGGCCGTGCACCACCTCGCCGCACCGCAACGGGCCGAGGCGCTGCTGGAGGCGCTGAAGGTCCGGCTGGGCGACCGCCTGCACGCCTCGTACGTCTCGGAGGCCGGCGCGGTGGTCGCCGCGCACGCCGGGCCCGGCCTGGCCTGCGTCGTCGTGCATCGCCGGTCGTCCACCACAAGCTAGTCCCGATCCCGCGCCGCCCGCGTCGCCCGCGTCATCGGCTTCCACCGGGGCGACCGGGGGTGGATCGGAACCGGGCTCGTCGACGCTGTCGAGCTGCCCCGCCGGACGGGGCAGCGGGGGCGCCGGACCGACAAACGGCGACAGGGCCGCCGTGGAATTCGAACGGACCGGGTTCGCTGACCGGCTGGGTCAAGAACGCGGCGGTGTTCCGGGGGCGCCTCGCTGCATGTCGACGGTGACTCTGCCGGTCGACGGCGGACGGTCCGTTTTCGGGCCGGACCCGGAGGCGCAATGACCTGCGTCGCTCCGCTGCCCTAGCACACCGACCGCATGATCAGGCGGTTGTCCACAGGTGGCTGCGCCGTCCACAGCCGGGGCCCGGCCGGCCCTGCGTGCCGTCATCGCGGACCTAGCCTCGCCTCGTGTCAGACGACGAGGAGACGGCGGTCCGGGAGCGACTGCGCCGGCTGGTGGTGGGCCTGCCGGCCTCGACCGCTCCGCAGGCGCACCCGGCCCGGTCCGTCGACCACCCCGGGTTGTCCGTCGACCATCCCGGATCGTCCGCGGACCGCATCGAGTGGTCGGCGGATCGCATCGGGTGGTCCGGCGGCCACCCGGGATCCTCGATGTTGGAACCTACGGCTTCGAGGCCGGCCCTCACACCGGCGCCATCCGCCACCGGCGCGGCGGCGCTGCCGGAGCCCGAACCGTCGAGCCGCGTTCCGGCGACGGACACTGAGGGCCCGGTCTCCCGGCTGCCGGGGCCAGGGGCGTTCGACCCCGGGCGGCGGGGGGTGCGGGCCCTGGCCGTCGTCGCCGTGCTGGTGGTGCTCGGAGCCGGCTTCTGGGCCTGGCGGTCCCGGCCGCAGGCCGAGCCGGTCCGCCCGATGGCCGGAGCCGAGGCGTCCGGGGTGGCAGCGACCGGCCTCGCGGAACCGGTCGCGACTCCGGCCGGCGAGCTGGTGGTCGCTGTCGCCGGCAAGGTACGACGTCCCGGGCTGGTCCGGGTGCCGGCCGGCGCACGGGTCGCCGACGCCGTGGAAGCGGCCGGTGGGGCACTGCCGGGGGTGGACGTGGCCCTGCTCAACCCGGCCCGCAAGGTGACCGACGGGGAACTGATCCTGGTTGGCGTCGCGGCACCGCCTGGCGCGGCACCTCCGCCCGGGGCGGCTGCCGGCGGGGCGCCGGGTGCACCCGGCGCGGGTGGCCGGCTCAACCTCAACACCGCGACGCTCGCGCAGCTCGACGCGCTGCCAGGCGTCGGCCCGGTGCTCGCCCAACGCATCCTCGCCCACCGCGACCAGCACGGCGGCTTCCGCTCGGTCGGCGATCTACGTCAGGTCGACGGCATCGGCGACGCCCGCTACGAGCAGCTCAAAGACCTGGTGACGGTGTGACGGCGGGCAGGTGGCGCGTGGGGACGGGCGGATCGTCACCGGTGCCGCCCGTCGTTCGCGAGGCGGGCCTTGCCGGCGAGGTGGGCCCTGCCGGCGAGGCGGGCCGTTCCGGCGGGGTGGGTGACGGTAGGGGCGTGGGCCGTTTCGGCGGTGTGGGTGGCGCGGGCCGTCCCGGCGGCAACGGGCCCGGCTCGTCCGGCGGCGACGGTCGGGGCGAGGGGGGTGTGGCGGCCGTCGATCTGCGGCTGGCCGGTCTGGCCGTGGCAACCTGGTTCTCCGCGCTGGCCGGGCTGCACCTGACCGCCGGCGCGACCCTGCTGCTGGCAGTGGCGGCGGCCGGGGCGGCCGGCGTGGCCGGGCTGCACCTGGCCGGTGTCCTCGGGCGGCCGTCCGCCCCGGTCCGGCGGTACGGCTGGATCGCCGTCGCCGTGTTGCTCGGCGTGGTCTGCGGCGCGACGGCGACCGCCGCACGGCTGTCCGTCCGCGACGCCGGACCGGTCCGTGCCCTGGTCGAGGAACGGGCCGCCGTCACCGCCGAACTGGTCGTCCGCGACGATCCCCGCCCCGTACGCGGCGTTGCGGGACGCCCGGCCATGCTGCTCGTGTCGGCCGAGCTGACCCGGTTCACCGGCCCGGACGGGCGGCGGGTCGCCGCGCCGGCCCGCGTCCTGGTCCTCGCCAACGATCCCGGCTGGAGAGGGCTGCTGCCCGGGCAGCGGTTGACCGCCGAGGGGCGGCTGTCCGCCCCGCGCGGCGGTGACCTGACCGCGGCGGTGCTGAGCGCGGCCGGCCCACCGGAGCCACACGGGGCGGCGCCGTCGTCGCAGCGGGCCGCCGGGGTGTTGCGCGCCGGCCTGCAACGCGCCTGCGCGCCGCTTCCCGACGAACAGGGCGGGTTGCTGCCCGGCCTGGTGGTCGGTGACACGAGCCGGCTGCCGCCCACGGTGGAGGAGGACTTCCTCGCCACCGGCATGACCCACCTGAACGCGGTCTCCGGTTCCAACGTGGCCATCGTCGTCGGCGCCGTGCTGCTGTTGGCGAGGTGGGCGCGGGCCGGGCCCTGGCTGGCGGCCGGGCTCTGCGGGCTGGCCCTGGTGGGCTTCGTCATCCTGGTCCGTCCCTCGCCGAGCGTGGTGCGGGCCGCCACGATGGGTGCCATCGGGCTGACCGCGTTGGCGGCCGGGCGTCCCCGGGCGGCGCTGCCCGCCCTGGCCGCCGGAGTGGCTGTGCTGGTGCTGTTCGACCCGGAGCTGGCCGGCGACGCCGGCTTCGCACTCTCCGTGCTGGCCACCGGTGGTCTGCTGCTGCTCGCACCGAGGTGGCGCGACGGGCTGCGCCGTCGTGGGGTGCCGGCCGGGCTCGCCGAGGCGCTGGCCGTGCCGGCTGCCGCTCAGCTCGCCTGTGCCCCGGTGGTGGCCGGGATCTCGGGCACGGTGAGCCTGGTCGCCGTGCCGGCGAACCTGCTCGCGGTGCCGGCCATCGCACCCGCCACGGTGCTCGGCGTGCTGGCGGCGACGGTGTCGCCCATCTGGCCCGCCGGGGCGGAGTTCGTCGCCTGGCTGGCCAGTTGGCCGGCCTGGTGGCTGGTCATGGTGGCGCGGCACGGGGCGCGGCTGCCGGCGGGCACGCTGCCCTGGCCGGGCGGGGTGACGGGGGCACTGCTGCTGGCCGGGCTGACCGTCGCGCTGCTGGTGGCCACCCGGCACCCGGTGGTCCGCCGGCTGGTGGCGGTGGCCGTTGTCGCCGTGGTGGCCGGCACGCTGCCGGTACGGCTGGCCGCTCCCGGCTGGCCGCCGGCAGGCTGGGTGGTCGCGGCCTGCGCGGTCGGCCAGGGCGACACCGTGGTGCTGCCGGTGGCGGCCGGCCGGGCGGTGGTGGTCGACGCCGGGCCAGATCCGGCGGCGGCGGACGGCTGCCTGCGCCGGCTGGGCGTACGAGAGGTCGCGCTGCTGGTGGTCAGCCACTTCCATGTCGACCACATCGGCGGAGTGGCGGGGGTGCTCCGGGGACGGTCGGTTGACGCGGTGCTCATCCCGCAGTGGGCGGAGCCCGCCGCCGGGCGGGAGTTGGTCCGCACCGAGGCGGCGGCGCGCTCCGTCGACGTGGTGGCGGGCGGGGCCGGCTGGCGGTACCGGGAGGGTGGGGTCGAGTTCACCGTCATCGGCCCGCCCCACCCGTTGCGCGGCACCCGGTCGGATCCGAACAACAACTCGTTGATATTGCTCGCCACCGTCTCCGGCGTACGGATCCTGCTGACCGGGGACGCCGAGACCGAGGAGCAGCGGGCGCTGCTGGACAGCACGGCGCCGGGCGGGTTGCGGGCCGAGGTGCTGAAGGTCGCACACCACGGATCGGCCTACCAGGACCCGGCCTTCCTGGACGCGGTCCGTCCCCTGGTCGCCCTGGTGCCGGTGGGGACGGGCAACAGCTACGGGCATCCCAATCCGGCGGTGCTCGGGCGACTGACCCGGGGCGGAGCGCGGGTGCTGCGTACCGACACGGAGGGGGACGTGGCGGCGGTGCTCGGCCGGACGGGGCTGGCGGTGGTGACGCGCGGCACGCCACCGGGTCGACAGCCGTAGAAATCGATGCCAATAATCGGCATTAGTGGTGGACTGAGATAAATGTCTGGATTTGCACTGAGTGCGGGCTCCGCAACCGGAGTGCCGATGAGCAGGCTGGATCCAGCCGCCGACCGTGCGAATATGGGCGGCGTGACCGCCGCCAACCTCGCTCCTATTCTGCTCGTCCTCGGCGACGAGGAGTTGCTCGCCACGCGCGCGGTCACCGAAGCCGTCGCGAAGGCCCGCAGCATCGACCCCGACGTGGACGTCCGCGAGTACCAGGCCGGTGCCCTCGTTGTCGGCGAGATCGCCGAGATGCTCAGCCCTTCCCTCTTCGGCGGGCGGCGGGTGCTGGTGCTCCGCGCCGGCCAGGACGCGCGCAAGGACCTGGTGGCGGCCCTGCTGGCGTACGCGAAGAATCCCGACCCCGACGTGCAACTGGTCGTGCTGCACCTCGGCGCGGCCAAGGGCAAGGCGTTCGCCGACGGGTTGAAGGCGGTCGGCGCGACGGTGGTGCCGGCGGCCAAGCTCAAGGGGCCCAGCGCGCACCGCGACCGGGTGGCCTTCGTCCGGGACGAGATCCGCCGGGCCGGCGGGAAGTGCACCGACGACGCCGCCGAGGCGCTCATCGCCGCGGTCGGCAACGACCTACGCGAGCTGGCCGCCGCCTGCTCCCAGCTGATGGCCGACACCGACGGCCGGATCGGCGCCGACACGGTCGCCCGCTACTACCGGGGGCGGGTCGAGGTGACCGGCTTCACCGTCGCAGACGCCGCCATGGTGGGCGACGTGCCGGGAGCGCTGGAGGCGCTGCGCTGGGCGCTGCACGTGGGGGTCGACCCGGTGCCGATCGCCGACGCGATCGCCGACGGCGTCCGCACCGTGGCCCGGGTCGCCGCCGCCGGGCGGGGCGACCCCTACCAGTTGGCGAGCACCCTCGGCATGCCGGCGTGGAAGATCAGGTCCGCCCAGCAGCGGGCCCGTGGCTGGACGCCCGAGGGGCTGGTCCGGGCGATGCGGGCCGCGGCCGAGTGCAACGCGGCCGTCAAGGGCGGCTCCGACGACCGCGCGTACGCGTTGGAGCGGGCCGTCTTCTCGGTCGCGGCCGCCCGACAGGGTGGCGCCCGGTGAGCGGATCGCCCCGCGGCTCGTGGGCCACGATCCCGGCCGACGAGGAGCGTTACCGTCCCCTCTACGCGCGGGTCCTCGGGCTGCGCTTCGTCAATCCGGGCGGGGTGCTCTGCTTCCTCTTCTTCGAGGGTGCCGTCGCGCTCGCCGCACTGCTCGCCCTCGCTGAGCTGGTCACCTGGTGGGCGGTGCTGATCCTGCCCGCCACGGTGGCCGCGATGGTGAAGCTCAACGACATGGTGGCCGCGGTGGTGGTCCGGTCCGCCGCCCTCGTGCCCGAGCAGGAACGGGACCGCTTCCGCAGGCAGATGGAGCCCGCGGTCGGACGCGCCAGGGTCGACTGGGTCACCCACAGCGTGTCGGGCGTCGTGGTCGCGGCGTCGCCGGTGCCGCACGCCACCCGGGTCGTACGCGACCGGCCGGGGCACCCGGATCCGCGTCACGGCGCGGGGGATCGGGACGCCGGATCCGGCCCGCGGCACACCCACTCTGATCCGCTGGGCTGACGCCCACCCTGCCCGCCCGTGCGACAGCTGCCTGCGGGACGGCGGTCCCGTGGCACGGCGGTCCCGTGGGACGGCGGCCCGTGCGAGGGTTGCGGGGATCCGGGATCGGATCTTGGTAGATGAGGGCCCTCCCGGGGGCCGTTTCTCACCAAGATCCGAGTGTCACCTGTCAGGGTGACAGGGCGATGGGCGACGACGAAAGCCCGGCGGAGGACCCGGCCGGGTGGCGATGCGGAACGCGGAACGGCAGACAGCCGGAAGCCCCGGGAAGTGCCCGGGGCTTCCGGTCAGGTCTGAGGTCGCCTCGTCAGGCGGAGAGCGACACCACGCGCTTGGAGATCGCGGACTTGCGGTTCGCGGCCTGGTTCGTGTGGATCACGCCCTTGCTGACTGCCTTGTCCAGCTTGCGCGAGGCGTCCTGCATGAGGGCGGTGGCCTTTTCGACGTCACCAGCCTCGACGGCCTCGTGGAACTTCCGGACGGCGGTCTTCAGCGACGACTTGACCGACTTGTTACGCAGCCGGCGCTTCTCGTTCTGCCGGTTGCGCTTGATCTGGGACTTGATGTTCGCCACGCGACAGCCTCGTCTTGATAGCTCGGGTTGGTCTGCTTCCGCGCGCGACGAGCATGCGTCATCACTACGCGAATCGCCAGGTTACCAGGTCGCCCGGGACGAGCCAAAACGGCTCGGCCCCGCCAGGGGGCAGGCGGCCCGGCAAGAAGAGCCGGGAGGTCTGGCAAGAAGAGCCGGGGGCTCCGGTCAGTTCCAGCCCTGCCGGCGGGCGAGCCAGCCGAGTGCCTGCTCGCCGCTCCACCGCTGGTGCGCCGGAAGGTGCGGCGACGCGGTCCCTGGCGTCGAGCCGGCGGTGGTGAGGAAGTAGCCGGACAGGGCGGCGAGGGTGGCGTCCAACGCGTCGGAGGGTGCGCCAGCCGCCGTCGGGTGCCGGGCGAAGAGCGCGTCGGCGTCCTGGCCGTCGGCGTACGCGGTGAGCAGCAGGGTCGCCAGGTCGAACCAGGCCGGCCCGTGGCAAAGCCACGTCCAGTCGCAGAACCAGGCCTGCCCCGCCCCGTCGATCAGCACGTTGTCCAGCCGCAGGTCGCCGTGGATCAGGCCGGTCGCGCCGGCGGCGTACACCGGGAGACGGGACTCCAGCGCGGCCAGGTCGGGCAGGCGGTCCCGGACCGGCACGGGCAGCGACGGTGCCGGCTCCCGGCCGGCGACCACCTCGCCCCACCAGAGGATGTCGTCCCGGGCCAGGTCGGCGAGGTGGGGCAGCCCGATCCCGACCAGCCCGGCCGGGGCGGTGGCCAGCGCGGCGGCGACGTCGGCGTACCCGGTCAGGGTGGCGGCCAGCTCGGCCGGGGCCCAGGGCAGCCGGGGCGTGTGCCCGTCGACGGCGTCCAGACAGAGTGCGAACCAGCCGGCCTCGTGCAGCGTCCACCGGGGGCGGGGTACCCGCAGCCCGTCCGGGAGTCGGTCGAGGATCGCGGCCTCCCGGGCGTACCAGTCGACCAGTCGCGGTTGCTCGGCGGTGGCCGCCGCCTTGACGAAGGCCCGGCCCCCGGCGGCGGTGTGCAGCACGGCGGCGAAGCCCCGGGTGAAGCCGGCGCCGGCGGTCCGGGCCTCGACCACGGGCGCGCCGAGCCGGTCGCCGATGGCGGTGCGCAGCGTCGCCGGCAGCGTCGCCCACTCCGGCCGGCGGGCGGTCGCGTGGTACGGCACGGGAGGCGGGGAGGTCGGAGTCACGTCACCATGCTGCCGGGCGGAGTGTTCCGTCGCACCGCGACGGCGTTCGGCGCGCGACCCGGCCGCGCGGCGGTTCCCGTAGCGGGGCGGGAGCGGCGCGGTCTGCCAGACTGCCAGGCCATGAGGACCGACGACTTCTGGCAGTTGATCGACCGGGCCCGGGCAGGTGGCGGGGGAGAACCGCACGCGGTCGCCGCGCGGGCCGTCGCCCTGCTCGCCGAGCGTGACCCGGAGGACATCGTCGGGTACGCCCACCACCAGGCCCGGGTGTTGTCCGCCTCGCACAAGGTCGACCTCTGGGGCGCCGCCTACCTGATCAACGGTGGGGTGTCCGACGAGGGCTTCCACCACTTCCGGGGCTGGCTGATGACCCAGGGTCGGGAGGTGTTCGCCCGTGCCGTCGCCGACCCGGACTCGCTGGCCGGGCTGCCGCAGGTCCGGGCGGCCTCGCTGAGCGGGGAGGAGTTCTCCGGCTCGGAGATGCTGGCGGTGCCGTGGGACGCGTACCGCCGGGCCACCGCCGCCGAACTGCCGGCGGACCGGGAGCCGGCGCCGGTGCCCGACCTCAACGACTTCTGGGACTTCGACGACGAGGAGGAGGCGAAGCGGCGGCTGCCGAAGCTGGCTGCCCTCTTCGTGGAACCACCCGCCGAGTGACGCCGGCCGGGCGGCGCTGACCGGGTGTTCCTGGCGCGGGGCTCGCCCGCGCAGCGGACGCGACGCGGCGACGTGGGAGCATAGAGGGGGCTGGCGTCGCCGGCCCGCTCACGTCAGCCGACCAGAACGGACCGCTGTGCCACCGACGCTCGATTCCGGCGCGAACGCTCCTGGTTCCACCGACCCGGAGCGCATCCGGAACTTCTGCATCATCGCCCACATCGACCACGGGAAGTCGACCCTGGCCGACCGGATGTTGCAGCTCACCGGTGTGGTCGACCCCCGGCAGATGCGTGCGCAGTACCTCGACCGGATGGACATCGAGCGCGAGCGCGGCATCACGATCAAGAGCCAGGCCGTCCGGATGCCCTGGACCATCCGGGAGGGCGACCGGACCGGCGAGTCCGCCGTGCTCAACATGATCGACACCCCGGGTCACGTCGACTTCACCTACGAGGTGTCCCGGTCGCTGGCCGCCTGCGAGGGCGCGGTGCTGCTGGTCGACGCCGCGCAGGGCATCGAGGCGCAGACCCTGGCGAACCTCTACCTGGCGCTCGAGAACGACCTGCACGTCATCCCGGTGCTCAACAAGATCGACCTGCCGGCCGCCCAGCCGGAGAAGTACGCCGAGGAGTTGGCGCACCTCATCGGCGGCGACCCGGCGGACTGCATCAGGGTCTCCGGCAAGACCGGCGAGGGTGTGCCGTACCTGCTCGACGAGATCGTCCGGCAGTTCAAGCCCCCGGTCGGCGACGCGGCGGCGCCCGCCCGGGCGATGATCTTCGACTCGGTCTACGACGTCTACCGCGGCGTGGTCACCTACGTCCGGGTCATCGACGGGCGGATCAGCGCCCGCGACCGGATCAAGATGATGTCCACGGCCGCCGTGCACGAGCTGCTGGAGATCGGCGTCATCTCGCCGGAGATGGTGAAGGCCGACGCGCTCGGCGTCGGCGAGGTGGGTTACCTGATCACCGGCGTGAAGGACGTCCGCCAGTCCCGGGTCGGTGACACGATCACCATCAACACCCGGCCGGCGAAGGAGGTCCTGGGCGGCTACAAGGACCCGAAGCCGATGGTCTACTCGGGCCTCTACCCGATCGACGGCTCCGACTATCCCAACCTGCGCGAGGCGCTGGACAAGCTCAAGCTCAACGACGCCGCGCTCGACTACGAGCCGGAGACGTCGGGCGCGCTCGGCTTCGGCTTCCGCTGCGGCTTCCTCGGCCTGCTGCACCTGGAGATCATCCGGGAGCGGCTGGAGCGGGAGTACAACCTCGACCTCATCTCCACCGCGCCGAACGTGGTCTACCGGGCCATCACGGAGGACGGCGAGGAGATCGTCGTGACGAACCCGAGCGAGTACCCCACGGGCAAGATCGCCGAGGTGTACGAGCCGGTCGTGCGCGCCACGGTGCTCACCCCGAACGACTACGTCGGCGCGGTGATGGAGCTCTGCCAGGGCCGCCGGGGCACCCTGCTCGGCATGGACTACCTCTCCGCCGACCGGGTGGAGCTGCGCTACACGCTGCCCCTCGCGGAGATCATCTTCGACTTCTTCGACCAGTTGAAGAGCCGCACCAAGGGCTACGCCTCGCTGGACTACGAGCCCACCACCGAGCAGGCGTCCGACCTGGTGAAGGTCGACATCCTGCTGCACGGTGAGCCGGTGGACGCGTTCAGCGCGATCGTGCACAAGGACAAGGCGTACAACTACGGCGTCACGATCGCGGCGAAGCTGCGCAACCTGATCCCGCGCCAGCAGTTCGAGGTGCCGATCCAGGCGGCGATCGGCAGCCGGGTGATCGCCCGCGAGACCATCCGGGCGATCCGCAAGGACGTGCTCGCCAAGTGCTACGGCGGTGACATCAGCCGTAAGCGCAAGCTGCTGGAGAAGCAGAAGGAGGGCAAGAAGCGGATGAAGATGGTGGGCCGGGTGGAGGTCCCCCAGGAGGCCTTCATCGCCGCGCTCTCCTCCGACTCCGGCGACGGCAAGGCCCCCGGCAAGAAGTGAGGCGCCGCCGGTCCGCCGGCGGATGACGACGTACGACGGCCGGCGCCCCGGCCGGGCTGCGGACCCCTCGGTGGTCCCGCCCGGCCGGGGCGTCGGCCGTTCGCGTCGAAGGAATCTTTCGGCCCCGACGCCCCGGGTTCCGCCCGCCGGTCACAAGGGCGCCGCCTGCGCGGATGATCGTGCCGCGGCAGTCGTCAGCGGTAAGCCATTGACGCACGACGTCGTCCTACGCCGGTCGGACCGGTTTGGATTTTCGGTGGGTCGGGAACTTGATGGTCACGACAGGAACTCCACGGATCGTGGAACTGATTCTTTAGAGGAGGAGGGCGACGTGGAACTCACCGTTTGGGGCATCCTCACTGCGCTCATCGTTGGTCTCATTGTCGGCGCTCTGGGTCGCCTGCTCGTGCCGGGCCGCCAGAACATGCCGATCTGGCTGCACATGCTGATTGGTGTCGGCGCCGCGCTGCTGGGCACCGTGCTGGCTCGGGCGATGGGTATCGCCACCGAGACCGCCGGTATCGACTGGACGGAACTGCTGGTTCAGGTGGTGGTGGCTGCGATCGCCGTGGCGCTGGTCGCCGGTGTCGGTCGTCGCCGCAGCGTCACCCACCGGTAATCCCCGTACCGCGTTCGACGGGCGTCCGACCGACAGGTCGGGCGCCCGTTTCGCGTACGCCCTGATCGTCTGGTGCGACCGGTTTTGCCCCCGCGCCCGGCCGCGCATGATCCATTCACTGCGGTAACGTCGCCTCTCCTTCGCCGGACCGCCCACTGTCGTAAAGGAATTTTTCCTACTAAGGTGCGGCGGAGAAGGTAAGTGCCAAGCGGCGCGAGGGAGATGTGGCGTGAACAGGTGGAAGCGGCTGGCCCCGGTCACCGCCGTCGTGGCCTCGGCCGCGATGGTCCTGACCGGTTGTGGTGGCTCCGATGAGGACAAAGCCGCCGACAACAGCAAGCTCACGGTCTGGATGATGGGCGAGGGCAGCGAGGCGCAGACCAAGTTCCTCGACGGCGTCGAGACCGAGTTCCGACAGAAGCACCCGGACACGGACGTGGTGGTCCAGTACATCCCCTGGCTCGAGGCGCCCAAGAAGTTCCAGGCCGCGCTCGCCGGTGGCGAGGGACCGGACATCACCGAACTGGGTAACACCGAGACCCAGGGCTGGGCGGCGCAGGAGGCGCTGGCCGACGTGACCGAGCGGATGAACGGTTGGACCGAGGGCAAGGACCTCCTGCCCGACCTGGTCAAGAACGCCCAGCTCGACGGCAAGCAGTACGGCGTGCCGTGGTACGCCGGCGTCCGGGGGATGTACTACCGCACCGACTGGTTCGCCGAGGCGGGCGTGAAGCCGCCGACCAGCTGGGAGGAGATGCTCTCCGCCGCCAAGGCGGTGCAGGCCAAGAAGCCGGGCACCTACGGCATCGCGCTGCCCGGCAACTCCGAGCTGCCCTTCTACTCGTTCCTCTGGGGCGCCGGCGCGGAGATCGCGACCAAGCAGGGCGACTCCTGGAAGTCCGGCTACAACACGCCCGAGGCGCAGAAGGCCGTCAAGTTCTGGACCGAGATGGTGACCGTGCACAAGGTGGCCCCGCCGGCCGCCGCGGGCTGGAACGAGATCGACGCCCGGACCCAGTTCGCCACCGGCAAGGCGGCGATGGCCTTCGGCGGCAGCTGGCAGCAGGGTGCCATCAAGAAGGACAACCCGGAGATCGAGAAGGTCTGGGGAACGTTCCCGATCCCCGGCCCCGACGGTAAGGCGGCGCCCGCCTTCGCTGGCGGCTCCGACATCGCGCTCTGGAAGGACAGCGAGCGGCAGGACCTCGCCTGGGACTACATGACCGTGCTGCTGAACAAGAAGAACGACCAGGCCTTCGCCGACAGCCTCGGCTTCTTCCCGGTCTACAAGGACCTGGTCGGTGGCGACAAGTACGCCAGCGACAAGATGATGGCGGCGTTCGCCACCACGATGCAGAACACCAAGCTCACGCCGCTCACCCCCAAGTGGGTGGAGGTCAGCCGGACCAAGACGGTGACCCAGGCGATGAACAGCTCGGTCATGAAGGGTCAGAAGACGGTCGAGAAGGCTACCGCCGACGCGGCCGCGGAGATGGAAAGCATTCTCAACTCCAAGTGACCACGCTGACCGAGGCGCCGGAGACGGCCGCCGCGCGGGAGACCCCCGCGCGGCGGCGTCGCCGGGTGGACCGCCTGCCCTACCTGCTGCTCCTGCCCTGCCTGGTGATCATCGGCGTGCTGCTGCTCTGGCCGCTCGGCCAGGTGGTGGTGATGTCCTTCCACCGGCTCAACAACGTCCGACAGTTGCGCGGCGACCGCGAGTGGCCGTGGGTGGGCTTCGGCAACTACGCCGAGATCCTCAGCGATCCGTTCTTCCTGACGGTGCTGCGCAACACCGTCCTCTTCGCCGTGGCCAACGTCGCGCTCACGATGGTCCTGGGCACCCTGGTCGGGCTGCTGCTCAACCGGCTCGGCAGGCGGATGGCCGCCTTCGTGGCCAGTTGCGTGATGCTCGCCTGGGCCACCCCGGCGCTGACCGGCACGATCGTCTGGAAGTGGATCTTCGACGACACCAGCGGGCTGGTCACCTGGTTGTTCAACGCGCTGCCCGACGGGTTGTCGCAGAGCCTCTTCGGGCGCAGCGACTGGACCGGCTACGGCTGGTTCAACTCGCCCCTGCTGTTCTTCTCGATCCTGACCCTGGTGGTGGTCTGGCACTCGTTCCCGTTCATCGCGGTCAGCGTGCTGGCCGGGCTGAAGAGCGTGCCGAGCGAGCTGCACGAGGCGGCCCGGGTCGACGGGGCCGGGCCGTGGAAGGTGTTCTGGAAGATCACCTTCCCGCTGCTGCGACCGGTCTTCGGGATCCTGGTCGTGCTCTCCACCATCTGGGACTTCAAGGTCTTCACCCAGCAGTTCGTGCTGGCTGGCGGCACTCAGGACCGGCCGACGTTCATGCTTTCCATCTACTCGTACGCGGAGGCGTTCTCGCCCCCGCCCAAGTACGGCCTCGGCGCCGCGATCGCGGTGATCCTCACCCTGATCCTGCTGATGGTGACCGGCCTCTACGTCCGCATGGTGCTCAAGCAGGAGGAGGACGCGTGACGCGACGCGGCGGCGGCGCAGGCGTGAAGCGGATCGCCCTCAACGGCGCGGGGCTGCTGGTGGCGCTCTTCGCGGCCTTCCCGGTCTATTGGATGATCTCCACCTCGCTGAAGCCGAGTTCGGAGATCTTCTCGAGCACGCCCCGGCCGCTGCCCACCGAGCCGACCCTGGAGCACTACCGGCAGATCCTCACCGGCAACCTGATCCCGGGCGTCACCTTCGGCGACTTCTTCCTCAACAGTGTGCTGGTCGCGGTCTCCACCGTGGTGCTCAGCGGCCTGGTCGCGCTGCTGGCCGCCACCGCCGTGGCCCGGTTCCGGTTCAAACTGCGCACCAGCTTCCTGATCATGCTGCTGGTGGTGCAGATGATCCCGCTGGAGGCGCTGGTCATCCCGCTGTTCCTGATGATCCAGCGGCTCGGGCTCTACAACACCCTGCCCAGCCTGATCCTCACGTACCTCGGCTTCTCGTTGCCGTTCGCGGTCTGGATGCTGCGTGGCTTCGTCGCCGCGGTGCCCAAGGAACTGGAGGAGGCCGCTGCCATCGACGGGGCCAGCCGGGCGCAGATCTTCCGGAAGGTCCTCTTCCCGCTGGTGGCGCCCGGACTGGTGGCCACCAGCATCTTCTCGTTCATCACCGCCTGGAACGAGCTGATCTTCGCGCTGACCTTCATCAACGACCAGGAGAGCTACACCCTGCCGGTCGCGATGACGTTCTTCTTCGGCCGCGACGACACCGCCTGGGGCCCGGTGATGGCCGCCTCCACACTGTTCACCCTGCCGGTGATCGTCTTCTTCCTGCTGGTGCAGCGACGGATGGTCTCCGGGCTGGTAGCCGGCGCCGTCAAGGGCTGACGCACACGCGTCGGGGCGGTCTGCGGGGCGGGCTAGGCTGACCGCCATGACGGGCAGGCTGGCATCGGTGAACCTCGGCGGCGTGACCGAGGCGGAATGGGCGGGCGACGCGAGCGGTCGCAGCGGCATCGACAAGCGGCCGGTCGACGGCCCGGTGCTGCTGGGCGTGGACGGGGTCGCCGGCGACTTCATCGGCGAGCGCGCCCACCACGGCGGCCCGGACCAGGCGGTCTACGCGTACGCCGAGGAGGACGCCGCCTGGTGGTCGGCGGAGATCGGTCGGAGCATCCGCCCGGGCGGCTTCGGCGAGAACCTGACCACGTACGCGGTGGACGTCACGGACGCCGTGATCGGCGAGCGGTGGGCGGTCGGGTCGGCGCTGCTCCAGGTGACCAAGCCACGGACGCCGTGCACCACCTTTGCCGGTTTCTGGGGCGTACCCGACCTGATCAGGCGGTTCACGGTGCGGGCGACGCCGGGGGCGTACCTGCGGGTGCTGCACGAGGGAGAGGTCGGCGCGGGGGACCCGGTCGAGGTGGTGGACCGGCCCGCGCACGGGGTGACGATCGGCGAGGTGTTCCGGGCCATGAGCCTGGAGCCGGAGCTGCTGCCCCGGCTGCTCGACGCGCCGGACCTCCCGGAGCAGATTCAGGAGAAGGTGCGCCGCCGGCTCGCCGGCCGGAGCTGACCGGCCCCGCCCGCAAAGGACGTCCGTCGACCGGGCGGGCGAACTCCCGCAAGTGACGACCGGGCGGGCGAACGGGAACGGGCCCCGTCCCGTGGGGGAGGGGGCCCGTTCGGCGTCGCCTCGGCGCGTGCCGGAGTGACCGGCTCAGCGCAGCCAGGGCACGCTACGGTCGAGCGAACCGCGCTGCTTGAGCTCCTTGCGCAGCGGGATCTCGTCGTCGATGTAGCCGTCCCAGTTGATGCCCCAGTAGTTGGCGGTGTGGGTGCCCTCACCGCAGAGCTGGCGCTGCACCGGCGTGCGGTTGGCCCACCACTCGCCGTCCTTGTCGATGTGCAGCTCGTCGAGCGGCCGGATCCACCGGTAGGTGTAGCCGACGAAGAGCATCTTGCGGGTGATGGTCGACAGGTTGGTGGACCGCGAGTGCCACTGGCGGCGGTCGAAGATGAAGGCGTCACCGGGCTTGGCGGTGATCTCCACCGTGCCCTCCGGGTCCGGGTTGTGCACGGAGGTGTCCGCCGGGCGGGGCAGCGAGTTCCACAGGTGGCTGCCCGGGATCACCTTGGTGGCGCCCCGGCCGTTCTCCGACAGGTCGGAGAGGACGTAGGCCACCTTGAGCGAGAACATCGGCCGGGGCAGGTTCGGGTCCATCGTCTCCGGGTCGGAGTTCTGCCGGTACCCGTCCTGGTGCCACCCCCAGTACGGCTTCTCCGGCTCCGCCGCGGGCGGGGTGACGTCCAGGTGGTTGTGGTGGGTGTAGATGTTCCAGCCGGCCAGGCCCCACATGTACGGGAAGGCGATCGGGTGGGTCAGCAGGTCGCCGAAGAGCTCGTCGCGCTCCAGGAAGCCCAGCAGGTGCAGGGTGCCGTCCTTGGTGGTGCCGCCCTTCGCCTTCTCCTCGGCGTAGACGCGGTCCACCGCCGCCTCCAGCGCCGCCCGGTGGTCCTCCGTCAGGACGTTGCGCAGCAGGAGGAAGCCCTGCTCGTGGAACTCCTTGCGGTCGGTGTCACTGATCGGTTCGTAACCGGTCCGGTCGCCGTAGTCGAACACCTCGACGTACCCCTCCCCATGATGCGAAACCATTGCTGGCACAGGCCGCCGATCGTAACGCGCCGGTTTCGGGGCGGGGTACCGCCCAGCACGATATGCGACCGTTGTCCGGACTGTGGGGAGCGAGGGTGCGACGCTCCGTAATTTAGCCGGGGCGTGATGTGAGGTAAGGTCGGCAATGCCGGTTTGTGCGGTGACCGCCGGTAAGGAGATCGAGGCCACTACGCCTCGGCGAAGACCTCCGCCACGACCCGCCCGGCGGCCGGGGCGTCATCCGTCCGGTTCCAGGTGCCGTCGCGGGCCGTCCACTCCAGGTCGCCGAAGCGCACCCGCTTCACGCCGTGGTCCTGGGCGTGGGAGACCAGCCAGTGCGCGTACCGCCAGCCCCGGCGCTCGTCGGCCGCCGGGACCGTCAGGCCGGTCAGATCCGCCACGCCGGCCAGGCCCCAGTCCAGGGCCAGGCCTCGGGTCAGCGCGCTCGCCGCGGCCTCGCCACGCATCACCGGGTCGCGGCCCACCGTGCAGGCGACCGCGCCGGTGGCGTGTCCGACCAGGGCCCGGGTCAGCACCTCGGACTCGTCCGCCCACTTCTCGTACGCCTCCGGGAAGGCCGAGCGCTGCACCTTCTGCGCCGCGTCGGTGACCCGCATCTGCTCCCAGCCGCGCACCTTCTTCAGCGCGGTGTAGAACTTCCTGGCCGCGTACCGGGGGTCGCGGATCTGCTCCGGGGTGCCCCAACCCTGGCTCGGGCGCTGCTGGAACAGCCCGACCGAGTCGCGGTCGCCGCCGGCGAGGTTGCGCAGGCCGGATTCCTGGTAGGCGGTGGCCAGCGCCACCACGACAGCCTGATCGGGCATCTTCCGTTGGATGCCGATCGCCGCGATCGTCGCCGCGTTGGCCATCTGATCGGCGTCCAGGACCACCCGGCCGTCCGCCTGCACCGTGCAGGTGCGGGTGGACAGGGGCAGGCGCAACTGCCCGCCCATCTGTCGGATGGCGATCCAGATCCCGAGCGCGGCGAGGACGACGAGGACAACGCCGCTCGCCACGACTGCCCGAGTACGCACCCACACCCCCTGATCGACAGTCCGACAAGCGTACGTCCCCGGTGGCGTCTTCCGAGTCGTCCGACCGGTTCTCCCTGATCGTCGGGCCCGGCGTCGGTCGCCGGGCGGACGCCCGCACCCTCTCCGGCGGCCCCGGCAGGGCGGAGTCCGGACGTTCCCGTTTCCCGCGGCCTCACCCGTTCCGGTGCCGCCGGCCGGCTTCTGCCCCCGGTGTCACCGACCTCCGCCGTGACTGGTCCCCGGTCTACCGGCCGGTGCCCGTCGCGGCGTCACCGTCGGCGGTGGGCACCCAGCGTGCCAACCGCTTCTCCCGGAACGCCAGGACGCCCTCGCGTCCCTCCTCCGACAGGAAGTACCCGGTCGAGAGGGTGGACAGCCCGGCGACCTCCGCCCGCAGGTCCGCGGCGGGCGGCCGACGCAGCAACTGCTTCGCCCCGGCCAGCGCGCCCGGTGCCCCCCGCACCAGAGAGTCGCAGTACCCCGCAACCGCCGCGTCCAGCTCGTCCGCGGGCACGGCGGCGGTCACCAGGCCGATCTCGGCCGCCCGTCGGCCGTCGAAGGTGTCGCCGGTCAGATAGAGCTCGGCCGCCGCGCGGGGGTGCAGCCGGGGCAGCACGGTCGCGGAGATCACCGCCGGGACCACGCCGATCCGCACCTCGGTGAAGGCGAACGTCGCCTCCTGCGCGCACACCGCCAGGTCGGCCGCCGCGATGAGGCCGAGGCCGCCGGCCCGCGCCGGACCGGCCACCTTCGCCACCACCGGCTTCGGGCACTCCCAGACCGCCGCGAGCACGTCACCGAGCATCCCGGCCGGCACCGCCCCGCTGGCGTACGCGGCGGCGGTCTCCTTCAGGTCCGCCCCGGAACAGAAGACCGGGCCGGCGTGGTCGAGCACGATCACGCGTACGGCGTCGTCGGCGACCGCCTCGGCGAGCCCGGCCAGCAACTGGGTCATCAGCGGCGTGGAGAGCGCGTTGCGGTTGTGCGGGCTGTCCAGGGTGAGGGTGGTCACCCCACGGGCCGTGGCGGCCCGCACGAGCACGTCGGGAGAGGTCATGCCGGGCACACTAGTGGCCATGCCCGGCGTCCTTCCAGAAGGCGAAACCGTCCCCGTCGACGGTTCGCTGCCCGCCACCGCCACCCGTGCCGTCGGCGCGCGCGGCTTCGGCGTGTACGTGCACGTGCCGTTCTGCGCCAGCCGCTGCGGCTACTGCGACTTCAACACATATACGGCGGCCGAGCTGGGCGGCGGGGCCGGGCGGGAGAACTACGCCGACATCGTGCTCGCCGAGCTGGCGCTGGCCCGCCGGGTGCTGGGCGACGCCCCACCGCCCCGGGTCGACACGGTCTTCGTCGGCGGCGGCACCCCGACCCTGCTCCCCGCCGACGATCTGGCCCGGATCCTCGACGGCATCGACCGCACCTGGGGTCTCGCGCCCGACGCCGAGGTGACCACCGAGGCCAACCCGGAGTCGGTCACCCCGGCATCGCTGAAGGCACTGCGGGCCGCCGGCTACACCCGGATCTCGCTGGGCATGCAGTCCGCCGCGCCGGGGGTGCTGGCGATCCTCGACCGCACGCACAGCGCCGGCCGGGCCGTCGCCGCCGCCCGTGAGGCACGCGACGCCGGGTTCGACCACGTCAACCTGGACCTGATCTACGGCACGCCGGGGGAGTCCGAGGCGGACTTCGCCGCCTCCCTCGACCAGGTCGTGGCCGCCGGGGTGGACCACGTCAGCGCGTACGCCCTGATCGTGGAGGACGGCACCCGGCTCGCCGCCCGGATGCGGCGCGGCGAGCTGCCGTACCCCTCCGACGACGTCGCCGCGGACCGCTACCTCGCCGCGGAGGCCGCCCTCGGCGCGGCCGGATTGTCCTGGTACGAGGTGTCGAACTGGGCCCGCGACGAGGCGGCCCGGTGTCGGCACAACCTGCTCTACTGGACCGGCGCCGACTGGTGGGGGCTCGGCCCGGGGGCGCACAGCCACGTCGGCGGCGTGCGCTGGTGGAACGTCAAGCACCCCACGACGTACGCGAAGCGGCTGGCCGCCGGCGGGTCGCCCGGCCTGGCCCGGGAGGTGCTCACCGGCGACGAGGCGCACATGGAGGACGTCATGCTCCGGCTGCGCCTCGCCTCCGGGCTGCCGCTGGACGCCCTCGACGACGCCGGCCGGGCCGGTGCCGGGCGGGCGCACGCCGACGGGCTGCTGGCCGCCGCCGAGTACGCGGCCGGTCGGGCCGTGCTGACCCTGCGGGGCCGGCTGCTCGCCGACGCGGTCGTCCGCGACCTGCTGCCCTGAACCGCGTGCCGGGGCCGGCCGGGGGAGCGGCCGGCCCGGGTCACTTGGCGAAGCTGTAGGTCATCGGGTAGCGGTAGAGCACGCCCTCGTTGGCCTTCACCCCGCCGATGATCCCGAAGATCAGCGGCACCAGCCAGACGAGCATCGGGACGAAGAACAGCACGCCGCAGGTGATCAGCGTGAGCACCCAGCTCAGCACGCCGATGATCGTCCAGGTGAGCTGGAAGTTCAGCGCCGCGACGGCGTGCGCGCGGGCGGTCGGCGACTGCTGCCCCCGGACCATCAGCGCGATGACCGGCGCCAGCCAGCCGAGCAGGCCGCCGCCGACGATCACGCCGGCCGCGCCGCCGAAGTGGGCGATGAGGGCCCAGTTCTTGTCCTCGGTACTGGCGTAGCCGCCCGTCGGCGGGCCGTAGCCGCCACCGGCCGGATAGCCGGCCCCCGGCGGGGGATAGCCGCCGGGCGGCGGATAGCCACCGGGCTGGGAGTAATCGCCAGGCGGGGGATAGCCACCGGGCTGGGAGTAATCGCCAGGCGGGGGATAGTCACCGGGCGGGGGGTAACCGCCAGGTGGGGGATAGCCGCCCGACGGTGGCTGGTCACCGGTGGGTGGCGGATAGCCACCGGGCGGGGGATGGCTGCCCGGGGCCGGGGCCCCGGAGAGCGGGGTGGTGGGTTCGTCGGAGCCGGAAGGGCCGGGAACCCCCGACGGGGCGGCCGGGTCCGGCTGGAAGCCGGGGTCCCCCGCTCCGGGTGGGCGAGGTGGTTCAGTCATGGAGGTCACGGTAGGTGCAGCCGGCAAGGACGCACCAGTGTGACACCGGCCGGGATGCCCGAATGACCCGTTCCCGGCGCCGTCGGGTGGCCCGCGGGGTCGCCGATCGGACTGATCACCCGGGGTTGATCATCGCGTCGGCGGCCCCGCCGACGTAGACTGGCACTCGCTACAGTCGAGTGCCAGCAGCCCGCCCGGCCCGAACACATGCCGGCGGCGACGTGCGACAGGAGGTGGGGAGAATGGGTCTCGACGACCGCAAACTCGCCGTGCTGCGCGCGATCGTCGAGGACTACGTCGCCACGCAGGAGCCCGTCGGCAGCAAGGCGTTGGTCGAGCGGCACCAGCTCGGGGTCTCCCCGGCCACCGTCCGCAACGACATGGCCGTGCTGGAGGAGGAGGGCTACATCCGCCAGCCGCACACCAGCGCGGGGCGGGTGCCCACGGACCGGGGCTACCGGCTCTTCGTGGACCGGCTGTCCCGGGTCAAGCCGCTCAGTCCGGCCGAGCGCCGGGCGATCGAGCGCTTCCTGGTCGGCGCCGTCGACCTCGACGACGTGGTGCACCGCACCGTCCGGCTGCTGGCGCAACTCACCCGGCAGGTCGCCGTCGTGCAGTACCCGAGCCTGGCCCGCTCCTCCGTGCGTCACCTGGAGCTGGTGCCGATCTCCACCACCCGGCTGATGCTGGTGATGATCGCTGACACCGGCCGGGTCGAGCAGCGGCTGGTCGAGCTGCCCGCGCCGATCCCCGCCGACCAGGTCATGGACCTGCGCCGGCTGGTCAACGAGAAGTTGGTCGGCTCTCGGCTGTCGGAGACCCCACCGCTCGTGCAGGCTCTGGTCGAGGAGTCGGTGCCGCACCTGCGGCCAGCCATGACCACCCTCTCCACCGTGCTGCTCGAGACGTTGATCGAGCGGCACGAGGAGCGGATCGCGCTGGCCGGCACGGCCAACCTCACCCGCGGCGGCCTGCTCGACTTCCAGGGCTCCCTGCGCCCCATCCTTGAGGCGCTGGAGGAGGAGGTCGTGATGCTCAAGCTGATCGGCGAGGCCGAGCCGACCACGACGCGGGTGCTGATCGGCGACGAGAACGAGATCGACAACCTGCGCGCCGCCTCGGTGGTCAGCACCGGCTACGGGCCGGGCTCGACCAGCGTCGGCGGCCTCGGCGTGCTCGGGCCGACCCGGATGGACTACCCCGGCACCATCGCCACGGTACGGGCCGTGGCACGCTACGTGGGCGAGCTGCTGGCCCAGAACTGACCAGTCAGGGCCGACGGCCGGCTCCGGCCGCCGACCGGCGCAACGCGAGACGAACATGAGGACACGGAACGCAGTGGCCAGGGACTACTACGGCATTCTCGGGGTGAGCCGGGAAGCCTCCGACGACGAGATCAAGCGCGCCTACCGCAAGCTGGCGCGACAGTTCCACCCGGACGTGAATCCGGATCCGGAGGCCCAGGAGAAGTTCAAGGACATCAACGCCGCGTACGAGGTTCTCTCGGACGACCGGAAGCGGCAGATCGTCGACCTGGGCGGCGACCCGCTCGCCCCCGGCGGCGGGGGCGCGGGAGGTCCGGGCGGCCCCGGTGGCGCCGGGCCGTTCGTCGGCTTCCAGGACATCATGGACGCGTTCTTCGGCGGCGCGGCCGGCGGTTCGCGGGGTCCCCGACCGCGCACCCGGCCCGGCGCCGACGCGATCCTGCGGCTGGAGTTGGACCTGCACGAGACCGCGTTCGGCGTCGAGGCGCCGATCACCGTCGACACCGCCGTGCTCTGCACGACCTGCTCCGGCGCCGGCACGGCAGCCGGCACCCACCTGGCCACCTGCGAGGCGTGCGCCGGGCGGGGTGAGGTGCAGTCCGTGCAGCGCACCTTCCTCGGTCAGGTGGTCTCCGCCCGGCCGTGCACGGTCTGCCAGGGCCACGGCACCACCATTCCGCACCCCTGCCCGACCTGCGCCGGCGACGGCCGGGTCCGCACCCGGCGTTCGCTGACCGTCAAGATCCCGGCCGGCGTCGAGGACGGCATGCGCATCCGGCTCGCCCAGCAGGGCGAGGTCGGCCCGGGCGGCGGCACGGCCGGCGACCTCTACGTGGAGATCCACGAGCGGCCGCACGACGTCTACTCCCGCAAGGGCGACGACCTGCACTGCCGGGTCACGGTGCCGATGACCGCGGCGGCGCTGGGCACGCGGCTGACCATCAAGACGCTGGACAGCGAGGAGACGGTCGACGTCAAGGCCGGCACCCAGCCGGGCAGCACGCTGCGGCTGCGGGCCCGGGGAGTACCGCACCTGCGCGGCACCGGCCGGGGCGACCTCTACGTCCACCTCGACGTACGCACCCCCACGAAGCTCGACGCCGACCAGGAACGGATGCTGCGCGACTTCGCCAAGACCCGGGGCGAGGAGGTCGCCGAGCTCAGCAAGCAGGGTGGCTTCTTCTCCCGGATGCGCGATGCCTTCAACGGCCACGCCTGACGGTCCCGGGTCGTTGCCCCGGTGCCCGCCGGGGCGACTAGCCTGATCGTCGTGTCCGCGCCGCTGTTCCTGGTCGACCCGCTGCCCATCGCCGACCGGCTGACCCTCGACGGCCCCGAGGGGCACCACGCCGCCACCGTGCAACGGCTGCGCGTCGGTGAGCACCTGCTGCTCGCCGACGGGCTGGGCGGCACGGCCGAGGCGGTGGTCACCGCCGTCGGCCGGGGCACCCTCGACCTCGAGATCACCTCCCGTGGGTACGTCGACGCGTCCGTCCCGCGCCTGGTCGTGGTGCAGGGCATCGCCAAGGGTGACCGGGGCGAGCTGGCCGTGCAGGCGATGACCGAGGTCGGCGTGGACGAGATCGTGCCCTGGGCCGCCGCCCGGTCGGTGACCCAGTGGCGCGGCGACCGGGGCGTACGGGCGCGGGAGAAGTGGGCGGCGACCGCCCGGGAGGCGGCCAAGCAGGCCCGCCGCGCCTGGCTGCCCGTGGTCGCCGGTACGCCGGACGAGTCGACGACCCGGGTGGCCCACCGGATCTCGGGTGCCGCCGCCGCGTTCGTGCTGCACGAGGAGGCGCGGGACCGGCTGACCGCCGTCGAGCTGCCCGCCGCCGGGGAGATCGTGCTGGTCGTCGGCCCGGAGGGCGGCATCGCCGACGCCGAACTGGACGCGTTCCGGTCCGCCGGCGCCCGCCCGGTCCGGCTGGGCCCCTCGGTGCTGCGTACCTCCACCGCCGGGGTGGCCGCCCTCGCGGTCCTCGCCACCCGCCTGGGCCACTGGTGACCGCAGCCCCTGCCGAGGGCGAACGGGTCAGGTGCGGAGGTAGGAGGCGCCGTTGAGGTCGACGATGGTGCCGGAGGCCCACTCCGCCTGCGGGGAGGCGAGCCAGTGCACGGCGGCGGCGATCTCCTCGGGGCGGGCCACCCGGTTGAACGGGCTCTGCGCCCGGATCGCGGCGCCCCGCTCCCCGCTCAGGTGACCGGTGGTCATCTCCGTCTCCACGAAGCCCGGGGCGACCGTCGCGACCGTGATGCCGTACGGGGCGAGGGCCACCGCCAGCGACTGCCCCAGCGCGTTCAGTCCCGCCTTGCTCGCCCCGTACGCCGGCTGCTCCGGCTCACCCCGGAAGGCTCCCCGGGAGGAGACGTTGACGATCCGGCCGCCCCGGTCACGCATGTGTTGCGCCGCGCACCAGATGACGTTGCCCGCGCCGGTCAGGTTGGTCTCCAGCACCTGCCGCCACTGGGCGCGCCACTGCTCGTAGGAGGCGCCGAAGACGGGGTGCGGGGCGTTCCGTTCGCCGTACACCCCGGCGTTGTTGACCAGCACGTCCAGCCCGCCGAGCAGGCCGGCGGACTCGTCCACCATGCCCCGTACGGCGTCCGGGTCCCTCAGGTCGGCGCGGACCACCACGTGCCCCTCGCCGGGCAGTTCGGCGCGCAGCCGTTCGGCCAGCTCCGCCGAGTCGCGGTGGTGGATCGCCACCCGGTCGCCGCCGGCCGCGAACGCGGTCGCCACCGCCCGTCCGATGCCGCGCGATGCCCCGGTCACCAGTACCGCCCGTGAAGTCACGCCGGCCATCATGCCCTGCCGGCCCACCCAGCGTAAGGAAGGGACCCTTCCGCTACCGCAGGCGTTGACAAGGTGCCCTTCCTTACACTGCCCCGATGGGAACCGACTGCCTGTTCTGCCGGATCGTCGCCGGGGAGATCCCGGCCACGATCGTCCGGGAAACCCCCACCACGCTCGCCTTCCGCGACATCGACCCGAAGGCGCCGGTGCACGTGCTGGTCATCCCGAAGGAGCACTACGCCGACGTGGCGACGCTCGCCCAGGGTGATCCGGCGCTGGCCGGGGAGGTGCTCGCCACGGCCGCCGCGGTGGCCGAGGACGAGGGGCTGCTCGGCGACGGCTTCCGGTTGATGTTCAACACCGGCGCGTACGGCGGCCAGGAGGTCTTCCACGCGCACGCACACCTGCTCGGCGGAGTGCCGCTGGGCCCGATGCTGGCCCGGAACCTGGCGTGACGGCGGTCGACGACCGGCTGTCCCGGATGGTCCGTACGGTCCAAACACAGGGCCGGGTGCCGGCGGTGTCGGCGGCCCTGCACCGGGCGGACCGGCCGCTCTGGACGTGCGCTGTCGGCGGCACCGGCAACGACACCGAGCTGGGGCCGGGCACCCGGTTCCGGATCGGGTCGGTCACGAAGACGTTCACGGCCGTGCTGACGCTCCAGTGCCGCGACGACGGCCTGCTCGACCTCGACGACCCGCTGGGCCGGCACCTGGACCTGCCGGCCCACGGCGAGCTGACGGTACGCCGGCTGCTGTCGCACACCGCCGGCCTGCAACGGGAACCGTACGGCGACGTCTGGGACACCCTGCGAATGCCGGACGTCGAAGGGCTGGCCGCCGACCTGGCCCGGGCCGAGCGGGTGCTGCCCCCGGGCCGCCGCTACCACTACTCGAACCTCGGCATGGCACTGCTCGGCCGGCTCGTCGGCCAGTTGCGGGGCGGCTCCTGGGCGGAGGTGCTCGGCGAGCGGGTGCTGACCCCGCTGGGACTGGCCGAGACCTCGGCGACGCCCGGGCCGCACGCCGCGACGGGCTTCCTGGTCGACGCCTACTCCGACGAGGCGCACCCTGAGCCGCCCACCGACTTCGGGGCGGTCGGCCCGGCGGCGCAGCTCTGGAGTACCGCCTCCGACATGGCCCGCTGGGCGGCCTTCCTCGCCGACCCGGCGGCGCTGGACCCGGCCGGCGCCGTGCTCGCCCCGGCGACGCTGGACGAGATGCGCTGGCCGGCGACGGTCACCGACGAGACGCTCTGGGCCGGCGGCTTCGGGCTGGGGCTGATCCTGGTGCCGCAGGGCGAGCGGATCATGCACGTCGGCCACGACGGCGCCATGCCCGGCTTCCTCGCTGGCGTCTACGGCCGGCGGGGCGGGGAGGGCACCCCCGGTGCGATGGGCGTCGCGGTGCTCGGCTCCTCCGGCACCGCCGGCGAGGTCATCGACCTGCCGCACCGGCTGCTGGCCGCCGCGGTCGAGCACGACCCGGCCGACATCGCGCCGTGGCGGCCGGGTGCGCCCGCCCCGGAGGGCGTACGCGGGCTGCTCGGCCGCTGGTGGGGCGAGGGTTTCGAGTACGTCTTCTCCTGGCACGACGGCGAGCTGCGGGCCCGGGGCGCCGACGACCCGGCGGGCCGGCCACCGTCGGTCTTCGTCGCGTTGCCGGACAGGCCGGACGTGTTCCGTACGGTCTCCGGCCGGGAGGCGGGGGAGCTGCTCCGGCTGACCCGGGACGAGCACGGCACGGTGGTCCGGATGCACTGGGCCACCTACCGGTTCACCCGGCACCAGGAGACCTTCGAGCGGTACGACTTCCGTTCCGGTTCCTGACGGGCGGTGCGACCCGGGCGGGGTGAGGCCGACGCGGGCCTGCCCCGCCTGTGCCGTACCCCGCGGAAATGGGCAGGGTGCCGCCGCTGTTGAAAAGATAGGATGGCAGTAACGTCAGCGCGCCGCGCCAGCAGGCCCGGCGCCGAGATCGAGAGCAGGTGCGCAGGGCCCCTCGGCCCGACCTATGACCGGCACCCCACCTCCCGGCCCGCCCCGGGTGCAGACCAGGATCACCGTCCCGGATTCCAAGATCATGGTCAACCTGCTCGGCGCGGGTGACGAGATCCTGCGACTGGTCGAGCGCTCGGTCGGCAGCGACGTGCACGTCCGGGGCAACGAGATCACCATCACCGGCGCCCCCGCCGACAACGCCCTCACCGAGCGGATCTTCAGCGAGCTGCTCGAGCTCATCGAGAAAGGCGAGACCCTGACCACTGACGCCGTCCGGCGTACCGTCGGCATGCTCGAGCAGGGCGGCGCCGAGCGGCCCGCCGAGGTCCTCACGCTCAACATCCTCTCCCGGCGCGGTCGCACCATCCGTCCCAAGACGCTGGGGCAGAAGGTCTACGTCGACGCGATCGACGCGCACACCATCGTCTTCGGCATCGGCCCCGCCGGCACCGGCAAGACCTACCTGGCGATGGCGAAGGCCGTCCAGGCGTTGCAGGCCAAGCAGGTCAGCCGGATCATCCTGACCCGGCCGGCGGTCGAGGCCGGTGAGCGGCTCGGCTTCCTGCCCGGCACGCTCAACGAGAAGATCGACCCCTACCTGCGCCCGCTCTACGACGCGCTGCACGACATGCTCGACCCGGAATCCATCCCCAAGCTGATGGCGGCGGGCACCATCGAGGTCGCGCCGCTGGCATACATGCGGGGAAGGACGCTCAATGACGCGTTCATCATCCTCGACGAGGCGCAGAACACCACGCCCGAGCAGATGAAGATGTTCCTCACCCGGCTCGGTTTCGGCTCCAAGATCGTCGTCACCGGTGATGTCACCCAGGTGGACCTGCCCGGTGGGACGACCAGCGGCCTGCGGGTGGTCCGGGAGATCCTGGAGAATGTCGAGGACGTGCACTTCGCCCAGCTCTCCAGCTCCGACGTGGTCCGTCACCAACTGGTCGGGGAGATCGTCGACGCGTACGCCCGCTGGGACGCCGAGCGGGAGAACCAGCAGGCGCAGAGCGTGCACGCCGTGCCCGGGCGGTCCGCCCAGGGCGGCCGGGCCGGCCGGCGCCGCTAGACCGAGGGAAGACAGTTGTCCATCGAGATCGCCAACGAGTCCGGTGTCGACGTCGACACCGACGCCGTGCTCGCCGTCGCCCGGCACGCCCTCGACGAGATGGGGGTAAACCCCCTCGCCGAGCTGTCCGTGCTGCTGGTCGACATCGACTACATGACCGAGCTCAACCACCGGTGGATGGGCGGCGACGGCCCGACCGACGTGCTCGCCTTCCCCATGGACGAGGGCAGCGTCGACCACGGGCCCGGCGAGACGACCGCCGCCGGCGGCGAGCCCGCGCTGCTCGGCGACATCGTGCTCTGCCCGGAGGTGGCGGCCAAGCAGGCCACCACCGCCGGCCACACCGCCGCCGACGAGCTGCACCTGCTCACCGTGCACGGCGTGCTGCACCTGCTCGGCTACGACCACGCCGAGCCGGAGGAGGAGCGGGAGATGTTCGCCCTGCAGGCCCGGCTGCTGGCGAGCTGGCGGTCGACCCGGTCCCGGTGATGAACATCCCGATACTGGCGGCCGGCGCCACCGGCCTGCCCGACCTGCAACTGCTGGTCTTCGCGGCCGGCCTGGTGGTGCTGGCCGGCCTGATCGCCATGACCGAGGCGGCGCTCGCCGCGGTCTCGCCCGCCCGCGCCGCCGAGTTGGCCCGTGACGGCGCGCGGGGCGCGCGGACGCTCCAGACCGTCGCCGGAGACGTGGTCCGACACCTCAACCTGCTCCTGCTGTTGCGGTTGCTCGCCGAGCTGACCGCCACCACCCTGGTGGCGCTGGTCGCGGTGGACACCTTCGGCGCGGGCTGGCGCGCGGCGCTGGTCACCGCCGGCGCGATGACCGTGATCAGCTTCGTGGTGGTCGGGGTCGGCCCACGCACCATCGGCCGGCAGCACGCGTACGTGGTCGCGCGGTCCGTCGCCCCGCTGGTCCGCTGGCTGGGCCGGGCGCTCAACCCGCTCGCCTCGCTGTTGATCCTGATCGGCAACGCGGTCACCCCTGGGCGCGGCTTCCGGGAGGGGCCGTTCGCCACCCAGGTGGAGCTGCGCGAGCTGGTCGACCTGGCCGAGCAGCGCGGCGTCGTGGAGCACGGCGAGCGGCAGATGATCCACTCGGTCTTCGCGCTCGGCGACACCATCGCCCGGGAGGTGATGGTGCCGCGTACCGAGATGGTGTGGATCGAGGAGGGCAAGACGCTCTCCCAGGCGCTGGCGCTCTTCCTGCGCTCCGGCTTCTCCCGGATCCCGGTCATCGGCGAGAGCGTCGACGACGTGCTCGGCGTGCTCTACCTCAAGGACCTGATCCGGCGGACCCAGGGCGGGGCCTCGGCGGACCACCAGCTCCCGGTGGCCGAGCTGATGCGCCCCGCCACCTTCGTGCCCGAGTCCAAGCCGGTCGACGACCTGCTCTCGGAGATGCAGGCCGCCCGCAACCACCTGGTCATCGTCGTCGACGAGTACGGCGGCACCGGCGGGCTGGTCACCATCGAGGACATCCTGGAGGAGATCGTCGGTGAGATCACCGACGAGTACGATGTCGAGCGCCCGCCGGTCGAGCACCTCGACGACGGGGCGGTGCGGGTGACCGCACGGCTCCCGGTGGAGGACCTTGGCGAGCTGTTCGACACCGAGCTCCCCACCGACGAGGTGGAGACCGTCGGCGGCCTGCTCGCCCAGTCCCTGGGCCGGGTCCCGATTCCCGGGGCGGAGGTCGAGGTGGCCGGGCTCCAGTTGATCGCCGAGGGCACCACCGGCCGACGCAACCGGATCGACACCGTGCTGGTGAGCCGGGCGGAGTCGACCGACGCACAGAACGGCCCGGGCCGTGGCGAGCGCGCCGAACCCCGGGACGACCCGAACCGATCCGAGGAGAGGCAACCCGCCGATGCCTGAGTCACCCGCCGTACCGGCCACCCGGCCCACCCCGTCCGACCCGGTCGAGCTGAGCGCCGAGGACGGCAAGCTGGTCGTCCTGGCCCGGGGCGCGCGCGGCCGGGTGGGCGCCGTGGAGGGCGCGGCGGTCCGCGACCAGGATGGCCGGACGTACGCCGCGGCGAGTGTCTCGCTGCCCTCGTTGACGATCACCGCGCTTCAGCTCGCGGTGGCCTCGGCGGTGGCGGCCGGCGCGACCCGGCTGGAGGCCGCGGCGGTGGTCACCGAGGCGTCGACGCTGGACGGCGCCGGGCACGCGGCGGTACGCGACCTGGCCGCGGACGCGCCGATCCACGTGGCCGCTCCGGACGGCGCCGTCCTGGGCACGGTGGCCGAGTGAGCGGGCGGACCGTCGGGCGGGCTGGGGTGGCGCCCGGTGCCACCGCCGAGCGGGGCGGGGCAGCGGCGTGAGCGACCCCCAGCAGCGCCCCTACCGGGCCGGTTTCGCCTGTTTCGTCGGCCGGCCGAACGCCGGCAAGTCGACGCTGACCAACGCGATCATCGGGCAGAAGATCGCCATCACCTCGAACAAGCCGCAGACCACCAGGCACATCATCCGGGCCGTCCTGCACCGCCCGGAGTCCCAGCTCGTGCTGGTCGACACCCCGGGCCTGCACCGTCCCCGTACGCTGCTCGGCGAGCGTCTCAACGACCTGGTCCGGCAGACCTGGAGCGAGGTCGACGTGATCGGCCTCTGCATCCCGGCGGACGAGGCGATCGGGCGGGGGGACCGGTTCATCACCGGCGAGCTGGCCGAGCTGAAGGCGACCGTGCTGGCGGTGGTCACGAAGACCGACCTGGTGGACCGCAAGCGGCTGGCCGAGCAACTGCTCGCCGTCAGCGAGCTGGGCGAGTTCGCCGAGGTGGTGCCGGTCAGCGCGGTCTCCGGGCACCAGGTGGACACCCTGGTCGACGTGATGACCGGCTACCTGCCCGAGTCGCCGCAGCTCTACCCGGACGACATGCTCACCGACGACCCGGAGCAGGTGCTGGTCGCCGAGCTGATCCGCGAGGCTGCCCTGGAGGGCGTCCGCGACGAGCTGCCGCACTCCATCGCGGTGGTCGTCGAGGAGATGATTCCCGAGGGCAAGCTCATGAAGATCTACGCCGACCTGTACGTCGAGCGGCCCAGCCAGAAAGCGATCGTAATCGGTCACCGGGCCAGCCGGCTCAAGCATGTCGGCACTACCGCCCGCCAGCAGATCGAGGAACTGCTCGGCACCCGGGTCTACCTCGACCTGCACGTCCGGGTGGCGAAGGACTGGCAGCGCGACCCGAAGCAACTGCGCAAGCTGGGCTTCTGACGCCGGGGCCGGGGCGCCTGAGTGCCCCGGCCCCGGCGCGGCCCGCCGACGGGTGAACGGTCCCGGTCGGCTGTATGGAGGACGTCACGTCCGGGTGAGGCATCTGCTGTTTGCCGTAGCCAGTTCGGAGGGTAGGCATTAGAGAGCCCCCGTATTCCCGGACATAGATGCAGGCTGATGCGAAACCGATACCTGGACCTGCTCCGCTTCCTGGCCATCGTTCGAGTCGTCGTCTACCACGTCACCGGTTGGGCCACGCTGACCCTCGTCTTCCCGGCGATGGCGGTGATGTTCGCGCTCGCCGGCTCGCTGATGGCGGCCTCACTGCAACGGTGGGGACCGAGAGCGGTCGTCCGCCGGTTACGGCGCCTGCTGCCGTCGCTCTGGGTGCTCGCCGCCGTCTTCGTACCCGCCATGCTGCTCACCGGGTTGCCGCTGAGCCCCAAGGTGCTGCTCTGGCTCTTTCCCATCGCCGACCCACCGGCCAACGGCTGGGGTGCGATCGCGCTCAGCGTCATCTGGTACCTGCGCGACTATCTCTGGTTCGTGCTCGCCTCACCGGTGGCCCTCTGGCTGTTCCGGCGCGCCCCGGTGCCCACCCTGATCGCCCCGTACGCCCTGCTCGCGGCGGCCGAGCTGGGCCTGCTCCCGGCGCTGCCGGTGGCGCTGCACCAGTTCGGGCTCTACTTCGGCGCCTGGCTGCTCGGCTTCGCCCACCAGGCCGGCATGCTGCGCCGCCTGACCAACCGGGTGCTGGTGCCGGTCGCGCTGGCTCTCGCCGCCGCCGGGGCCGCCTGGATCTTCACCCACCCCGGGCCGCGCGGGTACGACCTGAACGACAACCCCCTGGGCAACGCCCTCTGGTCGGCGGCCTTCGTCCTGGTGCTGCTCGGCCGAGGGCCGGCGAGCGCGCCCTGGGTGGACCGTAGCGCCGCGTTCGGCCGGGTGGTCACCGTGTTCAACCGGCGGGCACTCACCGTCTACCTGTGGCACATGCCGTTCGTGGTGGCGCTCACCCCGCTGGTCGACGTGGTGGGCTGGTCGCACCAGGACCCGCTCGGCCTGGCGATCCGGGTGGTGCTGGTCTTCGCGCTGGTCGCGGTGGTGACCGCCCTGTTCGGCTGGGTGGAGGACGTGGCGGCCGGCCGGCCGCCGGAGCTGATCCCCGGCGGCACCCGCCCCAACCCGGCCACCGCTCCCGCAGTCGCCGCCCGGGCGGCTGACGGACCGGCCGCCGCCCACCCGGTCGCCGCAGGAGGGCCCGGCGGCCCGGCCGCCGGGCGGGCGGCGGTGCCGGCGCCCCGGGCCGCCCGGGAGCCGGAGACCGTCGAGATCAGCGCTGGGTGAGGGTCACGTTGCCGCTGCCGGTGGAGAGGTCGAGCAGCAACGTGGCGGACGGGTCGTCGGGGATGCCGAGTTCGGCGTCGCCGCTGTCGGTGCTGGAGCGCACCCGGTAGCGGCCCGCCGGCGCGACCAGCTCGACGTTCCCGCTGCCGGCGGACACCCGCGCCGAGGCTGACGTCGTGAGCTCGACGGTGACGTCACCGGAGCCGGCCTCGGCGTCCACCCCGCCGCCGAGGCGGCGACCGGTGATGTTGCCGGAGGAGGTGCGCAGCGTCACCGCGGTCGCGACCTCGTCGACCTCGACGTCGCCGGAGCCGGCCTCGGCACGGACCGGGCCGCCGGCACCGGCCACCTCGATGTTGCCGGAGCCGGTCTCGGCGCGGACCGGGCCGCTGGAGCCGGCCACCCGGATGTTGCCGGAGCCCAGCCGCATCTCCACCGGGCCGACCTTGCTGAGGTCGACGTCACCGGAGCCGGCCTCGCCCTGCACGCTCACCCCCGCCGGGGCGGTGACCTCGTAGGAAACACTGCACCGGGAGCCGCAGTCGGTGTCCAGCACCAGTTCGGAGCCCTTGATCTCGTACGTCGCGTCGGGTTGGCCGCCCTGGTAGCGCACCACCCGCTTGATCCGCACCTCGTCCTGCGCGCCGATGGCGCGGACGGTCACGTCGCCGGCCCCCGGGAGCACCCGGATGCTGCTGATCCGGACCGCCTCGGTGTTGTCGTAGTCGAGCCGGCGGAAGGACAGGTTGTCGCACCCGACGGAGACGATCAGGGTGGCAGCCGCAGCGAGAAGCACGGCGGCGGTGCGGTGTTGAGCCATACGAGCACGCTACGAGGCATGGCCCGTCCCGCACATCGGGGTTCCGCACGCGGGACACCCCGAGCTGACCCTGATTCCACACCCCGAGAGAGAATGGTCCGATGGCCGGGTACCGCCGACAGCTCTACCGCGACGACGCGGTGGTCCTGCGTGCGCAGAAGCTCGGCGAGTCCGACCGGATCATCACCCTGCTCACCCGCCGGCACGGCCGGCTGCGGGCGGTGGCCCGGGGCATCCGCCGCACCACCAGCAAGTTCGGCGCCCGGCTGGAGCCGTTCGGTCACGTCGACCTCCAACTCGCCGGCGACCCGAAGGGCAATCTGGGCAGCTCGCTGCACACCGTCAGCCAGGTCGAGGGGATCGACCTCTACGGCAGGCGGTTCCTCGGCGACTACTCCCGTTACACGGCCGCCAGTGCGATCGCCGAGACCGCCGAGCGGCTCACCCCCGTCGAGCGGGAGCCGTCGCTGCGGCTGTTCCAGCTCACCCTGGGCGCGCTGCGGGCGCTCGCCGAGGGCAGCCACGCCACCACCCTGGTGCTCGACGCGTACCTGCTGCGCGGCATGACGCTGGCCGGCTGGGCGCCGGCCCTGATCGCCTGCGCCGTCTGCGGCACGCCGGGGCGGCACCGGGCGTTCTCCGTACCGGCCGGGGGTGCGGTCTGCCCGGACTGCCGGCCGCCGGGCGCGGCCCATCCCGCCCCGGCCACCATCGACCTGATGTCCGCGCTGGCCACCGGCGACTGGCGGGTCGCCGACGCCACCGAGACCGGCGTACGCCGAGAGTGCAGCGGCCTGGTCGCGGCGCACCTGCAGTGGCACCTGGAGCGCGCGCTACGCTCGCTGCCGCTGGTCGACCGGGGTGCCCCGGCGGCCGGCCCGGCTCCGCCGCCGCGTGCCGGCGGAACCGGTGCGGACGGCGTGAGCAGGGGGAGGACCGAGTGATCCGATCGATGAGGGCCGGGCGTCGCGAGCTGGTGCCGCCGACACCACACCCGTCGGGTGCCCGGCCGCCGGCACTGCCCGCCGACGCGGTGCCGAAGCACGTCGCCGTGGTGATGGACGGCAACGGCCGGTGGGCCAAGGAACGCGGGCTGCCCCGCACCAAGGGCCACGAGGCGGGGGAGTTCTCCCTCTTCGACACCATCGAGGGCGCCATCGAGCTGGGCATCCCCTACCTGTCGGCGTACGCCTTCTCCACCGAGAACTGGCGGCGCTCGCCGGACGAGGTCCGGTTCCTGATGGGCTTCAACCGGGACGTCATCCGCCGCCGCCGGGACCAGCTGGTCGACCTGGGGGTGCGGGTGGTCTGGTCCGGCCGGACCGGCCGGCTCTGGAAGAGCGTCATCTCCGAGTTGCAGACGGCGGAGGAGATGTCCCGGGGCAACTCGACGCTGACCCTCCAGTTCTGCGTCAACTACGGCGGCCAGGCCGAGATCGCCGACGCCGCCGCCGCCATCGCCCGCGACGTCGCGGCGGGCCGGCTGGACCCGGAGAAGGTCACCGAGAAGACCGTCGCGAAGTACCTCTACCACCCGGAGATCCCCGAGGTGGATCTGTTCCTGCGTCCCTCCGGCGAGGAGCGGATCTCGAACTTCCTGCTCTGGCAGACCGCGTACGCCGAGCTGATCTTCCTCGACACGCTCTGGCCCGACTTCGACCGCCGCCACCTCTGGTACGCCTGCGAGCTGTACGCGCAGCGGGACCGTCGCTTCGGCGGCGCGCTGCCCAACCCGGTCGCTCCGCCGACCTGAGGCTTACCGCGCGGCCGTACGGGGTACCACCTCGGTCAACAGCCACTGACGGAGGTGAACCCACATGATCCAGAAGCGTATTGCCCAGTGGGCGGCGATGGCCGTCGCCGTGCCGTTGGCGGCGGCCGGCGCGCGCCGGCTCAGCCACACGCTGGAGGCCCGCCGCGGTCCGACCGGGGTGAGCCGACTGCTCACCAAGGGCGCCGACATGCTCCGCCCCCAGAAGGCCAAGCGCCGTCGCTTCTTCTGACCCGCCGACCTCGCATCTGCGTTCCCGACCCCCGGACCGTCCGTCGATCATGCGGTTGTGGTGCCGCGCGAAGGCCCCTCCCGGGGCGTACCGCCCACCAGGAGTGCGTGATCGACTGCCGGCTCGGGGGTCGGGGTTTCGGGGGTGAGTGGTGATGGCGATGCCTGGGATCGGGAGCGGGGCGGGTGCCCCGGCCGCGTCGAACCTCGGCGGTGGGGATGCGGGATCTTCGGCACAAGATGATCATGGCGTTGGACGCCGCCGATCTCGGTGACCCGACCGTCCCCACGCCGCCGGGTGCCGCGCCAGGACACGATGATCGTCACCCGGGTGCCGCGCGGCTCGCCGCTACACCACAACCCCGCCCCGCCCTGTCCTGTCCCACCCCACCCCGCCCCGCCCCGCCCCGCCCTCGCCCCGCTCAGCTCGGCGATCTTGCAGTTTTGGCCCCTGCAAATCGCCTATAGGGGGCATAGCGGGGGCCGAAACTGCAAGATCGCGGGGGCTGGTGCGGATCGTGGCGGGGTTGCGCGGTGCCAACGGGCGGCGTCGTGGCGGGCGCGATTCTCGATCGGGGCGGTAATTCGGCTGCGCGTGAACGGTCCGGCCGGATAGCGTGTGGGCATGCGTATCTGACGCCCCACCTCCGAGCCGACCCGCCGCCCCTGCGGCCGTGGGTCCGCGTGCTCCCGGGCGTCCGCATTCCGTACCTGCCGCCGAGCGGCGGTGTTCGTCGTGGTCGATCCCGGGCAGCAGTCCCGCTCCCGCCCGACCGTCGCGCGACGGTCATCGACGAGGCGGGCCCCGTCACCGGACGTCGCGCCGGGGCGTTGGGCCCGCAGACCAAGGAGGCACCGGATGCCCGCCAAGCGCAACCCGAAGAAGTCCCGTACCGCCCTGCCCAAGCCGTCGGTCGCGGACCTGACGCCGGTCAACCTCGGCGAGGTGGCGGTCGCGCCGATCGTGCCGACGCTGCCGGTCGACCGGCCGGCGGCGCCGAAGGCCGGGCCGCCGGTTTCCGGCGGCGGCCGCTCCGGTGCCCTGCGTGACCAGAAGGCCGGTCAGGCCCGCCGGTACGCCTTCCGGCGCAGCTGACCGTGCCAGCCGGGTGGAGCCGTCGTGACCGACGACTCCACCCGGCCCGTCAGCCGATCATCGGCCGGCACCAGTCAAGCGAGAAGCGGTCAGCGATCGGGGGTGTCTCAGCCGATCAAGGGCGTGTGCCGATCGGGGGGAGTGTCGGTCGATCAAGGCGTGTCAGCCGATCAACGAGCGTCTCAGCCGATCAGCGGGCGGAAGGTGCCGAGCAGCACGCTGACGGTGAGCGCGGCCCCGGCGAGCGCCGCCGAGCAGACGATCAACAGGCCGTCGGCGGCGACGAAACGCTGTTGCCGGGCGACGGTGCGCGGGGTCCCGGCGTCGAAGCCCCGGGCGTCCATCGCCACGGCCAACCGGGTGCCTCGGCGGATCGCTCCGACCAGTAGTGCGAAGGCCGTCGAGGCGAACAGCCGCAACTTCGCCAGCGGGTTGCGACCGGACTCGACCCCTCGGGCGCGACGCGCCATGGAGATCATTTGCCATTCCTGCCCCAGCAGTGGCACCAGCCGGAACGCGGCCAGTGCCCCGATGGCGAACCGGGCCGGCGCCTTCGCGTTCTGGATCAGCGCGTCCGCCAGGTCGGTGGGGTCGGTGGTGGCGAAAACGATCACGCCGGGCAGCGCCACCGCGAACATGCGCAGCACCAGGCCGAGCGCGGTGAGCAGCACCCCGGAGGTGACCACCACCGGGCCGGCCTCGACCAGCACCCGGCCGGAGCGCTCGGCCGCGAACAGCACCAGCGTCACCACCACGCCGACCGCACCGACGAGCAGCGGCCACGTCCGCCGCGCCAACACCCGCAGCCGGACCCCGAACAACGGCAGCACGGCCAGCTCCACGGCGATCGCGATGGCCGGGGCCACCGGGTCCAGGGTGGCGATCAGGATGAACGAGAACACCAGCGCCGCGACGAGCTTGGCCACCGGGTTGCGCCGGGCCAGCGGCGCCCCCGGCGCGGCGACCGGCTCGAAGCTGATCATGCCCGCTCCGGAGCGCGACGGGTGACTGGTGCGACAGCCGGGTGTGGGCTGGTCACGGGCGCTCCAGGATGAGACGGCGGTCTGCCAGGGCGGCGACGAACTCCGGGTCGTGGGTGACCGCGACCAGGCCGTGCCCGGCGTCGCGCAGCTCGGCGAAGAGGTCCACCAGCTCCAGCCAGGTGCGCCTGTCCTGGCCGAAGGTCGGCTCGTCGCAGACGAGCAGGCGGGGCGCGGTGGCCAGGGCGGTCGCCACGCTCAGCCGCCGCGCCTCCCCGCCGGAGAGGGTGTACGGGTTGGCCGCCGCGAGTTTCGTCAACCGCAGCCGGGACAGCAGCCCGTCGACGGTGGACCGGATCGCCGGCTCGGGCTGGCCGGTGCGGCGCGGGCCGAGCGCCAGCTCGTCGTAGACGGTGTTCGCGACGAACTGGTGCTCCGGGTCCTGGAAGACCGAGCCGATCCGGCGGGCCAGTGCCGGCGCGCGCCAGCGGTGCGGGGGAGTGCCCGTGTCGGTGCCGGCCAGCGCCGTCGTCGCCGCGACCCGGCCCGCTCCGGGCTTGAGTAGGCCGCCGAGCAGCAGTGCGAGGGTCGACTTGCCGGCCCCGTTCGGTCCGAGGACGGCGAGCGCCTCGCCGGCGCGTACCGCCAGGTCGACGGCGGCCAGCCGGGGCGGCAGGCCGAGCCGGTCGGCGGTGACCAGCACGTCGCCGGCCGGGGTGGTGGCCTGGCGGGGCGGTACCGGACGGCCGGGCACCCAGACGCCCTCGGCGGCGAGTGTGTCGCCGTGCGTGCCGAAGACGGCCTCGGGAGTGCCGTCCGCGCGGACGCCGCCGCCGGGTTCGAGCACGACCACCCGGTCGACCAGGGGCAGCGCCTCGGCGACCCGGTGTTCGACCAGGATCAGCGTGGTGTCGGCGTCCAGCGCGCCGGCCACCGCCGCCCGGATCAGCGCCGCGCCGGTCGGGTCGAGGTTGGCGGTCGGCTCGTCGAGCAGCAGCAGGCCGGGGCGCAGGGCCAGCACCCCGGCCAGCGCCAACCGCTGCTGCTCGCCGCCGGACAGGGCGGCGGTGGGGCGGTCCCGGGGGTACGGGAAGCCGACCCGGGTCAGCGCCTCGTCGACGCGGGGCCAGATCTCCCGGGCGGGGATGCCGCGGTTCTCCAGCCCGAACGCCACGTCGTCGCCGCTGCGGGCCATCACGAGTTGGCTCTCCGGGTCCTGGAAGACGATGCCCACCCGATCCCGGCTCTCGCGGGGGTCGAGCCCGTCGACCTCTACGGTGCCCTCCTGCTCGCCCGAGTCCTCGGGCAGCAACCCGGCCAGCGCGGCGAGCAGGGTGCTCTTGCCGGCCCCCGACGGTCCCAGCAGCAGCACCCGCTCGCCGGCCTCCACACGCAGATCCACCCCGCGCACGGCCCACGCCCGCCGCCCACCATGCCGCCACCCGAACCCCCGCAGCACTACCGCCCCCACAACACCCACCCCCTACCCCGTCCCCGACCCACCCCTGGCGTTGATCATGAGGTTGGCGGCACTCCCGGAGATCCACATCGCCGTCAACCTCATGATCAACCGGCTTCCCGCGGCGTGCGGGTCAGATTGGGGTGCGGTCGCGGCCCGCGGGGAAGCGGTCCAGGGCGCCGGTGGTGGCCAGGGCGCGGGTCAGGGCCCAGGCGCCGGCGCCGGCTACTGCGGCGGCGCTGACGATGGTGAGCAGGGCGTAGGGGATGCGGTAGCTGGCCAGGGCGTACTCGCTGTTCCAGACGAAGAAGTCGAACAGTGCCGCGCCGAGGCCGGTCAGCGCGCCGGCGATCAGCGCGGTGGGCAGCCGGAACGAGCGGTACCGGAACGCGGCGAAGGCCAACTCGGCGCCGAGGCCCTGGATCAGGCCCTGGACGATGGTGACGCCGCCCCACTCCGCGCCGAGCAGCGCGGAGACTGTCGCCGCCACCGCCTCGCAGAAGAGCGCCGCGCCGGGCTTGCGGATCACCAGGCCGCCGAGGACGGCCGGGACCAGCCACACGCCGTACATGATGGCCTGGCCGGCGGGGAAGAACGCGAACGCCGGGTCGACGGCCCGCCACAGCAGGCCCCAGGCCCAGAAGATGACGCCGAAGGCCACCGCGATCACCGCGGCGACGACGATGTCGACGGTGCGCCACCGGGTGGTGTTGTTGTCTCGCATGATTGCTCCCAGTTCTGAACGCGAACCAGGAGAAGACGCACGCCGCGTCCGGATGTGCCGGACGTCGACGCGGCTGGAGGTCGACCGAACTCCCTGCGCTGGCATTACCCAGATCAGGTTCGAGGGTCTGCGGGCGGTGCCCGCACTCTCAGCGCTGTGCGCTCCCCTGTCGGATATGAAGTTGTCGCGCCGACGCTAACACCTTTGAAGATCAACAGGCAATGTGATCTTTCCGCAGCTCACCGGCGCGATCGATCGACGCCGTCGATCCCGCCCCGGATGGTACGAGTGACCCACGCCGACCGTGGGTAGGCTCACGATCATGCGGATCGAGACCCGGGGGTTGACGTTCGACGTCCGCGTCGGCGGACCGGAGGGCGGCGCACCCGTCCTGCTGCTGCACGGCTTCCCCCAGCACGGCGGGGAGTTCGACGACGTGGTGCCCGCGCTGCACGCCGCCGGCCTGCGTACGTACGCGCCGGACCAGCGGGGCTACTCGCCGGGCGCGCGGCCCGAGGCGGTCGAGGCGTACCGGCTGCCGGAGCTGGTCGCCGACGCGGTGGGCGTACTCGACGCGTTGGGCGTCGACGCGGCGCACCTGGTGGGGCACGACTGGGGCGCGGTGGTGGCCTGGGCCGTCGCGGCCGGCCACCCCGAGCGGGTCCGCACGCTGACGGCGGTCTCCGTGCCGCATCCCGCCGCGATGGCGTGGGCGCTGGCCGAGGACCCGGGGCAGAAGGCGCGCTCGGCGTACATGACGCTGTTCCGCAAGCCGGGCAAGGCGGAGAAGGCGCTGCTGGTACTGGGCGCGACCGGGCTGCGCCGGATGCTGCACGGGGTCGGTGGCGACGCGCGGGTGGCCGCGTACGCGGACCCGATGCGTGAGCCGGGCGCGTTGACCGCCGCGCTGAACTGGTACCGCGCCATGTCCCGCCGGGACCTCGCGGCCACCGGGCCGGTGACGGTGCCGACCACGTTCGTGTGGAGCGGCCGGGACATCGCGATCGGCCGCACCGCCGCCGAGGCGTGCGCCGACCACGTGAGCGCCGACTACCGGTTCGTCGAACTGCCCCGGGTGAGCCACTGGATCCCCGACGAGGCGCCCGGACCGCTGGCCGAGGCGATCCTGGCCCGGGTGCACGACCCGGCCTGACCCTCCCCGCGACGCCGCCGGCAGATGCCGGGCCCCATTCCCGACGGAGGTACGACATGGACGGAGCAGACATGACGGTGAGCGCCGAGGACTTCCTGGCCGTGGTGACCGCCACGATGAACCAGGTGGCCGAGAGCCAGCGTGCGGCGGTGGGGCTGGCCGCCGACCTGATCGCCGAGGCGGTACGCGCCGACGGCGTGGTCCACGCGTTCGGCACCGGCCACTCCGAGGCGCTGGCCATGGAGATCGCCGGGCGGGCCGGCGGGCTGGTCCCGACCAACCGGATCGCCCTGCGGGATCTGGTGCTTCTCGGCGGTGCCCCGGCGGACACGCTCGGGCCACTGTTGGAACGCGATCCGTCGGTGGCGCACCGCCTCTACGAGTTGGCCCCGGTCAGCCCCCGGGACGTATTCGTGCTCGCCTCCAACTCGGGCGTGAACGGCGCGATGGTGGAGTTCGCGTCGCTGGTCAAGGAGAAGGGGCACGGGCTGGTCGCGATCACCTCGACGCGGCACTCCGGGCAGATGACCTCGCGTCACCCGTCGGGCCGTAAGCTCGCCGACTTCGCCGACGTGGTGCTCGACAACGGCGCCCCGTACGGCGACGCGACGCTGCCGTTGCCCGGCGGCGGCGCGGTCGGCGCGGTCTCGTCGATCACCGCGGCGCTGCTGGCGCAGCAGATCACGGTCGAGGTGGTGGCCCGACTGCTGGCTGCGGGGGAGCGGCCCCCGGTCTACCTGTCGGCCAACATCGCCGGGGGCGACGAGCACAACAACGCCCTGGAGGCCCGGTACGCGGGCCGCATCCGGCGTGGCTCCTGACGGTCGGGAGCTGGCCGGATCCGGGTGACTCCTGACGGTCCGGAGCGGGCCGCATCCGGCGCGGCTCCTGACGGTCGGGCGCGTTGACGGCGGCAACCGCAGCCCTCGGCGCATCCGCGCGGAACCGGGTGCCAGGCAGTGACGTGAGTCGGTTTCGCGCGTCGGCCGTTGGGGCATCAGCGATGCTGCCGCCGGCCGCCCCCCGCCGGCAGTACCGTCTGACCGGAGGTAGCGCGTGTCCAAGGAAACCGAGAAGCAGCGTTGGCAGCGAAACTTCGCCGACCTGCTCCAGGAGTTGCGGGTCGCCCAGACCGGCGTGCAGATCCTCTTCGCCTTCCTGCTCACCCTGCCGTTCAGCAACGGCTTCACCCGTACCAGCGCGTTCCAGAAGGACGTCTACATCGTCGCGTTGCTGGCGGCGGCCGCCGCCACCGCGATGATCATTTCTCCGGTGGCGTTCCACCGCGCGCTGTTCCGGCAGGGCCGCAAGCCGGAGCTGGTCCGGTTCGCCCACCGGATGGCCAGTGGCGGTCTGGCCTTCATGCTGATCGCCATGGTCAGCGCGGTGTTGCTGATCACCGACTTCGTGCTGGACCGTGGCATCGCCATGGTGCTCAGCGGCCTCACCGCGCTCTGGTTTCTCACCTTCTGGGTGTTCCTGCCGTTCTCCCGGCGCAACTGGGGTGAGGACGACGTCGACGACGACGAAGACGAGGAGCCGCGGTCCCTCGGCGACTGACAACTGTCGATCAAGTTCGATATTTACCGAACGCTACCCCTGGGTAACACCCGGGGGTAGCGTGCTGTTTGTCGAGCACGTTGACGCATCCGGACCGAGGTTCGAGGGGGCCGCCGTGACCACGACACATAACAGCCGACCCACACCCGACGGCTCAGGCGACGACCAGCCAGTGCCGACCGCTGCCGACCAGACCGCGGCGACCGCCACCGACCAGCCGGCGACGAGCGCCGCCGGGCAACCCACGGCGACCGCCGCTGAAGGCCCGCGCACGGCCGGCGCGGCCGGGCCGCTGCCGACGGAGGCGGGGCAGGTGTCCGAGAAGGAGGCCCGCCAGGTCGCCGAGGCGGCCCGGGAGTCCTCCTGGGACCGTCCCAGCTTCGGCAAGGAACTCTTCCTCGGCCGGTTCCGGCTCGACCTGATCGACCCCTGGCCTCGCTCCGACCCGGCGGACGTCGCCCGCGCCGACGAGTTCCTCGGCCGGTTCCGCGAGTTCCTCACCGCCGAGGTGGACGGTGCGGCCATCGAGCGGGACGCGTCCATCCCGGACGAGGTGTTCCAGGGCCTGGCCCGGCTCGGCGCGTTCGGCATGAAGATCGACCGGACGTACGGCGGGCTCGGACTGAGCAACCTGCACTACTGTCGGGCGCTCATGCTGGCCGGCTCGGTCAGCCCGGCGATCGGCGCGCTGCTCTCGGCACACCAGTCCATCGGGGTGCCGCAGCCGTTGAAGATGTTCGGCACCGCCGAGCAGAAGCAGCGTTTCCTGCCCCGGCTCGCCGCCGGTGAGGTGTCCGCGTTCCTGCTCACCGAGCCGGACGTCGGCTCCGACCCGGCCCGGCTGGCCACCATCGCCGAGCCCACGCCCGACGGCACCGGCTACCGGCTCGACGGCGTGAAGCTCTGGGCCACCAACGGCACCGTCGCCACCCTGCTCGTGGTGATGGCCCGGGTGCCCGCAGCTGAGGGGCGTCGCGGCGGGATCACCGCCTTCGTCGTCGAGGGAGACACCGAGGGCATCACGGTGGAACGGCGCAACGAATTCATCGGCCTGCGTGGCCTGGAGAACAGTCTGACCCGCTTCCACGACGTCTTCGTACCGAAGGAGAACGTCATCGGCGGCGAGGGCAAGGGCCTGAAGATCGCGCTGACCACCCTGAACACCGGGCGGCTGTCGCTGCCGGCCATGTGCGTCGGCGCCGGCAAGTGGGCGTTGAACGTGGCCCGGGAGTGGGCCGTCGACCGGGTGCAGTGGGGGCGGCCGGTGGGCGAGCACGAGGCGGTGGCCCAGAAGCTCTCCTTCATCGCCGCGACGACGTACGGCATGGAGACCATGCTGGATCTCTGCTGCCTGCTCGCCGACGACGACCGCAACGACATCCGTATCGAGGCGGCGCTGGTCAAGCTCTACGCCAGCGAGATGGCCTGGAAGATCGCCGACGAGCTGGTCCAGATCCGGGGCGGTCGCGGCTACGAGACGGCCGACTCGCTCGCCGCGCGGGGCGAGCGACCGGCCGCCGTCGAGCAGCTGCTGCGTGACCTGCGGATCAACCGCATCTTCGAGGGCTCCACCGAGATCATGCATCTGCTCATCGCCCGGGAGGCGGTCGACGCGCACCTGTCGGTCGCCGGCGACATCATCGACCCGGACGCCGGGCTCGGCCGCAAGGCGAAGGCCGGGGCGCGGGCCGGCGCCTTCTACGCGAGGTGGTTGCCCACCCTGGCCGTCGGCCGGGGACAGCGCCCGTCGGCGTACGCCGAGTTCGGCCCGCTCGCCGGTCACCTGCGGCAGGTGGAGCGTGCCTCGCGCAAGCTGGCCCGGTCCACGTTCTACGCGATGTCCCGGTGGCAGGGGAAGATGGAGCGCAAGCAGGCGTTCCTCGGCCGGGTGGTGGACATCGGCGCGGAGTTGTTCGCGATGTCCGCGGTCTGCGTCCGGGCCCACGCCGAGCGGGAGGACCGGCCCGAGAACGTGGAACTGGCCGACCTGTTCTGCCGGCAGGCCCGGGTCCGGGTCGACGCGCTCTTCACCGCCCTGTGGGACAACACCGACTCCGTCGACACGGCCGCCGCGAAGCGGATCCTGGCCGGACGCTACGCCGCCCTGGAGGACGGTGTGGTCACCCCCGCCGACGACCTGCCCTGGGTGGCCCGCTGGTCGCCCGGCCCGTCCACCGCCGACGACGTCCGCCGCCGCATCCCGCCCGTGCGGTGACGCCCCGGTGCCGGGCCGGTCCGTGATCGGTCCGGCACCGGCCGCCGGGTGGCCGCCCGGTCGTTGAGCAGTCGGGACGACAACTCCCGCGGCCACGCCCGTTCCGGTGGCCGGTGGGTGACGGACACCCGTGTCTCAGCGACCGCCCCGCAGGCCGAGTTGGCGCAGCTCCAGCGCGGCCAGCGCGTCGACGGTGGCGTCGTCGCCGCGCCGCCACGCCTCGGCCACGTCGGGCGCGATCCGGGTCAGCCGTCCCAGCGGCTGGGTGGCCAGCGCGCGCAGGGCGAGCAGGTCCCGGCCGGCGGGGGCGGCGGCCAGCTTCGCGGCCGAGCCGGCCCGGCGCATCCAGCGCACCCGCAGCGGCAACCAGCCGAGGAGCACCAGGCCGAGCGGGAAGACGAGCACGGCGACGGCCAGCGCGAGGGCGAGCTGGTCGACCAGCTCCTGCTGGTCGCGTCCCGCCTCGGCCAGCGAGCGGGCGGCCCCGGCGGCCCGCTCGAACGGCGCGGTCAGCTCGTCGCCGACCAGCGGCACCCGGCCGACCTTGCCACCCGCCTCGGCCAGGTTGTCGGCCAGCCCGCCGCCGGCCCCCTCCATCTTCTGTCCGGGTACGGCGAGCTTCTGGACCAGGTCGTGTAGCCACAGCGCGCCGCGGATCGCGCCGTACACCCAGGCGACGACGAGCAGGTCGGTGATCAACTGTCGGACGGCGGTCGGGAAACGATCGGCGTAGATCTTCACGTCGGACAGCGTGCCACGCGCGGCCGTCTCCGGCATGCGGCCCGAACGGCCGGCGCTACCGCCGAACGCGGGGCGGACCGGCAGGCGGAACCGAGGCCGGGCGGACCACCGTCGGCGCCGTCGCACGACGCGGGGTGGATCAGCGGCGGAGCGACGGCCCGCCGCCGGGCGGGCTCAGGCGGCGCAGGCCGGGCAGGTGCCGAAGATCTCCAGGGTGTGGCTGACGTCGGCGTAGCCGTGCTTCGCCGCCACCCGCTCGGCCCAGGTCTCCACCGTCGGCCCGGCCACCTCCACGGTGCGGCCGCAGGCCCGGCAGACCAGGTGATGGTGGTGGCCCTCGCTGCACCGGCGGTAGAGGTGCTCGCCGCCCGGCGGGCGCATCACGTCGATCTCGCCCGAGTCGGCGAGCCCCTGGAGCGTGCGGTAGACGGTGGTCAGCCCGACCCGCTCGCCGCGTTCGCGAAGCATGGCGTGCAGGTCCTGCGCGCTGTGGAAGCCCGCCAACTCGGCGAGCAACGCGCTCACGGCTGAGCGCTGCCGGGTGTTGCGGACCGTGGCACCCGTCATGGTCATGATCCCTCCCCGGCGTGGCTCACCGCGTCGGCCACGATGTGTGCGACGTGCTCGTCGACCAGCGCGTACGCGATCTCGCGACCCCGCCGGGAGCCGCGCACCACGCCGGCGCCCCGCAGCACCCGCAGGTGCTGGGAGACCAGCGGCTGCGCGGCGCCGAGCTTGTCGACCAGCTCGTGCACGCAGCGCTCGCCCTCGGCGAGCTCGCTGACGATGGCCAGCCGAATCGGCGCCGAGAGGGCACGCAGCAGCTCGCTCGCACCCTCGAAGGCCTCGTAGCCTGATCCGTCGGTCACCCCGTAACGATAACCAATCCCACCGACACGCCGCTGACCAGGATCAGTGGAGCACGACCTCGTGCGGCTCGGGCGTGGGAGTGTCGGCCGGGGTGCGCCGTCGGCGCAGCACCCGCCACGCCGCGCCGAGGACCGCGACCACCCCGAACGAGGCGATCGCCATCAGCACCACCGAGGCGCCGGGGGCGGTGTCGGCGTTCGCCGCCACCCAGACGCCGGAGCCGGCGGCGAAGAGCCCGAGTGCCATCGCCGCCGCCATCGTGCTCCGGAACCCCCGGGTCACCTGCTGCGCGGTGGCCACCGGCACCACCATCAGCGCGCTGATCAGCAGCACCCCGACGGCCCGCATCGCGATGGTCACGGTGACCGCGGTGGACACGGCGAGCAGCATGTTGAGCGTGCGCACCGGCAGGCCGGAGACCCGGGCGTACTCCTCGTCGTGGCAGACCGCGAACAGGGCCGGGCGCAGCGCCAGCATGGTCACCCCGATCGCCGCGCCGAGCACCGCGATGGTGGTCAGGTCCTGCGGGGAGATCGTGGTCAGCGACCCGAACAGGTAGGCGTTCAGGTTGGCGCTGGTGCTGTCGGAGAGCCCGACCAGCGTCACGCCGCCCGCGATGCCGCCATAGAAGAGCAGAGCCAGGGCCAGGTCGCCGGAGGTGCGCCCGCGGGCGCGGACCAGCTCGATGGTGATCGCGCCGAGGGTCGCCACGACCACCGCGACGAGCACCGGAGAGCGGTTGAGCAGCAGGCCCGCGCCGACGCCGGTGAGCGCCACGTGCCCCACCCCGTCGCCGATCAGGGCGAGCCGCCGCTGCACCAGATAGATGCCGAGCGCCGGGGCGGCCAGGCCGATGACCAGCGCCCCGATCAGGGCCCGCTGCATGTAGGGGTACTGGAAGAGTTCCATCTCAGCTGCTCCACAGCCCGGCGGGCTCGTCGGGACCGTGCGGGTGCACGTGGTCGTGGTCGGGCTCCGCGTGGTGGCCGGCGGGCTCGGGCACCGCACCGTCGTGGCAGATCCCACCCTGGTGTACGACGACCGCGCGGCTGATCAGCGGACGCAGCGGCCCGAGTTCGTGGGCGACCAGCAGCACCGTGCCGCCGCCGGCCACGAAGTCGTGCAGCGCCTTGGCGAACGCCTCCTGGCTGGCCACGTCGACCCCGGCGGTCGGCTCGTCGAGGACGAGTAGTTCCGGCTCGCCGGCCAGCGCCCGGGCGATCAGGGTGCGCTGCTGCTGCCCACCGGAGAGGGTGCCGACCGGGTCGCGGGCCCGGTCGGCGAGCCCGACCGCCTCCAGCGCGGCGGTCACCGCCGCCCGGTCCGCCGCGCCGGCGGGACGCAGCACGCCCCGCCGGGCGAGCCGGCCGGAGGCCACCACCTCGCGGACGGTGGCCGGTACGCCGCTGCCGGCGCCGAGGCGCTGCGGGACGTACCCGATGCGGTGCCACTGCCGGAAGCGGCGCAGTGGGCGGTCGAAGAGGGTGACCGACCCGGAGCTGAGCGGCACCAGACCGAGTGCGGCGCGAATCAGGGTGGACTTGCCGGAGCCGTTGGCGCCGAGCACCGCGACCACCTCGCCGGCGGTCACGGTCAGCGAGACGTCGCGCAGCACGGGGCGGCCGTCGTAGCCGACCACCCCGTTGGTGACGGTGATGACCGGGGTCGTCATGAGCAGCTCAACGCCGTCCGCAGGGTCTCGAGGTTGGTACGCATCACCGAAAGGTAGTTGCCGCCGTCGGTCGACAGCCCTTCCAGGGGATCCAGTACCGCGGTCTTCGCGCCGACCGTGGCGGCGATGGTCTCGGCCACCTTCGGGCTGACCAGCGTCTCGAAGAAGATCGTGGTGGCCTTGTGCTTCCGGGCCTCCTCGATCACCTCGGCCAGGCGCTGCGGGGCGGGCTCGTTCTCCGGGCTGAGCCCGGTGATGCCGACCTGCTCCAGCTGGTAGCGCTCGGTCAGGTAGCCGAAGGCGGTGTGGCTGACCACGATCTCCCGCCGCTGGCAGGTCTTCAGCCCGGCGGTGAACTCGGCGTCCAGCTTCTCCAGCTCGGCGCGCAGCGACCCGGCCCGGGCGGTGTAGTCGGCGGCGTGGTCTGGATCGGCCTGGCCGAGCCGTTCGGCGAGCTTGTCGCCGACCGTGGCCAGGCGGGTCGGGTCCAGCCAGAGGTGCGGGTCCTTGGCACCGCCCTCCGCAGCCTTGCTCGGCTCCTCGGGGTGGGCGTGCTCCTCGCCCTCGTGGTCGTGGCCGCCCGCGGCGGCGTCCATCAGCGGCTGCACGGTCGACACGTCGAACACGCGGTCCTTGGCGTTCTGCTCGACGGCCTCGTCCAGCGCCGGCTGGAAGCCCTTGAGAAGGATGACCAGCTCCGCCTCGACGACCTGGCCGACCTGGCGCGGGTTCAGCTCCAGGTCGTGCGGCTCCGCCCCGGGCTTGACCAGGTTGGTCACCTTCACCGCGTCGCCGCCGATGCGCTCGGTGAGGAACTGCAACGGGTAGAAGGCGGCCACCACGTCGACCCGCTGCGGGTCGGCGCCGGCCGCGCCGTCGTCGGCGCAGGCCGCGACACCGCCCAGGGCGAGCAGGGCGGTGGTGGCGGCGGCCAGGGTGCGCGGGGCGGAGCGGATGTTCATGCCATGAACTGTCCGCGACAACGATAATGATTGTCAAAAACGCATGCTTGCATGTCAGAGCAGCTTTGCCAGCCCCGCGGTGACCAGCAGGGTGAGCGCGACCAGCCGGATGATCCGGGTCGGCGTCGTCTGGACCGACCAGGTGGTGACCAGCAGCGCGGCGACGGCCGCGGCGAGCAGCAGGGTGAACAGGCCACCGACCACGCCGGGAGTGAAGAACGCGACCAGCACCAGCACCAGGGTGACCAGGAACACCGTCGTCGGGTTCGCCCGGGCCAGCCGGGCCGGCAGGGGGCTCTGCGTACGCTGCATTCCACAGACTCTACGAGGAGGAACCCCGTGCTGGTGACAAACCGGTTCGTGGTGGACGTCGATGTCACCGACGAGTTCACCGAGCGGGCGCACGCCGCCCTCACCGCGCTCGCGGCCCGCCCCGGTTACCTGCGCGGCCAACTGGTCCGGGCGCTGGACGACCCCCGCCACTGGTGCCTGGTCACCGAATGGGAGTCGGTCGGCACCTACCGGCGGGCCCTGGGCGGCTTCGACGTCAAGATCACTGCGGTGCCGCTGCTCGCCGAGTCGGTCGACGAACCGTCGGCGTACGAGGCACTCGCCAACGCCGCCCCGGGCGGGGACGTGGTCGTCGCCGCCAGCGATCGGGCCGCAGGTCCTTACCGCTGAGCCCGTGGGCACTACATTGCACTCATGACCGCTCCCGGACCGGCGACCCCGCCGTACCCTCCGCCACCCGGCCCGCAGGGGGCACAGCCGCCCGCCGTGCCCGGTCCGCCGGCGGACCCGGGCGTGCCCACCCCGCCGGCCGGACCGGGAGTCTCCCCGCCGTTCGCGGCGCCACCCACCGAGGGCCGAAACACCCGGCTCTGGCTCGGGCTGGGCGCCGGCGCGCTCGCCGTGCTGCTCTGCTGCGGCGGCGGCGGCGCAGCCGTGGTGGGCCTGGTCGTGACCGGGGTGCAGGCCATCCGCGAGCAGGGGCGCACCGTCTCCACCGACTACTACCGGGCGCTCGTCGAGCGGAAGTACGGCGCGGCGTACGACCAGCTCTGCGACGACGCGCAGCGGCGCGAGTCACGCCGGGAGTTCGAGCGCCGGGTGGCCGCCGAGCCGCAGATCGCCACCTTCCGGGTGGGCGACGTGGACACCGTCTCCCTCACCGTGCCGGTGGACGTGACCTACTCGGGCGGCCGGCAGGACCGGCAGGAGGTCACCCTCGGGCAGGACCAGCAGACCGGCGGCATGGAGGTGTGCGGGGTGAGCTGACCCGCCCCCGGTATTCTGCTGGGCCCGGGGCGGTACGGGTCGTACCGTTGTCCCGAACTGTTCCTTTCCATCCTCACCACGTCCCCGCCGACCGCCAGTCGGCGTAGGAGGAAACATGCCAGCCGACCGTATCGACGCCGTCGTCAGCCTCGCCAAGCGCCGAGGCTTCGTCTTCCCCTCCAGCGAGATCTACGGAGGTACCCGGTCGGCGTGGGACTACGGTCCGCTCGGCGTGGAGCTGAAGGAGAACGTCCGCCGGCAGTGGTGGAAGACGATGGTCCAGCAGCGCGACGACGTGGTCGGCCTCGACTCCGCCGTGATCCTGGCCCGCGACGTCTGGGCCGCCTCCGGCCACCTGGACGCCTTCGTCGACCCGCTGACCGAGTGCCAGTCGTGCCACAAGCGGTTCCGGGCCGACCACCTGGAAGAGGCGTACGAGGCCAAGCACGGCAAGCCGCCGGCCTCGCTGACCGAGCTGAACTGCCCCAACTGCGGCAACAAGGGCACCTTCACCGAGCCGAAGATGTTCAACGGCCTGATGAAGACCTTCCTCGGCCCCGTCGAGAGCGAGGAGGGCATGCACTACCTGCGGCCCGAGACCGCCCAGGGCATCTTCGTCAACTACAAGAACGTGGAGACGGTCGCCCGCAAGAAGCCGCCGTTCGGCATCGCGCAGACCGGCAAGTCGTTCCGCAACGAGATCACCCCGGGCAACTTCATCTTCCGCACCCGCGAGTTCGAGCAGATGGAGATGGAGTTCTTCGTCGAGCCGGGCTCGGACGAGCAGTGGCACGACTACTGGCTCTCCGAGCGCTGGAACTGGTACATCGACCTGGGCCTGTCCGAGGAGAACCTGCGCTTCTACGAGCACCCGAAGGAGAAGCTCTCCCACTACTCGAAGCGCACCGTCGACATCGAGTACCGCTTCCAGTTCGGCGGCACCGAGTTCGCGGAGCTGGAGGGCGTCGCCAACCGCACCGACTTCGACCTCACCACGCACAGCAAGCACTCCGGCGTCGACCTGTCGTACTTCGACCAGGCCAAGGGCGAGCGCTGGATGCCGTACGTCATCGAGCCGGCCGCCGGCCTCACCCGCGCGGTGCTGGCCTTCCTGCTCGAGGCGTACGACGAGGACGAGGCGCCGAACACCAAGGGCGGCGTGGACAAGCGCACGGTGATGCGCTTCGACCCGCGGCTGGCCCCGGTCAAGGTGGCGGTGCTGCCGCTGTCGCGCAACGAGGCGCTCTCGCCGAAGGCGAAGGGCCTCGCCGCCGACCTGCGCAAGCGCTGGGTGGTGGAGTTCGACGACTCGCAGGCGATCGGCCGCCGCTACCGCCGTCAGGACGAGATCGGCACCCCGTTCTGCGTCACCGTCGACTTCGACACCCTGGACGACAACGCGGTGACCGTGCGGAACCGGGACACCATGGCCCAGGAGCGCATCGCGCTGGACCAGGTCGAGCGCTACCTGATCGAGCGCCTTCCCGGCTGCTGAGCTGCTGCGGGGCCCGGCCGGCGTGGAAACACGGCAGTCGGGGCCCCGTACACTTGTCCGGTGACCGCTTCGACCGCGACCGCACTGCGCCCGTTGACCATCGGGCGGCACGAGGTGTGGCCGCCGGTGGTGCTCGCGCCGATGGCCGGCATCACCAATGTCGGCTTCCGGCAGCTCTGCCGGGAACAGGGCGGCGGCATCTACGTCTGCGAGATGATCACCACCATCGCGCTGGTCGAGCGGAACCCGAAGACGCTGCGCATGATCGCGTTCGGCGACGACGAGCGGCCCCGCAGCCTCCAGCTCTACGGCACCGATCCCGAGATCACCGCCGCCGCCGTGCGGATCGTGGTCGAGAAGGACCTCGCCGACCACATCGACCTCAACTTCGGCTGCCCGGTGCCCAAGGTCACCCGTAAGGGCGGCGGCTCGGCGCTGCCGTGGCGGCGCCGGCTCTTCGCGCGGCTGGTCAGGGCCGCGGTGGAAGCCGCGTCGCCCGCCGGGGTGCCGGTCACGGTCAAGATGCGCAAGGGCATCGACGACGACCACCTGACGTACGTCGAGGCGGGCCTCGCCGCCCAGGATGCCGGCGTGGCGGCGGTGGCCCTGCACGGGCGTACGGCCGCGCAGCGCTACTCCGGCACCGCGGACTGGGACGCCATCGCCACCCTCAAGCAGGCCCTCGATGTGCCGGTGCTCGGCAACGGTGACATCTGGGAGGGCGACGACGCGCTGCGGATGGTGGCGCACACCGGCGTCGACGGGGTGGTCGTCGGCCGTGGCTGCCTGGGCCGGCCGTGGCTCTTCGCCGACCTGGAGGCCGCCTTCGAGGGCCGTCCGGATCGCCGCCTGCCGAACCTCGGCGAGGTGGCCCGGACCATGCGCCGGCACGCCGAACTGTTGGTCGACCAGTTCACCGCCGGCTCCCGTACTCCTGCCCGGGGCGAGCGGGACGGCTGCACCGACTTCCGCAAGCACGTCGCCTGGTATCTCAAGGGCTTCCCGGTCGGCAGCGAGTTGCGCCGGGAACTGGCGATGATCGAGAGTCTGGCCCAGCTCGACGACCTGCTCGGCAAGCTGGACCCGACCGAGCCCTTCCCGATCGCCACGCTGGGCCAGCCGCGCGGTCGTACCAACTCACCCGGCAAGGTCTTCCTGCCCGAGGGCTGGCTGGCCAGCCGCGACGACGACACCGTTCCCGAGGGCGCCGAGCTGGCCGACTCCGGCGGCTGAGCCCCGGTTCGCGCGGCCGGACCGGCCCTACCCGGCCAGGTCCCCGGCAATCGGCCCTGCCCGGCCAGCGGTCCCCGGTACGGCCGACGGGCAGCGCCGTTGCGGTCTCGGAGTGCGGTTCCTTGCGTGCTGCCCCCATCGGTGACGGCGAGCAGGAAGAGACGACGAAAGGGCCGGCCCCTTGTGGGGGTCGGCCCTTGTCGTAGGTGCTGCGTGTGGTGGGTCAGGAGGTGTAGCCGCGGGTGGCGATCCAGTCGGCGAGGTTGTCGACGTTCATCCGGTAGGAGGCCTGGTTGGGGTCGGCCGAGTCGGAGATCGTCACGGTGTTGCCGTTGTCGCGGTAGCCGACGACGCTGATGTAGTGGCCGCCTTCGAAGGAGTGGGTGGTGCCGTCGGTGTCGGTGGCGGTGCCGGCGATGTTGGCGACCACGGCGTGGCCCTCGTCGACGGCCTTGACGATGTCGGTGCGTAGGGTGTCGGTCTGCTTGTCGTCGGCCTTGGGCTCGCGGATCTCCACGGAGCGGTAGGCGTCCTTGCCGGTTTCCTTGTTCAGGACGGGGGTGATGTCGTTGATGGAGTTGGTGCCGGCTTCGGTGGTGCCCATTCGCTTGGCCATGGCGTCGACGTCGATGTTCTTGCCCTGCACGCTCAGGGCGTTGCGGGCGGCGGCGGGGCCGCAGTAGAAGAAGTTCGGCTGGGCCTCGTAGCGGACGTCGAGTTCCCGCTCGCTGTTCTTGCGGTCCTGGCTGACCGACACCGGCTTGCCCTCGGTGGGGGTGGGGGCGGCGTGGGCGGCGGTGATGGGGCCGGCGATGGCGCCGCCGGTGAAGGCGAGCCCGGCGGCGGTCAGGGCGGTCTTGCGGAAGATGTCGGTACGCATGATGACAGCACCTTTCGATCGGGGGTACGGCACACGCGGGGGAGCGGTGTGTCGCGAAAGGGGGGTGTCGGAAGGGATCGCTCCGGCGGCGGGGCCTGCTCGGGGCGTCGGGGTGTCTCAACGACCGGGCTCGGCAATCCATTCCGCCGGCCGGTCGGGCCACCGTGGCACGGGGAGCGGGGAGCGCCGTGGGTATGCCATGTTCAACGACCCGGGCCGGCCCACGATTCCGCCGTCCGGGTGGTGCCGGTCACGGGACGCCGCCGACCTGGAGGGGACATCTGGGCGCGCACCGGACGACGCGAAACGGACACTCGGCGCATTCTTCGCCTGATCCGCCGCCGTCGGTCATCGCGTGAGCATGGTGCGGTGAGCGCCTGTCGAGCTGATGGCGTAAACGATTCAGTAGTGATGTCCCGTCCGTCCCGGATTCGGCGGGCGGCGGCGAGTGGCCCGTGCCGGAAGGGCAGCGTGGGTCGTCTACGACATCAGCTTGAGTGCTCCGGTGATCAGGACGCCATGGACGTTACCCGGCCGTCGTAGGGTCCATGGCGTCCTGATCACCGTTGCGTGGGCCGTGCGGCGTTCGTCGATTGCGTCAGTGGCAAGGCGGACAAGTCGCGTCCGTCGGGAGACGCGGCACCGACCAGAGTCGTACGGCGGTGGCAACAGTAGGACCGATCACTCGGTCGGCGAGCGGGAGGAACCCGCCCGGGCTGCCCGCCGGGTGCGTGCCCCGTGGGGAGTCGGGCGGACGGACGCGGAGACATACTCGTGCTAGTGGGTCCGTGCCCCGGTGGGAAATCGGGCGGACGGGACGCGGAGACACGTTCGCGCCAATAGGGCCCGTGCCCGCGGGAGTCAGGCGGACGGGGTGGGCACGGCAACCTCCTCGGGGCCGGGCTGGGTGGGGATCGTCGCCGGGGAGCCGGCGGGAGCCGGCCGTCCTGCCGGCCAGGGGATCTCCGGCGAGCGGTGGAAGGCGATGCCGGCGGCGGTCCAGCGTGGGCCGTGCCCGGCCAGCCGGCCGCGGAACCCGGCCCAGTCGTGCGTCGCACGGGGTGACCAGCCCAGCTCGGCGAGCGCGGGCAGGCGCGGGAAGATCATGAACTCGACCTCGGCCAGGGAGGTGATGGACTCGGTCCACAGCGGTGCCTCCACCCCGAGCACCGCGTCGGCGGGCACGTCGGTCAGGTGGGCACCGGGGTCCCAGTCGTACGCCCGGGGCAGGTCGATCAGGCCGGCCCAGTCGTGCCCGATGGGAGTGTCCGGGGCGTACTTCATGTCGAGGTAGGCGTGGTTGGCGGGGGAGAGGACGACCCGCGCGCCCCGCTGTACGGCGTCTGCCGTGACCGGGTCGTCGCCCGTGGTGCCCCACCATTGGAGCACCCGCCCCTCGGCGTGTGCGGCGGGCGCGATCTGGTGCCAGCCCACCACCGTCCTGCCGGTGTCGGCGACGATGCGCTGGGCCCGCTCGACGAAGTCCGCGTACGTGTCGGGGCGCACCTTGAACGCCTCGTCGCCTCCGATGTGCAGCCACGGCCCGGGGGTGAGCGCCGCGATCTCGGCCAGCACGTCGGCGACGAACTCGTACGTCCGCTCGCTGGTCGGGTCGACGTAGCTGAAGCCGACCTCGGTGCCGGTGTACGGCGGCGGCGCGACGCGGTCCGGGGCCAGTTCGCCGTACGCGCTCAGCGCCGCGTGGGTGTGCCCCGGCAGGTCGATCTCCGGCACCACGGTGACGTGCCGTTCGGCGGCGTAGGCCACGATCCGCCGGTAGTCGTCGCGGGTGTAGTGCCCGCCCGGCCCTCCGCCCACCTCGTTCGCCCCGCCGACCTCGGCCAGCCGGGGCCAGGAGTCGACCGCGATCCGCCAGCCCTGGTCGTCGGTGAGGTGCAGGTGCAGGTGGTTGAGCTTGTAGCGGGCCAGGTGGTCGATCACCCGCAGCACGTCCGGTACGCCGAAGAAGTGCCGGGCCACGTCGAGCATCGCGCCCCGGTAGGGGAACCGGGGCCGGTCGGTGATCGACCCGCCGGGCAGTGTCCAGCGCTCGGCGACCGGCGTCGGGCTCTCGATGGCCGGGGGCAGGAGTTGCCGCACCGTCTGTGCGCCGAAGAAGAGCCCGGCCGGGGTGGCGGCCTCGATCCGTACCCCGTCGGACGTCACCTCCAGCCGGTAGCCCTCGCGGCCGAGGTCGTCGGAGTCGACCAGCGCCAGGGTGATGCCGCCGGCCGGGTCTGGCCGGGCGGCGTCGGTCACCGGCAGCGGGTGCCCGGTTGCTGGTCGGAGCAGGGCGGCGAGCTGCCCGGCGACCGTGCGGGCGGCGGCGTCGGCGCTCACCCGGATCACCGCGTCGGCGGTGAGCACGAAATCGGCGTCCGGGACCGGCGTGACCCGCTCCGGGGCGGGCACGACGTCGCCCAGCCGGGTCCGGGCCGGCAGGGTGGGCAGGTCGTCGGCGGTCGGGGCCAGCCGGGGTGACTGATCGTCGGCGGTCCGGGTCGGTAGCGCGGGCAGGTCGTCGGCGGTCCGGGCCGGTAGCGCGGGCAGGTCTTCGGCGGTCCGGGCCGGGGCGGCGAGCAGGTCGCCGGCGGCCCGGGTCGCCGCCCGGGCGAGCTCGGCGGCGGCCGGTTCGTGGCCGGGTAGGTCGGGGTGGCCGGGTAGGTCGGGGTGCCTGGCCGACCGCTCGTTCGCGGGGGCGCGGGACGGGTCGAGCGGCTCCGGGTCGGCGGTGGGCGCGGTGGGCACGGCATCGGCTCCGAAGGGTGTATTTACGACGGTTATGGCAAAGGTCAGGTTCACCGAAAAGCGTGTGGTCAAGACTACGAGGCAGGGCCGGAATTGCGTGATCGTGCGCATGGAAGCGTTCCCAAAAACCGGTACGAACACGGATAGTCGTGATGGCTGTGCCTATTGTCACCGAACGGTCCCAGGCCGCGCGAAGTTCGCTTAGCCTTCGCCCACCGACCGGCTCGGCATCGGGATTACCGGTGGCCCGCCCCGGGGTACTGGGAGCAACTGAACCTTCGTTAAGTGTCGGACCGGCGCGCGTGGGAGGGCTCTGGTGGCAACGCAAGAGACGGTGGAACACAAGTACGTCTACGCCTTCGCCGAGGGCAACAAGGACCTCAAGGACCTGCTCGGCGGCAAGGGGGCCAACCTGGCCGAGATGACCAATCTCGGCCTGCCGGTCCCACCGGGCTTCACGATCACCACGGAGGCCTGCAAGGCGTACCTCGCCACCGGGGCGGAGCCCGACGGCCTGGCCGACCAGATCGCCGCGCACCTCGCGTCGCTGGAGCAGGCGATGGGCAAGCGCCTCGGTGACCCGGAGGACCCGCTGCTGGTCTCCGTCCGCTCCGGCGCCAAGTTCTCCATGCCCGGCATGATGGACACCGTCCTCAACGTCGGACTCAACGACCGCAGCGTCCAGGGGCTCGCCCGGCAGGCCGGCGGCTCGGGCGAGCAGTCCACCCCCGGCGGCGCGGACCGGTTCGCCTGGGACTCCTACCGCCGCCTGATCCAGATGTTCGGCAAGACGGTGTGCGAGGTGCCGGGCGAGGAGTTCGAGCACGCGCTCGACGACGTCAAGCGGGCCAAGGGCACCCACAACGACCTCGACCTCGACGCCGACGACCTGCGAGGGCTGGTCGACGCGTACAAGAAGATCTTCTCCAAGCACACCGGGCGGGAGTTTCCGCAGGAGCCGCGCGAGCAGCTCGACCTGGCCATCCGCGCGGTCTTCGAGTCGTGGAACGCCGAGCGCGCGGTGCTCTACCGCCGACAGGAGCGGATCCCGGCCGAACTCGGCACCGCGGTCAACGTGGTGGCGATGGTCTTCGGCAACCTCGGCCCGGACTCCGGCACCGGCGTCGCGTTCACCCGCGACCCCGCCAGCGGCGCCCAGGGCATCTACGGCGACTACCTGGCCAACGCGCAGGGCGAGGACGTGGTCGCGGGCATCCGCAACACCGTGCCGTTGCAGGACCTGGAGCGGCTGGACAAGCAGTCCTACGACGACCTGCTCGGCATCATGGCCCGGCTGGAGGGCCACTACAAGGACCTCTGCGACATCGAGTTCACCATCGAGCGCGGCAAGCTCTGGATGCTCCAGACCCGGGTCGGCAAGCGCACCGCCGCCGCGGCGTTCGTCATCGCCGGGCAACTCGTCGACGAGGGCCTGATCGACCTCGACGAGGCGTTGCACCGGGTCAACGGCGCGCAACTGGCGCAGCTGATGTTCCCGCGGTTCCGGCTCGACCACGAGTTCCAGCCGGTGGCGAAGGGCATCGGGGCGTCGCCGGGCGCGGCGTCGGGCAAGGTGGTCTTCACCTCCGCCCGCGCGGTCGAACTGGCCGCCGAGGGGGAGTCGGTGATCCTGGTCCGCCGGGAGACCAACCCCGACGACCTCAACGGCATGATCGCCGCCCAGGGCATCCTCACCTCCCGCGGCGGCAAGACCAGCCACGCCGCCGTGGTGGCGCGGGGCATGGGCAAGACCTGCGTCTCCGGTGCCGACGAGATCGAGGTCAACGTCCCGCAGCGCAGGTTCGTCGTCGCCGGGCAGACGGTCGTCGAGGGCGACGTCGTCTCCGTCGACGGCACCACCGGCAAGGTCTACCTCGGCGAGGTGCCCGTCATGCCGTCGGAGGTGGTGCAGTACTTCGAGGGCAGCCTCGACCCCGAGCACGTCGACAACGCGCTGGTCCGGGCCGTACACCGGATCATGTCGCACGCCGACGCCCGGCGGCGGCTGGCCGTACGCACGAACGCCGACACCGGCGCGGACGCCGCCCGGGCCCGGCGCTTCGGCGCGGAGGGCATCGGCCTCTGCCGCACCGAGCACATGTTCCTCGGCGACCGGCGTGAGCTGGTCGAGCGGCTGATCCTGGCCCGCGACAACGCCGAGCGGGAGGCCTCGCTGGCCGCGTTGCTGCCGTTGCAGCGGGCGGACTTCGAGGAGATCTTCCGGGAGATGGACGGGATGCCCGTCACCGTCCGGCTGATCGACCCGCCGCTGCACGAGTTCCTGCCCCCGCTGGAGCAGCTCGCGGTCAACGTGGCGGTCGCCCAGGAACGCGGCGAGGACGTCGCCCAGGAGGAGGCGCTGCTCGCCGCCGTCCGGCGGATGCACGAGGAGAACCCGATGCTGGGTCTGCGTGGCGTCCGCCTCGGCCTGGTCATCCCCGGCCTGTTCGCCATGCAGGTCCGGGCGATCGCGGAGGCCGCGGTCACCGTCACCCGCGGCGGTGCGGTGGCCAGACCGGAGATCATGGTCCCGCTGGTCGGCGCGGTGCAGGAGCTGGAGACGGTCCGCGCCGAGGCTGAGAAGATCATCGCCGAGGTGGTCGGGGACAGCGGCGTCGAGGTGTTGATCGGCACGATGATCGAGGTGCCCCGGGCGGCCCTGACCGCTGGTCAGATCGCCGAGGCGGCAGAGTTCTTCTCCTTCGGCACCAACGACCTGACCCAGATGGGTTGGGGCTTCTCCCGCGACGACGTCGAGGGTGCGTTCTTCTGGCGCTACCTGGAGCTGGGCATCTTCGGCATCTCGCCGTTCGAGTCGATCGACCGCGACGGGGTGGGCCGGCTGGTGCGGATCGCCGCGGAGGAGGGCCGGGCGGCCCGGCCGGGGCTGAAGCTCGGGGTCTGCGGCGAACACGGCGGCGATCCGGATTCGGTGCACTTCTTCCACGAGGTCGGCCTGGACTACGTGTCCTGCTCGCCCTTCCGGGTGCCCGTCGCCCGACTGGAGGCCGGCCGCGCGGCGGTCGAGACGGACGGCTCCGACAGCCGCTGACGCGGAGGATGCGACAGGCCGGCGGCGGACCCGGGGGAGCAGGTCCGCGGCCGGCCTGTCGTGGGGCGGGCGGCCCGTGCGGGCAGAGCCGCACGGCAGCGGCCCGACCTGTGCGGGCGGGCCGCTGCCGTGGGCGCGGAGCCGTACGCCCGGCTCCGCGTGACCGATTCCCGGGACCGACCGCTCAGATCGGCGGGCGGCGCCAGGCGTGGGGGGTGACGCGCCGGGGGAGCCGGCCGGCCGAGGTGCGGGCCATGAGTGCGGCGTGCGCCTCGGGCACCGGCGTCGCCCCGATCCGGCGGTGGGTGTCCAACATCGAGCCGGTGCGCCGGGCCACCGCCCGCGCGTCGGCGTGCAACTCCTCCAGGTCGGCGCCGGCATCGGCGACCAGGGTCAGCAGGGCGTTGCGCCCAGCGGGGTAGGTGACGACCGCGCCGGTCGAGGTGCGGACCACCGATTCCCGGAACTCGCCGTGCCGCACCGTGTCGGCCACCCGGTGGCCGAGGCCGAAGCTGGCCGCCGCGAGCGCCGCCAGGTGCGTGGCGTCCGTCGCCGGCAGGTCGCTGGAGATCAGCAGGCCGTCCGTGCCGGCCAGCACCGTGCCCGTCACCTCGGGGCGGCGCCAGCGCAGCCCCTGCAATTCCGTTCCCATCATCGTGTCCGTGTCCACGGGTGTCACTCCCACCGTCGGGCCCTCAGTCTGGTCACGTTCCGCGCCGGGAACGCTACCGCCGGCCACGCCGGACCGCGATCCCGTAACCGTCGGCGATCGGCCGACAACTCTCAACTGTTCGGAGGTTGCGCGGTCGCCAGGCCCACACCGGCGGCGAGCCGTCCGCGGCGCGCGGGCGTAACCTGATCAGCATGAGCAGCGCCTGGGAGAGCCTGACCGTCGACGCCCGGGACCCCGCCCGGCTCGCCCGCTGGTGGGCCGAGGCGCTGGGCTACCAGGTGGTGAACGAGCAACCGGACGAGGTGGAGATCCGCCGGTCCGCCGACCACCTGCCGGGCGTCGTCTTCGTGCCGGTCGCCGACGACAAGACGACCAAGAACCGGCTCCACATCGACCTGCGCCCCGACGACCAGGAGGCCGAGGTCGAGCGGCTGGTCGACATGGGGGCCCGGCACGTCGACGTGGGGCAGGGCGACCTCGGGTGGACCGTGCTGGCCGATCCGGAGGGCAACGAGTTCTGTGTGCTGCGGCAGCGTGAGGATTGAGCGTCCACACCGGGACGGATGATCCGGACGTCGCCCGCCGGGTCGGCGAACCGCCGAAGGACACCGGGTACGGGCGGTCGGCGTACGAGCGGGACCGCGCCCGGGTGCTGCACTCGGCGGCGTTCCGGCGGCTCGCCGCGAAGACCCAGGTGCACACGGCCGGCACCGACGACTTCCTGCGTACCCGGCTGACCCACTCGCTGGAGGTCGCGCAGATCGCCCGGGAGATGGGGGCCCGGCTGGGCTGCGACCCGGACGTGGTGGACACGGCCGGGCTCGCCCACGACCTCGGGCACCCGCCGTTCGGGCACAACGGCGAGGACGCGCTGGACGACCTCGCCGCCGGGTGTGGCGGCTTCGAGGGCAACGCGCAGACGCTGCGGGTGCTGACCCGGCTGGAGGCCAAGGTGGTCGCCCCGGACGGCACGTCCGCCGGCCTCAACCTGACCCGCGCCTCGCTCGACGCGGTCAGCAAGTATCCGTGGCCCCGCCGCCGGGGGCAGCGCAAGTTCGGGGTGTACGACGACGACCTCCCGCTCTTCGCCTGGCTGCGCGCCGGTGGCCCGGGTGGCGACCGGCGCTGCCTGGAGGCGCAGGTGATGGACTGGGCCGACGACGTCGCGTACTCGGTGCACGACGTCGAGGACGGCATCCACGGTGGATACGTGACGCTGCGTCCGCTGCTGCGTGATCCGCAGGAGCGGGCCGCCCTCTGCGCCGACGTCGCCGCCACCTACTCCGGCGAGTCCCCGGCCGACCTCGGGGAGGTGCTGCTGGAGCTGCTCGACGATCCGGTGCTCGCCCCGCTGGCCGGGTACGACGGCAGCCACCGCGCGCAGGCCGCGTTGAAGGCGACCACCAGCGTGCTGACCGGCCGCTTCGTCTCTACCGTGGTGGCGGCCACGCAGGAACGTCACGGCCCGGGTCCGCACCGCCGGTACGCCGCCGACCTGGTGGTGCCCCGGCGGATCCGGGCGCGGTGCGCGCTGCTCAAGGGCATCGCCCTGCGGTACGTGATGCGTCGCCCCGGCGCGGGGGACCGCTACCGGCGGCAGCGGGAGGTCCTGGCCGAGCTGGTGCACGCCCTGGCCGATCGGGCGCCGGACGGGTTGGATCCCGTCTTCGCCCCGCTGTGGTCGGCCGCGCCGGACGACGCGGCCCGGCTCCGGGTGGTTGTCGACCAGGTCGCCTCGCTGACCGACCCGGCAGCCGTCGCCTGGCACGCACGGGTGGTACGCGGTGCGGGGCGCGGTTAACCGCCGGCGCAGGATCGGGGGATGGGCGGCCGAGCCAACTTAGGTTAACCTAACCGCATGACGGAGCGCCCCATGAAGGTCACGACCGCCCGGGTACTGCGTACCGGGCGGCCCACGCCCCACCTGGTCCGGCTGGTGGTCGGCGGCGAGGAGTTGGACGGCCTGCCGGTGGGCGAGTTCACCGACCACTACATCAAGATCGTCTTCCCGGTGCCGGGCGTGGAGTATCCGAGCCCGATGGACCTCAACGCGATCCGTCGCGAACTGCCCCGGGACCAGTGGCCGCGGCAGCGCGCGTACACGGTGCGGGCCTGGGACGCGTCGGCCGGTGAGCTGACCGTCGACATCGTGCACCACGGCGACGCCGGGCTGGGCGGGCCGTGGGCAGCCGCGCTGCGCCCCGGCGACCCGGTGCGCTTCGTCGGCCCCGGTGGGGCGTACGCCCCGAGCCCGGACGCCGACTGGCATCTGCTGGTCGGCGACGAGAGCGCGCTGCCGGCCATCGCCGCCGCCCTGGAGCGGCTGCCCGCCGGCGCCCCGGCCACCGTGTTCGTCGAGGTCTCCGACCCGGCCGAGGAGCAGCAGCTGGCCAGCCCCGGCACGCTGAACCTGACCTGGCTGCACCGCAGCGACCGCCCCGTCGGGGAAGCCCTGGTCGCGGCCGTCCGCGCCCTGGAGTTCCCGCCCGGCGAGGTGCACGCCTTCGTCCACGGCGAGGCCACCTTCGTCAAGGAGTTGCGCCGCCTGCTCCGCGTCGAACGCGGCGTCTCCCGCGAGCGGCTCTCCATCTCCGGCTACTGGCGCCGGGGTCTCGACGACGAGGGCTGGCGCGCCAGCAAGTCCGACTGGAACCGGCAGGTGGAGGCCGAGGAGTCCGTCGCCGTCCCCGCCTGACCGGCCACCGACGTCCCTGAGCGGGCACCCGAGGGGCACGTTCGCCCGATAACGCCGTGTTCCGCCCCCGTCGCCCAGCAGGATGGGCGGGGGTGACCATGAGCGGGCAGGTACGGGACGGGGCGCAGGCCGTGGGCCGGGTCGACCGGCTGGTGCTGGTGCTCAGCGTCGGCGGCGTACTGGCCGTGGTGGCGTGGGGCGTGCTGGCCCGGGGATCCCTGGCCGGCTTCGGCGAGGCGGGCCTGGCCTGGGTCATCAGCACCTTCGGCTGGTTGTTCGTGGTGGCCGCCGACGCGTTCCTGGTGCTCGCGGTGATCATCGCGGCGACCAGGTTCGGCCGGATCCGGCTCGGCGCCGACGAGGACGAGCCGGAGTTCGACACGCTGGCCTGGGTCGCCATGATGTTCAGCGCCGGGATGGGGATCGGCCTGGTCTTCTTCGCCGTCGCCGAGCCCATCCAGCACTACGCGACGCCCCCACCGGCCACCGGCGTCGCACCGCAGACCGGCGCGGCCGGCGCGACGGCGATGCAGTACACCCTCTTCCACTGGACGCTGCATCCCTGGGGGATCTACGCGGTGGTGGCGCTCGCGCTGGCGTACTCGACCTTCCGCAAGGGCCGGGAGAACCGGATCTCCGCGGCTTTCCGTCCGGTGCTCGGTCGCCGGGCCGACGGGCCGATCGGGCGCGCGATCGACCTGCTGGCCGTCTTCGCCACCGTGTTCGGTTCGGCGACCAGCCTCGGCCTCGGCGCGCTCCAGGTCGCCGCCGGGCTCGACCTGGTGGCGGGCATCCGGAACACGACCACGGTGCAACTGGTCGTGATCGGCGCGCTCACCCTGGCCTTCGTGGTCTCCGCCTTCTCCGGGCTGCACCGGGGCATCAAGTGGCTCTCCACCACCAACGTGCTGTTGGCGGTGCTGCTGATGCTCTTCGTCTTCGTGGTCGGGCCGACCATCTACACGCTGGAGGTGCTGCCGGCCTCGGTCGGCGACTACCTGAGCAACCTGGTCTTCATGGCCACCCGCACCGGTGCCTTCTCCGATCCGTCGTGGCTCGGCTCCTGGACGATCTTCTACTGGGCGTGGTGGATCTCCTGGGCACCCTTCGTGGGCACCTTCATCGCCCGCATCTCCCGGGGCCGCACCGTCCGGCAGCTCCTCGTCGGGGTGCTGCTGGTGCCGAGCGGGGTCAGCGCGGTCTGGTTCGCGGTGATGGGCGGGAGCGCGCTGCGGGCGCAGGCCACCGGTGCCCGGGATCTGGTCGCCGACGTCGGGGCGGGCACCGAGCAGCCGCTCTTCGGCCTGCTGGACGAGCTGCCGCTGGCGACGCTGAGCAGCGTGCTGGCCATAGTGCTGATCGGGTTGTACTTCGTCACCAGCGCCGACTCGGCGTCGCTGGTGCTCGGCTCGCTGACCTCCCGGGGCGCGCTGCGCCCGCACCGGGTCCTGGTGGTGCTCTGGGGGGTGCTGATCGGCGCGGTGGCCGCCGTGCTGCTGCTGGTCGGCGGGCTGGACGCGCTGCAACAGGCGACCACCCTGGTCGCCCTGCCGTTCGTCGTGGTGATGCTCGGCCTGGCCGTCGCCCTGGTCCGGGACCTGGCCCGGGACCCGGCGGTCAACCCGCCGCCGCGGGTCCGCCGCTCCGGGCTCGCCGCCGCCGTGCGGGCCGCCCGGTCGTACGACGAGGAGGACCCGCCACCGGTACGGCGCTACCTGCGCCGCCCGCGCTGAACCGGCGCGCGCCCCCCGCTCGCCCGGGTGCCCGCCGATGCCCCCGGCCGGCCGGGCGTGACAACCGGTGGCGCTCGGTGCGTCGCGGGCGTGACCGCCGAGGTGACGGCGGTGGTCGTCACCCGTGGCGTCCCCCGGCGGCGCGGCGTCGGTGGGGCAGGGCAGGATGTACGCCGAGGGGGTGGCGGACATGGCTGGGCGGATCCGGGACGAGGACATCGCGCTGGTCCGGGAACGCAGCTCGATCGCCGACGTCATCTCCGAGACGGTGACCTTGAAGTCGGCCGGCGGCGGCAACCTCAAGGGGCTGTGCCCGTTCCACGACGAGAAGAGCCCGTCGTTCAACGTCTCGCCCGCCCGCAACGTCTGGTACTGCTTCGGCTGCGGCGCCGGCGGCGACGCGATCAAGTTCCTGATGGACGCCGAGCACCTCAGCTTCGTCGAGTCGGTCGAGCGGCTCGCCGACCGGGCCGGCATCCAGCTGCGCTACGTCGAGGGCGACTCCGCCGCGCCGCGCCCGCGCCCGCAGCACGGGCAGCGGCAGCGCCTCGTCGCCGCGCACGCCGCCGCCGTCGACTTCTACCGCGCCCAGCTCACCACCGCGGGCGCGCGCCCGGCCCGGGAGTTCCTGGCCCGGCGCGGCTTCGACCGGGCCGCCGCCGAGCGCTACGGCTGCGGCTTCGCCCCGGACGCCTGGGACCTGCTCACCAAGCACCTGCGCCAGCAGGGCTTCAGCCACGACGAGCTGGTCACCGCCGGGCTGTCCCGGCCGTCGCGTTCCGGCACCCTGATCGACCGGTTCCGCCGCCGGCTGATGTGGCCGATCCGCGACCTCTCCGGTGACGTGATCGGCTTCGGCGCCCGCAAGCTCTTCGACGACGACGACGGCCCGAAATACCTGAACACCCCCGAGACGCCCATCTACAAGAAGTCACACGTCCTCTACGGCATCGACCAGGCCAAGCGGGAGATCGCCAAGCAGGGCAAGGTGGTCGTGGTCGAGGGCTACACCGACGTGATGGCCTGTCACCTGGCCGGGGTGCCGACGGCCGTGGCGACCTGCGGCACGGCGTTCGGCGCGGACCACATCGGCGCGCTGCGCCGGTTGCTGCTGGACACCGACGCCGTGGCGGGCGAGGTCATCTTCACCTTCGACGGGGACGCCGCCGGCCAGAAGGCCGCGCTGCGCGCCTTCGAGGACGACCAGCGTTTCGTCGGGCGCACCTTCATCGCGGTCAGCCCCGACAACATGGACCCGTGCGACCTGCGCCTGGCCAAGGGCGACCTGGCGGTCCGCGACCTGGTCGCCCGCCGCGAGCCGCTGGTCGACTTCGCGCTCCGCCACGTGATCAACCGGTACGACCTCGACACCGTCGACGGCCGGGTGGAGGCGATGCGCCGGGCCGCACCGCTGGTCGCCAAGCTCAAGGACCGGGAGAAGCGCCCCGAGTACGTCCGCAAGCTCGCCGGTGATCTCGGCATGGAGATCGAGCCGGTGCAACGGGCCGTGCTGGCCGCAGCGTCGGCCACGGCCGGGAGGGACGCCGCGCCGGCGCCCCGCCCCGCCCCGGCCGAGCCGGTCATCGACAACCCGCACTCGATGGTCGAACGGGAGGCGCTGAAGCTCGCCCTCCAGGAGCCGGTGCTGGCCGGGCCGATGTTCGACGCGGTCGAGGCGTCGGACTACCGGCACCCCGTACACGCGGCGGTGCGGGCGGCTGTCGCGGCTGCCGGCGGGGCCGCCACGGCGGCCGGCGGCGCGGTCTGGATCGAGTCGGTCCGCGACGCCTGCGAGGACCTGGCGGCCCGGGCGCTCGTCGGCGAACTGGCCGTGGAGCCGCTGCGCATCGACGGCGAGCCCGACCCGCGCTACGTCTCGGTCACCGTGGCCCGGTTGCAGTGGGGCTCGGTGACCAGCCGGATCAGGGACCTGAAGTCCCGGATCCAGCGGATCAACCCGGTCAACAACAAGGACGAGTACTTCGCCGCCTTCGGCGAGCTGCTCTCGCTGGAGCAGCACGCCCGGGCGTTGCGCGAGCAGGCCGCGGGAGGGCTGTGATGGGACTGTTCCGCCGCAAGCCGAAGCTGCCCCCGGCCGACCGGCCGCCGCTGGCCGCCGACGAGCGGGTGCTCGCCTGGGCGGCGGTCGGCGACGGCCAGGGCGACGGCGTGGTGGTGGCCAGCAACCTCGGGCTCTGGCTGCCCGGCCGGGCGCACCGGCTGGGCTGGCACGACGTCCTCAAAGCGGTCTGGTCCGGCCGGGAACTGACGGTGACGCCGGCCGAGCGGCTCGCCGAGCGCGACAGCTATCTGGTGGTGGCCGACTGCCCGGCCGAGAGCTACCTGCTGCTCGACCCGGGGGAGCTGCCACACCAGGTGCGGGAGCGGGTCACCCGGTCGGTGGCGTACACCCGGCACCATCCGGTGCCCGGTGGCGCCGGCCGGGTCGCGGCGCGTCGGGTGCCGGGGGTGGACGGCCTCACGTGGACGGTCCGTTTCGACCCCGGCACCCCGACGGACGACCCCGAGGTGTTCGCCGAGACGGACCGCCTCGTGGCGGACGCCCGCGCCGCCACCGCCCCGGCGGACGTCTGACCGGCGCGGCTCACCCGCTCTGGTAGAACCGGGCGGCCCCCGGGTGCAGCGGAATCGGGTCGGTGCCGGCGGCGCTCTGCTGGGTGAAGTTGCCGCCCTCCCGGTGCACGCTGACCAGGTCCGCCTGGTAGGTGAAGAGCAGCCGGGTCAGGTCGTACGCCAACTGGTCGGGCATGTCGGCGTTGACCAGGATGACGTTCGCCACCGTGACCGTCGGGGTGTCGCTCTTCGTCTTGTAGACGTCCTTCGGCAGCTCCGCCGTGGTGTAGACCGATCCGTGCCGCGCGGTGAGCGGCTCCATCAGGTCGACGAGCGGCAGCAGTGCGTACGTGCCGGGGGCGCTGGAGATCAGGTCGGCGATGCCCGGCGTGGGCAGGCCACCGGAGAAGAACATCGCGTCGAGCGTGCCGGCCCGCATCCGCGTCACCGTCTCCGGCAGGGACAGCGTGGCCCGGCGGACGTCCCGGTCCGGGTCGAGCCCGGCGGCGGTCAGCAGGCGCCCGGCGATGATGTCCGTGCCGGACTTCGGCGAACCGGTGGAGACCCGCTTCCCGCGCAGCTCCGACAGCTTGGTGATCTCCGCGTCGGCGCGGACGATCACGTGGGTGTAGTTGCTGTAGACCCGGGCCAGCGCCCGGACCGGCTGTGGCTGGCCCTCGAAGGCCCCACGCCCCTGAACGGCGTCCGCCGCCGTGTCGGCGAGACTGAAGGCGATCTCCATGTCGCCGCTGGCCAGCCGGTTGACGTTCTCCACCGACGCTCCGGTCGGCTCGGCCCGCGCCTCGTAGCCGGGCAGGTGGCGGGTGATCACGTCCGCGTAGCCGCCGCCGAGCTGGTAGTAGACGCCGGTGGTGTTGCCGGTGGCGAGGAAGATCCGGCCGTCGTGCCAGGGCTGTGGCCCGGCCTCGTCCGTGCCGCAGCCGGCGGCGGCGAGCATGGTCGCCAGCAGGGCCGCCAACAGCCGGGAGGGCCGTCCGGTCACGCCCGGACCGCCGGCTCCAGGGCCTCCGCGACCCGCTGGACCAGCATGGCGGTCTCGTAGCCGATCTGGCCGAGGTCACAGCCGGGTGCGGCGAGCACCCCGACGAGCGCGCGCTCGCCGACCGCCATCACCAGCAGCACGCCGCCGTCCATGTCGACGATCTGCTGGCGGACCCGGCCGGCCGACATCAGCCGGGCGGCACCGATGGTCAGGCTGGCCAGGCCGCTGATCACGGCGGAGAGCTGGTCCACCTGGTCGGTCGCGAGATGGGGCGAGGCCGCCAGCCGCAGCCCGTCACCGGAGACCGCGAGGGCGTGCGACACGTCCGGCACCTGCTCGGCGAAGTTGGCCAGGAGCCAGTCCAGGCCGGCGCTCACGGATGGGGTCATGGGGTTCTCCTGGGGGGTGTTGTCTGGGTACGTCGGGTCGCGGCGGCCACTCCCTCGGCGAGCGAGGAAAGCCGGGACCGTACGACCTCGGGGTCGAGCAGGTCACCCGCCGGACGCGCCAGCGGGGCCTCGTGCAGCGGGGCCGGCAGCTGGCCGCCCCGGGTGCGGCGGGGCAGCCCGGCCCCGGTGACCGGGGGCGGGGTCGACGCGGCGTACGGCGGCGCGGTGCCGCCGGCCGGCCCGGTCGCTCGCGCGCCGAGCACCGGGAGCGCGACCGTCGGCGCGTGGTGGACGCTGGCCAGGTCGGGCAGGGCGGCGGGGTCACCGGTCCCGGTCCGGGGCCGGAACCAGGCGGTCTGCGCGGCGGCGACCGGCGCCTGCGTGCGCACGCCGGGCCCGGGCGGCGGCGTCTGCACGCGAACCTGCGGGACGGGTGGCGCCTGCGCGCGCATCTCCAACGCGACCGGTGCCGGCGTACGCGCCTCCTGGGCGGGGCGCGGGGCGACCGCCTCGACGCGGGTCAGGGCCGACTCCGGGATGTCGACCTGCGCGACGGTGCCCGCGCCGCTGTTGCGCAGCTGCACCCGGACCCCGTGCCGGGCCGCCAGGTGGGCCACCACGTGCAGGCCCATGCTGCCGGCCGAGGCGCTGGAGAGCATCGCGGGAGCGAGCAGCCGCTCGTTGATCGTGGCGAGCCGGCTGTCGCTGATGCCGATGCCCTGGTCGTGCACGCGCAGTGTGAGGCCGTCGATCGTGCGCCGGCCGTCGACGTGCACCGGGGAGTCCGGCGGGGAGTAGACGGTGGCGTTCTCCAGCAGCTCGGCGAGGAGGTGGACCAGGTTGCCCACTGCGGTGGCGTGCACCGCGGCGGTCGGCACGTCCATCTCCACCCGCGGGTAGTCCTCGATCTCCGAGGCGGCCGCCCGGACCACGTCGGCGAGCAGGTGGGCGCCGTCGTGCGTACGGCCGGGCTCCCCGCCGGCGAGGACCAGGAGGTTCTCCCCGTTGCGCCGCATCCGGGCGGCGAGGTGGTCCAGCGCGAAGAGCCGGGCCAGCGCGTCCGGGTCGGTCTCCTCGCGTTCGAACTCGTCGAGCAGCCGCAGCTGCCGGGTGATCAGGGTACGGATGCGCCGGGCCAGGGCCTCGGCCATCCGGGTCACGTCCATCCGGACCTCGGCCTGCTCACCGGCCAGGCGTAGGGCCGCCCGGTTGACCGTGTCGAAGGCCTGGGCGACCTGGGCGATCTCGTCCCGGCCCTGCCCGATGCCGGCGGTCAGCCGGGTGGCCGCGCCGTCGGCCGGCGCGCCGTCGCCGGCCGCGATCGCGGTGATCCGCTCCGGCAGTTCGCGGTGTGCCATGGTGAGTGCCGCCACCCGCAGCCGGCGCAGCCGACGGCTGGTGCGGACGGCGAGCAGCACGGCGGCGGTCAACGAGGCCAGTGCGACGGCGGTGGTCGCGCCACCGGTGGCCAGGGCCCGCTGTTGGGCGTCCCGGGCCAGGCCGGCGGCCTTGCGGTCGAGTTCCTCCGAGAGTTCCCGGCCGAGCAGGTTGTACCGCCGGATGGCCCCGCTCTGGGCCACGTACCAGGCGTCGCCGTCGGTCCTCAGCCCGGCGGGCTCGGTCTCCACGTTGAGCGCGCTGTCGCGCATCCGCCGGGCGGTGGAGACGTCGGTGCCGGCCACCAGCCGGGTGTACGTGTCCGCCGCCGACCGGCCGGCGATCCGGGAGAACTCGGCCTGGCGCTGCTCCTGCGCGCCCCGCAGCTGGCCGAGGCGGACCAGTTCCCCGTTCGCCAGCGCGCCCCGTACGAAGACGGTGCGCAGCAGGTCGCGTTCCACGGCGGCGAGGTGCTCCTGGGCGGCCACCGAGGCCACCTCCCGCGCCCCGTTGGCCAGCTCCAGGTCGCGGAGCTGGGCCGGCAGCGCGTCGGCGACGGCGAGCAGCGACTCGACCAGCGACAGGTAGGTCGGGTCGGCGGTGGTGCCGCCCAGCGCGGACCCGCGGGCCGGTTCGAGCTGGCCGAGCTGCGCGTCTGCGCCGTCGAGCACCTGGCGAAGGTCGGGGGCGGCCCGGCGGGCGTCCCGGCTGGAGTCGCGGTACCGCTCGACGGACGTGTCGACCCGCCGTCGCTGCGCGTCGACGAGGGGACGCCCGGCGGTGCCGCCCCGCTGGCGCAGGGCCGCCGTCTCGCCGAGTTCCCGTTCCAGCTCGTGGACCAGGCGCACGGTGGCGGTCGCGGTACCGGCCAGCACCCGGGCGCGGTCCGCGTCGTCGGAGGCGTCCAGGGCGGTGGCGGTCTGGGTCGCCCCCAGCACCACCAGGCCGACCGTGGCCACCAGGATGGGCGCGAGCAGTTGGGTGCGTACCGACCACAGGCGGTCGGTGTGGTCGGCAGGCCGGTGGTGCCGGCGTACGCGGCCGGTGGTGGGGAGCGACACTCGGGCCTTCCGGGGGGTGTGGTCGGGGGTGCCGGGTCCGGGCGGGCGGCCCGGACCCGGCACCGAGGATCAGCTGGCGCCGAGGTCCTGCAACGCCTTGGCCGCGCCGCGGTGCAGCGGTACGGGGTCGGTCTTGCGGGCGTTGTCCAGGCTGATGCCCTTGGCGGCCGGGTTGGCCTGGGCCAGGGCGTCCTTCTTGTCGAACACGGTGCGGGCGATCGCGCAGGCCACGTTCGCGTTGAGGTCCTTGCGGACCAGCAGCACGTTCGGCACCACGATGGTCGGGGTGGCCGCGGCGGTCTTGTAGATGTCCGCGGCGATGGTCCCGGCCTGGTACGCCGGGTTGATCTCGGCCATCTTCGGCAGCAGCGGGGTGATGTCGATGAACTTCACCTTGTCCCCGGCGGTGGTGAACAGGTCCGTCAGGCCGCCCGTGGGCACCCCGCCCGACCAGAACAGGCCGTCGATGCTGCCGTCCTTGACACCCTCGACGGTCTTGGTCAGGTCGAGCCGCTGTGCCTGGACGTCCTTGGCCGGGTCGAGGCCGGCGGCCTCCAGCAGCCGGTTGGCGATGACCTCGGTGCCGGACTTGGGTGAGCCGGTCGAGATCTTCTTGCCCTTCATGTCGGCGACCGAGTTGATCCCCGAGTCGGCCCGGACGACGACCTGCGTGTAGTTGTCGTAGATCCGCGCGAGTGCCTCGACCGGCTGCGGGGCCGTGAAGGTGCCCTTGCCCTGCACCGCGTTGACCGCCGTGTCGAAGAGCGAGAAGGCGACGTCGTACTGGCCGCCGACGAGCTGCTCGATGTTCTGCACCGAGGCGCCGGTCTCGGCGGCGGTGCCGGTCAGCTTGCCCTCGGTCGCCCCGGAGAGCTGAGTGGCCAGGGCGTTGCCGACCACGTAGTAGACGCCGGTGGCGTTGCCGGTGGCGATGCCGACACGGGTGCTGTCGGTGACCTTGCAGGTGATCTCACTGGCGGCGTCGTCCTTGGTCGCGCCGTCCTGCCGGCCTCCGCAACCGGTGGCGCCCGTCGCGACGAGGGCCAGCACACCAATCCCCGCTGCGATCCGCACGTTGATCCGTCTCACTGTTCTTCCTCCCCATGGTTCACCGTTGGTCCTGCTGACGGTCCGCCGGTCCGGCCGGCGGAACCGCGTCTGACGAGCACACCCGCCACCATGACGGCAGCCAGGACGGCGCCGATCGCGACGGGCACGGGTTCGAGCCAGAGCAGCGTCAGTCCGGCGAGCGCGCCGAGAATCCGCTCCGGGGTGCCGGCCGGGCCGACGCCGGGCAGCCAGCCGCCCGCCGCCACCGCCAGCACGGCGACGCTGAGCGCGGCGATCGTCGCGGCGACGGCGATCCGCTGCGGGCCCCCGATACCGAGCAGCCCGAGGCCGGTCGGGGTGACCACGAAGGCGAGCGGGATGAGGTAGGCCGGCAGGGCGTACCGCAGGGTCTGCCACATGGTCGGCACCAGCCGGCCGCCGGTCACCGCGGCGGCGGCCACCGCGGCGAGCGCGGTCGGTGGGGACGCCTCGGACAGTACGGCGAAGTAGAAGACGAACATCGCCGCGGCGGGCGCGCTGACGCCCAGGTCCAGCAGGGCCGGGCCGATGATCACCCAGCCGATCACGAACGAGGCGGTGACCGGCACGGCCAGCCCGAGCAGGGTGAGGGCGACGGCGGCGAGCAGCGCGGTGAGCGCCAGCACCACGGCCGGCTCGGAGCTGACGGCCTGGGCGCCGCTGACCAGCAGCGCAGCCGCCTGGGGGCCGAGGCCGGTCTTGGTGGTGGTGGCGGTGATGATGCCCGCGGCGGCGCAGACCGCGCTCACCGCGAGCACCCCGCGCACCCCGGCGCTCAGCGCGGCGAGCAGGCGGGCCGGGGTGAGCCGGTGCCGACGGTCGAGGAAGGACAGCACGGCGGCCAGGATGGTGGCCAGCACCACGGACCTCGTCGCGGAGAAGCCGACGGCGAGCAGCCCGACGATCGCGAAGAGCGAGAGGAAGTGGTAGCCGAACCGGGCCAGCAGTTGACCGGCGGAGGCCGTGTCGATGACGACGGGCCGCACGCCCGAGCGCCGGGCGTCGATCTCCACCGCGAGAAGGATGCCGAGGTAGTAGAGCACCGTCGGGACGGTGGCCCAGCCGAGCACCTGGAGGTATGACACGCCGAGGTACTCGGCGATGATGAAGGCCGCCGCGCCGAGGGTGGGCGGGGAGAGGATCGCCCCGACGCCGGCCGCGGCGAGCATGCCACCTGCCCGCTCCGGCGGGTAGCCGGCCCGCTTGAGGACGGGCCAGGTGACCGCGCCGATGCTGACCGTCGTCGCCGCGCCGGACCCGGAGACGGTGCCGAGCAGGAACCCGGAGGCGACGGCCGTGCGCCCGGCGGCCGTGCGCGAGCGCCGGAAGGCGGCGGCGGACAGCTCCACGAAGAACCGGCCGGCCCCGGAGAGGTCCAGCACCGCGCCGTAGATGGTGAACAGCACGATGTACGTCGCCGCGACGTCGAGCGGGGTGCCGTAGAACCCGCTGTCGGAGTTGTAGAGGCCGTCGACGATCTGCCCGAAGTCGAGGCCCGCGTGGGCCACCGGCCAGGACTGGGGCAGCAGGCCGCCGTAGTAGCCGTAACCGAGGAAGACCACGCAGACCGCCGGCAGGATCCATCCGGTGGTGCGCCGGCACGCCTCCAACAGCAGGAGCAGCAGGATGGTGCCCATCGCCACGTCCATGCCGACCAGCAGGCCCTGCCGATCGAGGAAGGCGTCGTACCCGCCGCCGCCGTCGGCCAGGCCGACGGGCAGCACCGGGTAGAGGCAGCTGACCAGCGCCGCGACGGCAAGGAGCCAATCCAGCAGGGTGGGGCCCCGGTGCCTGGGTCGCTCCGTGGGCGGGGCGTCGGTCGGCTCGTCGGCACCCGTGCGGCGCAGTCGCCGGGGCAGTCGCAGATCCGCCGGGTACGCCAGGAAGACCATCGGCAGGATGCCGGCCAGGAAGATGATGAGGTAGAACTTGCTCCCCTGCGGCAGCGGATTGAACACCTGCCAGAGCGCGAGCAGCGCGATAGCCAACGTCGTTCCGGTGACCAGCACGCCGATCGGACCGGCGAGTTCCCGTCCGGGTTTCTCGTCCTCGAACTGCGCGGCGAGTTCGCGTGGATCGGGTGCGGCGCCGTCTGGATCGGTCCGATCGTCCGCCTCGGGTGGCAACGAAACCGGGCCGTTGTCCGGAATGGACAGTGGGCCCACTGTGGACGGCTGTGGGGTGGACTCGCCGGAGGAACGCACTGGTGGCACGAGGGGGCACGATACGCGAATAACATACCGGGCGGAATATTGCTGATCACGATTGCAGTCAGTAATGAAATGGAACTCTCGACTACGGAGAGAGACCACAATCAAATCCGGGCATACAACAAGGGTGTACGCCGTAATTGGTAATAATGCGGCAAGCCGCGAGCGGGTTGCAGCCGATCCGTCCACTCTGGTCCGGTAGTCGGGTGCACCTGGGCTCCCTGCCGGGTGCTGTCCCGGCATCGGTGGCGCTGAGCGGGCCATGACGCAGCGTAGTTTTCGTCGCTCTCCGTCGCCAGATGCGGCCTGACCAGGGCGGCTTCACCCCTACCGCCCGACCCCAATCCTGCCGTCCGGTCCCACCCCTACCGCCCGGCGTCGGGTCCGGCCGGAATCCGGCGGGAGGTGTCGGATCCGGGGGCTATGGTCGGGCGGTGACCACGGCTCCACCACTCATCCAGGCGCGGGCGCTGGTGAAGCGGTTCGGCGACTTCACCGCCGTCGACGGCATCGATGTGGAGGTGCGAGCCGGCGAGGCGTTCGGCTTCCTCGGGCCCAACGGCGCCGGCAAGTCCTCCACCATGCGGATGGTCGGGTGCACCTCCCCGCCCAGCGGCGGCGAGCTGCGCATCCTCGGCATGGATCCGGTCCGCGACGGGCCGGCGATCCGGGCCCGCCTCGGCGTCTGCCCCCAGCTCGACAACCTCGATCCCGACCTCACCGTCCAGGAGAATCTCACCACCTACGCGCGCTACTTCGGCATCTCCCGCCGGGTGGCCCGGGCCCGGGCCACCGAGTTGCTCGACTTCGTCCAGCTCACCGAGCGGGCCGACAGCAGGGTCGAGCCCCTCTCCGGCGGCATGAAGCGGCGGTTGACCATCGCCCGCGCGCTGGTCAACGAGCCCGAGATCGTGCTGCTGGACGAGCCGACGACCGGCCTCGACCCGCAGGCCCGGCACCTGGTGTGGGAGCGGTTGTTCCGGCTCAAGCGGCAGGGCGTCACGCTGGTCCTCACCACGCACTACATGGACGAGGCGGAGCAGCTCTGCGACCGCCTGGTCGTGATGGACGGCGGGCGGATCGTCGCCGAGGGCTCGCCCCGCGCGCTGATCGACCGGCACTCCACCCGGGAGGTGGTGGAGCTACGCTTCGCCGCCGAGTCGCAGGAGGCGTTCGCCGGCAAGCTCGACGGGCTGGGGGAGCGGGTCGAGGTGCTGCCCGACCGGATCCTGCTCTACGTGCCCGACGGCGACGCGGCGGTCGCCGAGGTCGGCGGGCGGGGGCTGCACCCGGCCAACGTGCTGGTCCGGCGCAGCAGCCTGGAGGACGTCTTCCTCCACCTCACCGGCCGCACCCTGGTCGACTGACCGGGCGGGCGCGTCCGGGGCGCTACCGCCGGAAGGCCGGTGGTGACCGCTGCCGGGAAGGCCGGTGGTTGCGGGCGCCCGGAGGGCCGGCGGGTGCGGCGGCGATGGCCGTTACGTAGCATCGGCGGGCCGGCGGCACCCCGTCCGTCCGGCGACGCGCACGGGGGTGTCATGTCGAGCATCGAGTTTCAGTCCCGCCGCCAGGCCGGGCTGACCGCGCTCTACCTGGGTGTCTTCGCGACGATCTGGTTCAGCGTGCCGGCCGCCGACCAGCCGCTGCGTGCCCTGCTGGTGGTCGCGAGTGGTGCGGCGCTGGTCACGGCGGTGGTCGGCGCCGTCGTGGTGGCCCGGAGCCGGCAAGCCGGTGACGTCGCCCGGGACGCTGCCGCCGACCGTCGTTACCTCCTGATCGTCCTCGCCGAGTTCGCCGCCGCCGGGCTCGGCGCCGTGGTGCTTTCCCTCGCCGGGTGGTCGGAGTTCATCCCCGTGCTGATCTGTGCCGTGGTGGGGCTGCACTTCTTTCCCCTCGTCCCGGTGCTGCGCGACCCGCGGCTGTGGCTGCTCGGGGCGGCGATGTGCGTCGTCGCCCTGGCCGGGCTGGTCACCGCGCTCGCCTCGGCGGTGTCGGCGGGGCTCGTCGTCGGCACCGGCGCCGGGCTGCTGCTGCTCGGCCACGCGGTGCTGGCGCTGCTCAGCACGGCCCGGCAACGCTGATCCCAGGGCGGCGCGCCGAGCCTCGCCGGAGGTGAGAGGCGACGACAGGGCGACGGTTCGCCGTAGGGTGGCGGCTGATCGCCGGACGGGGTGACGGTGGATCTCGACCCGTACGGCCTGTCGTACCCGCGAGGTAGGAATGCCGTGGTGGACGGACGCCGAGCGAGGCGGGGTGGTCGGGTGAGTGCGGGGCGGTCGGCGCGGGAACGGGCACGGCCGGCGCTGCCACGGGTGCCGGCGGTGGTGGTGTTGGCGCACCATCTGGTCGGCTACCGGCGCACCTGGCGGGCCGGGATCTTCTCGTCGTTCCTGTTGCCGGTGCTGACCGTGCTCGGGTTCGGGGTCGGTGTCGGCTCCTACATCGACCAGGGCATCGGCGGGGTGAGCTACCTCGACTGGATCGTGCCCGGCCTGATCGCCTCCACGGCGTTGCAGACGGCCGTCAGCGAGTCGACGTGGCCGGTGTTCGGCAACTTCCAGTGGGTCAGGACCTACTTCGCGCAGAGCGCGGCGCCGCTGCGGGTGGGCGACATCCTCAGCGGGCACCTGGCCTTCGTGGTGTTCCGGGTGCTCATCACCATCGCGGCGTTCCTGCTGGTGACAGCCCTTTTCGGCGCGCTGCGCGCGCCGTGGGCCGTCGCCGTGCTGCCGGTGGTGGCACTGCTCGGGCTGGCGGTCGCCGCGCCGACCTTCGCGTACGCGGCGGTGGTCTCCGTCGACAGTTGGTTGGCGATGCTGCTCCGCTTCGCGGTGATCCCGATGACGCTGTTCGCCGGCGTTTTCTTCCCCGTCGAGTCGTTGCCCCTGGCGCTGCGCTGGCTGGCGTACGCCACCCCGCTCTGGCACGGCGTCGAGCTGTGCCGGGCGGCGACACTCGGCGTCGCTCCGCAGTGGTCGGTCGCCGGCCACCTGCTCTACCTCGCGGCCTGGGCGGTCGCCGGCTGGCTGCTGGCCCGCCGCGCGTTCCGTCGCAGGCTGGTCGTCTAGGAGGGTCGCCGTGGTCGGTCTGCTCCTGCCCCGACTGGTCGCCGCGTCCCGCCGGTCGGTCTCCGTGGCCGAGCGCAACGTGGCGGCCCTGAAGGCCGTCTACTGGCTGCTGCTCGTCTCCGGTTTCGTGGAGCCGCTGCTCTACCTGCTCTCCATCGGTGTCGGGGTGGGCGCGCTGGTCGGCGACCTCACGCTGCCCGGCGGCGAGGTCGTCACCTATGCGGCGTTCGTCGCGCCGGCCATGCTCGCGTCCTCGGCGATGTCCGGCGCGCTGTCGGAGACGACCTTCAACTTCTTCGGGAAGATGAAGCAGATGAAGCTGTACGACGGGGTGATCGCCACCCCGGTACGGCCGTTCGAGATCGCGCTGGGGGAGCTGATCTGGGCGATGCTGCGCGGCAGCGCCTACTCGGCCGCCTTCCTCGTGGTGATGGTGGTGATGGACCTGACCACCGTGGCACGGGCGCTGGTCGCCTTTCCGGCGGCGGTGCTGGTCGGCTTCGCCTTCGGCGCGCTGGGAATAGCGCTCACCACCTTTTTGCGCAGCTGGCACGATTTCGACCTGATCGCGGCGGCCCAGTTCACCCTCTTCCTCTTCTCCGGCACGTTCGTCCCCGCCGAGTCCTACCCGTCCGGGCTGCGCTGGGCGGTGGAGGTGACCCCGCTCTACCGCGCGGTGCACCTGATCCGGGGCGTCTCGGTGGGTGCGGCCGGCTGGGGATGGGTGCTCGACGTGCTCTACCTGCTCGCGGCGGTGGCCGTGGGGCTGCTGGTCGCCTCGCGCCGGATGGGCAGGTTGCTGTACCCGTAGGTGGTTAACCCTGGCCGCCGCCGGGGCATGTCGAGAGGACTGACGCCTATCACGAGGAGGGGCGATGGCCTCCGACGAGTCTTCCGCCCGCAGCGGGCGCGACCGCGACCGCGACGATTCCGGGGCGGTTGCCGCCGGCCGGGCGGGCGACCGCGGGACGGGTCGCGCCGACGGGGGGATGGGTCGTGCCGCCGACCGTGCGACGGGTCGTGCCGCCGACCGTGCGACGGATCGCGCCGCCGACCGCGTGACGGGTCGCGCCGACCGGAGGAACGAGTCCGGGAGTGCCGAGCGGCACCCGGGACGCCGCCCGGTCGGGCCCGACGAGGGCCCCGACAGCCCGACCGAGCTGCCGGGCACCGGCTGGAAGGCGGCGCTGCGCCGCACGGTGCGGGAGTTCCAGGACGACAGCCTGACCGACTGGGCGGCTGCCCTCACGTACTACGGGGTGCTCTCCATCTTCCCCGGCCTGCTGGTGTTGATCTCGATCCTCGGCCTGCTCGGCCCGGGCGCGACGCAGGGCGTCAAGGACACCGTCAACCAGGCCGTCCCGCAGGGGGAGATCCGGCAGATCGTGGAGGGCGCGATCGACCAGGCGCAGCAGAGCGGCGGGTTCGCCGGCCTCGCCGCCATCCTCGGTCTGCTGGCCGCGTTCTGGTCGGCGTCGGGTTACATCGCCGCGTTCATGCGCGCCTCCAACACCATCTACGACGTGCCGGAGGGGCGTCCGATCTGGAAGACGCTGCCGATCCGTGTCGGGGTGACCGCGGTGATCGGCGTGATGCTGCTGGCCAGCGCGGTGATCGTGGTCTTCACCGGCGGCCTCGCCGAACAGGTTGGAGAGGCGATCGGGCTGGGCTCCACGGCGGTGACCGTGTGGAACATCGCCAAGTGGCCGGTGCTGCTACTCCTGGTCAGCCTGATGTTCGCGATCCTCTACTGGGCGTCGCCGAACGCGAAGCACGGCGGCTTCCGCTGGGTCAGCCCCGGCGGCGTACTGGCCGTGGTGATCTGGCTGGTGATCTCGGGCCTGTTCGCGTTCTACGTCAGCAACTTCGGCTCGTACAACAAGACATACGGGGCGCTCGCCAGCGTGATCATTTTCCTGGTCTGGCTGTGGCTGAGCAACATCGCGATCCTCCTCGGCGCGGAGTTCGACGCCGAGTTGGAGCGCAGCCGCGCCATCGAGGCGGGACACTCCCCGGACGAGGAGCCGTACGTCGAACTGCGCGACGACCGCAAGCTCAAGAAGAAGCGCAACGCGGCCACCCCCCGCTAGCCACCCGCCCCGTCCCCGTCCCCGTCCTCGCCTGCGCCCCCGTTCCCCGCCCCGCACCCCCCGCCCGTGCCCCCGTACCCCCCGCCCGTGCCCCCGCGCCCCGCCCGTGCCCCCGCGCCCCGTCCGCGCCCCCGCCCCCGTCTCGCCCCGCCCGATCTTCCCGCCCCGCCTCCGCCCGCCCTTTCCCGCGATCTTGCACTTGTGGCCTCCTCTTTGCCCTGATATGCGAACTATGTACGGGCATAAAGTGCAAGATCGCGGAGGCTGGGCGGAGGCGGGGCGAAAGAGCGGGCGGGGCGGGGGCGGTCGCGGAGGCGCAGGGGCGGGGCGGGGACGGTCGCGGAGGTCCCGGGGGTGGGAAGGGCTGGGGAGGGCTGGGGAAGGGGTTTTTCTTGGGCTGGCGAGGGCTTTTGTCTGAGGGGACAAAAGTTCGTTTCAAATCGGCTGAAGCTCTGGACATGTGACGCGTAGCACTTCTACTGTGTCGGCACGACATCTCGGCATTGCGTCGATGTGAACGAGCCCGCGAAGAGGTGAGTCCGGTGCGCACGGTCGACCCCCTGCACGTACGGCTGCTGCGGCTGCTCCGCGACGAGGGGGCGGTGTCCCGGGCCGAGTTGGGCGCCCGGTTGCAGATGCCGCGTCCCCGGTTGCTGGCGGAGCTGGAGCGGCTCGTCAGCCTCGGCTACGTCGCTGAGGCGGGGCTGGCCGCCTCCCGGGGCGGTCGCCGCTCCACCCTGGTCGAGCTGAGCCCGCGCCTGCGCTTCGCCACGGTCGACCTCGGTGCCAGCTCCATCGACGTCGAGGTGGTCAACGGCCGGCTGGAGCCGGTCGCCGCGTACGCCGAGCCGGCCGACATCCGCACCGGCCCGAAGGTGATCCTCCAACGGGTCAACGAGCTGCTGCACAAGGCCAGGGTGGACGGCGCCTACGAACGGCTCGACGCTGTCGGCATCGGGGTGCCCGGCCCGGTCAGCTTCCGCGACGGCGTGCCGGTCTCCCCGCCGATCATGCCGGGCTGGGACCGGTTCCCGGTGCGCGAGCTGCTCACCCGCGAGCACGGCTGCCCGGCGGTGGTCGACAACGACGTCAACATCATGGCGATCGGGGAGCGGCACGGCGGGGTGGCCCACTCCGTGGACGACTTCCTCTTCGTGAAGATCGGCACCGGAATAGGGTGCGGGATCCACCTCAGCGGCGAGGTCTACAGGGGCACCGACGGCTGCGCCGGGGACATCGGCCACATTCAGGTCGACGCGCACGGTCCGATGTGTTCCTGCGGCAACATCGGCTGCCTGGAGGCGCTGTTCAGCGGTGCCGCGCTGGCCAGGGACGCGACCGTCGCGGCGCGCGCCGGCACCTCGCCCGCGCTGGCCGAGCGGCTCGCCACAAGGGGCGCGCTGACCGCCCGGGACGTCGCCGAGGGTGCCGGCGAGGGGGACGTCACCTGCATCCAGCTGATCCGCGACGGGGGTCGACGGGTTGGTGGGGTCCTGGCCGGTCTGGTCAGCTTCACCAACCCGTCGATGATCGTGATCGGCGGCGGGCTCGCCCAGCTCGGGCACATCCTGCTGGCCGAGATCCGCAGCGTGGTCTATCGCCGGTCGTTGCCGTTGGCCACCGGCAACCTTCCGGTCGTCCTTTCCGAGTTGGGGCCCCGCGCCGGCGTCGCCGGTGCCGCCGTGCTGGCCAGCGACGTGGCCTTCGCGGAGGCGTCATGAACGAGCAGAGTGCCGGCAGCAGCGAGCCTGAGGCCGGCGCCCCACTGGTCGAGGCCCCCGCCGACGCCGTCGCGGGCGAGGTGGTGCTGCGCCTCACCGACGTGGTCAAGACCTTCCCGGGCGTACGGGCCCTGGACGGGGTGCAGTTGGAGGTGCGGGCCGGCGAGGTGCACTGCCTGCTCGGGCAGAACGGCGCCGGCAAGTCCACCCTGATCAAGGTGCTGGCCGGGGTGCACCGGCCCGACTCGGGGCGCGTCGAGTGGCGGGGCGAACCGGCCACCTTCGCCAACCCGCAGGCCGCCATGCGCGCCGGCATCGCCACCATCTACCAGGAACTCGACCTGGTCGATGACCTCTCGGTCGCGGAGAACGCCTTCCTCGGCCACGAGCCGCGCCGGCTCGGCTTCGTCCGACGCGGCACCATGGCGCGGCGCACCCGGCAGATCCTCGGACGGCTCGGCCACGCCGAGATCGCGCCCGGGCGGATGGTCCGCGCGTTGCCCGCCGCCGGCAAGCAGATCGTCAGCATGGCCCGCGCGCTCTCGCACGAGGCCCGGCTGATCATCATGGACGAGCCGAGCGCCGTGCTGGCCCACGACGAGGTGGGCAACCTGTTCCGGATCATCCGTGAACTGACCGCGCAGGGCATCGCCGTCATCTACATCTCGCACCGGCTGGAGGAGATCCGCGAGATCGGTGACCGGGTCACCGTACTCAAGGACGGCCGGACCACGGCGGCGAACCTGCCGGCCCGCGACACCCCGACCCGCGACCTGGTCAGCCGGATGACCGGCCGCACCATCGAGTACGTCTTCCCGGACCGCCCGACCGGCGCGGCCGGCGGCGCGGAGCTGCTCGCGGTCGAGGGTTTGACCCGGGCCGGCGAGTTCGCCGACGTCTCGCTGCGGGTGCGGGCCGGGGAGATCGTCGGCATCGCCGGGCTGGTCGGCTCGGGTCGCTCCGAGCTGCTGGAGACCGTCTACGGCGCCCGCCGGGCCGAGGCCGGCACGGTGCGGATGGCCGGCAGGGCACTTCGGGCCGGCAGCGTCGGCGCGGCGGTACGGGCCGGGATGGGCATGGCCCCCGAGGAGCGCAAGAGCCAGGCGCTGCTGCTGGGCGAGCCGATCTACCGCAACGTCACCCTGGCCACCTTCGCCCGCTACGCCCGCGCCGGGTTCACCGACGCCGGGCGGGAGCGGGCCGAGGCGGACCGGATCGCCGAGAGCCTGGAGCTGCGCCCCCGCGATGTGCGCCGGCCGGTGCGCACCCTCTCCGGCGGCAACCAGCAGAAGGTGGTGGTCGGGCGCTGGCTGCTCGGCGACACCCGGCTGTTGCTGCTCGACGAGCCGACCCGGGGCGTCGACGTCGGTGCCCGGGCGGAGCTCTACCAGGTGATCCGAGGGCTGGCGGCGCGCGGCGTCGGGGTGCTGCTGGTCTCCAGCGAGGTCCCCGAGGTGCTCGGCCTGGCCGACCGGGTGCTGGTGATGCGGGAGGGGCGGGTCGTCCGCGAGGCCCCGGCCGGCGAACTCGACGAGAACAGCGTGCTCGACCTCGTCATGGCGGGGTCCCTGATGGAAGGCGCACCGGCATGACCGAGGGGACCACTCCCACTGCCGCGCCGGAGCGGGCGGCGCAGCTTCCGGCGCAGTCGCCGCCGGTGGACCCGGCACAGAGTGCGGCGGCCGTCGACAAGATGCCGGTGCCAGGCCGGATCTCCTGGTGGCGGGGGAAGGTGGCGAGGGCGCCCGCCGCAACCTGGCCCTGGTCGGCGTACTGGCCGTGCTCGTCGTGATCGGCGCGCTGACCCGCTCCGACCTGTACTCCAATCCGGACTGGGTGTGGGACAACGTCCTGAGCATCCTCAAGCTGGCGGCCGTGGTCGGGGTGGTCACCGTCGGGATGACCTTCGTGATCGTCGGTGGTGGCATCGACCTCTCCGTCGGCGCGATCGTCGCGCTGGCCGGGGTCTGGTGCACCACGGTCACCACCCAGAGCTACGGCGCCGGCGGCATGATCTTCAGCGCGCTCACCGTCGGGTTGGCGGTCGGCCTGGTCAACGGGCTGCTCATCTCGTACGGCCGGTTGGTGCCGTTCATCGCCACCCTCGCCATGCTGGTGGCGGCCCGAGGGCTCGCCGCCGAGATCTCCGACAAGCAGACCCAGGTGTCGGGCAACACCTTCATCAACGGTCTGGCCAGCAACGAACTGCTCGGCATCCCGTTGCTGGTCTACATCCTCGCCGCCGTGGTCGCCGCCGGCTGGGTGCTGCTCAACCGCACCACCTTCGGCCGGCGTACGGTCGCCGTCGGCGGCAATCCGGAGGCCGCCCGGCTCGCCGGCATCAACGTCCGGCGGCACACCGTGCTGCTCTACGGGCTCTCCGGCCTCTGCTGCGGCATCGCCGCCATCATGCTCACCGCCCAGGCCAACTCGGCGCAGGCGGCGATGGCGAACCTCTACGAGCTGGACGCGATCGCCGCCGCGATCATCGGCGGCACGCTGCTCAGCGGTGGGCGGGGCACCATCATCGGTTCCCTGCTCGGGGTGGTCATCTTCGCCACCATCACCAACCTCTTCGCCATCAACGGCCTCTCCACCGAGGCCCAGAACATGGTCAAGGGCGGCATCATCGTCGCCGCCGTCCTGGTCCAGCAGGTCCAGTTCCGCAGCCTCACCCAGTTCCTGGGCCGCAACCGGCTCACCAGCACCTGACCCGCACCGCACCGACCCGCACCGCACCGACCCGCACCGACCCCGCGCGGCATCCGGGCCACCTGAGCGACGGTGGCCGGGCACCGCACGCCCTCTTCCGTCCCGTACCGCGAGTTCTCCTCCACCACCGTCAACCCAGGAGGTCGTCATGACCCAGCACAGTCGCGACGTGTCGCGCCGCCGGCTGATCTTCGGCGGGGCCGCCGTCGGCGCCGGCGCGTTGCTCGCCGGCTGCACCAGCAACGAGACCCAGCCGACCGAGGCGCAGACCAAGGCGGCGGCGCCGGGCGGTAACAACGAGCCCGGCAAGCGGGTCGTCATCGGGTTCTCCGCACCGGCCGCCGACCATGGCTGGATCGCCGCCATCACCAACAACGCCAAGGCGCAGGCCGGGGCGTACTCCGACGTGGAGTTCAAGTCGGTGGAGGCCGGCGCGGACGCGGCAGCCCAGCGGGCGGCGCTGTCCACGCTGATCTCGCAGAAGCCGGACGTGATCGTGCTGCTGCCGCACGACGGCAAGGAGCTCAACGCGTTCGGCCTGGAGGCGATGAAGGCCGGCATCCCGGTGGTCAACCTGGACCGGGCCTTCCCCGACGCGCGGGCCTACCGGCTCCAGATCAAGGGCGACAACCACGGCATGGGCGTGGCCGCCGCCACCTACATGATCGAGCAGTTCAGGGCCAAGGGCGTCAGCAACCCGGTGATCGGCGAGATCGCCGGCATGGACGAGTTGGAGTTGACCCAGGAGCGGTCGAAGGGCTTCGTCGACACCCTGACGGCGAACGGCTTCAAGGTCGCCAACCGGCGGGCGGCCCGGTTCACGGCCGACTCCGGGCAACAGGAGGCGGCGCAGCTGCTCCAGGCCCTGCCGAAGATCGACGCGATCTGGAACCACGACGACGACCAGGGCATCGGTGTGCTGGCCGCGATCAGTCAGAGTGGCCGCAAGGAGTTCTTCATGGTCGGGGGCGCCGGCTCGAAGAAGGCGATGCAGGACATCCAGGCCGACAACACGGTGCTCAAGGCGACCGTGACCTACAGCCCGTCGATGGCCTCCTCGGCCATCTCCCTGGCGCGGCTGATCGGCCAGGACAAGGGCATGTCCGACCTGGTGGAACTCCAGGTGCCCAAGGAGATCATCCTCGCCTCCGAGACGATCACCAAGGAGAACGCGGGCGACTACCTCAAGCTCGGGTTCTGACACACGGGGGGAGACCCACCTTGTCCACGACAGACAGGCAACTGCGGGTCGGCATGGTCGGCTACGCGTTCATGGGCGCCGCGCACTCGCAGGCGTGGCGCACCGTGAACCGGGTGTACGACCTGCCGGCGCGGGCCCGGATGGCGCTGATCTGCGGCCGGGACGCCGGGAAGGTCGCCGACGCCGCCGACCGGCTCGGCTGGGAGGCGTACACGACCGACTGGCGTGACCTGATCGCCTCCGACGGCATCGACGTGGTCGACATCTGCACGCCCGGGGACAGCCACGCCGAGATCGCCATCGCCGCGTTGGCCGCCGGCAAGCACGTGCTGTGCGAGAAGCCGCTGGCCAACACGGTTGCGGAGGCCCGGTCGATGGCCGCCGCCGCGGCCACCGCGCAGGCCGCCGGGGTGCGGTCGATGTGCGGGTTCAACTACCGGAGGGTGCCGGCGGTCGCGATGATGCGCCAGCTCGTCGCCGACGGGCGGCTCGGGGTGATCCGGCACGTCCGGGCGACGTACCTGCAGGACTGGATCGTGGATCCACAGTTTCCCCTGGTCTGGCGGTTGCAACGGGACAGGGCGGGCTCCGGCGCGCTCGGCGACATCGGCGCGCACATCATCGACCTGACCCAGTACGTCACCGGCCGGCGGATCACCGGGGTCAGCGCCGTCACCGAGACCTTCGTCAGGGAACGGCCGCTGCCGGCCGGGTCGAGCGGGCTGGCGGCCACGGTGGACGGGGGCGCGGCGAACGGGAGCGCGGTGGACGGGGGCGGTGCCGACGGCCACCACCCGGCCACCGGCGCGGTAACCGTCGACGACGCGGCGGTCTTCGTAGCCCGGCTCGACGGCGGCGTGCTGGCCACGTACGAGGCGAGCCGGTTCGCCACCGGCCGCAAGAACGCCCTCCGGGTGGAGATCAACGGATCTCTCGGCACGGTGGCCTTCGACCTGGAGCGCCTCAACGAACTGGAGTTCTACGACGCGTCGCGTCCCGCCGCCGAGCAGGGCTTCAGCCGCATCCTGGTGACTGAGGGCGAGCACCCGTACATGTCCGCCTGGTGGCCGCCCGGCCACCTCATCGGCTACGAGCACTCGTTCACCCACCAGATGCGGGACTTCGTCGAGGCGGTCGCCACCGGCGTGGACCCGGCCCCCTCCTTCGCCGACGGGTTGCAGGTCCAGCTGGTGCTGGACGCGGTGACCCGGTCGGCGGAGCTCGGCTCCTCGTGGACGGAGGTGGAGCCGGCCCTGGCCACGGTCGCGGCCTGAGCCACCTCCGGCGCCGACCGGCGAGGGACCGGCCGGGGTTGCGCCCCGCGGCCGGGACGAGGTCGGGACCGGAGGACGTGCGGCCGGGCCGGCGTGGCCCGGTGACGCACGAGCAGGACGGTCGTCCGGTGCGGCCGGACCGGGATTCCCCGGTCGCACCGGGGGACCGCCACACACGGCCCGGTGAGGAAGTCCGGGGCGTGCGCCCACCCGGTGACCCCCGAGGTGGGGTCACCCACGACGGCCGGTCGGCGCGTGCCCGCGTCCCGGCCGACGGATGCGGGGGAGGCAGGGACGGGACGCCGACCGGCCCTGCCTGCCAGCCCCGTCCGTCCGCGCCCGCACCGGGAACCGGACCGGGGTCGTCGCCGCCGACGTCGACACCGGACCGGTGGGCTCGTCCCGGGGCGGCCGGCGGACGGGGCCTTTCCGCACAGATCCATATCTCTCAGAACAAAATTCTGATATCCATATAGCTCAATGCACAGCTGTTCCTCCTGATCGGGAAGGGGCACCATGCGTACGGGTGTCTGGCTGGTGGGAGCGCGCGGCTCGGTCGCGACCACCAGCGTCGTGGGGGCGCTGGCGCCGTGGACCACGCTCGCCGGCTTCGACGAGGTGCTGCCGCCCAGCTCGCGCTACGCGTACGCGGCCGTGCGGGCGGGATCGTGACCGTCACCGTCGCCCCGACCGACGCGAGTGGGCTGCGGGCCCGGTTCGACGCCGAGCTGGCCGGGTTTCTCGACCGGCAGGGCCGGGACTGGCCGGACGGTGCGCCCCGGGGCGTCTTCACCGCGTTGCACCGGTTCGTGCTGGCCGGCGGCAAGCGGCTACGCCCGCTCTTCTGCTACTGGGGGTGGCGGGGTGCCGGCGGCGTCGACGGCACCCCGATCGTGGTGGCCGCCGCCGCGCTGGAGTTGTTCCACGCGTTCGCGCTGATCCACGACGACATCCTGGACGGCAGCGACCGTCGCCGGGGTGCGCCGTCGGTGCACCGGCTCTTCGCCGACCTGCACGCCCGCTCGTCCTGGCGTGGCGACCCCGAGGCGTACGGGCGGAACACCGCGCTGCTCTGCGGCGACCTCTGTGCCGCCTGGGCGGACCAGATGTTCCACGAGTGCGGCCTGGGCTCGGGGCGGGTGCACCGGGGGTACGCGGTCTACGCGCTGATGCGCACCGAGGTGATCGCGGGGGAGTACCTCGACCTGGTCTCGGCGGTGGGCGACGGCTCGGTGGCGAGCGCGCTCACCGTGGTCCGGATGAAGGCGGCCCGCTACACGGTCACCCGGCCGTTGCAGATCGGGGCCACACTGGCCGGGGCCGGACCGGCGTCGGTCGCCGCGCTGGCCGAGTTCGGCGACCCGTTGGGCGACGCGTTCCAACTCCGCGACGACGTGCTGGGGGTCTTCGGCGATCCGGCGGTCACCGGCAAGTCGATTCTGGACGACCTGCGGGAGGGTAAGCCGACGGTGATGATGGCGCTGGCCCGTGGCGCCGCCGACCGGGCGCAGGCCGCGCGGCTGCGGGAGCTGTTCGGCAACCCCGCGCTGGACGGCGACGGCGCCGCCGAGCTGCGGAAGATCATCGAGAGCACCGGCGCCCGCGAGCGGATCGAGCGGATGATCGGGGTACGCGCCGAGGCCGCCCTGGTGGCCCTGGAGTCCGCCCCGGTGACCGACGAGGCCCGCGCCGTCCTGGCTGCCCTCGCTGCCCAGGCCGTCGACCGCCCGCTCTGAGCCACCGGAGCCGCGCAGCACGCCGTCGGGCTCGCCGTGGCCTGGCCGCTGCTGACCATGTGGAACTTTCGACGGGATCGACGAAAGTTCACGCCGATTCGGCGGAAGGCATGGACACATTGACGTACCTCATTTAATGTCGGGCCCATCTATCCCCCATCCCTCGCAGGTCACGGCCGGCCGGACACGGCACCCGGCGGGCCGAGGCGCATCCCCGCTACGGCATCCGGCGCGACGGCGCGCGCCCGCCCTGGCAGTCACTCGTCAGGAAGGGACGGCACAACGATGTCCACGAAGGACAGCTCCACCCACCGGATCCGGCGACGGTTCGCCGCCGCCGCCGCGCTGCTGCTGGTCGCCACCGCGGGCACGGTCGCCCTCGGCGCGGGCCCGGCCGAGCTGGGCGGCCCCACCCCGGCCCAGGCCCACCCCGTCGTCGGCACCGACTTCCAGCAGGTCACCCTCGCCAAGGGCGTCGCCGAGGTCGGCGAACCCATGACGATCTCGGTGCTGCCCGACCGGTCGGTCCTGCACACCGCCCGCAACGGCACCGTCCGGCGGACGGACTCCGCCGGCACCACCTCCGTGATCGGCACGCTGCCCGTCTACACCCACGACGAGGAGGGCTTGCAGGGCATCGGAGCCGACCCCAGCTTCGTCACCAACCGGCACATCTACCTCTACTACGCGCCGCCGCTGTCCACCCCCACCGGCGACGCGCCGGCGACCGGCACCGACTTCTCGGCCTGGCAGGGCGTCAACCGGCTCTCCCGGTTCACCCTCAACGCCGACTTCACCCTCAACACCGGCAGCCGGGTCGACATCCTCGACGTGCCCGCCGACCGGGGCATGTGCTGCCACGTCGGCGGCGACATCGACTTCGACGCCGCCGGCAACCTCTACCTCTCCACCGGCGACGACACCAACCCGTTCGACTCGGCCGGGTACGCGCCGATCGACGAGCGCACCAACCGCAACCCCGCGTACGACGCGCAGCGCAGCGCGGCCAACACCAACGACCTGCGCGGCAAGATCCTGCGGATCAAGGTGAACGCCAACGGCACGTACGCGATCCCGGCGGGCAACATGTTCGTCGACTCGGACCCGCGCACCCGCCCCGAGATCTACGCGATGGGCTTCCGCAACCCGTTCCGGATGAGCGTCGACCGGGCCACCGGCATCGTCCACGTCGGCGACTACGGCCCGGACGCCGGCACCACCAGCGCCCGGGGCCCGAGCGGGCAGGTCGAGTTCAACCGGGTCACCGGTCCCGGCAACTACGGCTGGCCGTACTGCACCGGAACCAACACCGCCACCGAGACGTACGCCGAGTGGGACTTCGCCGCCGGGACCGCCGGGGCCAAGTTCAACTGCTCCGGCGGGCCGACCAACAACTCGTTCCGCAACACCGGCCTGCCCATCCTGCCGGGGGCGAAACCGGCCTGGATCCGGTACGCCGGCGACGCCGGCAGCCCGCCGGAGTTCGGCGGCGGCTCCGAGTCGCCGATGGCCGGCCCCGTCTACCGGTACGACGCCGCACTGAACTCCACCACCAAGTTCCCGCAGTCCTTCGACGGGCAGTTCTTCGCCGGGGAACTCGGCCGGGGCTGGGTCAAGCCGATCCACCTCAACGCCGACGGCTCCCCGGGCGGCATCGACACGTTCCCGTGGAACGGCAAGCAGATCATGGACATGGCGTTCGGGCCCGAGGGCGCGCTCTACATCCTCGACTACGGCACCGGCTACTTCAACGGCGACGCCAACTCGGCGCTCTACCGCTACGACCACATCGGCGGCGGCAACCGGGCGCCCACCGCCGTCGCCTCGGCCGACAAGACCTCCGGGACGGCCCCGCTGGCCGTGAACTTCTCCTCGGCCGGGTCCAGCGACCCGGAGGGCGGCGCGCTGACGTACTCCTGGGCGTTCGGCGACGGCACCAGCTCGACGACGGCGAACCCCAGTAAGACGTACACCGCCAACGGCACCTACCAGGTCACGCTGACCGTACGCGACCCGCAGGGCGCCACCGGCACGGCGAACGTGCAGATCGGGGTCGGCAACACCGCGCCCACGGTCACCATCACCAGCCCGGCCAACGGCCAGCTCTTCAGCTACGGCGACACCGTGCCGTTCAGCATCACGGTGACCGACCCGGAGGACGCCGCCATCGACTGCACCAAGGTCAAGATGACCTACGTGCTGGGCCACGACAGCCACGGCCACCAGATCACCTCGAAGAACGGCTGCTCGGGCTCGATCACCATCCCCGTCGACGGCGAACACGACGACGCGGCGAACATCTTCGCCATCTTCGACGCCGAATACACCGACGCCGGTGGGCTGACCACGCACGAGCAGCACACCCTCCAGCCGCGCAAGCGCCAGGCGGAGCACTTCAAGACCTCCTCCGGCGTCGGGACCTTCGACAAGCCCACCGCCGAGGGCGGCAAGACCGTCGGCGACATCAACAACGGCGACTGGATCGCTTTCGAGCCGTACAAGCTCACCGACGCGACCTCGTTCAGCGCCCGGGTCTCCTCCGCCGGTTCCGGCGGCACCCTCCAGGTGCGGGCCGGCTCGCCCACGGGCGCCGTGCTCGGCTCCGCGACCGTCCCCGTCACCGGCGGCTGGGACACGTTCACCACGGTCAGCGGCGGCCTCTCCGGGGCGCCGGCCGGCACCACCACGCTCTACCTGACCTTCGCCGGTACGGGCACCGGCGCGCTCTACGACGTGGACACGTTCGCCTTCAGCACCGGCGCGGCGGTCCGCACCGGCCCGGTCGTCGGGCTCGGCGGCAAGTGCCTCGACGTGCGCAACGGCGCCACAGCCGACGGCACCCAGATCCAGATCTACGGCTGCAACGGCTCCGCGGCGCAGACGTGGACGGTGACGCCGAACTCGACGGTGAAGGCGTTCGGCAAGTGCCTGGACATCTCCGGCGGTGCCTCCGCCGACGGCACGAAGATCCAGCTGTGGACGTGCAACGGCACGGCCGCGCAGAACTGGTCGGCACAGTCGGACGGGACGCTGAAGAACCCGCAGTCGGGCAAGTGCCTCGACGTCTCCGGCAACAACCCGGCCGACGGCCAGCCCGTACACCTCTGGACCTGCCACACCAACGCCAACCAAAAGTGGACCCTGCCCTGACCTGAGAGGAAGGGCCCTTTACCAACGCTTTCGTTATAGAAGGGGCCCTTCCCCAGCACCTGTTGGGAGAGCGACATGCGCAGACTCCTCCGACCCGTCCTCGGCGCGGCCACCGCCGTCCTCGCCGTCCTCGCCTGCACCGCCCCGGCCACCCCGGCCAGCGCCGCCGACGCCCCGTACGACGTGCTGGTCTTCTCGAAGACCGCCGGCTTCCGGCACGACTCCATCGCGGTCGGCACCCAGGCGATACGTGACCTCGGCGCGGCCAACAACTTCACCGTCACCGCCACCGAGGACGCCGCCCAGTTCAACACCGCCAACCTGGCCCGGTACGAGGCGGTGGTCTTCCTCAACACCACCGGTGACGTGCTCGACGCCGCCCAGCAGGGCGCCTTCGAGTCGTACATCGGCGCAGGCGGCGGCTTCGTCGGCGTGCACGCCGCCGCCGACACCGAGTACGGCTGGTCGTTCTACGGCAACCTGGTCGGGGCGTACTTCGCCTCGCACCCGGCCATCCAGCAGGCCAACGTCAAGGCGGAGAACCGGGCGCACCCGGCCACCGCGCACCTGCCGCGGACCTGGACCCGCACCGACGAGTGGTACAACTACCAGACCAACGCCCGCTCCACCGCCCGGGTGCTGGCCACCCTCGACGAGTCGTCCTACTCGGGCGGCTCGATGGGCGCCGACCACCCGCACTCCTGGTGCAAGACCCAGAGCGGCGGCCGGGCCTTCTACACCGGCGGCGGGCACACCCAGACGTCGTACGCCGAGCCGGCGTTCCGCGCCCACCTGCTCGGCGGCATCCGGTACGCGGCCGGCCGGGCCAAGGCGGACTGCCGGGCCGAGACCGGCTACACCGCGCTCTACGACGGCGCGACCACCGGCTGGTCCCAGGCCGGGCCGGGCAACTTCAGCAACGCCGACGCGACCCTCACCTCGGTCGGCGGAATGGGCCTGTACTGGTACAGCGGGAAGCAGTTCACCAACTACTCGCTCAAACTGGACTGGCGGCTCGCCGGCGACGACAACTCCGGCGTCTTCATCGGCTTCCCGGCCTCCAGCGATCCCTGGTCGGCGGTGAACAACGGCTACGAGGTGCAGATCGATGCCACCGACGCGGCCGACCGGACCACCGGCGCGGTCTACACCTTCAAGTCCGCCGACACCGCCGCCCGGGACGCGGCGCTGAACCCGCCGGGGGAGTGGAACACCTACGAGCTGCTCGTCGAGGGCGAACGCCTCCAGGTCTTCCTGAACGGGGTGAAGATCAACGACTTCACCAACACCGACCCGGCCCGTTCGCTCGCCGGCCACGTGGGGCTCCAGAACCACGGCACCGGCGACGACGCCTCGTTCCGCAACATCCGGATCAAGGAACTCGGTTCCACCCCACCGGGCGGCGACACCACCGTGCAGGCGGAGGCGTTCAGCTCGGCCAACGGGGTCGCCCCGTTCACCAAGGCCGGCGCGAACGGCGGCCAGACGCTGGGTCACATCGACCCGGGCGACTGGGCCGCGTACGCCGGACTCGACCTGACCGGGGTGACGTCGTTGCGGGCGCGGGTCGTCTCCGGTGGGCCGGGTGGCACGATCCAGGTCCGCGCCGGCTCCACCACCGGCGCGTTGCTCGGCTCGGTGGCGGTGCCGAACACGGGCGGCTGGACCAGCTTCGCGAACGTCACGACGGCCCTGTCCGGGGTCCCGTCCGGCGCCGGCAACCTCTATCTGACCTTCACCGGATCGGGCGCGGGGCTCTTCGACGTGGACGACTTCACTCTGGTGAAGGCCAGCGGCGGCACCGGCACCGGCCCGGTCCGGGGCCTGGCCGGCAAGTGCCTGGACGTACGCAACGGCGCCACGGCCGACGGGACGCAGATCCAGCTCTACGGTTGCAACGGCGGCGCCGCGCAGACGTGGACGGTGACGCCGAACTCGACGGTGAAGGCGTTGGGTAAGTGTCTGGACGTGTCCGGTGGCGGATCGGCCGACGGCACGAAGATCCAGTTGTGGACGTGCAACGGCACGGGCGCGCAGAACTGGTCCGCCCAGCCGGACGGGGCGCTGAAGAACCCGCAGTCCGGTAAGTGTCTGGACGTCTCCGGCAACAACTCCGCCGACGGCACCCCCGTACACCTCTGGACCTGCACCGCAGCCGCCAACCAGAAGTGGACCCTCCCCTAACCACCCCTCTCCCCACCACCCGTCTCACCCCCATTACCCACCGCCCGTCCCACCCCACCGCCCGCCCGCCCACGGCCCGCGCGCCCACGGCCCGCGCGCCCACGGCCCGCGCGCCCACGGCCCGCGCGCCCACGGCCCGCCCGCCCACGGCCCGCCCGCCCACGGCCCGCCCGCCCACGGCCCGCCCGCCCGCGCGCCCGCGATCTTGCACTTGGTGCCCTGGCAATCAGGACAAAGGCCGTGAGTTGGGGGCCGAAAGTGCAAGATCGCGGGGGCGGGCGTGGGGGCGGGTGCGGGCGGCGCTGCGGCGGGCGCGTGCGGCGGGCGCGGGCGGGTGGGGCGCGTGCGGTGGCGGGCGTGGGGACGGTGGGCGTGGGGGCGGGGCGTGGGGGTGGTGGGGGCTTTCGTGTGGAGGGTGGCGGTCCTAGAGTGAGGACGGCGACCGTGGCGGTTTGCCGGTGACCTGGCGGGAGGCGCAACCCGGCGGGTTCAGGTGCGTACGCGCGCCCGCCGGCGTCCCGCCGTGGCCCGCCGCGCACCGGTCCGGCCGGTCACCCTCGCCCAGGTCACGCATCCACGGAATCCCCCATCACCACAGGGGAGAAGCACCATGGCGCGACCTATCACGCTCTTCACCGGCCAGTGGGCCGACCTTCCGTTCGACGAGGTCTGCCGGCTCGCCTCCGGGTGGGGCTACGACGGGCTGGAGATCGCCTGCTGGGGCGACCACTTCGAGGTCGACCGGGCACTCGCGGACGACTCGTACGTCGATCGGAAGCGGGAGACCCTGGCGAAGCACAACCTGGAGGTCTTCGCGATCTCCAACCACCTGGTCGGCCAGGCCGTCTGTGACCATCCGATTGACGAGCGGCACCAGGGCATCCTGCCCGCCCGGATCTGGGGCGACGGCGAGCCCGAGGGGGTACGCCGCCGGGCCGCCGAGGAGATCAAGGACACCGCCCGGGCGGCGGCGAAGCTCGGGGTGGACACCGTCGTCGGCTTCACGGGATCGTCGATCTGGCACACGCTGGCGATGTTCCCGCCGGTGCCGCCGTCGATGATCGAGCGGGGCTACCAGGACTTCGCCGACCGGTGGAACCCGATTCTCGACGTGTTCGACGAGATGGGGGTGCGCTTCGCCCACGAGGTGCATCCGAGTGAGATCGCGTACGACTACTGGACGACGAAGCGGACGCTGGAGGCGGTCGGGCACCGGCCGGCGTTCGGGCTCAACTGGGACCCGTCGCACTTCGTCTGGCAGGAGCTGGACCCGGTGAACTTCATCTTCGACTTCGCCGACCGGATCTACCACGTCGACTGCAAGGACGCGAAGGTACGCACCGGCGACGGGCGGCGGGGCCGGCTCGCCTCGCACCTGCCGTGGGCCGACATGCGGCGCGGCTGGGACTTCGTCTCCACCGGCCACGGCGACGTGCCCTGGGAGGACTGCTTCCGGGCGTTGAACGCGATCGGCTATGCCGGCCCGATCTCGATCGAGTGGGAGGACGCCGGGATGGATCGCCTGGTCGGCGCCCCGGAGTCGTTGCAGTTCGTCCGCCGGCTCGCCTTCGACGCCCCGGCTGCGGCGTTCGACGCCGCGTTCACCAGCAACGACTGACCGGTCCCTCTGGCGGGCGACGTCACCCCGGGTCGGGCCCTGGCCACGACCGGCCCGGGTATCGCGGGTGAGCGGCCCGGCCCCGGTCGCGTATGTGAGCGGCCCAGCCGGAAGGGATCACGCACACGAGCGGGCCGGTAGCCCGAAGGCGACCGGCCCGCTCGAAGGTGTGCTCAGAGGGTGCTGCCGTTGGTGCCCGAGCTGGACGGCTTGCTACGGGGCGTGGTGGTGGCCGACGTCGACCCGGAGGCCGGCGGCGTGCTCGACGACCCGGTGGCGCTCTTCGCGCCGATGGTGGCCGGCGTGCCGGCGAACGCGTCGTCGGCGGCGGTCATCTCCTGCTTGTGGCCGTTGCTGGTCAGCTTCTCGCCCAGCTTCGACTGGCCGATCTTGTCCTTGCCCTCGCTGTAGAGACGCGTCGCCTGGGCCTGCGCGACACCGGCCGCCTCCTGGACGGTCGGGTGGTCGAGCACCTTGCGGCCCCGGATCACCAACTCCTCGTACTTCTCCCGACCGGCACGGGCGCCCAGGACGAATCCCGCAGCCAGCCCGCCAAGGAACATCATCTTTCCGCGCATGGCGGCTCCTTCCGTACCTGACGCGCCGTCGCCCGGCGGGCTGCCCCACCGGAGGCGACCAAATCGCGCCTGCCTTCTCTGTCCGCAGCTAACTACCCATCCTGCTCTCCGCTCATACCTCCTTGTGCCGTGATGACGATTTGTCTGGTTTATTGTCGTGTGGATCAAGCGCTGGTCCCGAGGGTAACCCCCTGGACCAACACCCCCCGGAATCCTGTACTCTTGTCCCCGTCACACGGCGTAGAAAGATCGGCGCCGGATGGCGCAACGGTCCCCCGTAGCTCAATTGGCAGAGCAGCCGGCTGTTAACCGGCAGGTTTTTGGTTCGAGTCCAAACGGGGGAGCTTCCACACCAGATGCCCGTCGGCCCACGCCGGCGGGCATTCGCCGTTCCGGCCGCCGCCGTGCCGGTGTCCGTGGCCGGGGACCACCGGGACAGCCCTCCGTCCAGGGGGCGCTGGCGAGCGGCCGGCGGGCCGCCGGGGCCGTCCTGACGGAGCTGCGTACCGGCTGAACGGAGGGCTGCCGGCCGCTGAAGATCACCTATTATCCTCGCCATGCCCGCACCACTCTCGCCGCCCAACTTCGACGCCGCGGCGGCGTACCCCCAGGTCAGTCAGGTGCGCGCGGCTCTCGCGGCGCGCGACTGGCCGGCCCTGCGCGAGGTTGTCGACGGGCAGGACCCGCACGGCCAGACCTTCCTCGTCGACGATGTCGGCGAGACCCCCGACATCGAGGAGTTCCTCCGGGGAGTGCTGGCCCAGCAGCCCGACGACCGGCTCGCCGGCGCCCTGCTCGGGTCCCACCTGATCCGCGCCGGCTGGCGGATCCGCTCGGCCCGCCGCGCCGAGCACGTCAGCCGGGACCAGTTCGCCCAGTTCCACGCCCACCTGCGGCAGGCCGAGCAGGTGCTGATCGACGTCACCGCCCGACACCCGGACGACGCGGCGGCGTGGACGCAGCGGATCACCAACGCGCGGGGGTTGCAGCTCGGCCAGGCCGAGGCGCGCCGCCGCTACGACCAGCTCGCCAAGCACCACCCGCACCACCTGGCGGCCCAGGCGTCGCTGCTGCAACAGTTCTGCCCCAAGTGGAGCGGCACCTGGGAACGGGCACACGGCTTCGCCCGGGAATGCGCCGAGGCCGCCCCACCCGGCGCCCCGAACGCCGTGCTGGTGGTCGAGGCCCACCTGGAGGAGGCGCTCGACCACGACAACCTCGGCAAGGCGAGCGCCCACCTGCGCGGCGCGCACGTGCAGCGCGAGATCCACCAGGCGGCACAGCAGTCGGTCTGGCACCCCGAGTTCCGCCACGGCTGGGGCTGGGTCTGGGTGCGCAGCGTCTTCGCGATGGCCTTCTGCCTGCTCGACGAGTACCCGGCGGCGGCGCAGCAGTTCGCGGCCATGGGGCCGCTCGGCGACGAGGCGATGTTCGGCTACATCGACGGCGACTCGGCCAAGCAGTTCCAGCGGTTCCGCGACAGGGCGTACGCGAAGGGCGGGCAGTCATGATCCAGGAACTGGACGTGGACGGGGTGCCGACGCTGCTCGCCCCCACCGGCGGGCCGATGCGCGCCGGGCTGACCTTCCGGGTCGGCACCGCCGACGAGACCCTCGCCCGCAGCGGCATCACCCACCTGCTGGAACACCTCGCGCTGGCCCCCCTCGGGCTGGCCGACTACCACGTCAACGGCGCCACCGCGCCGGTGTTCACCACGTTCCACATGCAGGGCTCCGCGCAGGACATCGCCACCTTCCTCACCTCGGTCTGCGCCAACCTGACCGAACTGCCGACCGGCCGGCTGGAGGTGGAGAAGGAGATCCTGCGCACCGAGCACAGCAGCCGGGGGATGGCCGCCACCGACGACATCCCGCTGTGGCGGCACGGCGCCCGCGACTTCGGCATCACCAGCTACCCCGAGTGGGGCCTGACCGCACTCACCGGCGACGACCTGCGGCAGTGGGCGGCCCGCTGGTTCACCCGGGAGAACGCGGTGCTCTGGATCGCCGGGAAGGCCGTGCCCGCCGGGCTACGGCTGGCACTGCCCCCGGGCGTACGGCAGCCGGTGCCGGCGGCGTCGTCGGCGTTGCCGCAGACTCCCGCGTACTTCGTCGGCGGCTCGCGGGCGGTGGTGCTGGACGCCGTCGTGCGGCGTCGGACCGCCGCGAGCGTCTTCGCCGGAGTGCTGGAGCGCGAGCTGTACCGGGCGCTGCGCCAGGACGGCGGGCTCTCCTACCAGACCACGGCGGGCTACGAGCCGCGCGGCGACGGCAACGCGACGCTGCGGGCGCTGGCCGACGCGCTGCCGGAGAAGCAGGACGCCGTGCTCGGCGGCTTCGTCGACACCCTCGCCAAGCTGCGGGTCGGTCGGATCGAACAGGCCGACCTCGACGCCGTCGTGGCGAAACGGGAGGACTTCCTCGGCACCGCCGAGGTGGACGCGGCGCGGCTGCCGTCGTACGCCTTCAACGTGCTCACCGGCGAGCGCAACCTCACGGTCGACGAGCACCGGGCCGAGCTGAAGGTCGTCGACACCGACGACGTGCACGAGGTCGCCCGCGAGGCGCTGGCCGGCGCACTGCTGATGGTGCCCGAGGGGCACCGGGCCGACTGGGCCGGCTTCGCCGAGGCGCCCACCCGCTCGGCCGACACGGTGACCGGCACCGCCTACCGGGAGAAGGAAGGCGACGGCGAGCTGCACGTCGGCGTGGACGGGGTGAGCTGGCTCGGCCACGGCGGCCCGCTCACCGTGCGGTACGCCGAATGCGCCCTCATGCTCACCTGGCCCGACGGCGCCCGGCAGCTCATCGGCGACGATGCCATCTCGATGCGGATCGAACCGACCATGTTCGACCTGCACCCCGGCGCGATCCGGGTGGTCGATTCCCAGGTGCCGGCCGACCGGCAGGTGACCATGCCGGCCCGCGACCCGGAACGCATCCCGCAGCCACGGGCCGCGGCAGCCGGATCCGGGCGGCGGGAACCGGTGAAGCGCTCCTGGTGGGAGATCCCGCTGATGGTCGTCAGCGGTCTCGTCGCGCTGGTGATCGGCGGGGGGACCTTCCTGCTGACCCTCGGCATGTTCGTCACCGAGACCGCCGAGAGCGACAAGGGCTGGCTGTGGAGCGCCATCACGGTGGGATGGCTGCTCACTGTTATTCTCGCGTTGCCCATCGTGCTGCTACGCCGGCGACGTCGATGAGCGACGGCGCCGTTTCGTGCTGGCCGGTGGTACGCCGGGCGGGATAAGATCCGGCGCGGTGTTGGGGGCGGTAGCTCAGCCGGTTAGAGCAGGGGACTCATAATCCCTCGGTCGCGGGTTCGAGTCCCGCCCGCCCCACCAGGCAAAACTCTAGATCCACGATCTTCCCGTGGTGCTACTCGTGGTGCGAGCGCGCTACGGTCGCCCCATGGCGACGGCGAACGGGCGCGCGAAGCGTCAGCGTGGCGAGGTCGAGGAACTGCCCAGCGGCTCACTCAGGGTGAAGGTCTACGCGGGCGTCGACCCCATCACCAAGAAGCGGCACTACCTGACCGAGACCATCCCGCCCGGCCCGACCGCCCGGAAGGAAGCCGAGAAGGCGCGTACGCGGTTCCTCGCCCAGGTGGACGACCGGCGCAACCCGCGCACCCGCGCCACCGTCGACCAGTTGCTTGACCGGTGGTTGGAAGTGCTCGACGTGGAGACGTCGACCCGGCAGGGGTACGTGAAGAAGCTGAACAAGCACGTCCGGCCGCTGCTGGGCAAGCTGCCGGTGGGCCGGCTGGACGCCGAGACGCTGGAGTCGTTCTACGCGGTGCTGCGGAAGTGCCGGGGCCACTGTGGAGGCGGCCGGAAGGCCATCGAACATCGGAAGGTCGGGCCGCATGAGTGCACCGACAAGTGCCGGCCGCACGAGTGCAAGCCGCTGGCGCCAGCGTCGATCCGGCAGATTCACTGGATCCTGTCCGGTGCGCTGAACCGGGCCGTCCGGTGGCGCTGGATCGCGGTCAACCCGGCAGATCAAGCGGAGAAGCCGGGGATGCCTCAGCCCAACCCGCACCCACCATCGGCGCCGGAAGCGGCCCGACTGGTCACCCAGGCGTGGAAGGACCCCGACTGGGGAGCGTTTGTGTGGGTCGCTATGACGACGGGGGCGCGACGGAGTGAGCTGTGCGCGCTGCGGTGGTCTGCCGTCGACCTGGACGCGGCTGTGCTAACCCTGCGGAGCGCCCTGTACGTGGACGACGTGGGGAAGCTGCGTGAGAAGGACACCAAGACGCACCAGCAGCGGCGCGTAGCCCTGGACGCGGAGACGATAGAGGTGCTGCGCGACCAGCTGGCGCGCTGCGAGGAACGCGCGTCGGCTCTCGGGCTGTCGCTGGCCGCTGACGGCTACGTGTTCTCGCCGGACCCGGACGGCGGTACACCGTTAGTGCCGGACACGGCCACCCAGCGATTCAGCCGGATGGCCGCTCGGCTCGGCATCACCACGAACCTGCACGCTCTCCGGCACTACTCGGCAACGGAGCTGATCGCGGCCGGTGTCGACATCCGGACAGTTGCGGGGCGTCTCGGTCATGGCGGCGGTGGAGCCACCACGCTTCGCGTCTATGCCGCGTGGCTTTCGGAATCAGATCAGCGAGCTGCTGCGACGCTTGCTGGCAGGATGCCGGCCCGGCCCGGCTCTAGTGGGGCCTGAATTTGTCGTACCCGCCCTGCATCATGTTCAACGTGAGGTCAAATGCTGGTCATGGAGAGCTGGGCGCCACCACCCTGCAGTTGTGTTGCTGGTAGGCGGGTAGATGTTCGATGAGGCATCTGTCGAACCATACGGGGAACTGATGACGGTCAGGAGGAGTGACGCATGTTGATCAGGGTCCTCCTCTTCATATCATCGTATTCTCCGCTTTTTGCGTTACTCGCGATCCGATTCGATCAGACATGGCTTCGCCTGGTTTGTGCTGGTCTTGCTTGTCTAGGCTTGGCGTCCTTTGTCCTTATTTTTCGCCTGGACGGCAAGAAGTCTAAGGGGGCCTATAGGATTGTGAAGGTGACTGACGCCGGAAGTCAGGTTGCCGGCTATCTGGCGAGCTATCTGCTGCCGTTTCTTACTGTGTCGACCCCCTCGGTTAAAGACATTGTCGCTTATTCGGTTTTTCTGGGAGTGGTCTGCGCCGTATATGTGCAAACTTCATTATTGCAGATCAACCCTGTCCTGTATCTGTTTCGATGGCAAGTTTTCGAAGTGGAGGATAGTCAAGGCTTTCGTGGTTTCGTAATTAGCCGAAACAGGATTCTCTCTAACAGTGACATTCTTGCGACGAGATTTGGGGACAACGTGCTGATCGACCGGACCAAGGTCAAGTAGGGGATCCGTGTTAGCGGTCATCGCAAACGGTGTGCGAGTAGGGTATGGTCTTTCTTCTCGTAGGCGATCCCTGACCTGGTAGAGGTGTGCGGAGTGTTGGACTTTGACGAGTTTTCGAGTGCTGCACTGTCACTTGTGGTGGCGTGGCGTTCTGGAAAGACAGTTCATAGTCGACATGTCGTGGTCGGAGGCGCTGTCGAGCATGTCCTGCGGAGTTACGCAGGCGATAATGCTCAGAAGCTCCAGGCTGAGGGCGGTAAGGACTACACTCCGGACGACGACCAGGGTGATGCGCCGTTCTTGCGGGTCGCCGCAGACGAGTTAATTGATCATGTTGTTATCGAGGCGCTCCGTCGTGGACCGTCTCAACCCTTGGCGCAGCGCTCCGAAATGAGCAAGCTGAAGATGTATGCGGTCATCCTTGGCGATGACCCGACGCGTCAGGTGATGTTCGTAAGTCGTGGAACGCCGATAAAGCTAGGCGAGAAAAGTCTAGTGGCTTTCCTTAGCGAATCTCTCAATAAGGTTACGGATCCGATCTTTGCCTTCGATCCGTTCTTTGATGTGATCATTGGTCCCGATGGCGTGATAGCCCTTAATCAGAAGAACTTCGAGGCTCTTTTTAAGGATACCGAGGCGGTCCTTTCCAAGACAAGCGAATGGGTCGAGAAGCTCGCAGAGGTTCTGCCGATTGAAGGCTCTAGCAAGATTTATCTCGCGGATCAACTGCGTCGAAACTCGGTCCTTCGTCGGAAGGTTCAAGCGATTCTGCGTAAGCCGCACCTAAAGATGCTCACGACTGAGACGCTCATTCAGAATATGAAAAAGCATGAGCTCGACCCTGAAGCTCTGCTGAGCGATGGAGAGCTGATATTTGACTCCGAAACCAAGACCGATATCCTACTCCTGCTGAATGAGGATCTTTTCAGGGGTGACTTTTCAGGAGACTCGTACGCTGCCAGCAAAAAGGCGTCTCGCGCTTCTGGTTAGCCGAGTGGAGACTTGGGCGACTTCCTAGAGGTATGCTCTCTGCGTGGAGCTTGAGACGGTGGCCAGGGGTGTGGCCAAAGGAATGCTCTCGGAGTCGTTGCCGCGTCGGTGGACGCATGTACAAGCTGTGGCTGCGAAGGCGAAACGGATATCTAGTCTTCTTGGTGAGTCTGAGCAGCCGATTTTGGTGGCCGCGGCGTGGCTTCATGATGTCGGCTACGCCCCCGCAATCGTTTCAACGGGCCTGCATGCACTTGATGGTGCACGTTGGTTGCGCGATCGGCGAGTCCATACGCGAGTTGTCGCCTTGGTCGCGTACCATTCGTGTGCTCGCTTCGAGGCGGATGAGCTTGGCCTTTCGGAGCAACTGCAGAACGAATTTGATGACGAGCAATCGCCGTTGCGCGATGCATTATGGTACTCGGATATGACGACAGGGCCAGATGGTCAGGACTTTGACGTGCTGCAGCGGCTCGCTGAGATTCGCTCTCGCTATGGGCCCGAGCATGTCGTCACGCGTTTTTGGTCGCGCGCCGAGCCAGAAATTGTAGCTGCAGTGCGGCGTGTAGAGGATCGTTTGGCGGCGGTATAGATCAGCCGATGTAGGGTTCTGGCCGATGTTCGTATCCGTGGTCGATGCGGAGCCGCATGGACGGATGGATCGGCAGGGCGCCCAAGTCGATCCTGTCGACCCATCGTACTTCTGACGATTCGTTGCTTAACGTCGGGTCGCCGCCAAGGTAGCGAGCGCGGAAGCAGATCGAGAACTGCTGGCGGACCTCGCCGTCGCTGTACGCCATGACGTGCTTAGGGTCGGTGTATATGCCGACGATGCCAGTCACCTCAACGTCGATTCCGGACTCTTCTTTAGTCTCGCGTACGGCGGTCTCCGCGATGTACTCGCCGAAGTCCTGGGCGCCGCCAGGAATGGCCCAAAGCCCGTTGTCGGTCCGCCGGATGAGTAGTACCCGGTCCTGCGCGTCGAGGACGAACACCGTTACCGCTGGGACGATGCTGTTCGGCTTCGGCGCTTGGGGGTCGTTGTAGTACTCGGTCCTCGCCATGTCCTCAGCCTGCCACTACCGGCTTCCACACGGGCACTGAGGTTTCCCACACTCGGTCGAAGCTGTCGGTGTACGTGCCGAAGAGGTCGCCGCCGGCGAGCCGCCGCAGGTGCATGACGGGCGTGTGTGCCGCAGGGAAGCCGAAGACGTGCGAGTTGACGAGCATCTCGTCATCGAACCGGAAGATGGAGTTGTAGAGCGTCGTCCGGTGGAAGTGCACCGTCACGCCCTGGACGTCGCGTAGGCGCTGATAGAAGGCGAGCACGTTCCGTACCTTGCCGCCCATCGCGTCGCCGATGCCTTCCTCGGCGCCTCGCTGAGCGACCTCGGGACTGTCCGGGTCGCCAAGCAGGATTTCGACCTGGATGCCAGCTGCTGCCTTCGCCTTCAGCGTGGCGACCAGCTGCGGTTGCTGCTCGGGCAGGAATAGTCCTGCGTAGACGAGGATGCCGATCCGTTCCTGTGCCTGTGAAATCAGCCGTCGCCAGAGGTCATCCGGTACGGCCGCCCTGCGCGGGTAGACCTGGACCACCTCGGATTCCGCCACGCGGTTGGCGCGCTCCTGGGGCATCGCATTCGGCCAGAGGTACGACTCGCTCTCCCTGACCAGCGCAGCGATCGCGTGCCGGTAGCGCGGGTATGGCGCTCGACCCTGCGTGATCCAACGCTCCACAGTCTTCGGATCCACGCCTACATGTTCGGCAATCGCTGTCGGCGTGAGGCCCTTGCGCAGCATCGCATCTCGTAGCCGGTCGTTCGGCACTGTCGCCTCCAGGGGACGAGTAGGGACGACTGCACGTTACCAAGGACGTCCCTAGCCGTCTAGCCCTGTGGTGAAGGTGTCACCCCTCGCGATCGGAAGCTATGCGCACCCCGATCAAGAAGGCGGAAGGACACAGATGAAGACCGATCGACCTGCTGGCCACCCCCAGCGGTTCTACACCGTCGCGGAAGCGGCTCAACTACTGCGTACCTGCGACATGACGCTCTACCGGTCGATTCGTGCGGGTGAGTTCCCGGCGATCCGCATTCGCGGCCGGTACGTCGTCCCCGCGAAGGCCATCGACGCGATGGAGGCGGAAGCCCTCACCAACGGTCTGGTCGACGTCGCCGATTACTGCCCTCGGAGCGTGGCGTGATGACGACCTATGACCGTGAGCCCAGCGCGACGGAACTCGCTGAGGTTGAGCAGGAGTTGCCGCTGATCGAGGCCGAGGTTCTGCTGCTCGACGCACAGATCGTCGTGCTGACCAGCGACTCCGGGCCGACCGAGCTGGACTGGCAGCGGCTGCGTCGGGCACAACGGCGCGTGCTGCGCGAAGCTCGCGACCTGCTTGCTGTCCGGTCGGCTGCCAACCGGGCCGCGTAGGCGGTGGTGACGGTGAGCCGAATCCGCGCCGCCTTCCACGACCCGGAGGGATCGCGGTACGGCATCCCCACCTTCTGGTGGCGCGGTGCTCCTGCCGGCTACGCCACCCGCCGTCAACTGCGCGCCGCCGGGCTGCGGCCCGGTGGTCAGCCGGTCGCCGCGCAGGTGCTCTGGCGCGGTGTCGGCGGTACCCGGGCCGCCTACCTGTACCGGGTCGACCTGGCCCGGCCGAAGCGCACCGCCACCGCCGCCCAGCGGGCCGCCATCGGCAAGGCGCTGATCGCTCGCCGTACCTGCCGCATCTGCGGCCAGGTGCGGCCCTACTACATCCCGCGCTCGCTCAACGAGTGCTTGACCTGCGCTTTCCCTGAGGAGGAAGCAGCATGACGCTTCAACCCTGCACCCCTATCGACCCTCGCCGGAGGGTGTTCGACGTGATCGCCGCCGGCACGGCCGCTGACCTGCCGGTCCCGTACCGCGTGCAGATTCCCGACGATCACCGCATCGTCAGCGTGTTCCTCGGGAACGACAACCCGGACGCCGTCGACCGGTGGGCGACCTGGCTCGACCTGCCCCGACCGCAGATGTCCGGGCACCTGATCGAGTCGGCTCGCCGGTGGTTCACGACGTACCAGTCGGAGACGTTCGAGCACCCCGACCTGCCGGGCTGGCAGCTTCAGGTCGTTTCGTACATCACCGTTCCCGCGCCGGTCGCCGACAAGGCTGCGGGGGTGACGGCATGACGATGGTTGGGGACCTGACTGGTCTTGCCAGCAACGACCGGCGGGTCGCGCGGGAGTTGGCCGCCGCCGAGCGGGAGCGGCTGGCCGTGCAGCAGCGCATCGCCGCTGACAACGCGGCGGCTGATCGCCGGCTGCGCACCGAGGAAGGCCGGCTGCGTCTGGACGCGCAGCGCGACCGGATGCAGGCCGATCGGCGGGAGCGCCGCCGGGTAGAGCGGGAGGCCGCGCGGGCGGCGAAGCGGGAGCGTCGGCAGGCACGCCGCCGAGAGATGGCCGGCTGGTACGCGACGAAGACCGCCTATGTGCGGGACAACGCGGCGGCGGTCTACTCCGGCCTGATCTACGGCCTGGCGGTCTCCGGCGCGGTCTACGGGCAGGTCGACGCCGCCCGCGCGAACAACCTGCCCACCCCGGTCGGGGTGGTCGCCGCGGTGGCCATCGAGGGCACCGGCCTTGCGATGGCGTTGACCGCGCAGCAGCAGCGCCTCAAGGGCGAACGCGCGATGCTCGCCCGGTCCCTGGTGTGGGTGTGCACGGCCATCGCGGTCGGCATCAACGCCTACGGCCACGGAGCGGAGCCGGTCAAGGCGGCGGGTCTGTCGGTGCTGTCGGCGCTGGGCATCATCGTCTACGAGGTTCGCTCGGGTGCGAAGCACCGTAAGGCGCTGCGCGAAGCCGGGATGATTCCGGAGCCGCCGGAGCGGTTCGGGTGGCGACGCTGGCTGACCTACTTCCGGCCCACCGTGGAGGCGTGGAAGCTCGACGTCCGCGACCGGCTCAGCCCTGGCGCTGCCGACCTGATCGCCCGCGCTGAGGCTCGCCGGGCCGCGCAGCGTCGTGAGGCGCTGGTCCGGGAGGTGGCCGACCGGGCGCGTAAGGCTGCGACCAAGGCCACCCGCAAGGGCGATGCCGGAGCCGCCCTCGCGGCGCTGGTACGGCTGGCGTCCACCGGCACCCCGGCCCCGCTGCTGGCCCTGCCCTCCCCGGGTCGGGCGGAGGCAGACGCGGCGCGGGCCGATGCTGCCGACGCGCGTCGGGCGCAGGCACGAGCGGAAGCGGCCACCCGCACGGCCGTCGAGCGGGCGAAGGCGGAAGCAGCGCGACGGGCCGAGGTGGAAGCAAACGCTGCCGCGATCGTGCGTCGGGCGGAAGCGGACGCACTTGCCGCCGTCGAGCGGGCGGAAGCGGAAGCAGCGCGTCGGGTCAAGGCGGAAGCGGACGCCGCGACGGCGGTGCGTCGGGCGGAAGCGGAAGCGGCTAATGTGGCGCTGGCGCGTCAGGCGGAAGCGGACGCACGGCAGGCGTTGCAGCGCCTTCGGACGGAGGCGGAAGCAGCGCGCACCGATGTGCGCTCCGAGACGGCGCGGGCGGCCCGCACGCAAGGCCAGCTCGACGCGGCGCAGGCCGAATGGCAGCAGCGACTACAGGCCGTTGACGCCGACGCCGGACGGCTCCGGCGGGAGCTGGCCGTCGAGCGCGAGGCCCGGCACCGGGCCGAGGCCCGTGTCGAGACCATCAGCCAGGAAGCCGAGGGGTTGCGCGCAGCGGTCGCGCAGGCTGCCGCCGAGGCTGCCCGCAAGACCCGCCGCAACCCCACCACCGCCCCGACCGAGGTCGAGCCAGTGTTGCTCGACGGCAAGCCGGTCCCGCTGGTGGACCGGGTCAGCGCGGCAACCGTTCTGGCGGTGCTGGAAGCGCGCCGGGACAACCCGGAGGCGAACCAGAAGCAGCTCGCCGCGCTCGCGAAGACCAGTGACCGCACGGTCCGCAAGGTGTTCGCCGCCGCGCAGGCCACCGCCAGTAGCTAGTTCTGCCCGGCGGCACAGCACACGGCCTAGACAACCCGCTGTGCCGCCGGCCCCTTCCCTCAATCCATCGGACGTCGGGAGAGGACACCCATGGTTCCAGACCCGACCGCATCCCACGCATCCGGCTTCGTCTTGGAAGGAGCACCCGTGATGGTGTCAGGAACGTCGAGTACGCAGTTTCACCGGCCGCGCGCGACCCCGGCGGCGGCCCGGTCGAAGGGGTCGCGGGCGGGGGTGGCCGTCGCGGTGACGGTCGGCGGCCCGGTCGGTGTGTTCGCTGCCGGGTTCGGCATGGCAAGGGACGCGCAGCTCACCGCGTGGCTTCTGCTGGCCCTGCTGATCACGGCCAGCGGTTACGGGATCGTGCGGCTGGTGCTGCGGTCGGTGGCCGGTTCGCGGTGAGCACCGACACGATCGAGGCCACCGACGCCGCGCCGCCCACCAGCCCCGACAGCGCACCGGAGCCCGCCGCCGATGGCGCAGACCGACACGATGACCTGCCGGTAGCTGAGGCGGACGAACCAACCGCGGAATCGAGCTCCGACGACGGCGAGACCGGGCCGGACGACGCTGACGGCCCGGTCGGGTTTCCTGGTGGCGCGATCCTGATCAGCGCCGGTGACGTCCTGGCCGTGGGTGGTGGGGCGGTGTTGGCCGGTGCTGGCGGGGTGGGTGCGCTGCTGCTGGCCGCTGCCGCGACCGCTGCCGCCGGGCTCGCGCTGACCGAGCGGAAGAACAAGCGCAAGCGTGACGCTGCCGCCGGTCGTACCGGTCAGGTCGCCCGACCATCCCGCCGGGCCGCCGCCGCTGGCGGTATGCCCGGCGGGGGTGGTCGGGGCCGGGGCAAGCCCGGCGGTGCGAAGGGCATCCCCGGTAGCGGGCTGTTCGGCCGGAGCAAGCCCGGCGGCAAGAACGGCGGTGCGGGCAAGCCCGCCGCTGGTGGCCCGTCCGGACGGAGCAAACCCAGCAAAGGCAGGGGTTCCGCCGGCACGCCCGGCGGGCTGTCTGGCCGGGGCAAGCCCGCTGGGTCGAAGGGCTCGCCGGGTGGCCTGTTCGGTCGCGGTAAACCCGCTGGGTCGAAGGGCTCGCCGGGTGGCCTGTTCGGTCGCGGTAAACCCGCCGGGTCGAAGGGCTCCCCTGGTGGTGGGCTGTTCGGCCGGAGCAAGCCCGGCAAGGGCCGCAAGCCGCACGTGATCAGTGACCCCGGGTTGCGGCCCCGCACGGGCGCCACACCTCGGGGCAAGGCCATCGGGCCGAAGGCGACGCCGAAGCCGATCGCTGGCCCGGATGAGGCTGCGCGTAAGGCCGAGGAAGCCCGCAAAGCCAACGAGACCAAGCCCACGACCGACAAGACCAGCAAGGCCACGACCGACGAGAACGGCAACCCCACGAACGGCAACGACAGCAGCCCGGCTGATGTGGCCGCTCTGCTGGCACTCATCTCAGGAGGTACGCAGATGGGTCAGTTCCCTCTCCCCGGAGCGGCGTCGGAGTTCCGATCGGCCGCGAGCAGGTACACCCCCGATGACATGTACGAGTTCGGCGCGCACCTGGCGCAGATGCCCGCCGCGATGCTCGACATCGCCGAAGGGCTCAAGGCCATGGCGTTGCGCACGCACGCCGAGCGGCCGGTAGACCCCCGCGTCGTGGAAGCCCTCGCCGCCCTCTACCAGGTGCAGCGCGCCACGATCGCCGCCGCCGAAACCATCGCCCCGGTGTTCCGCAAGGTCCACGAACGTGACCTCGCCCGCAAGGAAGCCCCGCGCACCAACGAGCAGGAGTGGAACGTCTGATGACCCTCACCAACGACAACCCGATGGTGCCCCCGGCCAGCGTGCCGGGGGCCACCCCCACCCCCACCGCTCCCGCCCCTGCCAAGCCGGCCCGGGGGCGGGCGGGGAGCTGGGTTACCTACGCCCTGTCCACCTGGCACTGGCGGCACCCGCACCCCGCGTGGGGCACCCTCAACGCCGCCGGGGCAACCCTGGGCGCGGCCAGCATCGCCGCCGCCGCTGGCGTGCCGGGTCCGTTCGCCGCGATCGGCGGCGCGCTCGGCGCGGCCGGCGCAGTCGCCGCCGGCATGGCCGAAGACCAGCCCGGCCACCGGCTGCTGTGGCGGGGCTGCTGCTGGATGATGCCCGGGACCTGGGCGACCACCGCCCTCATGACCGACGCCATCTGGTCCGGATGGGCACTCGGCACCCTCGCCGCCGGCACCGCCGGCTTCGCCACCGCCGCCACCGCGATCGGCCGATCCCGCCGCCGCCGGGCCGCCGCCGCACAGGATCGAGCGGCCGTGCTCGACGCTGCCGCCCGCCGCGACCGGCTCGCGGCCTTGTGGGAGGCGCGCATCGCGCGGGTCACCGACGTGAAGGTGCGGGTGCGCAACGTGCAGGGGTGGGCGACCCGGACCGGGTTCACCCTCGATGCCGACCTCCCGCCGGGTGGGGCGACGTGGCGAGACATCGCCCGCCGCACCGAAGGGCTCGCCGCCGACGCCCGGCTTCCGCACGGCTGTGAGGTCACCGTCGAACCGGGCGACAGCCGGGGCGCGGTGCTGCTGCACGTCTCCACCGTCAACGCTCTCTCCCAGGATCACTACCTGGACGACTACAGCCCCCTGTCGATCAACAACCCCCTCGCGATCGGGCCGCTGCGCAACGGCGAGCAGGCCGTCATCAACCTGCGCTACGCGTGCGGGGTGCTGGTCGGTCAGACCGACAGCGGGAAGACCAACCAGTTGCAGACCATCAACACCCAACTCGTGCGGTGCGTCGACACCCTCGTGTGGCAAATCGACCTGGCCGGTGGTGGTCTGTCCCGACCGTGGGTCACCCCCTACGCCGAAGGCCGCGCCCCGCGCCCGGCCGTCGACTGGGTCGCTACGAACATCGCGGAAGCGGAGATCATGGTTCGCGCCGCGATCGAGATCATCAACGGACGGAAGCCCGCATACCAGCAGCGGATGCGGGCAGCGAACGACGACAAGATCCCGGTCGGCCCGGACCTGCCCGAGATCGTGATCGTGGTAGACGAGATCAAGACCGTGCCGCCGCACATCGTGAACATGCTCGCCCAGATCAGCGACACCGGCCGCGCCGCCGGAGTCCGCACCCTCTGCTGCGCCCTACGCGCCACCGACGACTACCTGCCCATCGCGATCAAGGAGCAGGCCCGGATCCGAATCGGGATGCGGGTCACCGACGACAAGGAACTCAACTACCTGTTCGGCTGGAAGTACAACATCGACGCCGAAGCCGCCCCCTACCAAGGCACCGGCTTCCTACTCGCCGGCACCCCCGGCGAGGCCGCGCCGATGCCGTTCAAGGGCTACCGCACCGACCCGAACCGCATCGACTCCGCCGCCGTCGCGGTCGCACCCTGGCGACCCGACCTCGACGCCACCTCCGCGCAGTTGGCCGGACAGGTCGCGCTCAAGGGAACCCGCGCCTACGCCGACCGGTGGACACGCACCATGCCCACCCTGTTCACCGACCCAATCACCATCACCCGCCCGACCCAGCCGACGCCGACCGCGACGCCGCCCAACGCCACCCCGACCAACGGTGGCGCTGGTGACGACATCAGCCACCTGTTCGACCCGATCCCCGGAGACACCCTCGACGCCGCCCTCGACCGCTTCCGCACCATCGCGGCCCGCAACGTCACCGAACTCGGCATCGACATGACCACCGCCCTCCACCACCTCAACCCCGTACCGGAGTTGCTGACCCGCGCCCTCGACGCCACCGAGACCAACGGCGGGCGCATCCACACCGGCGACCTGGCCGCCCGCCTCGACATGGACCCCGCCACCCTCGGCACCGAACTCAACCGGCTGTTGCGCGACGTCGGCGTCGAGCGGCACAACGCCACCGGCAGCGTCCGCATCGGCGAGGCGGTCAAGCCGGGATACCACTCCGCAACTCTGCGTGAGGCCATCGACGCCTACCGGACCGGTGGCCAGCGCGCCGCCTGACCCCACACAAACCGGCGTGTGGGTCACACACGAACGCCTCACACAACCGTGTGACCCACACGCCCCGTCCCACCCCTGTGCCACGCACTGACCTGCCCGTGAAGGCGTGTGACCCACACACCACAACAGGGGGGTCCCGGCCCGAAAACCGGCCCAGCACCCCCCTTCCCTCACACGCCTGACACGCCTGACACACACCCACACGCCGGAGCACCCCCGGCGCGATCCCGCACACCCACACACGACTACCCGAAGTAATCAACGGCGCGCTTCGCGCACTCACCCCCGAGTGGCCAGCACCCGCCCCGGCACCGGCCAGCCCGCCACACCAGGAAGGAGGGACACCGGCCGATGAACCTGCTCGACACCCGATGCGGGCACTGGATCGGCGGGGCCCGGCGCTACTGCCACAGCCCGAACGGTGTCCGCCCCTACCTGCAAGGCCCCCGCTGCCCCGACCACACCCCCGCCGCGCTCGCCGGCCGACCCGAAGCCCCGTCCACGCCCATCCACACACCCGAGAGGAGCGCCATGCCCGACACGTCTGCGCTGGTCATCCCCGCCCTGACCTACGCCGGTCGCGGGTGGCCGGTATTCATGCTCGCTCGATCGAAGAGGCCCGTAGCCAACTGCCCCGACTGCCCCACCGATGCCGCCGGCCACGACCGGGAAGCATGCCCGTGCCTGACCTGTCACGGCTTCTACGCCGCAAGCACCGACCCCGACCGGGTAACCGCGATCGTGACCACCGTCCCCACCGGACAACTCGCCCTGCGTACCGGTGCTCCGTCCGGCACAGTCGTGATCGACGTCGACCCGGCCCACGGCGGCCGAGACACCATGAACGCACTCATCGCCGATGGCCTGCTGCCACCCACCGCGTACGTAGTAACCGGGTCCGGTGGCCTACACCTGTACTACCGGCATCCCGGACAGCCCATCTCATGTAGCCAGGGCAAGCCCGGTCAAGGGCTTGGCCCCGGTGTCGACGTCAAGGCCGATGGCGGATACGTGGTGCTGCCCCCGAGCGTGCACCCACGCACGGGCCGCCCGTACCGGTGGGCGCCGAACAGGGACATGCAGGAGATGCCCCCCGCGCTGGTCACCGCCTGCCAGCCCGTCACGCCCGCACCGCCGCCGACCCTGCCGCACTCTCCGACCACCATCCGCGCGGCGGGGGGCATCTCCTGCCCTGACCGGCTTCTGGCCGCACACCTCGACGCCGTGGCCTCCGCCACCGAGGGCGCTCGCCGCACCACCCTCTACGGCGCAGCCCGGGGCGTAGCCCGGATGGTCAAGGTCGACGCGATCAGCCGCGACGACGCAATAGCCGCCCTCACCGACGCCGGTCGACAGGCAGAGCAGACCGACCGAGACATTCGCGCCGCCATCCGTGGTGGCTTCCGCGCCGAAGGACTCGCCGCATGAACCCACCAACCAGCACCGATCAGCCCGTAGACGGCGCGGCGATCCTCGACCAGTTGCACGCCTGCCTCACCAAGTACGTCATCCTCCCCAGCCCCGAAGCCGTCGACGCGGTGGCGTTGTGGATCGCCGCGACCCACGCCCAAACCGCATGGGCACACGCCCCCCGACTGGTCATCCGCGCACCGGAAAAGCGGTGCGGCAAGTCGCGGCTGCTCGACGTGGTGGAGGGCTGCTGCCACGACCCGCTAATCACGGTCAACGCCTCACCCGCCGCCGTCTACCGAGCCATCGGCACCGGCCAACCGCCAACCCTGCTCGTAGACGAAGCCGACACCCTGTTCGGCGGGAAGAACGCCGACGCCAACGAAGACCTACGCGGCCTGCTCAACGCCGGCCACCAACGCAACCGCCCCGCGATCCGCTGGGACAACAACACGCAAAGCTTGGAAAAGATCCCCACCTTCGCCATGGCCGCCCTCGCCGGCATCGGCGCGATGCCCGACACCATCGAAGACCGCGCCGTCGTCATCCGCATGCGCCGCCGCGCCCCCGGCGAAACCGTCGCCCCCTACCGGCACCGCCGCGACGGCCCCGCCCTACGCGCCGTCGCCCAGCAACTGGCCGGATGGCTACGCGCCAACCTCACCGCACTCGAAGCCGCGGAACCGCCCATGCCCGTAGAGGACCGGGCCGCCGACACCTGGGAACCCCTCGTTGCCGTCGCCGACCTCGCCGGGGGCACCTGGCCCCAGCGTGCTCGACACGCCGTCACCACCCTCACCGCCGGAGCCGAGGAAGCCGGCAACGTTTCCCAGCGAGTACGGCTGCTCGCCGACATCCGCACCGCCTTCACCACCCTCGGCAGCCCAACCGCCGCGCCCACCTCAGACCTACTCACGGCGCTCAACGGAGACCCCGAAGCACCCTGGGCCGACAGCGGCCCCCACGGACTCACCGGCAAGAAACTCGGCGACCTGCTCCGCGACTTCGAGATCCGCTCCGACACGATCCGCTTCCCTGTAGGCCAGGCCAAGGGCTACACCCGAGACGCCTTCACCGACGCCTGGCAGCGCTACTGCCCCGCACCCGAAACCCCTTCCACCGGGTTATCCGTCCCATCCGTACCAACCTCGTTTCCGCAGGTCATCCCCGGTACGGATAACCCCCCTGGTACGGATCGATCCGTACCACGACACACCCTCACCGCCGCCCCTGGTACGCATTAATCCGTACCGCGATTCAATCCGTACCGCCCCTGACCAGGCAAAACGAGCTTGGTACGGATGGTACGGGTAGCCCCTGGCGACCGAGCCGAGCCGGCACCCGCTCCTAGTCATGGCATGGCCTGTCCTCCGCCGGCTCTTGGTGCTGCATCGGCTGACGGTGTCACCAGGAGCCGCCGGAAGGACACGGAGACGTTGCGCTAGAAGCGGGGAACCGCGTATGGAAGTATTGGCGGGTCGCTGAAGCAGTGGACGAGCCGAGTGGGGGTGCGATGCGCGATAGCGATATCCGTCTGGCGCTAACGGCTCGTCTCGCCACGAAGTACGAATCGCAGCCCGATACTCAGATCCGGCATGAATTGGGTCTCTGTGCTGGTCGAACCCGAGTCGATGTGGCTGTCATTAACGGTCACATATCGGGTTTTGAAATTAAAAGCGACCAGGACAAGTTGACCCGGCTAGAGGTCCAGGCCGAGTTGTATAGCCGGGTGCTGGATCGGGCCTCGTTAGTGACGACGGACCGATACTTGGACCAGGCTGCCGAAATGGTTCCCCCTTGGTGGGGGGTGTGGCTCGCTCTTCCTGGTAAGCGCGTGGTCCGGCTTCGGAATGTCCGCCGCGGCAGCCGTAATCCAAGTCCCAATCCATTTTCTGTGGCCCAATTGCTCTGGCGGGATGAAGCGATGGCTCTCCTGCGTGAGCGAGGCAATCACCGCGGCCTGTCCAAGGCGCCGAGATGGTTCGTCTGGGAACGCCTCGCCGAGACCCTAGAGCTGGGGGAGTTGCAGGCGGAGGTGCGGCGCGTGCTTAGGACGCGGGAGGACTGGCCAACTCGCCCATGACATGCGTGAGGTGATGGGAGGTTCCCCATGCTCGCCACTGTGTGGCGCCCCCTGGGCCAGGCTGACGTCTGGCGCACCGCGCGAGCTCGCTGTCGCCCCACGAGAAGTCTGAGCCCTCGGCTGGCCAATGGCCGGATGCGACTAGGGCTTGGCACAGGTCGTAGAAGCTGTCGTTACCGCCGGTCTCGTAACGGGCCCAACGGTAGATCCACCAGTTGTCGCTCGCGGTGTACCTGAGGCTGGGCAGAGGACCGCGGGCCCCAGTTCCTGGCAGAGCTGGATGTGCGATGGCGTAGTCGCCAAAATCTGGGCTGCGGTCGGCTAGCCGTTTCCAGAGCTTCCAATCCCATCTCGTTAGAGGTGTCGCTTCGTTGCGAGGGAGAGTTGAGATGGCGGACGGCATGGCGCCAGATACCACCACGATGGATGCCCACCCCTGGCTGTCCAGCGAGTCGAGCACGTTCCTGACGGCCAGCTCCGCTCGGCTGACGTCTCTGTCGGATGAGACCTCGGCCATGTCCACTACCAAGTGGCAACGGTCGGTACTGATCTTGGCGATTGACAGAGCTCTAGATATACGAGGCGCGTCAGCGACCGGGTCGGGATCTGTGGTATCGCTGCCGAGGCGGACAATAGCTGTTTCGTTGTGAAGGCGAGCCGCCTCACCGCATGCGGACAGATGTTCGTCTGAGTCGTGCAGGCGGATGACCGGCGCGATAGGAATTCCCCACTGTGCCAGGTCGTTGGCGATCTCCCTGATCAGTGGTTGGCCATCATCGTTGACTCTGACGTACGTGGTGTCCACTCCGAGGACCAGGCCAGCTGGCGCCGCCTCTCGGATCTTGCGTACGAAGTTGAGACCCGCCTTGGTGGGACCATCACCCGAGGGGTTGACCTCGAACAGGGGATGTATGCGGCTGACGTCGTGGTCCCGGAGTTTTCCAAGCGCTTTGAACTCGCCTTCGCGAGCCTTGAGCACAGGCCAGTATCGAGCCATAGCCGCCCCCTGTACGTTCCGCATGGTTGCGCCTTCGGCTACTTAAGGTATCGGAGGGAATTCAAGATGTAACGAGTTGACATTGGCCGGTAAGCCTGCTTCGAAGATTTGTGCAGAATGACTAATAAGGATCTATTAAGTCGTTTGTGGCTTCTGCCCGTTGCTAACTTGTTCTATCGTTTCAGCGTGGCGTGGGACATTCAGATAGGCGACGTGGTCGTTCGGCGACAGCTTCATCAGCGGGTGGGCGGCTCCTGGCAGGGCGGCATAACGCGGCCGGCCAAGAGCACGGACGTACTTCTCTTCTCGTCCCCGGCCGGTGCTCGCTTCGGGTACGACTTTGATGGGTGGCGGCCTGATGGGGCGTTCCACTACACGGGTGAGGGCCAGGTCGGCGATCAGACCTTCGTGCGTGGCAACGCAGCAGTGAGGGACCACCTTGACCGCGGTCTGCGGCTTCGATTTTTCGACCAGGTCAAGCGTTCGGTCGTGCGCTATCTCGGCGAGTTCCGGGTTGACCCGGAGCACCCCTGGTACGCGGAAGAGGCAAGGGACCGGCTGGGGGACCTGCGGAAGGTAATCGTGTTCCGGCTCCTGCCCGTCGATGCCGAGGCGCCCGAGCTCGGTGCGGCGAGCGCGGGCAAGCCGACAGTGCGGGATGTTCCGATGGAGGCCCACCTTGCCGAGACTTTCCAGGTAGAGCCCAAGCGTGAACCGACAACCGCTGAGCGGCGTGAGGCTGACCTCGTGGATCGATACGTAGGCGCCGTGACGGCCGAAGGCGGCACCACGACGCGCAAGGAGATCAAGCTTCCCGACCTCGGCAGGGCTCTCTACACCGATCTCTTCGACGGGAGCCGAGCTGAGCTGGTCGAGGCGAAGAGCTCCGCGGCTCGCCACCACGTACGCCTGGCTCTCGGCCAGTTGCTGGACTACGCGCGTTACGTCGAGCACAAGTCCAGGGCTGTCCTGCTTCCGTCCTACCCGGGCTCGGATCTCGTTGATCTGCTACACAGCGTCAACGTCGCCTGCATCTACGAACAGGAGGGCGGCGGCTTCGTGCGCCTGGATCCGTAGGCGGTCCGTGGTGCGGGTTGTGGTGCGAAGCCGTGCATGACTGAGTGACTGGAGTGACCTGTAGCGGGCCAGTCTGACAGTCAGGTGACTTCGTGGGGTCCTGGTCATAGCACTGAAAGCCACTCATAATCCCTCGGTCGCGGGTTCGAGTCCCGCCCGCCCCACCAACAGCGCTGAGCTGGGCAAACGTGAAACCGGATGAGGCGGTGCCCAAGCTGCTGGGATGAGCGTCGTTCCTAACCCAGGCACCCTTTGCTGCTCCGCACCAGTGCGGGCCGCCGAACAGTCAGCGGGCGTCAAGGTACGGCGGCCGTCACGACCGCGCTTCATCTGCGGCAGTTGAGTGGGACCGTAATGCGGGATAGCTGCCCGTTCGGTACTCGCGGTATGACGCCTGTCGTGGAGCACCGAATGGTTGCGGGGAACTGGCTAGGAGTGATTTCCGGCGCCTAGTGCCGCGATCCCCGGCAGCTGTAGCAGATCTCCAGCGCGCAGGTTCTCGGCCAGATGGCGGGTGCCGCTGGTGCCGGGGATGGCGAGTATATGAGGCCCGCGGCTCAAGGTCCAAGCGATTCGCACTTGCGCGGGTGAAACGCCATGGGCGCGGGCGAAGGTGTTCACGGCGTCGTTTTCGATCACCCCACCTCTCTCGCGGCCAGTGCCCGTCAGCGCGAAGAACGGCACGAACGCGATGTTCTGGGCGCGGCAGGTGCTGAGCAGTTCGTCGTTGACCCTTCCGAAATCAATGCCGTACCGATTCTGCACAGCGACAACCGGTGCGATCGTTCCAGCTTGAGCGAGGTGGGGAGGCCGGACGTTGGAGATGCCCAGATGCCGGATCATGCCGGCTTGACGCAGTTCCGCCAGGGCTCCGTAGTGCTCCACGATTGAGTCGAGCCCGTACTGACGCAGATAGACCACATCGAGGTGATCACGGCCGAGCGCTCGCAGATTGGCCTCGACCTGGCCGCGCAGCTGATCCGGCCGAGCGAGCCCGCTGGTAGTTGTGGGGCCGACCTTCGTGGCGATGACCAAGTCTGCTGGATACGGCGACAGCGCCTGCCGGATCACCTCATTTGCCCACTCGAGGGCAGAGAAGTCGTGCTCCTTGTGACTGGGGCTGGCGTAGGTGGGATAGAATGCGGCGGTGTCGATGTGATTGACGCCCCATTCCACGGCGCGGCGCAGCAATTCAGTCGCCTGCGCCCGATCCTTTCCCAGGCGTTTAGCGCCGAATCCGATCCGGTTGACGGTCAGATCTCCAAGAGTGTAGCTACCGACGACTGTCTGATATGGATGCATTATGCGATCGTAACCAGCCGCGTTGATTCGTGCAGTCGGTCACCCTCCCGATTGTGGACGTGTCCACCGTCCCGTAATGTCATCGTCGAACCGAGCAGCGTCCACCCGATTCGACATTGATGAGCAGTCCTCGATCTGTTGTCCGTCGGCCTCCGCAACTTCGGTCTGCGGTGAGATTGAATAGGGGACGCCTGAAAACCCCGCGTTACCGTCGGCTAGGTGAGCGTGTGACGTTGACCCTTCAACAGTGCATGATTGACGACGCCACAACTGCTACGGCAGCGGGCCCGGGGGGACAACAGGGAACGGCAACTGGCTCCAGCGTGACCGACTTTCATCCCCCAGCCGGCTCTTCGGGGAAGTCACATCCCGGACCCGCCAAAGCCCAGGATAGAACTCTCCTCCCGGCGGCGTCCTGACACAGAGGGGTGCAGTTGCGGGTGTGTCTTGTGGCTGCCACCTCATCGCCAGGTGGCTGGCTGAACGATGTCCGGGCCGCCGGTGTGCGGCGTCGGGAGGTAGCCGGGGTGCGGTTGCGGCAGTGCCGCCACGCAGGCTGCGGAACATGCGTTCACTAGCAACGGCAGCACGTCGGTGGCGACCAGGCCAGAGATCCAGACCTGGTGAAGCTCATCGTCAACCGGCCCATCGCACACGCTGCAGGTTCGCACCGCGTCGCAGCCCCACACGCCCGGGTCCAGTGCGGCGAAGTCCGACTCTGCCGCACGGGTCACCGCCCGCAGCCTCGGAAACGGCGGACGGAACTTGAAGTTGCCGTAGAGGACGCGCGTGCTCACCGTACTGTCGGCTAGCTTCGTGCATCTGGTCAGCTCGTACGGGTACCAATGCAGCCGGTGGGAGGTGTACGGCTCGAAGACCTCAAGGCTGGTCATTGCCCCGATCTCGGCCGGGATACGAACCAGATTCGTGCCGTAGAGCACCAGGTGTTTGACGGCGGTCAGCTTCGCGATCGTCGCCGGTAGCGTGACGATTTGCCGTCGCTCGGAAGCACTCAGCTCCACGAACGGCTTGAACACCGTCCGCCCATCCGCTGCGGCCTCATCGATCAGCGCTAGCAGATGCCGCCAACCCGCCGCCTCGGTGTCCTGACGGTCCGCGTGGAAGACGACGTTACTCGGCCGGGTCGCGACCGAGTGGCCGACACAGCGGCAACGGTCGCGGGCAGGACCGCCTGCACTGGGTCCGACCGCATCCGCAAAGCGATTGGGAAACAGATGCGGCGTGATTTCGTTCGCGTCCACGCGGAGGACCCTACCGACACGCATCGAGCGCGCGCGTACTGTCATCGACCTGTTCGTGCTCCGTGCCGATATGAAGCCCCGACGAGTCAGTGCCGATCCGGGCGACTGGAGTCGAGTCCTCAACCTCGTCGTCGCGGTGCCCGGCAAGTGGACCACGGCGTGGCACTGCGGCGACCGCGTCGTCAACGCTCTCGAAAAGAAAGGTCAGCTCAGCTGATCCCGATGGCATCGCGGACCCGCTCAAGCACCGGCCGGGTCTGCTTGCGCGCCTTGTCCGCGCCGTGAGCCAGCAGGTCGTCGAGTTCGCTGCCCGAAGCCACGAGCGCCTCGTACCGGTCGCGCATCGGCGCGAACCGGTCGTTCAACGCCTCGGTCAGCTGCGCCTTGACCTCTCCCCAGCCCATCCCACCCGCGATCAGCCGAGCCCTCGTCTCGGCGACCACGGCAGGATCACCGAACCGCTCCAAGAGCGTGAACACGGCAGACGAGTCCGGCTCCTTGGGGGCCTCTACCGGGACGCTGTCCGTTGTGACCCGTCGGATCACCTTCTTCAAAGCCGGCTCCGGGGCGAACAGCGGAATCGTGTTGCCGTACGACTTGCTCATCTTCCGGCCGTCAGTGCCGGGCAGCGTGTGCGCCGTTCCTTCCTCGGGCACGACGGGCTTCGGGATCTTCAGCTTGTACCGGTCGCCGTAAATGCTGTTGAACGAGCCCGCGATGTCGGCGGCATACTCGACGTGCTGGAGCTGGTCGCGGCCGACTGGCACCACGTCAGCCTCCACGACCAGGATGTCGACGGCCATGAGCACCGGGTAGTTGAACAGCCCCATGTTCACGCCCGCGTCGAGGTCTTCCTTACCGGCCTCGCGGTTGCGGTCACGCGCCGCCTTGTAGGCGTGCGCCCGGTTCATCAGCCCTTTGGCGGTCACGCAGGACAGCACCCACGCCAGCTCGAAGATCTCCGGGATGTCCGACTGACGGTAGAAGGTGGTCCGGTCCGGGTCCAAGCCTGCGGCCAGCCAGGTCGCCGCGACAGACCGGGTGTAGTGCCGCAGCAGGGCGGGATCACGGACCGTCGTGAGCGCATGGTGGTCAGCGATGAAGTACATCGACTCGTAGCTGTCCGCCAGGCCGAGCGCAGGCAGGATCGCACCGGCATAGTTGCCCAGGTGCGGCTCGCCCGTCGGCTTGATGCCCGTCAGCGAGACCTTACGCACTGTAGAACCCACGCCCCGACATTACTATGCGGCCAAGGCTGCTCGATGTCCTTGTCGGCCTTGCCGAGCAGCGGAGCTGCCGTTCGACTGGGCCGCGGTGGTCACACTGCGCAGCCGGATCGACGAAACGAATCCGCGCTGGCGCGACGAGCGGGCCGTACCGAGGCATGGATCAGTGGCGGCGCCTTCGTCCAATCTTGTGAGCTTTCCTGCCGGTCATGGGCGGGTCGGGAGCGAGTCAAGGGTGGGTCAGTCCGACGGTGGCGGCCAGGCGGGTTACGTCGGCGGCGGGGGAACCGGCGCGGAGCACGGCGGTCAGTGCGGTGCGGGCGGCGGGGCGGATGCGGGTTTCGGCGGGGGCGATGGCGTCGGCGGTGACCAGGGCGCGGCCGGCGGCGTGCGGGTCGCCGAGGTCGAGGTGGGCGCGGGTGATGTCGATCAGGTGGGCGGCCCGGTGCTCGGCGGGGAGCAGGTGCCAGGCCTCGCTGCCGGTGGCCTGCCGGTGGATGGCGACGGCCTGACGATGGTCGCCGAGGCGCATGGCGGTCAGGGCACGGGCGAGTTCGACGGTGGTGGGGCCGAACCCGACGCCGTCGTGGTCCGAGTGGTGCCGCTCGTCGTGGGCGGTGGCGAGGTGAGCCGCACGCTCGGTGAGCTCGCCCGCCGCAGCTCGGCGCTCCCGCACGCGGCGGCGGCGAGAGCGGCCTCGATCAGCAGGGTCCCCGTCAGGGCGGGCTCGTCCGGCAGGAAGACGCCGGACGGTGCCAGGTCGAGCTGGTGTACGGCGGTCACGGCGGCGGTCATTGCCAGCCGGCCCCGCCGCAGGGCCCGGAGCGCCTGCGCGAGGGAGACCGCCGCGAGGCCGGCACGCCGCGGGTCACCGCCGGCGGCACTCATCGCCCGGTCGGCCGCCAGCCAGGCCAAATCTGAGGGCATGATGCATCGACGGATGCTCCTCACCCTGCTCGGTTCCGCACTGACCGCACCGGCACACGAATGGCTGATAGCCCAACCGCCGCAGGACATCGCGTCGACCGCCGGCCGCCCGCTGTCCGGCGAGGTCGTTGACCACCTGGATGCGGTGACAGCCAGCCTGCGACGCATGGACGATCATCTCGGCAGCGGCCAAACCCTGGGACTGGTCCGCCAACACCTGGGCACGGTGGTCGGGGTGCTGCGAGAGCGCAGCTACACCGACACCGTCGGCCGACGCCTCCACGCCACCGCCGGCGAGCTGTTGCGGCTCGCCGGGTGGCTCTCCTTCGACGACGGTCACCAAACCCAGGCGCAACGGTTCTGGCTCGCCGCCCTCTACCAGGCCAACGCGGCCGGCGATCGCGGGCTCGGCGCGAACATCCTCGGCTTCATGTCCTGCCAGGCCAAGGACCTCGGTCAGCTCCGCCAGGCCGTGACCCTCGCCGAGACCGCGCGAGCCAGCTACCCCGCTACGAGCCCGAAGGTGGCAGCGATCCTCGACCTACGGGCCGCCGAGGCGTACGCCAACAATCGCTCGGTGACCGACACCCGCCGCGCGCTCGACAACGCATTCGGCAGGTTCACCGACAGCCGGCCGGAGCACGGCGACCCCGACTGGTCCTACTGGGTCAACGAGGCACAGGCCCACGCCCAAGCCGGCTACTGCTTCGTCAAGCTCGAAGACTGGCCACGCGCTCGTGATCATTTACGAGCAGCACTGCGGCTACAGGGCAACGAGTACACCCGCGAGGGCGCACTGCGAAACGCCCTGCTCGCGACCACATACGTCCGGCAGGAGCAGCCTGAGCTGGACAAGGCGCTCGCCCTCGGAGACCAGGCCGTTCAGACCCTCACCGGACAAGTGAACTCCGCCAGGTGCGTCAAGCACGTACGCAACCTGGTCGGTGCGCTGACCCCGTACCGGCGCACGCCCGCCGTCCGCCGGTTCTATCAGGAGGCCAAAGACCTCATCGCGACCTGAGGGATCGCAGTGAGCCATTTTTCATCCTGCGTAGCGGTTGGATTCGGTGCGGTGCAGGACGAGGATGGCCTGCACGATCGCGGTGGCGCGGCGAGGGAAGCAGCGCAGCTTGGCCAGGATTTTCCAGGTCTTGAGGGTGGCGATGGCTCGTTCGCTGCGAGCGCGGATTCTCGCGTGTGCCCGGTTGGCCGCCCTCTGCCGGCGTGACAGCTTCGGCCGGAAGCGGCGTCGCTTGAACGGTATGCGCACGCTGCCCCGAGCGCCCTGGTAGCCCTTGTCGGCGAAGGTCATCACGGTTCCGCTGGTCAGTGCGTCGGTGATGCCGTGGATGCGGGCGGCGGTGAGGTCGTGCGCTGAGCCCGGCAGTGCTGGTGATGCCCACACGAGCCGGCCGGCGGCGTCGGCGATGACCTGCACGTTCACGCCGTGGCGCTTGTGCTTGCCGGAGTAGTACGGCTTCTGGTCCGCTATCCGCGCCTGGGTTTGGCCGGGGCTGGGGTCAAGAGCGACGCGTCGATCGCCTGCAACAGGGCCGTTGCGGATCCGGTGAGGCGCCTACCAGACGGCCAGACCGCCCGCAGCGTCCGACTCAGCGGCAGGTCGTCCACCGGTACGGTCACCAGTTGGCCGGAGGTCAACTCCATCTCGACGGCGTACCTGCTGAGCACTGCGGGCGCGGTGCCGGTCATGGCGGCCCCCTTGACGGCGGCGTTGGATCCGAGAGCCAGGTGGGGCGGCAGCGGGTCCAGGTCGCGCAGGGCCAACTCCAGTGTTTCGCGGGTGCCGGAACCTGCCTCCCGGACCACCAGCCGTGTGTGCGCAAGCTCGGTTGGCCGTAGTGGGCGGTTGAGTCGAGCCCACAGATGCTGCGGCGCCACCACGACGACGAGGTGGTCATGCCCGACGATGCGGTGGTCGAGCCCGTCCGGCACCGTCGGGCCTTCGACGAACCCGATGTCGACGCTCTCATCGGACACCAGCATCCGGGCGACCTCGGCGGAGTTGACGACGGTCAGACCGACCCGCACGTCGGGCTCCCGCTGACCGAGGCTGTGCAACCAACGGGGAAGCAGTGCCTCGGCGACAGTCATGCTGGCAGCGATGCGAAGCTGGGCCGCCCGCGCCTGCCGCATCGCGGTGAGGCTGCTCTGGAACTCGTCGGCGGCCGCCAGCAGCCGTAGCGACCAGGTCACCACGACCTTGCCGTCGTCGGTGAGCATCGACCCACGCGGTGTCCGGGTGAGCAACGGAAGTCGGACCTGGCGCTCCAGGGCAGCGAGCCGCTTGGTGGCCGACGGCTGGGCCATTCCCATCGCACGGGCGGCCTGGCCGACGCTGCCCAGCTCTGCCACCGAGACCAGGAGTCGGAGCGACAGCAGATCAGGAAGTTGGCTCATAGCCACAGGCTATGACGTGCACCGTGGTCGAGGCCTACTGGCCACGGCGTGCCGGCTTCAGGCTGTCTTCATGGCAACCAAGAATCCGACCAGGTCGGACGACGACCGTACCCGAGCGCGGCGAAGCTCTGACCGGCTCGCCGCCGTGCTGCCGGGCTTGCTCGTCGCTGGCGCGGCTGCCGCCATCGGGTTCGCCGTGAACCGTCAGATCGGGGCGGCCAGCCCGCTGGTGGTGACGATCGTGCTCGGCGTGTTGCTGAGTGCGCTGGGCGGATACCGGCCGCAGTTCCGGGACGGCCTGCGGCTCGCCGCGTCGACGTTGCTGCGTATCGGAATCGTGCTGCTCGGCCTGCAACTGGTCGTCTCCGACATCTACCGGCTCGGGGTCGGGCCAATCGTGGTGGTGCTCGTGAGCGTCGCCACCGCGTTCGTCGTCACCCGCTGGGTCGGGCGGCGGCTGGGCATGACCCCGGCCCGCTCACTACTCGTCGCGACGGGGGTGGCGATCTGCGGGGCGTCGGCGGTGGCCGCAATGAACCAGGTTGCCGACGGAGAGGACGACGACGCCGTTACGGCGGTCGCCGTGGTCACCGTGCTCGGCACGCTGTCGCTGGCGGTCCTCCCCGCGTTGGGTCTGCTGCTCGGTCTCGACGAGGCCATGTTCGGCATGTGGATCGGGGCGAGCGTGCACGAGGTTGGTCAGGTGGTGGCCATCGGGGGAGCGGTTGGTGCCGCCGCGTTGTCCACCGCGGTGGTGGTGAAGCTGTTCCGTGTGGTGCTCCTCGCGCCGCTGGTCGCCGCGGTCGCGATCGGTCGCCGTTCGGCGGCGCAGAAGGTCGACGGCGCCAAACTTCCGCCGATCCTTCCGTGGTTCGTGGCCGGGTTCCTCGCGATGGTGGCGCTGCGTACCACCGGTTGGATACCGGGCGGAGTGATCACCGCCGCATCCACGGCGAGCACGCTTCTGCTGGCCATGGCCATGTTCGCGCTCGGCGCCGCAGTCGACCCGCGGGCCGTCGCCCGCGGTGGCCGCTCCGCGGTGGGTGCCGGCGCGATCGGTACGGTCGTCCTGGCGGCCACCTCACTCGTCGGCTTGGCCCTGGTGGGCTGACCGCGGAATGCGGGACCGGGACCGGGACAAGGCCCAGGAGGCATCTCTCGTCGTCCGGCGAACGTGTCGCGGCCCCGCCGATGGTCCTGGATCACGGAGTTCGGGAAACAAGTCCACCGTCGACGAGCAGGCTCTGGCCTGTGAGGTAGCTGGCGGCGTCGGAGGCCAGGAACGCCACCAGCGCGCCCAACTCTTCCGGGTGCCCGTATCGGCCAGCCGGGATACGGGCTTGCGCCCGCTGCCGGAACTGCTCGTACTCGACGCCGGCAGCCCTTGCGCGCCGTTCGTCAAGATCGCGGACGCGGTCGGTGGTGAATCGACCGGGAGCGATCAGATTGATGGTCACTCCGTGTTCTGCCACTTCTCTGGCGACACTTGAAACAAGCCCGGCCAGTGCCGGACGAAAGGCGTTGGACAGTGTGAGTTCCTCGAGGGGCGCGAACACGCTCGATGAGCCGATCACGACCACGCGTCCGTACCCGGAACGGACCATCGCGGGTAGCGTGGCGCTCAACGCGCGGACCGTCGACATCAGCGTCAGCTGGTAGGCGGCGTTCCACTGCTCCTCGCTGAGGTCGAGGAAGCGGCCAGCTGGCGGGCCGCCCGCGTTCGTGACCAGAACATCCACGCCACCGAGTCTCTGCTCTGCGCTGCGGATGACTCGGTCCACGCCGGCTGGGGTGGCGACATCGGCCTGGACGGCGTCCACCACGCCGCCGTAGTCGCGCAGTTCGTCGGCCACCTCTGCCAGAAGGTCCGGCGTCCTGCCACACACCGTGATGTCGTGGCCGGAGCCGGCGAGCGCATGGGCGGCTGCCCGACCCAGACCTCGGCTGGCGGCCATGACGACGGCTCGACGGCGCCGTGCTTCCTTCCCGGTGCCTGTCCGCTCACAGGTATGCACGAGTTGCCTCCAGTTGTGATCTGTCGCGGGATGCGCGGGCGGCGCCTGTGACGTCGTCCGCCGGGAATCGCGGCGTCTCCCTTGGCGGGCACCGCCCGGAGCTCATGATTCCGGCAGTCTTCCTGGGCCAGATCCAGGTAGCCGAGTGAGTTCACCGGTGACGCCCGGACGGCCATCTCGATGCTGTCGAGCAACCATCCGTCGCTCTGACTCTTCCTGTTCTTCTCGACACGTGAGAGCTCATTTCACGTGACGAGAGGCATTGTCCTGGTGGGTGTCGCGAAGCACAAGACCCGAGCGTTGCGTGGGCCGACGAGACGTGGTGCGACGAACAGGCGCAGGTGGGGAGGCTTTTGCGGGCCCAAACCGGCCCTTGCCATGTGACCTGGGCCTCGCTAGCATCCTCTCATGGAGCGATCGACTCTCTCGCAGAGTGAGAGACAAGACCTGAACCTCGCTGATCGGCTACTGACGATCGTCGAGGCCGTCGCGAACAGCGAACAGCCACTGGGAGTCATGGCGATCGCCGCTGCCACCGGGATCGACAAGAGCGCCGTCTCGCGTCTGCTCAAGACCCTCGCCGCCCGGCGTTGGGTTGACAAGGGCCCCGAGGGGTACGTGGCAGGCGCCGCGCTCATCCAGCTCGCATCCAAGGCGGGTGTCGACGACATCATCGGCCGACTCGCCTCCCGCGAACTGAACGTGCTGCTCCAGGCCACCGAAGAGACCGTCAGCTTCCACCGCGTCGTCGGCTCCCAGCGCATCTGCATCATGGGCATCGAGAGTCCACGGATCATGCGCGGACGCATCCCGCTCGGCGAGGCGATCCCGCTCACGCACGGAACGTCCGGCAAGACGATCCTGGCGTGGGTCGACGAGTCGCTGCGGACCCGCCTGCTCGCCGAGCTCACCCCCCAGGTCCGCGACAGCATCACCCGCCAACTCGCGTTCATTGAGGCAAACGGCTACCTGAGCACCGAACACGACCCGAACCAGGGGGTCGGCGCCCTCGCGGTCCCCGTGTTCGGCCCGTACGGCATCGTTGGCTCCCTCGGCATCATCGGACCCGCCGAGCGGTGGAATGCCGACCAGCGTCGCAAGCACGCGCAGGTCGGCCTCAAGTGCGCGGCCCGCATGGCCGCCGAGCTCGGTTACACCGGGAATCGATACGAGCGCTGGGCCGTCGCCGAACTCGAGCAGACGCGGGCCAAGGCATGAGCGTCACAGTCGAGCAGCCCCTGCTCATCACGATGCTCATGATCCCCGGGCACACCCCCGACGCTGCCGATCAGGTCGCCCTCGGCCACGCCGACGCCTACATCCTCGATCTCGAGGACACCGTGCCGCCAGAGGCAAAGCACGACGCCGTCCGCGCCACCGGCGACCTTCTCTCCGGTGATCGGGGTGGGCGTGTGGTCTACGTGCGCGTGCATCCCGTCGATGCCGGCCGTCTGGAGACGGAACTCGACGCGATCGTCGGCCCCTCCCTGACCGGGATCAACCTGCCGAAGGTCGAATCCGCCGCCGAGATCGTCGCACTCGACAGTTGCTTGGCCGTGCTGGAGGAGGCCCACGGCCTGCCGATCGGGCATACCGAGATCATGGCCACGATCGAGACCGCGCGCGGTGTGCTGCACATGAACGAGATCGCTGCCGCCTCCCCACGTCTTCGATGCCTGTGCGTGGGGGTTGGCGACCTGACGAGAGACCTCGGCCTTGAGTCGCAGGGCGCCGACCTGTCCCCGGCGATCGTCGCAGCCCAGATCAAGGCCGTCTTCGCCTCTGCTGCGGCCGGCCTTCAGCCACCACACGATTCCACCCATGCCATTGAGGACGACGTGCCCACGCTGCGCCACCGCGCCCAGGCCACCCGCGCCCTCGGATTCAGGGGCAAACACGCCCTGCACGCTTCCCACCTGCCCATCATCACCGAGATCTACACGACTCCCTGATACCGAAACCTCGGTCATCGTCGAATGAAGGGCCCGACATCATGAGTTTGCCGGACCGCGACTATGTCGGCTACGGCCGCCATCAGCCCCTGGGCACCTGGCCCGGCGGGGCGCGGGTGGCACTGAACATCGCCGTCAACATCGAAGAGGGCAGCGAACGTTCCTGGTGGGCCGGGGACCGCCAGAACGAGGGGCTCAGCGAGGTGCCCCGCGCGATCGATCCCCGCTATCGCGACCTCGGGGTCGAATCTGTCTACGAGTACGGCAGTCGTGCGGGCGTCCACCGCCTCCTGCGCATGTTCGACCGGCTCGGCGTCCGGATGACGGCGTTCGCGGCCGCCGTTGCGCTCGAACGCACCCCCGAGGTGGCGCAGTGGCTCAACGAGTCTGACCACGAATTGTGCTCGCACGGATACCGGTGGGCTGAGGCGTGGCAGCTGAAGGAGGACGACGAACGCGCGCTCATCGCGAAGGCCGTCGAGACCTTCGAGCGAGTGATGGGGCGACGCCCCGTCGGCTGGTACAGCCGGTGGATGCCGTCGTTGAACACCCGCCGCCTGCTCGTGGAGGAGGGCGGATTCATGTACGACTCCGATTCCTACAACGACGACATCCCCTACTACGTGAAGGTCAACGAGAGCGCGCACCTGGTGGTGCCGTACACGATGGCTTACAACGACACCCATTTCGCCTATGGCCAGATGACCAGCCCGAGCGACTTCGAGGAGTACTGCACGAAGGCGCTGGACTATCTGCTGGCCGAAGATGACGATGTGCCCCGGATGATGTCCGTGGGTGTGCACCCCAGACTCGCCGGCCAGGCCGCCCGTGCCAGCGCGTTGGAGAGTTTCATCGCCACCGCGCAGGGCCGCACCGATGTCTGGATTGCCACCAGGGAACAGATCGCGCAGTGGTGGCGCGAACAATTCCCACCGGTTGTCACCACGACCGGATTCACCTCCGGAGAATTCCAGGGCGGCTGACCGGCGGCGCCGAAGATCCATGCCCGTACGGCAGAAAACTCTGTGTCGTTATGTTTCAAGGAGTGACAATGGCGTCTCTGACCATGCTCATCAACCATGACATTCTCAGCCTGAATCCCAACAGTCGGCTCGCGGATGGTTCCACTCCGTGGAGCGTGCTCGCCAATATCGCCCCCGGACTGCTGCGCATGGACGAGGACGGCACACTGCTGCCCAGCCTCGCCACCGAGTGGAGCCACGACGAGGACTTCCGCACGTTCCGGTTCAGGCTACGCGACGGGGTGCGCCTGCACTCCGGCCGCGCCCTCACCCCCGAGCTTGTGATCTGGAACTTCGAGCGCTTCTTCTCCGGCCGCTTCGACACCCACTTCGACCGTGACTACCGGGGACTCAAAGCCATTCGGGCCGACGGTGACCACGGAGTCGTCTTCGAGTTCGACCACCCTTTCCCGGACTTCCTGTACTACCTGGCCTGGCGTACGTGCATCGTCGATGACGTCGTCGACCAGCCCTGCGGGGCCGGCCCCTTCAGGCTGGCCGAGTGGAAGCGCGGAGAGTACGTCCGCCTCGAGGCGTTCGAGGACTACTACGTGCCCGGCCAACCCGCCGTCGACGAAGTCAGGGTGATCTGGGCCGCCAGCGCCGAAGCCAAGCTGGCCGCGATCCGTAGCGGCAGCGTCGACGTCATCGAGAACGTGCCGATGCTCGCCGCCGCCTCGCTGGCAGAGGAGGGCCACCTGGAGTACCGCACCGTCGCCTCCACCCGCCGCGCCGCCCTCGTCCTGAACACCCAGACGGGCCCGCTCGCGGATCTGCGCGTGCGCAGGGCAGTCGCGCACGCCCTCGACCGGGCTGAACTCACCCGCATGATCTTCGGCGACAACGCGACCCCGCTCACCCAATCGGTGCTCTCCAGCACGCCGAACCCGGCGATCACTCCCTACACCTACGACGTCGAGGCCACCAGGACGCTCCTGAAGGAGGCCGGTATCGGCGAGGGCCTGGTGCTACGGGGCGTGTCCACGAAGGTCGCGCCGCTGCCGAAGGTCGCAGCCCACGTGACTGAGGCACTCGCCGAACTGGGGATCACCCTCGACGTCCGGTTCTACGACGACCCGCCGTGGTGGCCCTTCGTCTACCTCGACACCGAATGGCATATCGCCTTCCAGGGCATGGGGGTGCGGCCCAGCCTGAATGTGGCCCTTGGACGCGACCACCGTTCCGACGGCCCGTTCAACGCATCCGGCTTCGCCGACGCCAACCTCGATGCCCTGATCGACCAGGCGGCCAGGCTCCCCGAGGGGCCGGCGCGCGCCGACGCGCAGTCCAAAGCCGAGGTCGCGCTGCACGAGAACGTCCCGGTCATCCCGCTGTACAGCGCGCAGGCCTGCTACGGGTGGAAGCCGGGCGTACGGGGCGTGACCACGAATGCGCTGGGCTACCTCGACCTGAGCGCCGTCACCGCGGCCGGTGAGAGTCCCGATCATGGCACCGCCTGTGCCCCTTCCGGCGTCAGCGCCGACGTCACCGAAAGGCAGCGAACATGAGCCCACGACATGAGCGTCTCCTCGACGCCCCTCCTGCGGCCGTCGTAGCCCGGTCGGGGCAGGCCGCCCTCGCGGTGCGAAACGCCTCCATCGCCTACGGGCCCAAGAGCCCCGTGATCGTCGACAACGTCTCCTTCGACGTCAACCAGGGTGAAGCCTTCATCCTGATCGGTCGCTCCGGGTGCGGAAAGTCCACACTGCTGAGATCCCTGGCCGGGTTCCAGGAACTGCGCAGCGGAGACATCCTGCTGGACGGGAAGAAAACGAAATCCCCTGGGCCTGACCGAATGATGGTGTTCCAGAACTTCGACCAGTTGCTCCCCTGGCGTACGGCGTTGCAGAACGTGGAGTTCGCTGTCAAGAAGTCCGGCTCGAAGGACACCACGAGCCCACGCCAGCGCGCCCTCGACGCGCTGGAGATGGTTCACTTGTCGGCCGCATCCGACAAGTTTCCGTCCCAGTTGTCCGGTGGCATGCAGCAGCGCGTCGCGATCGCCCGTGCGCTCGCGGTACGCCCCCGGATCGTGCTCATGGACGAACCATTCGGCGCCCTCGACGCGATGACACGCGCTTCCCTGCAGGCCGAGCTTCTGCGCCTGCAGAAGGAGATGAACATGACCCTCGTGTTCGTCACACACTCGATCGAGGAGGCTGTCTACCTCGGTGGTCGGATCGGATTGATGACGCCGCAGGGCACGTTCGAGGGAATCTACACCAACGCCTTTCAGGGACAGCTGGACAGCCCCGAGTGCGCCGAGTTCGCCGGTGAACTGCGCACGAAGCTGGAGATGAGCGCTGCATGAACAAGCCGATCCAGAAAATGGCCGTCCGCATCACGGTGGTGGCCGTGGTGATCCTGGCGTGGGAGCTCGTCCCACGAATGGCGCAGCTCAGTCCGGTCGTGCTCCCGCCGTTCTCCAGCGCCGTCGAGGTGCTGTGGGAGCGGGCGCTCGACGGGTCCCTGTGGCAGGGCCTGCTCGCGTCGCTGTCGCTGCTCGTCCGAGGCGTGGGTCTGGGCATCCTGATCGCGATCGTGATGACGGCCGCGTGCTTCATCATCCCCGGCGGGCGTGAGGTCCTGCAGACCCTCGTGGGTCTGTTCAACCCCTTGCCGGCGATCGCCATCCTTCCGTTGGCGCTGCTGTGGTTCGGATTCAGCGAACGCTCGATGATCCTGGTGATCGTGTTCTCGGTGGTATGGGCCATGTCGCTCAACGCCTACGCCGGGTTCTCCACCATCAGGCCGGTACTCGTGGACGTGGGACGCAACCTCGGGCTGCGCGGGCCACGCCTGATCGCGAGCATCTACTTCCCGGCAGCCCTGCCGCACCTGCTGTCCGGTCTGCGGATCGGATGGGCGTTCGCCTGGCGTACCGCCGTCGCCGCGGAACTCGTCTACGGCGCCGCAGGCGGTAAGGGGGGCATCGGATGGCAGATCTATCTGGACCGCTCGGAATTCAACACCGGTGGAGTGTTCGCCGGATTGCTGACAATCGTCCTCGTCGGTCTCCTGGTGGAGTACGGAATTCTCAACACTATCGAATCGCGGACCGTCAAACGATGGGGAATGGTGAGTTGAAATGAGCACGCATCGGAATGCAGGCTCGCTGCTCCGTCGCGGCAGAATGACAGGCCTTCGTGCCGCGGCCGCCGCTACTGTGGTCGCGCTCGTCGCGGCGTGCGGCTCGACATCGGACGCCACCACCGGCACCGACGGCGAAACCAACACCGTGCGAGTGGTCACGAACTTCGGAACGATCTACTACGGCCTGCTGCTCGGCCTGGACCTCCTGGCAGAGGAACGCCCCGACCTGAAGATCGAGCACGTCCAACTCTCAGCCGGAGGGGACAGTCTCACCGCTCTCGCCTCCGGCCAGGCGGACGTGGTGTCGGTCGGCGTCTCGCCCGTGCTCATCGCCCGTGAGAAGGGCGTGCCCGTGCGCTTCGGCGGGTCGCTCGTGACGGCCCACGTCGCGCTGGTGGCGATGGACGGAAAGTACCGCTCCCTGGCCGACTTCCAGCCGGGTGACCAGATCGCCACCCCCGGCCCCTACGCCGTCGGCTCCATCGCATTGCTCGGGGCGGCGATGCGTGAGCTCGGCGACTGGAAGAAGGTCCAGGGCATGTTCCGCATGATGCCCCACCCGGATGCGGTGGCGGCGCTCACGCAGGGGGAGGTGCAGGCCCATATGGCCACGCCTCCATTCCTGCAACAGGGCCTGGCCAAGGGGGCCCGCGAAGTGATCGGTGGCAACGAGCTGCTGGGTGCCCCCGTGCCACTGGGAGCCTTCGCGTTCAACGAGTCCTTCCACAAGGCGAACCCGAAGGTGTACGCCGCTCTCGTGGATGCGATCAAACGCGGCACTGCGATGATCAACGACGATCCACAAGCCGCAGCCGCACGGATTGCCGGCCTCGATGCCGTAAAGACGACCAAGGACAAGGTCCTTGTCGAGCTCACCGAGCAGGGCATCAAGTTCAACACCGAGTTCGCGGGCTACACCCAAACGGCGGACACCATGCTCCAGATGGGGCTCATCAAGAAGAAGCCGGCCCTCTCCGACGTGTCGTTGCCGAACGTCACGGGTTCATGACACCGGACTGACCGCGTGGCATCGTGCGGTCCCAGCGCCCCGTTCCCGCTGGGACCGCACCCCACCGGACAACGGCACCAGCCGGTCTGCGTCCAGGTACGTGACGATGTCGGTGATCACACCGTGGAACACGTCGAGTATCACCCGGCATCGGTCGACCCGCCGATCGCCGACGCCCGCCGGCTCAACGCGTCGACGCGGTCGATGAGCCCGCGTACGGCATCCTGGTCGTCTCCGTCGACGGCCGAGACGCGGTCGAGCAGCGCGACGTAGTCCGAGGTCAGGGCCCGGTACTCCCTGCCGCACGCCTTCTCGGCGTCCCCGAGGCGGGCCCGGCGCGGTGCCGCCGCGTACCGCTGGTCGAGGTCGATGATCTGCTGGGCCAGCACGGCGGCGGCGGCGCTGAGCGCGCTGCGGCCGTCGGCGTTCTCGTCGCGGCGGCGGCGACGGGCGTCCGCGAGCCGGCCCGCCCGGCGGCCACCGACGTAGAGCACCGTCGCTCCGGCGACGACAGCCAAGATGGCCGAGGCCGTGAGCAGGTAGCGGGGCAGCGACGGGCTGATCGTGCGCGCGCCGTCGGGAACGGTGCCGGCCTTCACCAGCAGGTCGTAGTTGACGGTGACGACCTTCAGCGCCTCCAGGGGGCGGTCGGTGAAGGTGTCGATGCCCCGGCCGATGATCGTTTCCGCCACGGCGGCCCGGCCGAAGTTCTCGTCGTCGCGTCCGGGCAGCAGCGCACACCCGTACGTGTCGTAGTCGTCCGCGTCGCGGCTCATCACCAGCACGACGTTGCCGCCGGCGGCACGCTCGACCTGGCGGCAACCCTGCCGGAGGTCGGCACCCGGTTCCAGCAGCAGCACGACCAGCCTGCGGTTGCCGATGATCCGTTCGGCCGCGGCCTGGTCCAGGTCGATGCCCGGTGCCGCGTACACGGACGAGGTGCGGACCTGGCGGGCGGCCGGACCGTCCAGCACCCCGCCGGTCCACAGCGCCCAGCCGGCCAGCGTCAGGCAGGCCAGGACGGCGAAGCCGAAGGGCGTGTCGAACAGGTCACCGAGCCAACGTCGTACGGACTGTTTCACGACAACCTGCCCCGCAGGTAGAGGTCCGGGCGGTAACTGGCGAGCCCCAGCGTCCGGGCACCGTCGTCCAACTCGTCGGCTGCCTCGTCCAGCAACGTCCACACGTGACGGCTCGGCAGTTCCTCGTCCAGCGCGGTACGCGCCGCCTGGAGCTTGACGATGCCCCGGGTCAGCGCCGGGTTGCTGCGGGCGTCGGTCAGCAGGGACATCTCGACGGCGAGCGCGGTGAGACCGGCCAGCCGGGCAGGCGCGCCACCCCGCCCGGAGTCGCCCTGCCGGATCTTCACGCCGTCCGGCCGGCGCAGCGACCGGACCGAGAGGACCAGGAACGTCGCCACGCAGGCCGCGAAGAGCCACGGCAGCGCGGGCAGCGCCACCCGGAGCGGATCGACCGGCCGGTACGGCAGCGGCCGGTCGGACAGCCCCGAATAGCGGATGTCGGTGACCCGGTTCAGGTAGGCCGCCAGCACGTTGCCCTGGGGGTAGCCGTACCGGCTGAGCCGGCCGGCGAACTGGCCGTAGAAACTCGCGCCGGCCAACTCCGCGAAGTCCGCCGTCGCCGGGCCGTGGTACTCGATCCAGAGGCCGTACATCACGATGATCGGCGTGCCCGGGAACAGGTCGGTCAGGGCTGGCCCGTACCGGGGCACCGGCTCACCGAACGGCTGCGCGGGAAGCGCCACGTACCGGGCGCCGTCCGGGAAAGCGTTCTTCGCGGCGTCGCCGGGGACGCCGGTCAGGGTGGCCCCGGCCGCGACGTGCAGGCCGGTGGCCCGCAGGTCGGCGGCGACGGCGGCCAGCTCCCGGTCGGTCGGCTCGCGCCACCGCAGCTCGTCGCGGTCGGCCGGGGCAGGCGTGTCCCGCTGCCCGGCGATCAGTGTCACCAGCAGGTCCGTCACGTCGGCGGTGGCGAACTGCGCGCGCCAGCCGGGCAGGTCGTCGGGTACGGCCTGGTACATGCCGCCGCTCACCTCGGTGCCGATCACCCGGACGGTCGCGTTCTTCACGTCCCGTACCCGGTCGCGTTCGTCCTCGTCGAGCCCGGGCGGCGCGACCAGGATGCGGACCGGATGATCGCCGGCGGCCTCGCGGACCCGCTGCTCGTTCCAGCGTGCGGTCGAACCGGGCAACCGCACCACGGGATCGGCGGCCACCAGCGCGGTCATCTCGGCCACCGATGGCACGCTCGCCTCGCTCAGCTCACCGGCCGAGCCCTCCTCGATCCTCGCCGTGGCGGCCGGCGACTGGCCGTAGCTGACGTCGACGCTCTGCCGCTGGGCGAGCAGGAAGACCACCAGGACGACCACGGCGACGCCGAGCAGCGCCCAGCGCAGCAGCTCATAGCGGTGGTGTCGACGGTGTGTCACTGGTTTGTCCGCCACAACCCGTCAGCCTCCCTCGCGTGGTCTGCCGCCGCCCGGGCGGCGGACGCCCCGCCACGCCCGGCGGCGATCAGTTCGGCGCGGGCCAGCAACTGCTCGGCCTCCGGCACCCGGGTCGCCGCCGCGTCCCGGCTGACGGTTGCGCTGTCGATGGCCGCACGGGCGGTGGACCAGGCGGTCCGGTGCTCCTGCCCCCGTTCCCGCCACCGGGGCAGCAGGGTCGTCGCGAGGCCCGCGCCCACCAGCAGGACGCCGCCGACCAGCCAGATCAGGAGGGTGTGGGACATGCGCTCCAACCATCGGACGAGGGGTACGGGGGTGCTCGGCAGCTGTCGGGCGGGCATCGGGGTACGACCGAGTCTGGCTGATCGAGTCGAGCCGGCGCGAGTCGGCCTCACCGGTCCCGGCCTGCCGGCTTCGGCCGGCTGTCCGCTTCGAGACTCAGCGGTGCTCGCCGCCGAGTCCTCGGTCAACCTGATCCGTGACGGCGGGTGTCCCGCATGTCGTGGAGATCGGAGGACCGATGAAGGCCCATTCCCGATGGCGGTCGACCCGGATGACGCTGGTCGCGGCCCTGGTCGCCGCGCTGGCCGCTGCCCTGCTGCCTGCTTCGCCCGCATTCGCGCTGCCCTCCGGCAGCGGCTGGTCGGCCTCGTGGAGCTACTACCACCCCACCGCATACCAGTACGCCGGCGCACTGCCCGGTGTGCGGCTGACCGGTTATGCCACCGACAACTCGGGCACCGGCACCACGCTCGGCACGATCGAGGACACCGCCGACGACGCCCGTTGCGCCAGGGTGATGCTCTACGCCTACGGCGTCGGCTATGTCGCCGACCGGACCACCTGCGGCAGCGGCAGCTACCTGACGTACTCCACCGGCAGCTTCAGCCAGGGGCTGCTGGTGATCGTCTACCGGATGATCACGGGCACGAGCACCCACGACAAGGGCTTCGCCATGTTCATCCCAGGCTCGTCCGCCGATCCGGAGTTGCGCACCGTGGGCACCGGCGCCAGTTGGTCGTACTACACCTCGACGGCGTTCCAGTACACGGTGACCCGCCCCGGCGTGCGGTTGATTGGCTACGGCGCCCACCAGTACACAGACCAGCGCTCGTCGCTGAACACGGTGGAGAAGACCGCCGGCACGGTCGGCTGCGCCACGGCCAAGGTCACCGGCGGGGTGTCCACCAGCGGCGGCACCTGTGTCAACGGCGGCAGCCAGTCCTTCTCCCGCTCCGACCTGACCAACAACCTGGAGGCGTCCGCCTGCTACCAGCCGATCCCAGGCACCCGACGCTGCCTGGCGGTGGGCATCCCCGAACCCTGGTGACCGACCGGACACGGCAGGGGTGCCGGGCACACCGGCACGGCACGCCCGCCGTTCCCGACCAGCCCGCCGTCCCAGGACCGACCCGCCGCCCCCGGTCGACCCGGGGGCGGCGGTGTCGTCAGCGGCGGCTCTTCGGCAGGTCGAACTGGTCGGCGGCCCTGCAGTCGCGCTGGCCGCCGACCGCGCCCGGCCCGGCCCGGTCCAGCGCCGCGCGCGCCCGGACCCGGCCCAGGTTCCAGGCGTACCAGGGGTCCGGCTCCTCAAGGTCGTCGGCGATCCAGCTCAGCGTGCAGCGGCGTGCCGGGTCGGGCAGGCCGGTCAGGGCCGGCGTCGCGTCCGCCGAGAGCGCCCGCAGGTACCAGGCGTCGATCTTCCCGGTCTGCTCGTACCGGGCGATGTTGCGGCGGGCGGCGTAGTCCTCCGGGTTGAGCACGGCCAGGCTCAGCAGCATCACCACGGCGAGCGCCACCGTCGTGCCGGGAATCCAGGCCCCACGCAAGCGGAGCCCCGCCACCAGGATCATCAGGAACACGGTGCCGAGCAGCAACTCGAACGCCATCACGAAGAGCCGCTCACCGGTGAAGCTGTAGACCTTCTGGTACGTGTACATCCGGGCCAGCGCCGACACCACGATGACGAAACTGAGCACGCTGAGCAGGCCCAGCAGGACCCGCAGCAGGTGGCGCTCGACCGCCCGGTCCCGCCGCGCCCAGCGGGCCACCCCGCCGAGCACCGCCAGCGTCAGCATGGTGACGACGACGAGCTGCCAGAACCCGCTGCGCGCGTACTCGGCATAGCTGAGGCCGGCGGTGCGCAGCACGTGCCGCTGCCCGCCGAACAGGACGGTGAACTGCACCGCCACGAAGCCGCCGAACAGCAGCGTGAGGGCGCTGATGACCGGAGCCCACTCCACGATGCCGAAGCGGCGCGTACCGGGCCGGTCCACCGTCGACAGGTCGGGCGGCGCCGCCAGCGTGTAGACGGCGGCCACGGCGCAGAGCGCACCCACGACGGCGAGGAAGATCCAGCGGAACACGGTGCCGACGTTGACCTCGGGAATCACCTCGCCGAGCACCACCGAGAAGGCGCCGTCGGCGGACGACAGGAGCGCGCCGAAGACGATCAGCGCGGCCAGGGTGGCCGCTGCCGACCCGACGATGCGACGGACCAGGCCCGGGTTCGTCGGCGCGTGCAGGTGACCGCGCACCCACGGCAGCCCCCGGAACGCCGCGAACGGCGCCGCCACCAGGCTGAACAGGATCGAGCGGACGAGTCGGCCGCCCACGATCGCGAGGGTCGCGCACCCGAGCGCGCCGAGCACGCAGAACGTCACCAACCACCAGGCGTTGCGGAAGGCCAGGACCGACAGCAGCGCCAGTGCCGCCACCGCCCAACCGGCGCGGATCCGCCGGTCCGCGCGCGGCAACTCCGCGCCCGTCCGCCGGACCGCGAGGACCACCGCGACGGTCAGGGCGAGCCAACCGAGGAACCAGCCGATGCCGGTGCGGGTGAGCGGCACGAAGAACGCCAGCGCTGCCGCCCCGGCGAGGACGGCAGCCGGCACGGCCCGGTCCTGGGCGGGCGCCGGCCCTGGCCAGCGTGTGTCGAGGAACGACGGCTGGGGCGGAAGCAGCTGGTAGCCGTGGTACGGCATCGGCACGCCAGCCGGCACCCCGACCTGGTGAGGCGCCAACACCGGCCTGGTGATCGGCGGTGCGGTGGCCGGCGTCCGCGCGGTGGTCGGCGGTGGGGCGCTGGTGGGCGCCCCGGCGGCAACCGGCGGGATGACGGCGGGTGCGTCGGTG